>NZ_JBNDJR010000001.1:0-1010697 GCF_050435065.1 Paenibacillus sp. 4624
GCATCTAAGCGTGAAGCCCCCCTCAAGATGAGATTTCCCAGTATGTAAGACCCCTTGAAGACGACGAGGTAGATAGGCTGGGGGTGGAAGTGCAGTAATGCATGGAGCTGACCAGTACTAATCGGTCGAGGGCTTATCCAATAGCAAGTTTTAATCGCGTGAATTTCGTTTCGAATCTAGTTTTCAGAGAACAACACTCTGAATGAAGTGAAAATCGGTACATCACAGAATGTGTGTATGGTTTTCAGTTCCAAATGAATGGAAGAAGCTATGCTTCGACCAATCGCGTTTGGTGGCGATGGCGGAGGGGTTCCACACGTACCCATCCCGAACACGACCGTTAAGCCCTCTAGCGCCGATGGTACTTGGACCGCAGGGTCCTGGGAGAGTAGGACGCCGCCAAGCGAACTCTTTCATCTTACATAGAAAACAGGCTCTGCATGTGGACGTTGTATGGTGAAATTCATTTACACTGCTAGTACATATTATTCCCTGATAGCTCAGTTGGTAGAGCACTCGACTGTTAATCGAGTTGTCACAGGTTCGAGTCCTGTTCGGGGAGCCATTAAGGCCCGTTGGTCAAGGGGTTAAGACACCTCCCTTTCACGGAGGTAACAGGGGTTCGAATCCCCTACGGGTCATATTTACGGAGGCTTAGCTCAGCTGGGAGAGCATCTGCCTTACAAGCAGAGGGTCGGGGGTTCGATCCCCTCAGCCTCCACCATATATATTTATCCTAATGACGCGGGGTGGAGCAGCCCGGTAGCTCGTCGGGCTCATAACCCGAAGGCCGCAGGTTCAAATCCTGCCCCCGCAATTAAAGCTTTCTTCACTGAAAGTGATTTGGAACCGTGGTGTAGTTGGCCTAACATGCCTGCCTGTCACGCAGGAGATCGCGGGTTCGAATCCCGTCGGTTCCGCCATCTTTACAAGCTTCAGGGATGAGAATCCGTTTTGGGGTTCGTCGGAGCATACACTTCGAGAGCATTCGCTTCGCAGTCTCGAACGAAGTGAGAGTATCCCGTCGGTTCCGCCATCTTTACAATTTTATTATGCGGAAGTGGCTCAGCGGTAGAGCATCGCCTTGCCAAGGCGAGGGTCGCGGGTTCGATTCCCGTCTTCCGCTCCAATATTTTGCGCCCTTAGCTCAGCTGGATAGAGCGTTTGACTACGAATCAAAAGGCCGGGAGTTCGAATCTCTCAGGGCGCGCCATTATTTTTTCAAAGTTTGCCGGCGTGGCGGAATGGCAGACGCGCTCGACTCAAAATCGAGTGGGAAACCGTGGAGGTTCGAGTCCTCTCGCCGGTATACATAACGGGATGTAGCTCAGCTTGGTAGAGCACCTGGTTTGGGACCAGGGGGTCGCATGTTCAAATCGTGTCATCCCGATTTCTAAAATCACTATCTAATCAGATGGTGATTTTTTGTTTTTCAAAAGATTTCTACTTCTGATTTTGGATATGACGATTACTTTAACTTGTCTGGTCAAGACACTCTATTGTTTAATAAGGCTGGGTTTGCATAAAGGTTTATCCATTAGGTCACAATAGGTTTAAAAAAGTGATTGAAGGGGTTTATGTGAACAGGTTTACCTTACGAAAACAATTAAAGAGACGATGGCGGCGATGGAAACGAACGTTGTGGATGGTTGCTGCTATATGTGCGGTTACGATATTAGCATACCGTGGTTTATCTATATCAGCAGCAGTTGAGCGTTTACTAACAACCGATTTTGGAGAGGCCATGAATGTTATGGGTTCGGTTAAACAGGATCAACGATCGCCACAGGAGATTCAGGTGATTGTAGACCAGCTTGAAACAGGTGCGGACCAATTAATACGTGTCGTTTTACAAACCAAATATATTTGCGGTGTTGAAACGGAACAACTGGGGAGAATGAATATCCCTCAATTAAAAATGTTGCTTGCCCAACATCCTGAGTGGGAAGCAAAGGTTACTTCCTCAGATACGTTACATCTGAATCAAAGCGTGGATGATCTTTCACCTGTTTGTAAACAAGAAGCATACATCAGTATCGATGCTGCAGGTCATCTCAATCTGTATGAGGGCAAACCCACTGAAGAGAACGTTATTCGCACTTTTTTTCAACTCGATGTAGGTACGCTGGAAAGTTCATTGCCTGAAGGGGTACTGGAGCAATTGCAAGAAGGCATTCGTATACAGGACAAAGATGAGTATGACAGTGTAATTTCGACGTTTAGTGACTTTGCTGTGGATGAAACACATCATTTACTTCGAAATGGCGGATAGCCAATGAAACAAGGAATATAACCTCTAAGTCAGAAGTGTACAGTTACCTAAGAGAAACGATATGAAGAGAAGTGAAGAGATGGCTAGGGAAGGACATCGTGCTGATGTCCTTTTTGTCGTTTTTTAAGTCAACCCGCTCTATAAACTGAGATCTTTGGAGAATGCAGACGAAATACAATAAGCTTTGGCATAGACAAAGTTTTTCCTGCCGCCAGGCCTATCTTTTGTTATAATGAAATGAACGATACATATGTTCGCTTTTGTAAGGGAGAGATGGTTTTGCGTTTTTTGGGAATTGACCCGGGTATTGCGATTGTGGGGTTTGGCTTTGTAGATAAAATCGGGAACAAGGTTGTGCCCGTACAATATGGATGTATTCAGACGGAGGCTCATACACCAGATGAGGATCGGCTTCTTCACGTATATGAGGGCATGGTGCAACTGATTGATAAGTATAAACCAGATGCAGTCGCACTGGAGAAACTCTTTTTTAACCGTAACGTAACAACAGCGATGTCTGTCAGCCAGGCTCGAGGGGTGATGATTCTTGCAGCTGCTCAGAAAGGTTTGCCGATTGCGGAATATACTCCAATGCAGATCAAACAGGCAATCGTAGGATACGGTAAGGCGGAGAAAAAACAAGTGCAGGAGATGGTCAAAATGTTCCTTCGTCTACAGGTTGTGCCTAAACCCGATGATGTTGCAGATGCATTGGCTGTTGCCGTTTGTCACGCACATTCTTATACATTAAATTCCAAGTTGAATGAGGTATTGCGAAAATGATTGATTTTCTAAGAGGACAGTTCATACATGTCGAAAGTGATTATATTGTTCTGGATGTTCATGGCGTAGGTTACCGTGTGTTCTGTCCGAACCCCTATGCGTTTGCCAAGCAGGAAGGCGAGATAATCGTATACACCCATCATCATGTGCGTGAAGATGCGATGCTGTTATTTGGATTTGTGACGAGAGAGGAACAGCGTTTGTTCCGCAAATTGATTGAAGTATCTGGAATCGGGCCAAAGGTGGCACTAGGCATTCTTGCTGGAGGTACGCCAGATCACGTCGTTACGGCGATCTATCAGGAGAATCTGACATTCTTGACGAAATTACCAGGTATCGGTAAAAAAACAGCGCAACGCATGATTCTGGATCTGAAGGACAAATTGGACGGTTTCGGTACAGCAGTGTATGCAACAGGTCTCTTTGCACCACCATCCGAAGAGGTTGGAAGTGGGTCCTCATGGGATGAGGCGCGTGAAGGTCTGAAGGCGCTTGGATATACGGATAGTGAACTGGACAAAGTATGGCTCAAGTTGAAAAAAGATGTGACAACCGCAGATTCTGTGGATGTACTGATGAAGCGGGCACTGCAAATGTTATTTACGGGTTAATTTATTTTTCATAGTCGTACTAGTGTTGCAACCTGCAAGAAAAGGGTGGGAAGAACATGGATGAACGGATTATATCCGCTAACCTGATGATGGAAGATCAGAACGTTGAATTAAGCCTTCGTCCCCGATATCTAAATGAATACATCGGGCAGAATCAGGTGAAGGAAAATCTTAAAATATATATTGAAGCTGCTAAATTGCGGAATGAAGCATTGGATCATGTCTTGTTATACGGACCTCCGGGTCTAGGTAAAACAACACTCGCGAATATTATTGCAAATGAACTTGGCGTAAACCTAAGAACCACTTCAGGCCCTGCAATTGAACGTCCAGGTGATCTGGCAGCGCTGCTGACGAATTTGCAAGAGGGGGATGTGTTATTCATTGACGAGATCCATCGACTTCATCGTACCGTTGAAGAGGTGATGTATCCGGCGATGGAGGATTCTGCTCTGGATATTATGATCGGCAAAGGGCCAAGTGCGCGTTCCGTTCGTTTGGACTTGCCTCCATTTACGTTAATAGGAGCTACGACACGCGCAGGACTTTTGTCAGCTCCGCTTCGGGACCGTTTCGGTGTGATTAGTCGTTTGGAGTTCTATACGGTTGATGAACTGGCGTACATCGTGTCACGATCCACTGATATTCTAGGTGTAGAGATTGTTGGGGATGCTGCGGAAGAGATTGCTTTGCGTTCACGAGGGACACCGAGGATTGCAAACCGTTTGTTAAAAAGAGTACGTGATTTTGCACAAGTACGCGGTGATGGCATCATTACACAAGCACTGGCAGAAGAGGCGTTGCAACGCCTGCAGATTGATCCGCGTGGGTTAGACGATATCGACCACAAGATGCTCAAGTCTATGATTAACAGCTTCCGAGGAGGCCCTGTTGGACTGGATACGATAGCGGCTACAATTGGGGAAGAATCTCAAACGATTGAGGATGTGTATGAACCTTATCTTTTACAGATCGGTATGATTCAGCGTACGCCAAGAGGGCGAGTAGTTACTGATCTAGCCTACCATCATCTTGGTTTGCCTGTTCCGCCAAGAGACAGTAAGTAAGACTTAGCTTTTACACGTCGTCTATGCGAAAAACTTGAGAGCATAGATGAAGAGCACGACATTGCCTGGATTTAAACAGAAAACGGAATTCATAGAAATTGAACAGGAAGTTGAAATCTCTGTGAAAACTGACCGATATAAAGTGAAAGACATGTATGGAGAGGAGCCTGATTGTGGGAAAAGCAATACGCACGAAGAAGTGGAGTCGTCGATTGAAGGTACTGGCGGCTACTCTGTTGACAGTGGGGTGCTTGCAAATGCCAGCTTTTGCGGCTGGTGATAATGCACAATTGATCCGAGTAGCTATGTTTGCGAATTTAGGGAGCACATATAAATCAACGACACCTCTAATTACACTTGAATCAACAGGTTCATGGAGTATTCAGGCTAGTGGGGATACCAATGTGACTCTTCCATCGGGGCAAACACGTTTTAGTGCAGATGGATTCCGCGTAAAAGTATTAGAGACTGTTGATTTCAAAACAGCCGCAGCGGCAGCAAAATTGCTTCAGGCTACGGCTGATAAACCTTTACTGTATGTGGTGACGTTTAATGGCAAAACACTGTATCAGCTATACACCGGTAACTACGGTTCAGCAGCACTTGCAGGACAAGCCGTTGCACGGGTTCAAAAGACAGCAGGGACTCAATTAGCGGGACAGAAACCCGTTGTAACCGGTAGCGAACGTCTGTCTTCTGGGAATTATGCTTCTCTTCAGGAAGCAGAAGCAGCACAGTCAAGTTTGCTTGCAGCAGGATTTACAGCTTATCCTGTATTGCAATTAGATGGAAGCAATCAGCCCTATACGGTATGGGTTGGTGAAGCGACATCTGCGGCCGAGTTATCCACCTTGAAGCAACGTGTTGAATCCAGTGTATCTGGCATTAGCCTCTTTCCTGTAGGTAACAGTCCAGGTTTGATTATCCGTCAGGACGCAGGATTAAGTATGGATGCCCTTAAAACAGCTCCACATTACACGATTGCAGGCAATGACTCCAAGGTAATGGTACAAGGAAGTGGCAACGGTATAAAAGTTGTAGAGCGCTCCCAGCGTACATATCGCGGAGATATGGAGATCAGCATCGTTAATGGGGATCTAGCTTTAGTTAACGTTGTGCCACTAGAACAGTACTTGTACTCGGTTGTTGGCGCAGAAGTGTATTCTTCTTGGCCAACTGAAGCACTTAAAGTGCAGGCGGTGGCTGCCCGTTCCTATGCGCTTCAACAGGGCGAGCGTTTCAAGATCGCCAATGTTGTGGATACCACACTGAGTCAGGCATACAACGGAATGAACTCTGAGAACGACAAAGTAACGAGTGCGGTGGATGCAACGGCTGGGGAAGTGCTCAAAAGCGAAGGCAAAATTGTAGAAGCTGTATTTTCATCTAATGCAGGAGGGCAAACTGCTCATCCTTCTGAAGTGTGGAACGGTGGGGCAGCCGTATTTACCAATGTGGATAGTCGCGGCGATCTGTCTGCGCAGGCTGGACTGCATACATGGTATCATGTGCTGATGAGTTCAGGTGTGAGCGGATATATTCGTGAGGACAATGTAAAAGAATTAACAACGAAGACGGATGCTGGACTCTCCAAAGCAACCGTAACGGCTCAAAATACAAACATAAGACCGATCCCGCTCGTTCAATCCAATGTTGAGCCAGTTGCCAAAATCAATCCTGGAACGGAGGTTGTTGTATTGGCAAAAGTGGCTCAATCCAATGATTATGCATGGGTGAGAGGGCCGTTTACTTCAGCACAACTGGTCAAGACATTGCAAGGTAAGACAACTGTAGCCGCTCCAGCTTCCATATCAACGTTGGAAGTGACCAAGCGAGGGCCTTCCGGACGAGCACTGGAAGTTACGGCCAACGGGCAACCGTTGACTGTTAAATATGCCGATACTTACCGCTCTGCACTCGGCGGATTACCAAGCACTTTATTTGATATTGCAGGGACCGGAAGTTATACTGTATTAGGCGCTGACGGTCAAAAAGTCAGCAAAACCGGATCACAGGGCGCTTCAGTATTGTCTGCTTCAGGCACGAGCACCTCATCCAGCAATGCACTTGTTGTGATGAGTGCAGATGGTCAAGCGAGAGCCGTGACACAAGGTCAGACCTTTATGTTTATTGGTCAAGGGAATGGACACGGACTTGGCTTATCTCAATGGGGCGCCAAGGGTATGGCTGACGAAGGGTATGATTACCAGGCGATATTGAAACACTATTATCAAAACGCGACTATTGTTAAGGAATAGAAGACTATGATGTTAAGAAACGAAACGAATATCAAAGCATTAAGGAATGAATAGAACATGAATGTGAACTTATATGATTTTGAGTTACCAGAGGAATTGATCGCTCAGACACCGTTGCTGGATCGTACCGCTTCTCGTTTGCTTACGTTGAACAAAGAGACAGGGGAGGTTACCCATCACCATTTTCCTCATATTATCGATGTACTGGAGCCAGGAGATACACTGATTCTGAATGACACACGTGTATTGCCTGCCCGCTTGTTTGGTACTAAAGAGGACACGGGGGCAAAAGCCGAGGTGCTGTTGCTTAAAAATGTCGAAGGTGATCAATGGGAGGCACTCGTCAAGCCGGGTAAAAAGCTGAGAGCTGGCTCTGTTATTGTGTTTAGTGATGAATTAAAGGCTGTCATTAATGAAGTAGGCGAAATGGGTGCACGTACATTAACGTTTGAGTACAACGGTATTTTCCAGGAGATTTTAGATCGCCTTGGTGAAATGCCGCTACCACCCTATATCAAGGAAACGCTGGACGATCGAGAGCGTTACCAGACGGTATATGCCAAACATGAAGGCTCTGCAGCTGCACCGACAGCAGGTTTACACTTTACTGATGAGCTGCTGGATCAGATTCGCGATAAAGGTGTGAATATTGGATTTATTACCCTACATGTTGGGCTTGGTACGTTTAGACCGATGTCTGTTGACGTGGTTGAGGATCATGTTATGCACGAGGAGTATTATTCTTTATCACAGGAAACGGCTGAACTTATTAATCAGACAAAAGAGCGTGGTAATAAGGTTTTTGCAGTGGGCACGACCAGCTGCAGAACGCTGGAGACGGTGGGAAGTAAATTTGAAGATGGTATGTTGCAGGAAAGCAGCGGCTGGACGAGCATTTTCATCTATCCCGGGTACTCCTTCAAGGTGATTGACGGAATGCTGACGAATTTTCATTTACCCAAATCAACACTGGTGATGCTTGTTAGTGCACTTGCGGGTCGAGAGCATATTATGCATGCCTATGAGGAAGCCATCAAGGAGAAATACCGTTTCTTTAGCTTTGGCGATGCGATGTTGATTTATTAATAAACCGATTAACTTTTAGAGGATGATTATAACCAATGGCAGCAATTACGTACGAACATATCAAAACGTGTAAACAATCTGGTGCGCGTCTGGGACGTGTGCATACACCTCATGGTGTTATTGAGACGCCAACGTTCATGCCGGTTGGCACACAAGCAACGGTAAAAACGATGAGTCCCGAAGAACTGAAGGAAATGGATGCTCAGATTATTCTGAGTAATACGTATCATTTGTTCCTGAGACCGGGTCATGAAATTATCCGTCAAGCTGGCGGTTTGCATAAATTCATGAACTGGGATCGTCCTATTTTGACAGATAGCGGTGGTTTTCAGGTGTTCTCCCTCAGTGAGATGCGTAAAATTACCGAAGAGGGCGTTCATTTCCGCTCCCATCTGAATGGTGATAAAAAGTTCCTTTCCCCGGAAGTGGCTATGGAAATTCAGAACGCTCTGGGATCAGATATTATGATGGCATTTGATGAATGTCCTCCATATCCAGCTGAATATGAATACGTCAAAAAATCACTCGAAAGAACAACTCGCTGGGCGGAGCGTTGTATTGAAAGTCATGCTCGTCCGCATGATCAAGGATTGTTTGCCATCGTACAGGGAGGCATGCACGAGGATCTCCGTCGTCAAAGCGCGGCTGATTTGACTTCCATGGATTTCCCGGGGTATGCTATTGGTGGACTGAGTGTTGGAGAACCGAAACATTTGATGTATGGTGTATTGGATTACACGGTGCCTTTGCTACCTTCCAATAAACCACGTTATTTGATGGGGGTAGGTTCACCCGATGCATTGATTGAGGGATCGATTCGTGGAGTGGACATGTTTGACTGCGTGTTGCCGACCCGAATTGCCCGTAACGGAACAACGATGACAAGTCAGGGACGTCTGGTCGTTCGCAATGCCAAGTTTGCAACCGATTTTGGGCCTCTTGACCCGGAATGTGATTGCTACACTTGCCGCAACTATTCCAGAGCGTACTTGCGCCATCTGATCAAAGCAGATGAAACGTTTGGCTTGCGTCTCACAACGATCCATAATCTTCATTTCCTACAGAACTTGATGCGCAATGTGCGCAAAGCCATAATGGAAGATCGTTTGCTTGATTTCCGGGATGAATTTTTCGATCAATATGGTCTGCATGACAATGACAAAGGTTTCTGATTGAGGTTTTTGCGGAACCGATGTGACAAGCAGTAACTGTACGTATAGTCGATAAGGGGGAATTTTGATGTTTCAAGCAATGACTGCTCAAGCTGCAAATCCTGGTGGTGGAATTTTTTCGTTGATCGTACCATTGGTATTGATGGTCGCGATTTTCTACTTCCTGATGATTCGCCCACAGAACAAAAAGCAAAAACAGCGTAATGCGATGTTGAGCCAGTTAAAAAAAGGCGATAAAATTGTAACGATCGGTGGTCTTCACGGTACGATTGCTGAAATTACAGACGACGTGGTGGTATTGCGTGTAAACGACGTTACCAAGCTTACGTTTGACCGTAATGCGATTAGCAGCGCTGTAAGTCGTGAAACGGCTGAATAATGGTATACATGATGAGAATATGCACCGGCATATTCCCGAACAGAGAATCGGATCTGAAGTAGATCCGGTTCTCTTTTTTTCGTGAATTGATTATGAACGTTGTGTGTTGACTCCAAAGATGCCGCCAAGAGCCGATATGAGGAACGCGCTGAGTAGCTGCAAGCTGTCTTTCCAGTTAAACGAAGCGTCCAGTGCCAAAAAACCGATGAGCAACACGAGAAGCCCATAAACGATCCCTGTGAAGCCACCATAATACCATCCTTTCTCACCTGAACGTTTCCCCGCAATGAAACCACCGATGAGCAATGACAAACCATGTACAACATAGGTATAGGTGGAAAGATCCTGTTCTCGCATGCCGCTCATCCACAGGAAGAAAGAAAGAATTAATGCTCCGATAAACATCCAGACAAAAGCATGACAGAGGCCAGACAGAATCGGATTGGACATCCGAATTGAGAACAAGCGGCGAATCAATTGCATAAAGCAACCCCCTTGTACAAGTTTGAAATTATTACAGTGTATGGTCAAGCCTTCTGACTTATGAACTGATTTCCATTAAATGAACGGATTATTTCTGCATGAGCATGTGAGGTTCAGGTCAAAATAGGGATTGCACTTCAGATCTCTGTACAATGCTGAAATTCGAAGGAGGTTCCTGTTATGAATTTCACTGATTTTGGCCCTCACATATATCGAACCATACTCATGTATTTCCTGGTGTATTGCGCTATTCGTGTTATGGGTAAACGTGAGATCGGCAAGTTATCTATGTTTGATCTGGTCGTGTCGATCATGCTTGCCGAGATGGCTGCTTTTGTGATTGAGGATATCAAAAAACCGCTATCTCATGGTATTGCTCCGATGCTAACAGTCATTGTTATGCAAATTGGGATGGCTTATGTCGGTTTGAAAAGCCGCAAGCTTCGTCTGATGATCGATGGAAAACCTACGGTTTTAATCTCCAAAGGCAAGCTTCATCGGGATGAAATGCGCAAGCAACGTTACAATCTGGATGATCTGTTACTGCAACTTCGGGAACAAAATATTGACAGCATCGGTGATGTAGATTTTGCGCTCCTGGAAACAACGGGGAAACTGACTGTGTTTCCGAAAGATCAGAGCTCTGAAGGCTCCGGTTCCGGTTCCGGTTCTTCCAATTCATCTACACAACAAAAAGAAAATGTTAAACTGAAAGGTTTCCCTAACATCAAATACGAGGGTTTACCCGTGCCCTTAATTATGGATGGGAAAGTACAGGATGAGAATTTGGAAATGATCGAGAAAACACGTTTCTGGCTGAAAAATCAAATTCAGCAAAAAGGCATTAACGATTTTAAAGATGTGTTTATATGCTCAATTGATCATAATGGCAAGTTATATATAAGTGCTCGTGAAGACAAAAAATAAAACTATTTTTTTTCAGAGCGACCTTTGAACCATGAGCCAATGAGGGGAGCGCGTGATAGATCATGAAAGTCTATCATTTTGGTTAAACCCATGACCATCAAGTAAACAAGCAAACCGATGGAGGGTGCAAGGATCATGCGAAGCCAAAACGGAAACAGCGCCGCGGTATGCTCATAGACGAGTAAGGTTGCAGCACCCATGATGAACATGCCAGCTCCAGTTTTGACCCAATCCATCAGCTTGAAGCGAAAGTTTAATAACTGGCGAACACTGCCCGCGTGTAGCAAGGTTACAACCATCGAATTAATACAGATGGCAATAACGGCACCGAAGATTCCATACTCAGGTCGCGAGGCCAGCATTAGAATTAACGAAATTTTGATGACGGCCCCTATAAACGTATTCAGCAATGCTTTACCCGGACGGTCGAGCGCCTGCAGCGCAGCCTGTAGTGGAGCTTGAATATAAATAAACAAGGCAAAAGGAGCCATCAGCTTTAGCATGCTTCCAATCGATGCATCATCATAAAGCAGCAGACACATCGGTTCGGCAAGCACATACATAAAGACAGAGAAAGGTGCACCAGTGACTAGAGCTAGCCGCAGAGCCTGATGCATTCTTTTGTGAATCAGCGCACGATCACCATTGGCTGAAGCTTCTGACAGGGAGGGTACGAGTGATGTTGCGAGAGAAGAAGTCAGTGCTCCCGGAAGTAGCAACAGAGGGATTACCATTCCTTGTAATGCACCATATTGAGCCGTGGCTAGTCCTTTAGCAATACCGGCAATGGCGAGGCTCTGGGCTGTCACGATCGTTTCAGCGAGATAAGAGAGAGAACCGACAAGGCGACCAGCCGTAACAGGAACAGATATAGCCAGCAATCGGCGGATTAATCCTCTCTGAGAAGGGGGAGCTGCTGCAGAGAACTCCTCTTTCTCTTGCAAGTTTAAAAAGACATCTTTCACAGACTCCGATGAAGGAGGGCGAGCCTGTTTTCTACGACGAGAAAGGGGCAATTCTCTTTTAAACTTTGCATAATTCCACAGGAGCACCAGCATTCCGCCCAGTTCTCCAACCATGGCACCGAGCATGGCCCCAGCGGCGGCATGTTCAATCCCTTTAGGTAGCAACAGCCATGCAAACCAGATCACAAAAATGATACGGATGATCGTTTCAGTAATGGATGAGATCGCGGTTGGCATCATATTTTGCATACCTTGGAAATATCCCCTGTACACTGCTGAAACTGCAATGATAGCAATCATAGGGCTCATGCTGACAAACGTATGATATACTCGCTCATCTGTGAGTACATATTGGGTGATCCAAGGGGCAAACAGGATGCATAAAAACATAAAAATAACACCGAGAGTGAGTGTGAAGCTAAGGCTGATCTGCAAAATACGTTGGGGCGAGTAACGGTTAGCACCCGTCTCGGCTTCGGCGACTAGCTTGGCCACAGCTAAAGGAATGCCTCCGGTAATCAGTGTCACCAGCACGATGAAAAAGGGATAGCTCAGTTGATAGATCCCTACACCCTCTGCACCGATTACTCGTGGCAGTGCGATCCGTGGAATGAAGCCGAGAATCCGGTTGATAATGCCTGCTGCAAGCAGGATCATGGCCCCCTGAATAAATGTCTGTTTCTTCAAAACTACCCCTCTTTCCCGGTTGAAGGTACAGGTTATCCTCATAATTGGGACAAAGCCGTTGTATTTCATCCTATGCCGGTCTTTCATCATCTCATGACAACTCGGACACGATTAACAAAAAGAACCATAAACAAGAAGAAGGAATATGAAAGGGTGAGGTCGAATGATGTAGTATTGGTGCCGCATAAAGGCTCGGATGTATGAAGGGAGGCTCCCCGTTGGAAGAAATGAATGATGTGGAGTTGGAACAGTCAATAGAGATGCTCTGTCGAAGTAAGGCGGAGGAATTAAGGCTTGTCGGTTACGAATATGTCACCAGCAAAGATGTCTGGAATTGTGTCAGTCACAAATACGAAAAACAGGGTATTCCACCGCTTCACCAACTGGTGAATGACATATTGTCACTGAAAGCAACAAGCTTTATGAACTTTATGACGGTGTCTGCATACCGGGGATCCTCTTTCTAGACGAAAGGGATCTTTTTTGTTGAAAATTGACTGCTTTTTACGGCATCGCTATAATAGGAATATTGAGAACGAAAGGGGATCTAGGAACGGCATGAAAAGAATTATCAGTTTCATTCTGGTCGTGCTTGTCACCACAGGGGTTATGGTGGGTACAAGCCCGGAGCTGCTCAAAAATATACGCTTGGGCCTTGATTTAAAAGGAGGCTACGAGATCTTATATGAAGCAGAGCCGCTCGAAGCAGGGCAACAACTCAGCAAAGCATCCTTGGTACAGACAGCCAAAAGCCTCGAAAGCCGTGCGAATGCGCTCGGAACAAGTGAGCCGGAAGTAACTACGGAAGGAACCAACCGGATTCGATTGAAACTGGCAGGAGTTACGGATGAGGCCGAGGTTAGAGCCAAAATGAAAGAACCCGCTGTTCTGACCTTCCGGAGTAAAGCTCCGAACGACAAAGAAGGCGAGTACTCCAAAATCGAGCTTCGCGGTAATGAGTTTGTCGAAAATGCGGCCAAGGTTGTTTTCACTCAATTGAATGAGCCTATGATCGACATTAAAGTAAAAGACAAAGCCAAATTTTCTGAAATCACAAAACGTTTGATCAATCAACCTCTTGCAATCTATCTGGATGATCAATTGCTTTCAGCACCAGAAGTTAGACAACAATTGACTGATGGGTCTGCTCAAATCTCAGGTTCCTACACACGCGAAGAAGCGAATCAGCTTCGTGATACGATTAACCTGGGTGCCCTGCCGCTGAAACTTACGGAGAAATACTCCCAAAGCGTAGGCGCAACTCTTGGTAAATTGTCTCTGGATCAGACGATTAAAGCCGGTTTTATTGGCTCGATCATCATTCTGATCTTCATGATTGGACTGTATCGCATTCCAGGTATCATCGCGAGTTTTGCACTGATCACCCATACGTGGTTAGTACTTGCCATTTTCTATCTGGGGGAATTCGTGCTTACCCTTCCGGGTATTGCGGCCTTCATTCTGGGTATAGGTATGGCGGTTGATGCAAACATCATTACGTACGAACGGATTAAGGAAGAGATGCGCAGCGGCAAGTCTATCTTGTCATCCGTTAAGGCTGGAGGTAAACATTCCTTCCGTACGATTATTGACTCCAATATCACAACCATTATTGCGGCAGCTGTAATGTTCTTCTTGGGTACTGGTGCAGTTAAAGGTTTCGCACTCGTACTGATTTTCGATATTGTGACCAGTATCATCACGAATATTTTCTTCTCCCGCTTCCTGTTAGTCCTGCTTGTACGGGGTAACGTAGTCAAGAAGCCTAAGTATTTCGGAGTGAAGGAGAGTGAAATTCGTGCGCTTTAATTGGAATTATGATTACGTAAAAGGCAGTAAGATTGCCTATATCTTTTCGATTATTTTGACCGTGGCGGGGATTGTCAGTATTCTCGGATTGGGGCTTAATTACGCAGTTGATTTTAAATCAGGTTCCAACGTAGATATTACGGTATCCAAAGCGATTACTACAGAGCAAATTAATCCAATCATCAAGGACATGGGTGTCAATGAAGGTGATGTACACATCACGCCTGGTGCAGATCGGGTCAATGTTCGTTTTTCCAATGTACTGGATGAAAATATGGAGAGTAAATTCAAGCAGGAATTTAGCAAGCTGGATTCCACAGCTTCTTATGAGGTCAACACCGTTGATCCGGAGATGGCGAAGGAACTGGAGCGCAACGCGATCTATGCCGTTCTCATTGCGAGTATCGGGATTATGATCTACGTGGCCATCCGGTTCGAATGGCGATTTGGTCTGGCAGCTGTTATTGCACTCTTCCATGATGCATTTGTCGTTATCAGTATATTCTCCATCTTCCGATTGGAAGTGGATTTGACCTTTATTACAGCAGTGCTGACGATTGTCGGTTTCTCGATCAACGATACCATCGTTATCTTTGACCGGATTCGGGAAAATCTGCGTTTTGCCAAAAAGACAACGAAAGCCGATTTACGTGAGGTTGTGAATCATAGTTTGGCTCAAACGATGACCCGTTCCTTGAACACAACGTTTACGGTATTTGCTGCTTCAATCTGTTTGTTCATCTTTGGTGGAGAGTCCATTCGTATGTTCTCTCTTGCTATGGTAATCGGAACGTTGTTCGGCGCTTATTCTTCAATCTTCATTGCTGCTCCACTCTGGTTGGTGCTTAAAGGTAAACAAATTAGCAAACCTAAAGCAGCGGCAAAAGCTTCTAACTAAACATCGGAATGTAAAGCCGCGTCTGCCAGGCGCGGTTTTGCAACGTTAAGTACAGAATTAAGGGGGAATCAACATGACAAGAGAAGCTGGTCGGTCCGCACAAGCGGCAACATGGAGCGGGATCGTCGGAAACATGGCACTTGCGGTCATCAAAACAGGAGTAGGATACATGGCGAATAGTAAATCATTACTGGCTGATGGCTTGTATTCTGCCTCCGAAGCCGCCTCTTCCCTGGTTGCTCTTTTCCCCTCAAGATCTGTACAATCCGAAGGCAAGATGCAAAAGGAACGCCTAAGAGAACATGCAAGGGCTGCAAAACCGGGCATGACTGTTCTTTTAGCGGTGCTTATTTTGATGGGAGGCCTACAGCTGGCTATTTCCGCATTAAGCAGTCTATCCAGTGGTGAACTGGAAGCGCCTGGAAAGTCTGTCCTTTTGGTAGCTGTTGCTGCGCTAGCTGTGAAAGAAGCTATATTTCAATTTCAATACCGATATTTCCGTAAACGAAATCAGTCCCAGGCTATGTCGTATGCCTTGCAACATAGACGTGCATTATATTGTTCACTAGCGGTATTAATAGGTATCATCGGTGCGATGGCAGGGGAAGAAACGGGCTTGAGTCTGCTGCTTTATCTTGATCCAACCGCAGCTCTTATTGCTTCCGGTTTCATTTTGTATAAAGGATATCGGATGATTGTAGACACGGTCTATGGTTCACTTATTCAAGAACTTGAGCAAGAGGATGCTGCGGACTACAAGGAAACAGTACAACGGGTATACGGTATTATCACAATTGAACATTTGGTTGCACGGGAGCAGGAACATGATGTTACCATTGAGTTGGTTGTTAGTGTGAATCCCAGAATCTCCATATTGGAGGCGCAGGAAATTGCAAACCGAGCCAAGACATTGTTGTTAACACGTTTCAGTCATGTAAAAGAAGTTCAGATCCAGGCTATACCATATGATCCTGGATATCCTTATAAATCCAATCATGAACTGCCCGATCATGAAGCGACATTAATTCAGTGATGGCGCTGGGATCTCGTAGATCAGGAAAGGAGCGTTAGCGTTGCTATATTCGCAATATCGGTGGAATACACCACATATCAATCTGGAGGCGGCTGCGGCACTATCGCAGGCGCTTTCCGTTTCCCCTCTAGTAGGACGTTTGCTTGTCAGCCGAGGTGTGCACAATGAAGAGGGAGCAGAACGTTTTTTACATCCTGACTTGAATCAGATGCATGATCCTTATCTGCTGCTAGGCATGAGTGAGGCTATTCCTCGAATCAAGCTTGCATTGGAGCGAGAAGAACATATTTTAATTTATGGAGATTATGATGCCGATGGAGTATCCAGTACATCGCTCATGATCCATCTGATGCGTCATTTGGGAGCCTCATATGATATCTATATTCCTCATCGCTCGAATGAAGGTTACGGTCTTCATAATCATGCTTTGGACTGGGCTCAACAGCAAGGGGTTACATTAATTATTACTGTCGATACGGGAATCAGCGCTGTAGAACAGATTGCATATGCTGCAACACTGGGGATAGAAGTGATTGTGACGGATCATCACGAACCCCCTGAGGTTTTGCCAGATGCTTACGCACTGATTAATCCGAAACTACCGGGGTGCCCATATCCGTTCAAGGGCCTAGCCGGGGCAGGTGTAGCGTTGAAGGTAGCTCAGGCATTGATTGGTGAGGTGCCGGGTGAATGGATGGAGATTGCCGCGATTGGAACGGTAGCTGATTTGATGCCGCTTGAAGGTGAGAATCGGGTGATTGTCAGTTACGGGATCGAATCCATGAGAGGTTCCAAACTTCCTGGAGTTAGTGCCTTACTTGAGATTAGTGGTGTGGATCAAAGCCAGGTGACATCCATTAATATTGCTTTTGCCATGGCTCCACGTATTAATGCTAGCGGCCGATTAGATCATGCCGGAAGAGCGGTATCACTGCTCACGACGGAAGATTTGGATGAAGCCCATGCCCTTGCGGGACAGCTGGATCTACTGAATCGAGAGCGGCAACAAGTCGTGGAGGGTATTCTACAGGAAGCGACGGCACAACTGGAACAGAAAATTGAGCAACGTTCCGGAACTGTGCCGGATGTTATTGTACTGGCAGGTGAAGGGTGGAATGTTGGTGTAGTCGGCATTGTGGCTTCCAAGCTGCTGGAGCGATACTATCGCCCAACACTGATTCTGGGAATCGATCCCGAGAGTGGCGTCTGTAAAGGATCTGCACGTTCCATTGAAGGTCTGGATATTTATGAGGCACTTACAGTGAACAAAAATAGTATGGATCATTATGGTGGACATCCTGCAGCTGCAGGAATGACGCTGCATCGTGATCAATTGGAAGAGCTTGAGGCGGGTTTAAATGAATATGCCGCGACGGTACTAACAGAAGAAGATTTTGTACCTCAGCGCCTGGCTGATGATGAATGCAGAATTAGTGATGTGCCACTCAAGGTGATCGAGGAGATTGACCGATTACAGCCTTTTGGCATGAGCAATCCATCACCACGTTTTGTATTGAGAAAGGTAACTGTCAAGGAAACCAGGACGATGGGGCGGGAAAAGCGCCATTTGAAGCTGGTTCTTGAACAAGACGGTCAGCAGTTGGAAACTGTTGCTTTTGGCAAGGGAGCACTGGCTGAATTTCTCTCCCCCGGTTCTGTTATCGATGTGATGGGGGAACTGTCGATCAATGAATGGAATGGCATGAGAAAGCCACAGATGATGCTTCAGGACATCCACGTTCCTGGGGCACAAGTGTTTGATATGCGCGGACATGCTGAGCCGCTGACCGCAATGAAGCACTTCCTGAGTGCGCTTGACGTACACCTGCGATATAAAGCGGGGGCGATCGGGGCCATTGTTCGAAAAGAAACCAATGTTTCTGAGGGAAATTCATTGTATGAACCGTGCCTTTGGGTATATGATAGAAAGGTCGGGTTATTTCCGTGTAATGCTGCCGCAGAGCAGTATGGGCAGGAAGAAGTCCGGACGTTATTTGTGTTTGATACGCCGGAAACTCCGGAACAACTTGATGCAATGCTGGCTTTGTTCAGCGGAGCCGAGAATATCATCCTTCTGCATGGATCAGGCAACCGTCGAGACCGACTTCAGATGCCCTCCAGAGAACTGTTCAAACGGTTTTATATGCTGGTGTTCCAATGGAAAGCGGAACCTGTGGAGGAACAAGAGATAATTCCTGTGCTCAGTCGTCAGTGTGGTTGTTCTACGCGTATGATCACGATGATGCTTGATGTTTTTGAAGAGCTGGCCTTCATTACTCGGAAGGACGGTAAAATCATAGTTGCGGCCAACCCGCCAAAACGTGATTTAACTTCAGCAGGTCATTATCAGGCGCTGGAAATTATGGCTGAGACAGAACGGGTGATGCTGGATGCATCTACACCTCAGTTGACACAATGGATGGTATCCCGGATGAAGGGCGTATCTTAGATGGAAGTTTGTGTATTTATTTTAGGAGGAGATTATTTTGGATTTTAAAGAGTATATTCGTGTCATTCCTGACTTTCCACAACCGGGAATCAGCTTCAAGGACATTACAACATTGTTGAAAGATGGAGAAATGTACCGCAATGCGATCAATGAACTGAAACAGATGGTATCTGAACTGAAAATTGATGTCATTGCTGGACCTGAAGCACGCGGTTTCGTTGTGGGCGCCCCACTGGCATACGCTCTTGGCGTTGGTTTTGCTCCAATTCGCAAAAGCGGAAAATTGCCTGGAGCGACGATCGAAGCAGGGTATGATCTCGAATATGGCAAGGATACACTTGCAATGCATACAGATGCAATCGAGAAAGGCCAAAATGTCCTGATTGCAGATGATCTGCTCGCAACGGGTGGAACCATTGCAACTTCCATTAATCTGATTGAACAATTGGGCGGTAACGTGGTAGGTGCTGCATTCCTAATTGAATTGACAGACTTGAATGGCCGCGGTAAATTGCCTGAGAATATGAATGTGTTTACGTTGATGAACTACTAATACGTAAATCCATCTAATGAGTTGCTGTGAGTCATGAAAGTTTACTTCCCAAGTTTCCCGGGAAATAATATACAGCATTAATGATCGGCAAAAAGCCTGCTTCTCCAACGTCTTACGTTGGGAGGGCAGGCTTTTTGAATTTCTTTTTTTGAAGATGAGATACGTGATGAAATACGCTATCTATGTTGAGATAAGCACACGCGAATCTTACATTTTGTTCATTGTAATACTTAATCAGGTGTTTTTTCGATGATTGGCTGTTTCTTACTGTCTTCGTTCAATAAACCAAGTACCTCGAACAATTTAAACAACAGACTAAGAACCATTCCGGCAATCGTAGCCAGCGCCATGCCTTTCAGGTGTACTCCATAGAAAGAGATTTCCGTACCGCTAAGTCCAATAACCAATACGAGTGTAGTTAGGAGCAGATTTGTCGGTTTGGCAAAATCGACTTTTTGTTCAACCAAGATGCGTAGACCAGAAGCCGCAATGACTCCGAACAGAAGCAGGGATACACCGCCCATAACCGGTACTGGAATGTTCGCAACAAGCGCTGAGAACGTGCCTGAGAAGGAGAGCAGGATGGCAATGACAGCTGCACCACCGATAACGTAAATGGAGTAGACACGAGTCAGAGCCATAACACCGATATTTTCGCCATACGTTGTATTCGGTGTGGAACCCACGAAACCGGACAGAATGGTAGACACGCCATTACCGAGCAAGGAACGATGCAGTCCAGGGTCTTTGGACAAATCTTTGCCCACAATGCTGCTCGTGACGAGTAAATGCCCGATATGTTCTACAATTACAACAAGAGCAACTGGTAAAATTGTAAGGATTACTGACCAGTCAAATGTAGGTGTAGTTACAGTTGGAAGAGAAATGAAATTAGCATCAGAAATTTTGCCCGTATTAACAAGTCCCATGGAATAACCAAGGACATAACCGGATACAATACCGATCAAAATATGAATAATTTTAGGAAAGCCGCGGAAGGTTACAGCACCAATGACGGTTATTCCTAACGTGACCATAGATAAAATAATAGGTTTGGCTTGAGGAACCCAACCGGGGTTGTTCACAGGATCAGAATTAATCAGACCCGCCATTCCGGCGGCGACAGGTACAAGCTCCAGACCAATCAGGGCAACGATCGCGCCCATCACTGCTGGCGGAAATACAACATTAATCCAGCCTGTGCCGGCATATTTAATAATGAGTGCTACGAGGCAGAACACGACACCTGTTACGATAAAAGCCGCGAGAGCCATGGAGTATCCATTCTCTGGATGGCCTTTCAAAACAGCCATAACCGGTGCAATAAAAGCAAAGCTTGATCCGAGATATGCGGGGATTTTCCCTTTGCACATCAGGATGTACAGTAGCGTACCAATTCCGTTCATCAACAGAATCATGCTAGGGTCCACTCCAAAGAGGTTAGGTACCAGTACTGTACTGCCAAACATAGCGAACAAATGTTGCAAACTCAATAATGCGCCTGGGCCAAAAGGCATCTTCTGATTAACTTGAATTTCGCGTTGCAACGAATCTCATCTCCTTTTCCGATACACAAACTTTCAATAGATTACAGAGTTTCTTTCAAATTAGCAATAACAATTTTCAGGATTGGACTGTAAATCACTTATTTTCTCAGATTCTCCTTCTATTTCAGCAATTATCGGTAATAATGCATAACAACTGAACGTTTAAAAAAATTGGATAAACGCTCTTATTCGTCAGCAGTTGACGGGAAACGGGCAAGGCGTCATAATTATAGGAAATTACTTTTACGGGGAACCTGTGTTGATATATTGTCACGGGTTCCATTTTGTATAGAAAGGACACGGAACAGATCAGAATGGGCATAGAGCAATTACTCGAGAAGGCCGGGGCGTATATCAAAGAACCCGATCTGGTGCGCATACGAGAAGCTTACGAATTTGCTGATCAGGCTCACCACGGACAGACGCGAAAATCGGGAGAACCGTATATTCTGCATCCGCTTGCGGTTGCCGACATTGTTGTGAATATGCAGATGGACACCATCTCCATTATTGCAGCACTTCTTCATGATGTAGTAGAGGACACTACGGTGTCACTTGAAGAGATCCGCACTCATTTCGGCAATACGTGTGCCATGCTTGTTGACGGCTTGACGAAGCTGGAACGCATCCAGTTCCGCTCCAAGGAAGAACAGCAGAACGAGAACTACCGCAAAATGTTCATCGCCATGGCGCAGGACATCCGTGTCATCGTGATTAAATTGGCTGACCGTCTGCATAATATGCGGACCCTCAAATTTCAGTCGGAAGAAAGCCAGCGTCGAATCTCGTATGAGACGCTGGAGATTTTCTGTCCGATTGCAAACCGTTTGGGGATCTCTGCGATCAAATGGGAAATGGAGGACATCGCCCTCCGTTATTTGAATCCGCAACAATACTACCGTATTGCAAATCTGATGCACAAGAAACGTGCAGAGCGAGAGCAGTACATCGACACCGTAATGGACGGCATTACAAGTAAGCTCGAAGAGATGGGCATTCAGGCAGACCTGTCTGGACGACCGAAGCATATCTACAGTGTGTTCAAAAAAATGACAACCAAGAACAAGCAGTTTAACGAGATTTATGACCTGCTTGCGATTCGTATTATTGTGGATAATATCAAGGATTGTTATGCTACGCTCGGCATTATCCACACATTATGGAAGCCCATGCCTGGACGATTCAAGGATTATATAGCCATGCCAAAAGCCAATATGTATCAGTCCTTGCACACAACCGTGGTGGGACCTAACGGGGAGCCAACTGAGGTACAGATTCGTACCTGGGATATGCACCGTACAGCCGAATTTGGTATCGCGGCACACTGGGCTTATAAAGAAGGAACTGCGGCAGGGCCTCAGTTTGAAGATAAAATCACCTTTTTCCGGGAAATTCTTGAACTTCAAAATGAAGCACAAGATGCTTCCGAATTTGTGGAATCGCTCAAAATGGATTTCTTCTCCGATCTGGTGTTTGTATTTACGCCAAAAGGGGAAGTCATTGAATTGCCAAGCGGCTCCGTACCGCTAGACTTTGCCTACCGCATTCATACCGAGGTGGGGAATCGAACCATTGGTGCCAAAGTAAATGGCCGAATTGTTCCGCTCGACTATCATCTCAAAACGGGCGATATTATCGAAATCTTAACTTCCAAGCATTCTTACGGTCCAAGCCAAGACTGGTTGAAAATTGCGAAATCTTCACACGCACGGGCTAAGATCAAACAGTGGTTCAAGAAGGAACGCCGTGAAGAGAACGTAGAAAAAGGCCGGGAGAGCTGTGAGCGAGAACTGAAACGTATGGGACTTGATCCTTCTGCGTGGATGACCGATGACAAGCTAATGGAAGCGGCGAAGAAATTTGCGTTTAACGATATCGATGATATGCTCGCAGCGGTTGGTTTTGGCGGAATTACGGCTGCTCAGATTGTCACGAAGGCAACGGAAAAGCTTCGTAAAGAGCAGGAAGAATCCAACTTGCTGGAACTGAATTCCGAGATGCGTGAACTGAAGCCGGCTCCTGAACGCAGAAACAGACCAACCAACGGCATTCGTGTCAAAGGGATTGATAACCTGCTGGTTCGTTTTGCAAGGTGCTGTAACCCTGTGCCTGGAGATGACATTATCGGTTATGTTACACGTGGCCGCGGCGTTTCTGTGCACCGCAGTGACTGTCCAAATATCCCTACAAGTGCGGATGGAGAAGAGGCAGCACGGGTAATTGAAGTCGAGTGGGAAGAGAATATCGAATCGAGCTACAGTGTCGATATTGAGATTACAGGTCATGATCGCAATGGACTGCTCAATGAGGTGCTTCAGGCTGTTTCCGAAAGTAAAACGAACATATCTGCTGTCACCGGACGGACGGATAAAAATAAATTAGCATTGGTGCACGTCACCATTCTGATTCGCAATACAGATCATCTGCATGCCGTTGTGGAACGAATCAAACGGGTGAAGGATGTTTATTCTGTACACCGAATTATGCAGTAAGGAGTCCGTAAGATGAGAGTGCTGGTACAACGCTGTAAAGAGGCTCAGGTAACCGTGGGAGATGAATTGACAGGCAGAATCGAATCCGGTTTAATGCTGCTTGTAGGCATAACTCATGAGGATACGGAGAAAGACGCGATCTACTTGGCAGATAAAATTAGCGGGCTTCGCATTTTCGAGGATGAACAGGAAAAGATGAATCTCAGCCTGCTGGATGTAGGTGGTGCGGTTTTGTCCGTTTCACAGTTTACGCTGTATGGTGATTGCCGTAAAGGCAAACGCCCAAGCTTTGTTGCTGCGGCTCGTCCAGAGGCAGCTGAGCAATTATATGAAACGTTTAATCAGTTATTGCGAGATAAAGGGATTCAGGTGGAAACGGGACGTTTCGGAGCGACGATGGATGTTACGTTTACGAACTGGGGACCGGTTACCCTGATGGTAGAAAGTCCTTCGCGAGACTGAGTTTGCGCATAAATGCGCAGTGAAGAGGTCATAATGAGAGAGAAATAAACGTTGGTATTACATTGTAGTTGTATCTTTGTTAACCAAAGGAGTTTCTCTTAATTATGCGCCAATCTGCAAAAGTAATTAAAAATCAGAACGAGCCGCTAATGATGCCTGGCAATCTGGCTGAGTCACTTCAACTTGCCCGCTCTGCTGCAGCACATGTGTCCACATTGTGGATGTTGCAAACTTCAGATAAAGACAGGCAGGAGCATCACCCACGACCATAGCCTAACCATTTAACAAAACTTAATAGTTATGTAAAAAACCCCGGTTGTTTGACAATCCGGGGCTTTTTGCTGTTATGATTCACAGTTCATTTTCTCGGAGAAAGGCTGCAAAATTAATTCCAAATGTATTGATTGTTATAAAAGGCACTCCTTGGGGTAATAACAAAACGAGGCACAAAAGACGTGCCAAAGGATAGAATCAATCTCTCTAGGTTTAATCACATTCGAATACGGAAAGGAGACCATAGATCATGAGTAAAGTTGCTTTTTTGCTTGCGAATGAGTTTGAGGATTCAGAAATGAAGGTTCCGTACGATGAGGTGAAAAAGGCTGGACATGAGGTACACATTATCGGGTTAAAAGCGGGTGAAACGCTTCAAGGCAAGGGAGGCAAGGCTTCCTATACGACGGACAAAGCGATCTCAGAGGTTCATGCGTCAGATTATGATGCTGTCGTTATTCCGGGTGGGTCGTCGCCGGAAAATTTGCGAACAGACGCCAATATCCTGAAGTTTGTTACAGAAATCAATGCGGCTAACAAACCAATCGCTGCAATCTGCCATGGTCCGCAAATTTTGGCTAGCGCAGATCTGCTCAAGGGACGAACAATTACATCTTATCCTCCACTCAAGGATGACATGGTAAATGCAGGAGCAGACTTCAAGGATCATGAAGCGGTTGTGGATGGGAACTATATTACATCCCGTACACCTGAAGATGAACCAGCATTTGTTCGTGAATTAATGAAAGTAATATAAGCAAAAGGGTAAACTGAATACGATAGTGGCATCTAATGATAATTTTATTCCATAAAGGAGGGTTTGACATGGCAAAACATATTCAGGCGTATTTTCGAACCGAGGACGAGGCAGAGGGTGCAAGAACTTCACTATTGACGTTCCATACCGAGCAGCTTGAGGTAGGTCAACTGGATGCTGCCATTGGCAGGGATACACGAGTTATGGTTCCACTGGTACCTTATAATACGGCTGGTGGTGTAGGCACGAACGGTGCTATGGGCGTAGGAGCAGCTCCAGGGGTTCCAGCTAGCGAAAATGTAATTCCAGTTGTCACCGATGTCAATCGTGACGCTGAACGCGACCCTCGCAACAGAGTGAACGAAGACGGAGATATGCTGGATGCCGCAGATGTGACTTCGGCCGATTATGATGACCTGCATTATGTTCTGTCTGCCAAAGTAAGAGATGAGGATTATGATGCAATCGTTCATAAACTTCGCTCTAACCATGCCTATGTGGAAGAACTCGATTAATCAATAGATATTAAGCTGGCCCTTACGTTGCCCGGTTTCCTATTGCCGGGAAGACGTAAGGGCTTTTAATAATACGTGGAGATTCGATGGAACCTGCAGATTTGCTGACTAAAAAGAAAAGATGCTGTGGAAAAATCCTATATTAAAGCGCTATCATTTTTGTAATATTCCTGTAATGTTAGTAACACAAGCCTTTAACAATGTGCGTTTATAATAACAGACATGACCCCCTTTTTTTATATATCCTTTGAACCTGCACACCGTGTGCAGGTTATTTTTTTTCTATCTTTGCATGTTAGCCCTTGACTTTAGTACTGCGGTTCATTACAATCAGAAAATAATACGTTGACTATAGTCAACTAAAGTCGTTTTTTTGAATAATATGACTGATTTGATGACGGGACCAAGTACTCCGTACCCACATGACCAGAGAGGAATCCCCAAGGCTGTAAGGATTCTCTTGATGAGCGGACGAATGACTTCCCCGAGAACAGACGGCGAACAAGGCAGAGACAATCTGCGGATCTTAGTAGCCGGCCTGCGCATGACGTGCGTTATACGTAGAGCGGAAGAGCTGTTGATCTGGATGTAGCATTGAACACATCCTGACGTAACAGTGACAACCTGAACGGCTATAGGCTCAGGCTTCCGGAATGTGGGTGGTACCACGGGTGAATGTATATACAATCTCTCGTCCCTTTGTTTGCTGTATATGAGCAAACAGGGCGAGGGATTTTTTTGTTTTTTAGTTAAGATATGAGATTTACACGAAGAACGGAGAGGACAGAAAAAACCTGGAAAAGCGGAGCTAAAAGCTTTCTGCAAGAAAGCTGCATCGGAAGCATAGGCATCGCCTTTATCACCGAATTTTAACATTTTAAAGTTTTATTCAAAAAAATTTGGGGATAACAGCGATTGAAAGGTTTTCTGTCCGCGTAGTGGGAATCGTGGAATATCTTAACGTTTACAGAGAAAATCAATGCTGGAGGGATACAGATGGGTTTTCAGAAACCGACAGGAACGCAGGATTTGCTGCCTGGTGTAGTCGAGAAATGGCAGTATGTGGAAGGGAAAGCAAGGGATCTGTGTCGACGCTTTAATTACCGCGAGATTCGCACGCCGATCTTCGAGCAGACATCCTTGTTTGTACGAGGCGTAGGAGAAACGACAGATATCGTTGAGAAAGAGATGTATACCTTTGATGACAAAGGCAATCGCAGCATGACACTTCGTCCGGAAGGCACAGCAGGTGTGGTTCGTGCTTACGTAGAGAATAAGCTTTATGGCGAACCGGATGTGAGCAAGCTGTATTATATAGGACCAATGTTCCGGTATGAGCGTCCGCAGGCTGGCCGTCAGCGTCAGTTTCACCAGTTTGGTGTAGAGGCTCTTGGTGCAGTTGATCCGGCAATTGATGCCGAAGTCATTGCACTTGGCTACCAGCTGTGTGTAGAGCTTGGCCTGAAGGATGTCAAAGTGGAAATTAACTCGGTGGGGAATGCAACAAGTCGGGCGGAATACCGCGAGACACTGCTTGGTTTCCTTAGACCAATGAAGGACACACTTTGCAAAGACTGCCAGTCCCGGATGGAGCGTAACCCACTGCGTGTACTGGATTGTAAGGTGGATCAGGATAAATTCGTTGGAGCTCCGTCCATCCTGGACAGTCTGGATGAAGAATCATTAAGTCATTTTGCCAAACTGCAGGGGTATCTGGACGATTTCGGCGTAGACTATGCGGTGAACAACCGTCTGGTAAGAGGGCTTGATTATTACACTCTCACTGCATTTGAGTTAAAGGCACAAGGTATCGGAGCCATTGATACCGTTGGTGGCGGTGGCAGATACAATGGTCTTGTTGGTGATATCGGCGGACCCGATCAGCCGGGCATCGGCTTTGGTATTGGGCTGGAGCGCATTCAGCTCATTCTGGAGCACCAGAACATTGAAGTAACAACACTTGCTCCGCTGGACGTATATTTTGTCGCTCTAGGTGAGGCGGCGGATCGTGAGGTCAATCGACTGTTGTTCAAGTTACGTCAATCCGGCTTATCCGGTGAACGTGATTATCTGGGCCGCAAGATGAAAGCACAGATGAAATCAGCAGACCGCTTCAAAGCTCGCTATACGGCGATCCTTGGGGATGACGAACTGGAGCGTGGCGAGATCTCACTCAAAGCGATGGATACAGGTGAGCAGCAGACCGTGAAGCTGGATGATCTGGTGGCAACGGTACGCGGAAACAATTAAGAACCTACGATGGAACGACAATTGTAGAATCGGCAAGTGGCTATGGTGAATGGATTCCGGTTGTACGGACGGTAATCTCCAGAGACAGGATGCCTTTCAAATATATATCTTCACGTAACCGGATTGTGGAAGGCGGGCTACATGCTTGTCTGCACAGAACGGAAATTTCACATAAGAGGAGTTTGGTTATGAAAAGAAGTCATCATTGCGGCGCATTAACAAACGCACATATCGGTGAAACGGTAACATTGAACGGCTGGGTACAGACCCGTCGTGACCTGGGGGGCGTACTGTTTATCGATCTGCGTGACCGCAGCGGTATTGTACAAGTTGTTTTTAACCCGGCATATTCCGGTGAAGCATTGCAGATCGCAGATCGTGTACGCAGTGAATATGTCATCGCGGTAACGGGTAAAGTGGTTAAACGT
Source organism: Paenibacillus sp. 4624 (assembly GCF_050435065.1). NCBI lineage: Bacteria > Bacillati > Bacillota > Bacilli > Caryophanales > Paenibacillaceae > Paenibacillus > Paenibacillus sp. 4624. Next base: position 28,157 of record NZ_JBNDJR010000001.1, read on the forward strand.
GATGCAGAGACTGTAAACAAAAACTTGCCAACAGGCGAGATCGAAGTTCAAATTACGGAAATCGAAGTGTTGAATGCAGCGAAAACACCTCCATTCTTCATTGAAGATGGTGTTGAAGTAGACGAATCCCTGCGTTTGAAATATCGTTACCTGGACCTGCGTCGTCCGGAAATGTTCGAAACATTGAAACTGCGTTCCAAAGCGTCCAAAGTGTTCCGTGACTTCCTGGACGGAGAAGAGTTTGTTGAGGTGGAAACACCAATCCTGACCAAGAGCTCGCCGGAAGGTGCGCGTGACTATCTCGTACCAAGCCGTGTGCATGAAGGAGAATTCTTCGCCCTGCCACAATCCCCACAAATCTACAAACAATTGTTGATGGTTGGTGGACTTGAGCGTTACTACCAAATTGCTCGTTGTTTCCGTGATGAAGATTTGCGTGCAGACCGTCAACCGGAGTTCACTCAAGTCGATATCGAGACATCCTTCTTGCAACAAGATGACCTGTTGCCAATGATGGAACAGTTGATGGCGAAATTGCTGCGTGAAACAAAAGGTATTGAGCTGGAATTGCCATTCCAACGGATTACGTATGCTGATGCAATGGGCAAATATGGTTCCGACAAACCAGATCTGCGTTTTGGCATGGAACTGGTGGAAATGAATGATATCGTAGCAGGCAGCGGTGTGAAAGTATTTGCTTCCGTTATCGAAAAAGGCGGCGAAGTGAAAGTACTGAACGCCAAAGGCTGTGGTACGTGGAGCCGTAAAGAGATCGACGATCTGGGACCATTCGCTGCTCGTTACGGCGCTAAAGGTCTTGCTTGGATTCAAGTGAAAGACGGCGAGTTCAAAGGGCCAATCGTGAAGTTCTTTACACCGGAAGAGATTGAAGCTGTTAAAGAACGTACAGGCGCTGAAGAAGGCGACTTGTTACTCTTCTCCGCTGACACCAAAAAAGTGGTTGCTGATGTCCTCGGTGCCTTGCGTCTGAAAATCGGACGTCAACTCGGTCTGATCGATGACAGCAAGTTCAAGTTTGCTTGGGTTGTGGACTTCCCGCTGCTCGGCTATGATGAAGAAGCAAAACGTTATGTGGCGGAACACCATCCGTTCACACGTCCAAAAGACGAAGATGTACATCTGTTCGACACAGACCCGGGCGCAATCCGTGCCCAAGCCTATGACCTTGTTCTAAACGGTTATGAAGTCGGTGGCGGTTCAATGCGTATCTACAAACGGGATGTACAGGAAAAAATGTTTGCTGCGCTTGGACTTACACCGGAAGTAGCTAACGATAAATTCGGTTATCTGCTCGAAGCATTCGAATATGGTACACCACCACATGGCGGTATCGCTTTTGGTCTGGACCGTCTCGTGATGCTGCTGGCAGGACGCACAAATCTGCGTGAAACCATTGCCTTCCCGAAAACGGCAAGTGCAACCGATCTGTTGATGAATGCACCTTCCGAAGTGGATGGATCACAACTCGAACAGCTTCACATCCGTGTAGCCCGTAAACCAGTCGCGGAAAAGAAATAAAGGAGGCATCGATTTTCAATGCTCCATCAATTTTCAAGAACAGAGCTTGCGATCGGACCTGAAGGTCTGAATACGCTCAGAAATAGCACGGTAGCCGTACTTGGCATCGGCGGTGTGGGCGGGATTGCTGTAGAAGCACTTGCCCGCAGCGGCGTTGGCCGAATCATCCTGATTGACAAAGATGTAGTGGATATCACGAACATCAACCGTCAAATTCATGCACTTACCACCACGGTAGGTCAGAAAAAGGCCGACTTGATGGTAGAGCGTGTGAAATTGATCAATCCGGAATGTGACGCCATTGCGCTCAACATGTTTTATACCGAAGAAACGTATGAGGAATTGTTCAAGTACGATCTGGATTACGTGCTGGATGCTTCCGATACGATTATCTACAAAATACATCTCATTAAAGAGTGCCTAAAACGCAAAATTCCGATCATCTCCAGCATGGGCGCTGCCAACAAAATGGACCCGACGAAGTTCCAGGTGGCGGATATTTCGAAAACGTCCATGGACCCGATTGCCCGAGTGGTGCGCACCAAGTTGCGTAAAGACGGCATCAAAAAGGGCGTGAAGGTGGTATTCTCTACCGAGGAGCCATTGAAGCCACGCGCAGACGTGACGCAGAAGATCGTTCCCGAGAATGCGCCGGAGATTCGCAAAGCGAAACAGCCACCAGCAAGTAACGCTTTTGTCCCGCCGGTAGCTGGACTGATCATGGTCAGTGTTGCCGTGAAAGATCTGCTTGAAAAAGCGGAGAAGTCAGAGGCTTAAGCAAACAACATATCAGATCAAATCAATTAACATTGTATAAGATCAACCGAATGAAGCGCGGGTGCTGCGAGCACCTGCGTTTTTTGGTTCTATTCTTTTTTCATTGCATGGATAACTAAATTAAGAGGGGATTCGATACGTCAGGATTACGTCATGTACTTCACCGTGAAAACGGTGTATGATATGGTGTGCTGCGCGAAATGATGATACATACATAATGATTTGCGGCCAGAGAGGGGAACAGAACGAATGAAACACGGGTGGTTGTCCAGACAACTGGGCATGGAACCAGAAGATCAGTGGAAGAAGGAAATTGTGGCTGGTTCCATATCTTATTTTGCCGTCGTTTATATTGTGATGGTGAATGCCAAGATTCTTTCTGATGCGGGGATGCCGCTGCAGGCAGCGATGGTAGGTACGTTGCTCACATCCATTGCAGGCTGTTTACTTATGGCTTTCGGGGGTAAATCACCGATTGTCGTGGTGCCAGGCATGGGAATTAACGCATTTTTCACATATACACTTGTACACTCGATGAAGCTGACTTGGCAAGAAGCACTGGCTGTAGTGGCTGTTACTGGTGCTTTGTTTGCTGTCGTTGCCTTTACGTCGTTATACAAAATGATCAGCGAAGCGATCCCGAAAAATTTGCAACATGGCATCACAGTTGGGATCGGATTGTTTCTAACCTTTATCGGATTGCAAAAGAGCAGCATTGTGATTGCCCATCAGACAACCTTTGTTGCTATAGGACACTTCAATGATCCCAATGTCATTACAGCCTGTGTAACACTTGTGCTCGCCGTTATTTTATTTATCCGAAATGTTCAAGGCGGTCTGCTTATCAGTATTTTAATTGGGACAGGACTTGCTTACGTGCTCGGAGCGGTACATCCCGGCGAAGCGGTATCTGCAATGGAAGCACTGCGGCAATATGGTGGTCTGTTTGGTGAATTATCTCTGATGAAGCTGGCAGATGTTGCATTCTGGATTGCTGTTTTTCTGCTGTTGTTAATCGTTGTGTTTGAAAATATCGGGCTCATCACCGCGCAAACAAATATGATTGGTCGTCCGGAACGTTTCAAGGGCAGTCTGCGTGCACTGTCAGTTAGCACCGTACTGGCTGGTATCTTGGGGAGCAGTCCGCCGGTAGCGGCAGCGGAAACTACAGCGGGCATCGCGGCAGGTGGCCGCACGGGTTTGACTCCGCTTGTAACAGCTGTGCTGTTCGGCGCGACCTTTTTCTTCATCCCACTGCTCGGATATATTCCCGACAGTGCGATTGCACCTATTTTGATCATCATCGGTGGTTTGATGGTACAGGGTGTCAGAGACATGGATTTCAGCGATTTTACCGAAGCGTTTCCGGCGTTTCTGATCATGGTTATGATTCCTTTTACATACAGCATTGTGGATGGGATGGCCTTTGGATTTATCGCATACCCGCTGGCAAAACTGGCTGCCGGAAAAGGAAAAGAAGTGCCTGTCGTCATGTATGGCATTTCGATTCTGTTCCTGGCGAACTTTGTATTACATGGTATTTTGTAAAACGTAGTGATGAGAGATAGAGAACGGGAGGAAGATGGATGGAAGAACAGGGAATGCAAGAACAGCAACACTCGGAGTCGAATAAGCCGAAAGTCGGAACAAAAGGATTCAAGGATTTTGTTAGACTGATCGCTTCCACGAATCCGCCAAAATTGATCCTGACCGTGGCTCTCATCTTGACCTTGATTCAAACGACGGCGGGACTCATCGTTCCTTTGATGACCAAAGGACTCATTGACGGACTGACCACATCAGCTCTAAATAAATCGGTTATATTTCTGTTGCTCGGGGCGTTTGTGATTCAAGCCATTGCTTCAGGAATTAGCATCTATATGTTGAATTACGCTGGGCAACGTGTCGTGGCGACGCTTCGCACCAAGCTGTGGAACAAGGTACTGTCACTCCGCATGCCATATTTCGACCGCAATCGTACGGGGGATACGATGAGTCGTATCACCAATGACACCAGTCAGATTATGACGTTAATTGCGGATTATCTTGTATCATTTGTCTCCAACATCGTTGCGGTAATCGGTGGGGTGGCACTGCTATTTTATCTGGACTGGGTGATGTCACTCATCATTCTAAGCCTGGTGCCGCTGACCATGCTGATCTTGTTGCCTGTGGGCAGAAAAATGTACAAAATCTCCAAAAAACAGCAGGATGAGATGGCTGGACTGACATCGGTGCTCAGTCAGGTGATTAGTGAAATTCGTTTGGTCAAAGCGTACGGAACCGAGAAGCAGGAATCCGAGGCGGGAGATTCCCGCATTCGTAAAATGTTTGCTTTTGGATTACAGGAAGCACGTATTCTGGCGTTGATCGGGCCTTTGTTTACTTTTGTTATGACGGCTGTGCTCGTCGTTATTCTTGGTGTCGGGGGGATGCGGGTTGCTTCGGGGCTACTGTCGCCGGGGGAACTGGTTGCATTCATTCTGTTGCTGTTCCAGGTTATTATGCCAATGGGACAGTTCACAACGTTGTACTCACGTTTGCAAAAAGTCGTAGGTGCTACCGAGCGCATTCAGGCGATTCTTGCGGATGAGGAGGAACCAGATCACAGCACAAAACGAGCTCCACAAGGTAATGACACGATTGCATTTCACAACGTACATTTCTCTTATGTTGCAGGCGAAGAAGTGCTGCACGGCATTAATCTAACGGTGCCGACTCGCAAAGTAACAGCCATTGTGGGTCCAAGCGGAAGCGGTAAGTCTACGCTGTTCTCACTGCTGGAGCAGTTCTATATTCCCGACTCAGGTCACATCTCCTATGGCGGAGAAGAGATAACTAATTATTCCTTGGCCTCATGGCGTAGTAAAATTGGCTATGTATCACAGGAAAGTCCACTAATGGCGGGTACGATCAAAGACAACATCACTTATGGTCTCGATCGTGAAGTCACCATGGAGGAGATCAGAAGAGCCGCGGAGATGGCCTATTCGGCTGACTTTATCGACAAACTGCCACAAGGGTTTGACACCGAAGTGGGCGAACGCGGAATGAAGTTATCCGGGGGCCAGCGTCAGCGGATCGCTATTGCCCGTGCGTTGCTTCGCAGCCCGGATATTCTGATGCTGGATGAAGCTACCTCCAGTCTGGACAGTACATCCGAATACGAAGTTCAGCAGGCGTTATCTAATCTAATGGAGGGCAGAACTACCATTGTCATTGCACACCGATTGTCTACTGTTGTGGATTCAGATCAGATTGTTGTGCTGGAGCACGGTCATGTTACCGGGACAGGAACTCATGCGGAGCTGATCGGCACGCATCCAGTTTATCGTGAACTGGCGCAAAAGCAGTTTGTGGCGCAGGATGGAGACGGCAATGCAAGCAGCAATGGGGAAATACGAAACAAAGAGTAACGCTCGATAGATAGAGGGATGAGGATCGAAGGATTTCTGCGGTACCTGTGAAGGTATCACTCAGCAGAGTCCTTCTTTTTTTTGGTTAGGACTTCATGGTTTGTTTTGTTCATATGGAAAATCGATATGGCTTTCAGTTACCCTTTGTGATATATTGGATATCCTTTTGTATTGCGCGATCTACAGCGATGCAGAGCAAACATATATTCTTAGGAGGTAACTGAAACATGTCAGACAGCTTTCAAAGTGCCTATCAAGAAGAAGAGTACAGGTTAGCGCGAACGATGGAAGAAGTGGATCGTCAGCTCACACGGCTGCGGAACTTTCCGGTGTATACCGGTCACGATTTCACGGAGCAAGTGCTGGAAGCCGGACGTGAAGAACGCCGGAATGCCTTGTCCAAGAGCGCGCAACAACCCTATTTCGGACGCTTGGATTTCGAAGAGCAGGGCAGTGGTGAACGGAAACCGCTGTATATTGGCAAAATCGGCGTAGACCGCGAAGAGATCGGCGAGCATCCGCTTGTGATCGATTGGCGCGCTCCTGTCGCGAGCCTGTTTTACTCTTTTACCGGAGGAGAAGCCTCTGCAACGTATGAAGCCCCTGAAGGGCTGATTGAAGGTCTGGTGTATCTGAAACGAAATGTCGTGATTCGTCAGCGCATACTGGAGCGAGTGGCAGATACGTATAACCGGGACAGTGACCAGCCCGCCGTATCCGATGAGTTCCTCGTGTACCGACTTGGTGAAAATAAGGACAATAAGCTGCGTGACATCGTATCCACGATCCAGGCCGAGCAGGATCAGATCATTCGGGCGGCGAGAAACACCGCATTGATCATTCAGGGGGTCGCCGGATCAGGGAAAACAACAGTGGCCCTGCATCGTCTTGCTTTTTTGCTGTACCAGTACAAGGAGCAGGTGTCGGCGGAGAAAATGGTTATTTTTGCACCCAACCATATGTTTCTGGATTACATCTCCGATGTATTGCCAGAGCTTGGTGTAGGGGATATTCAGCAGCAGACTTTTCCCGATTGGGCGATGAATCTGCTAGGTCTGGATATGCCGCTTGCAGATGCGTCAGAGACGTTGCAGACGTGGTTCGAAACCCCTGCTGCTCGGCCTGAGCTGAATGATGATGTCCCTGGACGTTACAAAGGCTCAATTCGTTTCATGGAACTGATTCGGGAGTGGTTATCGGGGATGGAGGAAGCATCTGTGCCGGATGGTGATTTCAGTCCATGGGACGGTGCGGTGCTCAGTAAACAGGAAATCGATAACTGGTTTGGGACGGAGTACAAACATTATCCGCTGGCCAAACGCAAAGAGCGGGTCATGGCACGGGTTCACCGCTGGATCGAGATGGAATTGAAAAAGCCGATGCCAGACACGGTGCGCAAAGAACGTAAGAAGAAGGCGGCAACCCGGGAGAAATCCTATGCCAAAAAGTGGCCTGAGTACAATCCGCTGACGCTGTACAAACAGCTGTTCAAGGCGGCGAAAGGCGGGGCTGTGCCTGCAGAGCTAAGCACCTTAATACCTAAAGCGATCATGAAACAAACGGGTGCAGACCTGAAACAGGATGTCATTCGAGAAGAGGATCTGCCGGCACTGGTTTATATGCATACGTTGGTGCATGACATTGAAGGAACGGAGCGTTTTGACCACGTTGTCATTGACGAAGCTCAGGACTTCTCTCCATTTCACGTTGCGCTGCTGGATCAGTTCGTGAAAGGGCATTCTTTCACCATTTTGGGAGACTTGTCCCAAGGTATTCATGAGTACCGCGGTGTTCATACCTGGGAAGAGATGAGTTCGTTGTTCCCGGAAGAACAGAATGCGTATTTTGCCTTAACCCGAAGCTATCGTTCCACGATGGAAATCATTGATTATGCCAATACCATCCTGGATCAGGGTGTGAAGAGTGGGATCACGGCAATTCCGGTGTTCCGGAGCGGTGATCCGGTGCGTACTTTGGCTTATGGAAGTGAAGGGCGAACGGAGAGCCTGGAACGGGCGCTGAAGGTGCTTACCTCGAAAGATTATCGGACGGTGTCCATTCTGACGCGGACATTGCGTGAAGCCGAAGAGCTTCATCGTGAGCTTCAGGCGACAGGCTGGGAATTGAATCTGATCGACGGTGGCAAAAAGCAGTACAGTGGCGGACATTCCATTTTGCCTGTGTATCTGTCCAAAGGACTTGAATTTGATGCAGCGATTGTAGCTGATGTCGATGAGCAGCACTATTTGCCTGGCGCAGGTGATGCGAAGTTGCTTTATGTCGGCTGTACGCGGGCATTGCACGAATTGTGGTTATTTCACGACGGCGACATGCCAGCGTATGCCGCGGCAACACATAATCCCGAGGGGGAGCAGGTTACGATTCAAGGCTGGCCGGATGAGGCTGTTTTATAGTCGAATAGATCACGTAGCACTAAGCTATATCGATATAGAGGCATGACGCAGGTTAACCCTGACGCATGCCTTTTTTGCATAGGATGATGAAGACAACTTTTTTATCCGAGGTTTACAAAGCGAGATGCGGCTTGTTTCTTCTTAGCTGAACGGCGGTTTACCAGATAGATGCCCACCCCGATCAGGACGCCTCCAGCCCCGACAAACCATTGAATCTGTTCGCCTATCAAAAACCAGCTTGATAGCACGCCGAAGAACGGTGCAAGAAACAAATAACTGCTGGTCTGAGCGGGATCACTGTTCTGTAACAGATAAAACCAGAGGGAAAACTGCATGATGGAACAAATCAGCGTAAGATATAACAACGATATGATGGAGACTGTAGTTACTGTAAAATGAGGCTGCTCCGTCCATACACTTATCAGAAGCAATGCTGAACCTCCAGCAAGCATCTGATAAGCGGTAAGCACAAAAGTATCATAATCGACACCCCAGCGTTTAATCAGCAAGGTGGATATGGCAAACGAAATCGCTCCGCCAAAACCGATCCAGGTTCCGGGGTTGAAGCTCATATGCCAGCCAAAGGTAACCAAAATGCCGACAAACCCAACAATTACGCCAATCCATTGGCTTGATCGATAGCTCAGGTTATATAGCAACGCACTGAGAACAATGACGATCAGTGGATTCGTAAACGTGATAATGGCCGACTCACCGGATGAAATCCAATTCATGCTGTAATAGGCGCAGCCCATCACCCCGGCGGATTGAAACAAGCCGATGAGAATAATTTTGCCCCAAGCTCGCCATCCCCTTGGTAAAGCACGCTTACGCAAGACCAAAGCCATTAAACCGCCCGCTAGTATATAGCGCAAGCCCATCAGTAGAAAAGGTGGTGCATAACTGAGCCCTATTTTACCTACAGGAAAAGAAGTCCCCATAATGAGTGTTGTCACAATAATCAATAGGATGTATTTGCCGGGTCTTAAGGAAGTTGGTATGCGTGCCGCTCTAGCAGGATTATGAATTGTTGTGCTCATAATGTCTGTCCTCCATCGACAGTAATAAGCTGCCCTGTCATGGATTGCTGTTCAAGAGCAGCGCAGACCATGTGGGCAATGTCCTCTGGCTGAGCGATTCGCTGCAGCAATAATTGTCTCCCGAGTTGGTGCATTCGTTCCTCATTGCCAGCCCACCAACGTGTGGAGACAGCTCCGGGAATGATGGCATTCACCCGAATGTGTGGAGAGAGTGCATGAGCCAGAGATAGGGTCAGACCATGGACTGCTGCTTTGGATACAGCATAGGGAAGAGAAGAACCTGAACCAGTGCTGCCAGCAATACTGCCCATATTAACAATGGCACCTCCACCGGCCTGCTTCATTCCTTGTGTTACGGCACGAGCACAATAAAACATACCTTTCACATTCACATCCATCAATTCGTTCCAGATACCATCTGTGATGGCCTCCAGATCGCCCAGGGGGATATGATGGGTCATGCCAGCATTATTCACAAGGTCGGTGATGGGGCCATAGATTTCAGTTACGTTGGTGACCATTCGGCGTACCTCATCATCATTTGCAATGTTCCCCTGAATGCAAAATGCTTGCCCGCCTTGATTGAGGATGTGCTGGACGGTTTCTTCTGCGGCCTTCTGGGATCGGGAATAGCTCAATGCGACCCGTGCACCGCGTTCAGCCAGCAAGGTACTGACCGCCCGGCCTATACCTGTTCCTCCGCCTGTAATGAAAACCACTCTATTTGTCCAGTATGTCATTTCAAACACTCCTTCTTTGCTCTCAACCATTGAACAAGAGTCTCCATTGATCATCATCATGTGGTTTGACAAGCAAATCACAGATATTCAACCATTCGGAGACAACGAATGAACTCAATGGATATGTCCTCATTGTAGTACGGTCTGGCAAGAGAGTATAATGATTACAAATGAACTGGATATCATTTTGAATGATGTCAGAGTGGAGGCATGATGGAGAGCGGGGATCTTCGAATATTTCAATGTGTTGCCCAGGTAGGAAATCTGACCAGAGCTGCAGCCAAGCTAGGGTATGTCCAATCCAACGTTACGGCACGCATCAGGCATTTGGAAGCTGAAGTAGGTACGCCATTATTTATCCGTCACAATCGGGGAATGACATTGTCTCCAGCGGGACAAACGCTGCTATCTTACGCAGATAAAATCATTGGACTGTTGAACGATGCATCCAAAGCACTTCAGGCTACTAATACACCATCTGGCCCTTTGCAAATTGGGTCGATACAGACGGCCGCTGCGGTAAGGCTGCCGCGTCTCCTAGCGGAGTATTACAGCCATTACCCAGATGTTTCACTAGCTCTGGCTACAGGTCATTCACAAATGCTTATTGATCAGGTTATCGGGTATGAATTGGAAGGTGCATTTATTGGCTGTTCTTGCGACCATCCTGATATTAAATCTGTGGATGTGTTTGATGAGGAACTTTTTGTTATTTCGTCTCCAAGTCTGCAAGAGGAGGAACTGATCCGAAAGCCGATACTAGTTTACAGTATGGGGTGCTCTTACCGTAAAATTTTGGAGGACTGGATGCTTCTGAGCGGTATTCATCGACCCGTTATTATGGAATTTGGGACGCTCGAGGCCATTATCAGTGGTGTAACCTCTGGAATGGGCATCTCTTTACTGCCTGAAATCGTCATACGGCAGCAAATCCAAAACGGCCTGCTGCGTAAACATGCTCTTCCTGCCGGAATGAACCGTATGATGACAAGGTTTATTACTCGTAAGGATGCGTTTGTCAGCAGTGCGCTTGGGGCATTTATGGCTATGCTTCCGCAGGAATGATATGATAGCGAGTGGAGATTAGCTGAATGTGATATCCTACGCTAAAAAGTTGTAAGGATATATAAAAAGTATAATTTTAAAGTCGTGTTTATTGGATTTGGCAACCCTTTAAGGAAGTGATAAAACCATGGATTTATTTTCGTTTCAACAGGATACACAACCACAGGCCAGATTGCTCGCAGACCGCATGCGGCCTGAGCATCTGGATGAATATATTGGACAGGAACAGATTATCGGGCCAGGAAAGCTGCTACGCCGGGCCATTGAGGCGGATCAGATCTCATCCATTCTACTGTACGGCCCGCCAGGATGTGGCAAGACCACTCTTGCTCACATCATCTCGCAGCATACTCAAGGACAATTTGTGCGACTGAATGCTGTGGATGCCTCTGTGAAGGACGTACGTGAAGTGATTGAGCAAGCGCAGACGAACAAGCAGCTGTACGGAACCAAAACGATTCTCTTCCTCGATGAGGTACATCGTTTTAACAGTTCACGCCAAGATGCACTGCTGCCTGCGGTGGAGAAGGGAACGATTATTTTTATCGGTGCAACGACGGAGAACCCGTTTCATTATGTGAACGGAGCTTTGATGAGCCGTTCTACCCTTTTTCAACTGGAATCCCTAAATAAGGAACATTCCCTGATTGCGATGCGCAGAGCGTTAAGCGATGCGAATAAAGGCCTTGGGTTTATGGAACTGAAAGCCGATGATGAAGCGCTGGCGCACATTGCTACGATGGCGAATGGCGATATTCGCCGTGCCCTGAATGCTCTGGAGCTTGCCGCGCTAACGACACCGCCTGAGCAGGATGGAACGGTTCACATCACGCTGGCTGTTGCGGAAGAGTCGATCCGTCGTCCCATTGTCAAGGCAGACGAGTCCACGCAGTATGACGTATTATCCGCTTTTCACAAAAGCATTCGTGGTTCGAGTGATGCAGCGTTATTCTGGTTCCTATATGCCGTGGAGAAGCTGGGCATGGACCCCATGACGTTCATCCGGCGCCTGATTGCAGCAAGTAGTGAGGACATTGGACTGGCGAATCCACAGGCGATGACCCAAGCAATAGGAGCGCTTGATGCGTACCGAAATAACGGCTGGCCGGAGGCCAAGCTAAACATTGCGCAAGCTATATTGTTTGCGGTGGAAAGTCCGAAGTCCAATGCAGTATATACAGCAATATCCAAAGCGATGAGTGCCATTGATGAGGTGAAATCGGCCGAAGTGCCGCTGCATTTGAGGGATACCCATTACTCGGGTGCCGCGAAGCTGGGACATGAAGGATACCAGTATCCTCATAACTATCCGGGACATTATGTGAAACAGGAGTATCTGCCAAAACAGCTGTCTCGAAGAGTTTTTTATGAGGCGACAGAGCAGGGGAATGAGTCGAAGATCAGGATTAATCAACAGCGGCGCAGGGAACTGTAGAGATGAAAGAGTTAGCATATATTGGAGCCGGCGGGTTTCTGGGCACATTAACCAGGTACACCATTCAACTGATGATCCCCTCGGCTAATGCAGGTTTTCCCTGGGCAGTGCTGTTGATTAATGCGATCGGCAGCCTGTTTTTGGGCTGGTTTTTTACCGTGGCTATTCCGGAAAAAATAACACCACATCTCCGCCTCGCCATTGGCACAGGATTTACTGGAGCTTTCACGACCTTTTCCACATTTACACTCGATATTGTTCGTTTATCGGAGAGCGGAGAATGGATCAAAGCCGTGGCTTATCTCCTTTTAAGCGTGTTGGCAGGACTGGTGCTTTGCGCCCTTGGCATCAAGCTGGGTAACCGAATGCTAAGTATCTCCTCCGAAGAGGGTGATGCCCGATGATGATCTGGATTGGATTAGCGGGTGTATTAGGTGCGCTGCTCCGTTACAGTCTGGGAAAGGTTGTCTCCCGCAAACTTGGCACCTCTTTTCCTTGGGGAACGTGGATGATTAACATCAGCGGTTCTGTTATTCTGGGAATGTTGTATGGCGGTCATCAAGCAGGGAATTTGCCAGACGAGATTTGGGTAGTATGGGGAACCGGCTTCTGCGGAGCGTACACTACGTTCTCTACCTTCGGGTATGAAACATTAACGTTGATGGCGCAACAGCGACAAACCAGAGCGGGTATTTACGTGGTGAGTTCTGTGGTGGTGGGCGTGTTAGGTTGTCTGGCAGGAGTCTGGATCACTGCATAAGTTAAATATTTTGAATTTTTTGCAAAAAAAGCAGGAAAAAAGCCATCCTTCATGGTATTACATGAAAGACGGCTTTTTTTGTAGGAATACATGGAATTGACTTCACCACTCTCAAGTGATGAGTAAGTCCTGTTATTGCATCGCGGGTACAGGGACCTTCTGTACCTGATCAATCGTACCACCGCCGAGGCAAACCTCTCCGTCGTAGAAAACAACGGCTTGTCCTGGTGTGATCGCTTTTTGCTGTTGATCAAACTGTACATCTACACTGCCGTCCTCCTGCCAGGTCAATGTAACGCCCTGATCCGGTTGACGATAACGGAACTTGGCTGTGCAGCGGAAAGGCACATTCGGTGTGCGCTCTGCACCGGCAATCCAGTTTACGCCGGTAGCTGTCAGACCTGTAGAGTACAAGCTGGCATGAGCATCGCCTTGCACCACGAGCAATTGATTTTTCTCCAGGTTTTTATCCGCGACAAACCAAGGCTCGCCGTTGCCGGAACCGCCAATGCCAAGTCCTTGACGTTGACCCAAAGTGTAGTACATGAGACCGTCGTGACGGCCTTTGACTTCACCAGTTACGATATCAACCATGTCCCCGCCTTTGGCTGGCAGATAGTTGCTCAGGAACTCCTTGAAGTTGCGTTCGCCGATAAAGCATACGCCTGTGCTGTCTTTTTTCTTGGCTGTGTACAGACCGGCGGCTTCAGCAATTTTGCGCACTTCCGGTTTAGGCAAGTGGCCAATCGGGAACATGGCTTTGGAGAGTTGTTTTTGATTAAGAGCATTCAGGAAGTAAGTCTGATCTTTGTTGTTGTCCACGCCGCGCAGCAACTTGAACGTGCCGTCCTCTTCAATGAGACGTGCATAGTGGCCTGTCGCTACATAATCTGCGCCGAGATCCAGCGCTTTGTTCAGGAACTCGCCGAATTTGATCTCACGATTACACATGACATCCGGGTTCGGCGTACGACCCGACTTATATTCATCAAGGAAATAGGTAAATACTTTATCAAAGTATTCTTTCTCGAAGTTGACAGTGTAGTACGGAATGCCGATCTGTTCGCATACCCGGCGCACATCCTCTGAATCTTCTTCAGCGGTGCAATGGCCGAACTCGTCCGTATCATCCCAGTTTTTCATGAAAATGCCGATGACATCGTAACCTTGCTCTTTCAGAAGCAATGCGGTAACCGATGAATCCACACCTCCGGACATGCCAACGACGACCCGTGTATTTTCATTTGCTTTGGACATCGTTATCACCATTTCTATATATAAATGTGTTTCGTTACTATTCTAGCATAACCCGACCGAACTTACGATACACCCGGCCAATTTTGGATAGTGTCCACTCCAGGCGCACATTTTGCAATATCGTCAATCTTTCTTTTCCATAACGCATGCAGATATGTTAACATTACTTGAGGGTTATGATCGGAATACGGAGGATTAGATGGTTGAGGCCTGTCGTACCTGAGTTTCGTCTGGCGAAATCACGGGGTTAACGGTCATGAACCACATAGAGAAAGTGTATAGAGAAACTGCATAAAGAAACAGCGCTTGAGAACAGTGAAACACTTACGTTCCATCCATGTTTTTTTGAAAATTGAAAGAGGTGACTCCTTTGAAAATATCGACAAAAGGCCGTTACGGCCTCACCATTATGATGGAGCTGGCTGCAAGAACCGGCGAAGGTCCAACATCCTTGAAGAGCATTGCTGAGCGAAACCAGCTCTCCGAACATTATCTGGAGCAACTGATTGCGCCGCTGCGCAATGCTGGTCTTGTTAAGAGTATCCGCGGTGCATATGGCGGTTACATTCTAGCAGGTGACCCTGCAACCATGACCGCAGGGGATGTTATTCGTGTACTGGAGGGACCGATCTCGCCAGTGGACTTTACGGAAGAAGATGACCCGGCCAAACGTGATTTGTGGCTGCGCATCCGTGATAGCATTGCCAATGTATTGGATTCAACAACGTTGAAAGATCTGATTACGTTTGAGGATCAGGAGAAGAAAGATTCGTACATGTTCTACATTTAAGTTAATGAAGATCATAGGTTGATCATCTAGACAGCACACTAAAGCCCCCAAATAAATGGGGGCTTTAGCCGTGCCAACAGAGATAAAAGCATTAGCAAGCCAGCCTGTCCTTTCATCAATGGTTTTCCAGTGACTTTATATTTGCATTATAAAAGACGGTGCGACATGTTTGCATTTGACTAATTTTCATACCAGACTAAGAAATACAATGACATCATAAAATCTAACAACTAACGGGGTGATAACGATGAATCGTATATATTTAGATCACGCCGCATCGACACCTATGCATCCGCGCGTCGCAGAAGCGATGATGAATGTGATGACAGGGCAATATGGGAATCCATCCAGCATTCATGCCTTTGGACGTGAAGCCAAACGCACGGTCAGTGGAGCAAGAGACAGGATCGCGGCCTCTTTGGGATGTAAACCGGACGAGATTGTATTTACAGGTGGCGGGACAGAGAGCGACAATCTGGCGATTTTCGGGGTGGTTGCTGCCAGAGCAGACAAAGGCAAACATGTGATTACAACGGAGATTGAACATCATGCTGTACTGCATTCATGCCAGGAACTTGAGCGGCAGGGATACGATGTGACCTATCTGCCTGTGGACGAGTCCGGACGCATCAAGATGGAGGAACTGCGTGAAGCCATCAGGCCTGACACCGTGCTGATAACAATGATGTATGCCAACAACGAAGTAGGCACGATTCAGCCGATTCGTGAGGTTGGTGAACTCGCGCGTCAGCATGATATTTTATTTCATACAGATGCGGTTCAAGCACTGGGCAGCCAGCCCATTTCCTGTACAGACTTGCCTGTAGATCTGATCAGCTTCTCAGCGCACAAAATTAACGGGCCCCAGGGTGTGGGCGCGCTGTATGTTAGACGTGGTGTGACATTGGAAGCCAGATCACATGGAGGATTACAGGAACGACAACGTCGTGCAGGTACAGAGAACATTGCGGGGATTGCAGGTTTTGCAGAGGCACTTAAGATCATTTCCGAGAATGCGGAGGAGCACCTGCAACATGCGCTGGAATTAAAAAAATTACTGCTGGACGAGCTTACCATTCATGTGGGCGCAGAACGTTTTCATGTCAACGGACACCATGAGCACACGCTCCCCAATATCCTTAATATCAGCTTTCCCGAGGTATCTACTGAAACGATGCTGATGAACCTGGATATGGAGGGGATCGCTGTGGCCAGTGGTTCAGCTTGCACTTCTGGTTCCCTGGAAGTATCCCACGTACTCAGAGCGATGAACTTGCCAGAAGCATTTTTACAGTCTGCGATTCGATTTAGCTGGGGGTTGGGTAATACTACAAAAGAAATCATCACAACCGCCGAAAAAATTGGAACCATTCTTCAACGGCTGCGTAATAGACCTTAAGGGGTTCTTTACACATGGAACAGAAGGGGGGAAGAAGTTCCATTTTCATCGGTTGATATAGAAGCGGTTTGATGATCGGCGTCCTGATTGCCATTCATCAACTTTGGGCATACCTAGCAATAGCGCCGCGCCTATACAATGTGAAGAAGATGAGGGGGACCCAGCGATGAAGCTTCAGGAAATGATCGGACTTGCCGTTTTTGATGTTGAGGATGGGAAGCAGGTCGGTAAAATCCAGGATTTCATTGTGAATGATGATTGGGAGATTGAAGGCATTGAACTTGAGAATAAGGGCCTGTTTACCAATCATGTCAAAATGGTGCAATGGGAAGATATCGTTGCCTATGGCGAAGATGCCGTCATGATCCGTAATCAACAGGCTGTCCGCAAGACGGGGGCCGACGACATAAAATACACATACCTCCTTGGTCGTTCTAAATTGAAGGAGATGTCCGTGCTCACCGAAGAAGGTTTGCTGCTCGGACGTGTCTCTGATGTTTATTTTGACCAGGAGTTGGGAAATACAATAATAGGGATTGAAATTACGGACGGTTTTGTGTCCGATCTGATCGAGGGCCGTAAATGGCTGCCATGTACAAGTGATATGTCTATCGGGGAAAGTGCCATTATGGTACCGCCGCTGAGTGAACAGCGCTTGGAAAATGCCATTCATTCTGTTAATGGATAGGTGAATGAATATGAAATGTCCAAATTGTAGTTCGAAAGATATCGGAAAAATTGGCTCCCATCAGTTTTATTGCTGGGGATGCTTTATTGAGTTAACGGTAAACGGTGAGAAAATGTCTGTGTATCAAGTGGAAGAGGACGGTACGCTGAGCTCTCTGGATGACTTGTTCTTCGGAGAAGAGCTGCCACAAGACTTCCCACATATTCACGCTTCTTCTTAATACGCGGTTTAACTTCCTCTATATGCGGTTTCATGACAATACATGTCATTTAATGCTGTCGCAATCTGGCGACGGATGGATATAGATGTAGTTACATAGTGTTCAGGAAGCATATGGTTGATTATATGAGGCAATGATTCATAAAATTCGCTTTCCTCTTTTCTAGAGGGGAGCGTTTTTTATTATGCAATGCTGAATACAGAACATATTCTAATTTCCTTCCTCTTTCATTACCACATCTGCACGGAGTTAATAAAAATTCCCTCTCCTACATATACTTACTTTCAGAGCCAGTCCATATACTGAACTGTAGCGGCAGTCCAAAGGGGAGAATGCAAATGGAGCAACTAACCAAAAATAAAATGTTTCGTTACGCGATCTGGCTCTTGCTCGGATTGATCATTCTATATTTTATCTGGCTGTTACGGCCGTTATTATTACATATCTATGGATTCTTGAAAACGGTACTGGCCCCATTCATCGTTGCCCTCATCATTTCTTATGTACTTAATCCGATTGTGAGCATGCTTGGCGGCCGCAAAGTCCCGCGTTCCATTGCGGTTCTGTTAATCTATGCTTTTTTTCTGACCTGCATCGGAGTCATCTTAATGAATGTTATCCCTGTCTTGATTGAACAGCTGGAAGAGTTAAATGAACACATGCCGGAATTGTCCATGCGGGCGCAAAACCTGATGAACAATATGGATCACAAATTAATGCCGCCAAGCATACGCACAGGCATGAACAGTTGGTTTTTCCAGATGGAAGACCGGCTTACGCAGGGGATTACCGTGCTAATGGACAATATCGGTGCGACGATAAATGTGCTGTTTAACGTATTTATTGTGCCGTTTCTGATTTTTTATATGTTAAAAGATTTTGATGTATTTGAACGCACAGTTGTAGCTTATCTGCCTCGTTCTCGCCGTAAAGCCATTGTTTCTGTGATGAAAGAGATCGACACCGCACTCGGCAATTACATCCGGGGACAATTTATCGTCTGTGTAATTGTGGGGATCTTTGCTTATATCGGATATATTGTGATCGATATGCCTTATGCTTTGCTTCTGGCAAGCATCGTGGCTGTGTTCAACATCGTGCCTTATCTGGGACCTTTTCTGGGAGCAGCACCAGCGGTGGTGATGGCTTCAACAGTTTCTTTCAAAATGGTATTGCTGGTCATCGCGGTGAACACACTCTGCCAGGTGCTGGAGAGCAATGTAGTTTCCCCGCAGGTGGTGGGACGAACGCTGCACTTGCATCCACTCTCCATTATTTTTGCGCTTCTGGTCGGTGGAGAGCTGGCGGGTATCGTCGGTCTGATTTTGGCAGTACCGGTCTTTGCTGTTTTGAAGGTGATCGTGCAGCATTTTTTCGCCTATTACATCAAACGGAGAACCGAATGAACAAGTAGGCCAAGAGAGGCAGGGAGTCATCTGGAACCGCCTCAGAAGGCGCGTTGACACTCGCTGACTCTACCGATATAATGAGGGTGTATGTTTATTAAATTAAAATCGATGATGAAATGAAGTATGCCGAGGGTTCCTTTCCTCAGAGAATAGACTTCTTCGAATTCAGACATGCTCTGAGTTCGCTGGCTGGGAGAGTCTAGAAAGTTGAAGCGGCAGAAAGCTGATTTCGGAGTGCAGGACAACCCTGCCGGGCGCGACCGTTACTCGCATGAACGAGGCGATTGTTCGTTTATCCTTTCAATGATGGGAGATGAACCCTTTCAATAAGGGGAGATGAACAATAACCAGGGTGGTACCGCGATAACATCGTCCCTGATCATTCAGGGGCGTTTTTTGTGTTTATTTTTACAGACGCGTTACCAAAAAAATGTGCAAAACAATCTGTTAACCAACCGGGGCGATCTCGCTGCGGAACTTATAATTTGATGGGGGCAACCAGTATGAAAGCTAGTGAAATCCGTTCGAAATGGATCGAGTTTTTTGCAAGTAAAGGCCACAAAATTGAACCGAGTGCGTCGCTCGTGCCACACAATGACCCTTCCCTGCTGTGGATTAATGCGGGTATGGCACCGCTGAAACCTTACTTTGACGGACGGGAGAAGCCGGAGAACCCACGCCTGGCGAATTCGCAAAAATGTATCCGTACCAACGATATCGAGAATGTCGGCAAAACGCGCCGTCACCATACGTTCTTTGAAATGCTCGGCAACTTCTCTATCGGTGATTACTTCAAAGAAGAAACGATTACCTGGGCTTGGGAATTCCTAACGAGCAAAGAGTGGATCGGATTTGATCCGGATCGCCTGTCCGTTACCGTATACCCGGAAGATGAAGAAGCCTTCAAGCTGTGGAATGAAAAAATTGGACTGCCAGCTGAACGTATCATTAAGCTGGACGAAAACTTCTGGGATATCGGTGAAGGCCCATGCGGTCCTTGTACCGAAATCTTCTATGACCGTGGGGAAGCTTACGGTAACGATATGAACGATCCTGAAATGTACCCAGGCGGAGAGAACGAGCGTTATTTGGAAGTGTGGAACCTCGTATTCTCTCAATTTAACCATAACAAAGACGGTAGCTACACACCGCTTCCGAACAAAAATATTGATACAGGTGCGGGGCTGGAGCGTTTTGCTTCCATTCTGCAAAATGTAGATTCCAACTTTGACACCGACTTGTTCCAACCGATGATTCAGAAAACGGCTGCGCTTGCGGGCGTAAAATATAACGACAGTGTTGAGATCGATGTTGCGCTCAAAGTCATTGCCGATCATATCCGTACGGTGGCATTTGCTGTAGGTGATGGGGTACTGCCAAGCAATGAAGGCCGTGGATACGTTATTCGCCGTTTGCTGCGCCGTGCCGTTCGTTACGGTAAAGTGTTGGGTCTGGATCGTCCGTTCCTGTATGAACTGACAACTACTGTTGGTGAAGTGATGGGAATGTACTATCCAGAAGTGGTGGACAAGCAGGAGTTTATTGCTAAAGTGATTAAAACCGAGGAAGAACGTTTCCACGAAACGTTGTCAGACGGACTTGCCATTCTGGCTGATATCAGTGCTACAGCCAAATCCGAAGGACGCACAGTGATTAGCGGACCGGAGGCATTCAAACTATACGATACGTACGGATTCCCGTTTGACTTGACTGAGGATTACGCGTCTGAACATGGTCTGACCGTAGATCGTGAGGGCTTCGATGCATCCATGCAAGAGCAACGTGATCGTGCACGTGCAGGGCGTCAAGAGAATGAAAGCATGAAGATTCAAGGCGGACCGCTTGCTGACCTGGAGGTTAAAAGCGAGTTTGTTGGATATACTGACCTGTTGACGGAAGCAAAAGTGGTAGCGATTGTTACAGGAGATGCTCTTGCAGATTCTGTAGGAGAAGGGCAGACTGCTCAAGTTATTCTGGATCAAACCCCATTTTATGCAGAAAGCGGTGGTCAAGTCAGTGACCAAGGCTTGCTTCGCAGTGCAAGTGCGGTAGCAACTGTTCAAGGTCTGTTCAAGGCTCCGCAAGGGCAGCATGTGCATGTGGTGACGATTCAGTCTGGTGAGCTTCGTGTGGGCGATGTCATTCAAGCAGAAGTGGATGCAACCAAACGCGGAGACATCATTAAAAACCATACGGCAACACACTTGCTGCACAAAGCATTGAAAGATGTGCTGGGTACCCATGTTAATCAGGCTGGTTCCTTGGTGGAACCGCAGCGTCTGCGTTTTGACTTCTCTCACTTCGGCAGTATCACACCAGAAGAGTTGACCGAAATTGAACGCCAAGTGAATGAGCAGATCTGGAATCGTCTGAACGTAAACATTGAGCTGAAAGGCATCGATGAAGCGAAGGAAATGGGAGCTATGGCTCTTTTCGGCGAAAAATATGGAGATATCGTGCGCGTCGTGCAAATTGGAGATTACAGTTTGGAACTTTGTGGCGGCTGTCACGTAAATAATACTTCAGAGATTGGTATTTTCAAACTGGTAAGCGAAAGTGGAATCGGCTCCGGTGTACGCCGGATCGAAGCTGTAACAGGCCGCGGTGCTTATCTGTATGTGGAAAGCCAGTTGGAACTGCTTAAACAGTCCGCAACCCTTCTTAAAGCGAATGTAGCGGATGTGCCGAAGCGGATTGAAGGTCTGAATCAGCAACTGAAAGAAGCTGCGAGAGAGACTGAATCGCTGCAAAGCAAACTCAGTGCGATGGAAGCAGGTCAGCTGACGGATCAGGTGGTACAAGCAGGTAATACGCAATTGCTGGCCGCTCGTGTAGATGCACCGAATATGGATGCACTTCGTACCGTTGCAGATGAGCTGAAAGTAAAACTGCCAGATGCAGTTCTCGTACTCGGCGCGCCGGCTGATGGCAAAGTGAATTTTGTAGTCGCAGTACCTGCCGAGCAGGTAAAACAAGGTCTGCACGCCGGCAAGATTGTGAAGGAAGTTGCTGCAGTATGCGGCGGCGGCGGCGGCGGACGTCCGGATATGGCTCAGGCCGGAGGCAAGGACGCAAGTAAGCTGGATGAAGCACTGAAACTGGCAATTTCCATTGTCAGCCAGTAAAGGACAAGCAAAAAACACAATTGCCTTATCCTTTGTGTACTTGTGGCAGTCAGAATATGTTATTATATAAACAGAAATCAATTCGGCAGGACATGGTCCCCATGTTCATGCAGGAGCGAGGTGTCATCAATGGACTCCATGGATAAGACGGTTAAATTTAATGTGAAAGGTGACGAACAGGAGGCATCTTCACAAGAGATTCTTCTCACGGTATATGACGCACTGGTCGATAAAGAGTATAATCCCATTAACCAGATCGTTGGATATCTGATATCCGGCGACCCCGCGTATATTCCGCGTCACAACAACGCACGCAGTCTGGTCCGGAAAAAGGAGCGCGATGAGCTGATTGAAGAGCTTGTTCGTTCCTATCTGGCCAATCACCGGTAATATACGCCACTTCCGTTTGTCTGCAGCCGTGCAGGCAAACGGGCAATGAACCGACAGAAGACAGACTGAAGTCTGCACAGACGATTGCATATCGTTCTGAACAGGCTGCAGGATGGGAGAGCATGATGAAAAAATTAGGTTTGGACTATGGGGACCGCAGAATCGGGGTTGCCGTGAGTGACGCCTTCGGTTGGACTGCCCAGGGATTGGAAGTGCTTGAACGCCGCCGGGATGAAGGTGAGTTCACACGAATTGCTGAACTGGTGCGTGAGCACGAGATCACCGAAATTGTGGTTGGACTCCCCAAAAACATGAACGGCACCGTAGGGCCGCGTGGTGAAATATGTATTGCTTTCGCTGAACGCCTGCGGGGCGAACTGAATTTACCTGTTCACCTTTGGGATGAACGGCTGACAACGATGGCAGCCGAACGTACGCTGATTGAAGCGGATGTCAGTCGCAAAAAACGCAAACAGGTTGTGGATAAAATGGCCGCAAGCCTGATTTTGCAAAATTATTTGGATGCCAATAGTACAAGGTGAGGGGGATCAACAATGGCTGAAGATCAACTGGGTATGGAAGAAGAAGCTGAGATCATTTACATTGCAGATGACGAGGGTAACGAAGAGGAATTCGAAGTCATCATGAAATTCGAAGTGGACGGTTCGGAGGCCAAGTATATGATGGTTGCTCCGGTTGAACCTGAAGATGGCGAGACGGATGTGTATGCATTCCGTTATGAAGAAGATGGCGATGATATCAAACTTTTTGTGATCCAAGATGATGCCGAGTGGGATATCGTCGAGGAGACCTTTAATACATTTCTTGCTGAAGATGAAGAGGAAGCGAACTAAATGACGGAATATAATCGCAAAGACCTGAAATGGACAGATTCGCTGCGTCTGGCATTCGGTGCTCATGTGGAGCTCGAGGAAGAGAACGGTAAATCACATCCG
Source organism: Paenibacillus sp. 4624 (assembly GCF_050435065.1). Taxonomy (NCBI): domain Bacteria; kingdom Bacillati; phylum Bacillota; class Bacilli; order Caryophanales; family Paenibacillaceae; genus Paenibacillus; species Paenibacillus sp. 4624. Next base: position 51,577 of record NZ_JBNDJR010000001.1, read on the forward strand.
TATGAATTGCTCGCTGAATTTGAGGTACATGGGCAACAGTACGCGGTGCTCCGCAGTTCATTGCGTCCGTATGATGAGGTTGAACTGCTACGGGTTGTACCTGGCAGCGAGGACCAGATCATGCCCGAATTAGTTACGATTGATGATGACGATGAGTGGGAGAGCATCTCGGAGCTCTATGATGAGTGCACACTCCCGATTGACGAGGATTAATCAGCTTCAAATTGAAAAAACCGGAAGGGCGGAGAAGTCCGCTCTTTTTGGTTGTGTAAAGGAGTTGTGTCTCTGTTGAAAGGCAAAGTCATAGGGATCTTACTGCTCGTACTGCTCATTCTGGCCGGAGGAGCTGGCGGGTATGTATGGAACATGATGCGTCCGGTTGAAGCTTCTTCTGAGCCAGTCGTATTTGAAATCAAGAGCGGCTCGGGTATATCCCAAATTGCGGATCAGCTGCAGCGGGAAGGACTTATCCGAAACAGTCTGGTGTTCAAAGGTTATTTAAAGTGGAAGAAGCTGGGCAGTAATTTTATGGCGGGTAAATATGCCATGAACCCAGGTGTGACGTACGATGAGATCATTCACAAACTGAGTAGCGGCGAGGTTGTCCCTGAGGAGATGGTGAAGTTTACGATCCCGGAAGGTTACACCGTTTTACAGATGGCGGACAAGCTTTCAGCTGAGGGTATTGTGGATAAAAAGGAGTTCCTTAAGCTGGCCAATGATCCTTCAGCCTTCGATGTGGATATCATCAAAAGCATCCCGGTGGATGAAGAATTGAGATATGTGCTGGAAGGTTATCTTTTCCCTGAAACCTACGAAATGAAAAAAGGCAGCAACACGCATGATGTGATGCAGCGAATGCTGGAAGAGTTTCAGACGAAAGTGAATTCCATTCCAGATTTGCAAGCGGGACTTGATGAAAAGAAACTTTCGTTGCATGAACTGCTGACGATTGCATCGCTGGTGGAACGGGAAGTTGTCGTAGATCAGGAACGTGCACTGGTAGCAGGGGTAATCTATAATCGGATTAATAAAGATATGAAGCTGGAGATCGATGCTACGGTGCAGTATTTGCTTGATAAACCGAAGGCAAGGTTGTTGTTTAAGGACCTTAAGGTACAAAGTCCGTATAATACGTACTTAAACAAGGGTCTACCACCTGGCCCGATTGCCAGTCCGAGTCTTGCGTCCATCAAGGCAGCATTGAATCCGGAAGCTTCGGAATATCTGTTTTATGTAACGAAAAAGGATGGAACTTCAGGGCATCTGTTTGCCAAGACATACAAGGAACATCAGCAAAATATAGCCAAAAGTAAGGCTGCGCAATAAGCGGAGGGGATTAGATGAGTACAAAACATGAACTGCTCGTGACAGCAGCAAATGTAAGAGAAGCAGAAGCATTGCTTCAAGCCGGAGCTGACGCTTTATTAATTGGGGATGATCGCTTTGGCATGCGTCTGCCGGGCAACTTTAGCCTGGACGAGACTGCAGAGGTGGCGGCCATGGCTGCCAAACATGAGGCTCGGATTATTGTTTCTATGAACAACCTGATGTCGAATGAATTATTGAAAGAATTGCCTGAATATGTGCAAGCTTTGGGCCGAATTGGCGTGCACGCGGTCGAGTTTAACGATCCATCCGTACTGGCAGCGATTAAGGAGCATGCACCGCATATTCATTTGCATTGGAATGCAGAGATGACGTCCACAAACTATGCAACAGCTAACTACTGGGGAACCAAAGGGGCCAGCCGCGTTGTCCTTGCCCGTGAGTTGAACATGGACGAAATTACGGAGATGGTTCCATTTTTAAAAGTGGAGGCGCAGGTGCAGGTTCATGGCATGACCAATATTTATCACTCCAAGCGCAGCCTGGTTCAGAGTTACATGGCTCATCAAGGACGTCCTGTGGAGGGAAATCTCGGTAAGGAACGCGGTTTGTTCCTGATTGAAGCGGAGCGACGGGATGAGAAGTTTCCGATCTATGAGGACATCAATGGGACGCATATTATGAGTTCTGAGGACATTTGCATTTTGGAAGATCTTCATCTGATGATGGAGGCAGGTGTACACAGCTTCAAAGTGGAGGGAATCCTCAAGCCCTTGGCATACAACGAAGCGGTCATTCGTGCTTACCGTAAAGCAATAGATCTGTATGAAGCAGACGCAGAGGCTTATGCATATGACGAAGAATGGTTGCGTGAGGTTCGTGAGCTGCAGGACCCTGAGCGGGAATTGTCATTTGGATTTTTCTATAAAGAACAAGTGTATTAATAGACGAGGTGAACAAGATGGAAACAGTGGCGGTCAAACGGAAGTTTTCTGGTAAACGTAACCGTCTGGATAAACCGGAGCTCTTGGCTCCGGCGGGAAATCTGGAAAAATTAAAATTTGCGATTCACTATGGGGCTGACGCCGTATATATCGGCGGACAGGCTTATGGACTTCGTTCGAATGCGGATAACTTCAGTTTTGAAGAAATGCGTGAAGGTGTAGAATTTGCGAAAAAATATGGAGCTAAAGTATTCGTAGCAACGAATATCTATGCCCATAACGAAGATGTGGCAGGTATTGAAGAGTACTTGCAGAACCTGTATGATGCAGGCATCTCCGCGGTTATTGTTGCCGATCCGGCTATCATTGAAGTGGCTTTGCGTGCAGTACCGGGCCTGGAAGTGCATCTTAGCACACAACAATCCACATTGAACTGGCAAGCCGTGAAGTTCTGGAAGGACGAAGGACTGCCACGGGTTGTGCTTGGTCGTGAGACAAGCTTTGAAGAGATTGAAGAGATCAAGGCGAATGTGGATATCGAGATTGAGGCCTTCATTCACGGAGCGATGTGTTCCTCCTATTCGGGACGTTGTGTATTGTCTAACCATTTTACAGACCGAGACTCCAACCGTGGAGGTTGCTGTCAGTCTTGTCGCTGGAAGTATGATCTGTTTGAAGATGCGAGAGAAGATACGGTCTGGGTAAGCGAAGAGGAAATGCAGATGAAGGCTCCTGCACCCTTTAAACTGGGAGATAATCAACTGCCTTTGTTCCAGGAACAGGATAATTCTTTCTCCATGGGCTCGAAAGACCTGTGCATGATCGGTCATATCCCGGAATTGATTGATGTGGGTGTAGACAGCTTCAAAATCGAAGGACGGATGAAATCGATTCACTACGTTGCGACTGTTGTGAACGTATATCGTCAGGCTATTGACTCTTACATGGCTGATCCTGAAAATTATGTGCTTAAACCGGAGTGGGTGGAAGAAATGAATAAAGCGGCGAACCGGCCGCTGAATACCGGTTTCTTCTACGATACGCCTGATCATGAAGATCATATCTATGAGCCGGAAGAGAAAGCAGTGCCTTACGACTTTGCTGGTCTGGTTATGGGATATGATGAAGAAACGGGCATGGCAACGATTCAGCAGCGTAATCACTTTAAGCCGGGACAGGAAATCGAGTTCTTCGGTCCCAAAGGTACTTTTTTCAAACAAGTGGTAGGTGAAATTCAGGATGAACAAGGCAATATTCTTGATGCTGCCAGACATCCGTTGCAGCTGGTGAAGATGAAAGTCGATCAGCCAGTCTCTTACTTTGACATGATGAGAAAAAAGAAGTAGGCTTATTTACCTAGTGTGAAACAACATAATGTTAATGAATCACAAATTTGTGTTATAAAGTGCAGAAATGGACCTCCGTATATCGGTATATGGGGGTCTTTTTTTTATAGAAAAATAGGAAAAAAGTTGTAATATATTTCTGAGGAATTGGAGGGAAAGCAGGAAAGCTGTCGAATACTACATATTTATAGGGGAGAGATTGAAAAATCTAACAAGAAAATTACTGGCAGGTGATTGGGATGGTACAAAAGAAGGATAAAGACAGTGGGGAACACATTACACAACCCGAGCAGGCTAAGCCTGATAAGACACAGAATGTAAAAAAAATTAAACCGGTCAAAATCAAAAAAGAAGGGATACATAAAAAACCTTTCAAATTTGATCGCAGTAAGATCCGGTTTGATTGGATCAAAGTGGATTGGTTGAAGAAGCAACTGAAGAATCGTGATTGGAAAGGACTTGGAGGCAATTCCTTCAAACAGATTAGAAAGGTGAATCCAGTCAAATCTGTAGGAGTTAAACTTTTTTTGATCTTTTTTGCAGCCATTATGATTGTTGTTATTAGTCTGGGCCTATTATCCTATTCCAAGGCTAAAAATACAATCGAGGCTAATGCATCCAGAGCAAATCAGGAAACGATTGATCAAACCAAGCAGAAGCTGGATATTATTTTGGAACGTTTTGTGGATACGTCCACACAGATCTTTTTTGATCCAGAGATGCAGTCATTGCTTCAAAAAATGTCTGATCCGAATCTGACAGCATATGATACGTTCGTCAATTCGAGTTCAATTAATAAACAGTTATCGAATGTAGCTTTTACAAACAAATCTATGGAAGCGATTTATTTGGTGCCAACAGATGAATCAAAATCCGTTATGGGAACTGGGAACAGCAGTTCAACGATGGGAAGCATTCGCCAGGAAGCCTGGTACAGTGATCTCATTGCACAGGGAGGATATCGCTGGCTCCCAACAGAAGAGAAAACGGATGGTACGACACCGACTTTCCGAATTGCACGTTCTATGAAGAACCTGCAAGGTACGACACAGTCTTACGTACTGATCATTGAATTGAAACTGGAAGTGCTGGAAGAGCAACTGAAATCACTGGATCTGGGGGCAGGTGCGGTGCTTCAATTGATTGCTCCCGACAACAAAGTGGTTGCATCATCCATTGCGGGGCGTACAGGAAAAGAGACAGATCTTGCCTTTGTTAAAGATTTAAAGGAACCGGCAGGAAGTACAAATACCGAATATGATATCGAAGGCAAGTCGACGAATATGCTGGCTGTATATAGCACGCTGGATTCATCCGCGTGGAAACTAATCGGTATGGTTCCAACTTCAATGCTGGTTAAAGATGCAAAAGGCATCTTAACGATGACCTTGTGGATGGCGCTCGCATTTGCAGCCCTTGCTGTGGTAATCGGTGTCTGGATGGTTCGTATGATTGCTCGTCCGCTCAGCGGATTGAAAGATCTGATGCAGGAGGGTGCAAAAGGAAATCTGAAAGTACGAACTCCGTATAGTTCCCAAGATGAGATTGGGCAACTATCCGCTGCATTTAATACGATGATGGAACAAATTACGAAGCTGGTCGAGCAGACCAATCGTTCTGCACAGGAAGTATTGGATACAGCTACAGAACTGAGCAATGCTTCGAAGAAAACAGCCGTATCTGCTTCTGAGATTGCTGTAGCTACTGAAGAAATTGCTGGTGGTGCAGGTAGTCTGGCAACGGAAGCGGAACGTGGCAATGAGTTGACGGATAATATCTCTCGTCAGATGGAAAGTGTGATTGCAGCGAATGAAGAGATGGGCAGTTCTGCCCGTCATGTTGAAAAATCCAGTCAAACAGGAACACAGCATCTGAATCAGTTGATGACCAAAACGCAGAAGACCGAAGAAATGATTGGAGCGTTGGTTAACAAAGTTGATTCGTTAAAAGAGAGCACATCCTCTGTATTGAAGGTGCTCGATGTTATGCAAAATATTACGAAACAGACCAATATTTTGTCTCTAAATGCAACGATTGAAGCAGCGCGGGCTGGTGCAGCTGGACGTGGTTTTATGGTCGTAGCGGACGAAGTACGTCAACTTGCTGCACAGTCCAGACAGTCCATTGATATGGTTGGGGAGATTACCGACAAAATCATGTCAGAGATGAATGAAACGGTAAAAGCCCTGTCCGATGCATATCCTTTGTTTAAGGAACAGATGGATGCTGTAAAAGATACGAATGTGATCTTTGCTTCTGTACAGGACCAAATGGGTGCTTTCGTTGAACGTCTGGGTATGGTTACAGGCTCCATTGGAGAGTTGAGCAAATCGCAAGCAACCTTGTCTGAAGCGATGAGCAATGTCAGCGCTGTTGCTGAAGAGTCCTCGGCAACTTCAGAGGAAGTGGCTTCTTTGAGCAGTGAACAGCAAAACATCAGTAATCAACTCGTTAGCCTCTCTGGCAAGCTGGAGAATGTGTCGACTGAACTGAAAGAAACACTCTCACGTTTTACCGTGTAACCAGCAGACAACAAGCTGCAAATTACAAACGAACCTGCCTCTTCATCGAGGCAGGTTTTCTTTGGCTTTCCGGATAATTCCAGAGAGGACAACGCATAATACACGAAAAAGGTGAGGGTGGAACAGGTGTGCAGTTGCAACTTGTGTGGAAACGTCGTATAGCCATAATTAGCGCCGGACTTACTCTTCTCTTCGCAGTGTTGGTGCTGAGGCTAGGCTGGATTCAAATGGTTCAAGTGAACCGAATCATGCCCGGGTTTCAGCGAACCGTGCGTGAGATGTCAGTGCTGCAACGTGAACATGGTGTGATGCTGGATTCTGGACGTGGGCAGTTTACGGATGTTCACGGCCGTCCATTAACAGGGAAGATGCAATGGGGGCTGGTGCTTTATCCATCCATCGGGAAAAGTGAGCATGATTTCAAGCTCAAACAACTAGCCTCCTTCCTTCATACAGATGTGAACCAGTTAAAAAGGGAATGGCACAAGGAGAACACGCCACATCTTTGGACTAGAGGCGGTTCAGAGCCTATTTTGTTAACGGATGCTCAAGTTGTAAATGTGCGGAACCTGCACCTCCAAGGAGCGGATGTGTATCCTGTCATGACCAGGTATTTCCCGAAGGCTAGTGGAAGCCAGTGGCTGGGTTATTTGAGTGAGCATTCCGAAATTTATGGAGGAAATCACAGGCATCAAGATGAAGTAAAACAACCTTTTGCCATGAAATCGGGAGCAGCTGGACTGGAAAGAACGCTGGAGCCGTTGCTAAGAGGTGTAGGACCGACGTTAATAACGCGCATGGTATCAGGGAATGGACAGGTTATCCCTGAGATGGATCCGCGCGTGATTGCACCTACAAATTCGCACTATCCATTAGTGGTGGAAACCACCATTGATGCACGTATACAGCAGGGCATTGAAGAATTGTCAGAAGCATCCGGTCTAGAGGAAGGAGCCATAGTAGTTCTTGATGCTGCAAATGCAGATGTACGCGCAATGGTATCACGTCCCTTTTATCAACCGCAGCATGTCGATCCACAGCACTCCTCCTGGGGGAACAGAGCTATACAAGCGGTTGCACCAGGCTCTATATTCAAAATCGTAACGGCTGCAGCAGCCCTGGAAAATCAGGTTGTTTCTCGTGATGAGAAGTTTCACTGCGAAGGAGCTTATGGAAAATATGGCCTTTCCTGTTGGAAGGAGCATGGACATGGTGAATTGAATTTGGAAAAGGGATTCGCGGAGTCCTGTAACGTTGTTTTCGCTGAAACTGCACGTAGGCTTCACATGGAGCAGTTGGAACAAACTGCGGATCGCCTAGGGCTTTCACGTTCTGTTGGCTGGCAGGCACAACATATTGCGGGGATGCCGGTTTTAAAACATTTTGACCATGAAGAACCGGGGCGTATTCGGACAGAAGCCGTGAAGTCTGCAGATGAAGGCGCCAAAATCCAGACAGCCATTGGACAGCGGGATGTACGGGTCACTCCGCTACAGGCAGCGAACTTGATTGTGACACTGTTACATGATGGAAAGGTAAACGCTCCCCGGCTTGTGCAACGAATCAGGTACGCGGATGGAGACACGATGTTAGATATGCCTTTGCATGCATCTCCTTCAGCAGCAGGACAGATTTCTCCGACCACAGCTCACCTGCTGTTAAGCTGGATGAATACCGTAGTACGGGAGGGAACAGGAAAATCCCTGCAACACGCGAGATGGCACGTCGCAGGGAAGTCAGGGACAGCTCAGGTACAACAAAAAGGGAAAGCCAAAAACAACCAATGGTTCATAGGATATGGGCCCGTAGAGAAGCCGAGATATGCTGTTGCTGTGTTGGTACAGAATGTCTCTCCGGAAGCTTCCCATCAGGCTACAGCTCTATTTCGCAAAATTACGGACTATCTGGCAGAGTTCTCGTGATTTGTTCACATGAGAGGATCACGAGTATGTCATCTACTGATGTTCTGTCCTCTCTGAAACATCAGGGGCAGGAGGATCAACCACTAATGGTGACGATTCGAATTCGTCAGTGGGCAGATGAATCCATTTTTGCAGATAACCTTGCTGTAGTAGTTCTTTTAACAAAATCAGAAGCACAGGAGATAACACGACACCTGCGAGTCCGAAGATCGACAGGGAAATTAACATAAACGAAAGCATCAAATAAGCAGAGGAAACACCAATGGAATTCCCTGAAATTTTCGGTTCAAGCAGTTGTCTTGTTAGCATGGTCACAGCTAAAACCACAATCAAGCCAATGGCGAGCGTACTATTGCCTACGATAAACAAATAAACAATCCACGGAATAAATATCACTGGGACACCGAGTAGCGGCACCAGATCAAAAATGGCGCAGATCGCTGCGATTGTAAAGGCATTGGAGGTTCCCAGAATCAATAACCCCGCATATATCAATACAAATGTAATGAGCATCATGATCAATTGTGCCTTCATATAGGAACGGATCGTTTTGAACACGTGTGTGCGCATAAATTCATTCGCCGTTTTTAATGTTTTGGGCGTTTTGGCACGAGCAAATTTGCGCCAGGATTCAATCTCAATACTGAGAAAAAATGCTAGAATGATCGCAATCCCGAAGTTTGTAATGAATGTGGAGAATGAGCTGAGAAAGCCGATGATGAATTGTGCTCCACTAGTGACCCAACGGGAAAGAATCCCGGATAGTGTGGCGAAATATTCGTTTACTTTATCCAGTATTCCGTCAGGAAGGGCATTGGACTTGTCCTGGATGAGCAAGACCAGATCCGTGAATTCACGCTGGATCATCTCAACATACACCGGGAAATTGAGCTGAAGATCGGAAATCTGTGAAATGATAAAAAAGCCTAGACCAAAGAAGGCAGCCACAATGAGCCCGAGAAACAACAACACGGATATGGCCGTTCCGGCTGTTTTGGGCAATCCTTTTCGGTGAAGGAATTTGGCTAACGGCTCAATCATCCAAAAGACAATAAATGAAAGAAAAACGGGTGCAGCGATATGATACAATTTACTAAAGGCAAACATGATCACATACACGGTTAACACAAGCAGAGCGATATCAAAGACGGTGCGCCCATACTTTTTATAAAGCGGCAACATGGACATAGACTCCTTTACAGGCAGAAATTAGATTGTATTCATTGTACATGATAGTGGGGATTTGAGGAAACAGCATTTAATAAAAGAACTAACTATGATAAAATTAAAGGCGGTTTATTTTAGAAAGTGCCATATGGCCGTAAATTAGCAGGAGAAGTGGGGAATCGACATCATGACAACGATGCTTCAGAGTATTTTACTGTGGTTATTGTATCTGTCCTCTTTTTATGCTTTTATTCCAAGTCTGATCAGCCGACTGTTCGGATTTCGTGTGTTCAGGAGGGGGAAAAGTGAAGCACACTATGCCCTGACATTTGACGACGGGCCTGACCCTATTTATACGCCCAGGTTGCTTGAACTGTTACGTAAGTACAATGTCAAGGCAACTTTTTTCGTTGTGGGGGAGCATGCAGCAAGTCATCCGGAGTTAATCAGACGTATGCATGAGGAAGGCCATTTAATCGGAATTCATAATTATATTCATAAAACAAACTGGTTGATGCGTCCACGAACGGTTCGGGATCAGATCCATCGAACAGGTCAGATCATTCAAGAAATCACGGGTGAGAAAACTTGTTATTATCGTCCGCCATGGGGCATTATGAACCTGTTTGATTTTTTCAGCAAAAAAGATCGTAAGATCGTTCTGTGGTCCGCCATGTTTGAGGATTGGAAATGCAGTGTAGGTGCCGAACAATTAAAAAAACGTATGCTGAACAAATTAAAGGGCGGAGAGGTTATGCTGCTCCATGATCGCGGCACAACCTTAGGAGCAGATGCACACGCACCAGAGCAGATGCTTGAGGCGCTGGAGGCCGTGCTGCAGGAAGCCAAGCGACGTGGCTTGGAAAGTGTACGTGTGGACACGTTGATGAATGGTAGCGAAATTACCGAATCGTCATCAGTGGTTTCAAAGAGAGAAGTGGAAACACGCTTGAAACTAAAGCTTTGGAAACGTGCCGTGGTTGCTTTGTGGTTAGGCTGGGAAAAATTATTTCACTGGGTATACCATCTGCGAGCCGCTTCACCTAAAGATCCGATGCTTCATTTTCGTTCCCGTGTGTACCACGGTGCACGAGTGGAGATGGAACATGGTTATGTGATGCAGAACGGAGATCCGATTATAGAGTTACATTTTGACAATCAAACATTATTCGAACTTGGTGTTACATCCCGTTCAACGATGCACTTAGCGATTCGTATGATTCGTACGATGGAACAACAACTGCCAGACCTGGCACAGGTTGTTGCTACAGATCCTGAATTACGTTCAGCAAAGGCTCTTTATGGGGTGAGTATGATTAACCGTGGTCCTGAAAAATTTGGATTCACTGTGCAAGAGCTGGCACCAGGCCCGTTCAGTCTGGCCTCCAAGTTATATCTAAGGCTGTTACTTAGCGTTATTCATCCAGCAGGCCAAAAACGCTTGAAACAGCGGACAGATCAATTGGTGCCTAAAATGATTGTGATGCCGGTGGAGGAACTGTTAAAACGTTACGGGCAGCATCATACGATCGCTTCAGGTGTAACTGAACAAGCAGAAGACGATTCCTTTGTTATAGAAAATGAGGTTTTAACGGAACAGAATTGAATTCATTGATGAAAACTGAATTAAATGATGATGTTGTAACGGATTTATACGCGAATTTAATTATTCATTTGAATAGCGCAATTTTTCTGAGAAGAGCGTTTGTACGCAATTCCGATGCAAAAAAAGGATGCGCTTTGCCAGTGTGGCAAAGCGCATCCTTTTTCATTTTTATATACTCGGTTTAGTATTTATGGCTTCATCATGCAAACTAGATCTTCAGAACGCCACCGTTGCTTGCATTGGTTACAAGTTTGGAGTAGCGAGCCAGCAAGCCGGTTTTGACTTTTGGTTCAAAACCTTTCCAGTTCGCACGACGAGCTTGGAATTCTTCTTCGCTAATTTGCAACTCAATAGTGCGGTTGTTCAGGTCGAGTTCAATGATATCTCCTTCTTCAACAAAGGCAATTGGGCCGCCTTCCGCTGCTTCTGGAGAGATGTGGCCGATACTGATTCCTCGGGATGCGCCAGAGAAACGTCCATCTGTGATCAGACCGACTTTGGCACCAAGTCCCATACCTACGATCTGGGAAGTTGGCGCGAGCATTTCAGGCATACCCGGTCCGCCTTTTGGTCCTTCATAACGAATGACAACAACATGTCCTTCTTTGACTTTGCCGTTAGCAATGCCTTCAAGTGCCTGTTCCTGAGAATCGAAGCAGATTGCAGGACCTTTATGGTATCCACCAACCGAAGCATCAACCGCTCCAACTTTGATGATCGCACCTTCTGGTGCAAGGTTACCGAACAATACAGCCAGTCCGCCTTTTTCGGAGTGCGGGTTGTCAAGCTTGTGGATTACGTTTGTATCTTTGATCTCTTGTCCTTCTACGTTTTCACGGATGGTTTTACCTGTAACTGTAATACAGTCCGCGTGGATTGCGCCTGGTTTCTTAAGCAATTCATTAAGAACCGCACTTACGCCACCTGCATTGTGAACATCTTCGATGTGTAAGTCAGAAGCAGGTGCCAGTTTCGCCAGATGCGGAACGCGGTTAGCAACTTCATTGATACGCTCAATCGGATATTCAATGCCAGCTTCGTGTGCCAGAGCCAATGTGTGAAGTACCGTATTCGTAGAACCGCCCATCGCCATGTCGAGAGCAAACGCATTGTCGATGGCTTCTGCAGTTACGATATCACGTGGTTTCAGATCCAGTTTGATCAATTCCATCAGTTGTTTCGCCGATTGTTTAACAAATTCGCGGCGCTCAGGTGCTACAGCCAGAATGGTTCCGTTACCCGGCATTGCAAGTCCCATCGCCTCTGCAAGACAGTTCATGGAGTTCGCGGTGAACATACCGGAGCAAGATCCGCAAGTTGGACAACCGAACTGTTCAAGCTCAAGCAAGCTCTTGTCGTCGATTTTACCCGCTTGGAAAGCACCAACGCCTTCAAATACTGAAGTCAGCGAGAGAGCTTTACCATTGCTGTCACGGCCTGCTTTCATCGGTCCACCGCTTACGAATACGGTAGGGATGTTACAACGCAATGCGCCCATCATCATACCTGGTGTAATTTTGTCACAGTTCGGGATACATACCATGCCATCGAACCAGTGAGCAGATACAACCGTTTCTACGGAATCCGCAATAATGTCACGGCTTGGCAAGGAGTAACGCATGCCGATGTGTCCCATCGCAATTCCGTCATCAACCCCGATGGTGTTGAATTCGAACGGAACGCCGCCGGCTTCACGAATGGCATCTTTAACAATTTTACCAAACTCCTGCAAGTGAACATGACCAGGTACAATATCGATGTACGAGTTACATACCGCGATAAACGGCTTGCCAAAATCCTCTTCTTTTACGCCCGCTGCACGGAGCAAACTCCGGTGTGGTGCGCGGTCAAACCCTTTTTTGATCATATCGGAACGCATTTTATTGGCTGACATGGTGTATTCCCCCCAAATATATAATATTGAGCAACATGAATGGAAAAATAAATGGCAGTACATCTGTCGTTTAATTTCATCCGTACTCTACAAAAAAATAACCCGTGGGCTGGTGTCTCGCTCCCCGTAGTTTGTGAATTTCTTTGCTGCTTTAAACCCGTGAACACCCGGTTTTTCTATAGAGTCTATCACAACCATCGTCATATTTCTACATTCAATAGACATATAAAAAGAAGCCACATTCCATTGACCTGGAGATTGGCTTCTGAATTCAACGAAAAGCGGGGATGCTTTTAATGATATAGACATTTTAAAAAGCTTAGTTTAACTACTTCCGCCTTTGCGACCGATTTCGCGATAAAATTCCTTGCTATGGTTTTCAGAAGTGGCTTCGCCGCCCTTACGTCCAATTTCCTTGTAGAAATCTGCATCATGGGCGTCGGAAGTAGCTTCACCGCCTTTTTTACCAATCGTCTGGTAGAAGCTCCGGTCATGGTTTCTGGATGTAGCTTTCCCGCCTAACCGTCCGGCTTCTTCTCTGCTCATTTTGCGTTCTGACATTTGCCCTCGTGCCATTACAAATCACTCCTTACCATGTTAAGTTGTTTTTTGCTTCGTGTATGCTGAATTACCACGGTTTTTCCAGTATGAAACAACTAAAATGGAAACAGTTGGATATTAGGCGTGAGGGAAACCTCAGGCAGAACGCTTGAAAACACCATGTCGGTGAAATGAAATCCGTGAGATGTCCGGCTCGATGAGTACTTTAAAGGTATGCCGTACAAGAGGGTGAGCCAGAGTAACCGAGAAGAGCACAGCAATACCAAGGATAACTGGTATGAACAGTGCATTACCCATATAACTGTAGATCCCTGACCAGATTGCAAGCCGCACAAGAAAGCCGTGCAAAAGGAAGACGTACAATGTACGACGACCCATGTCTGTCAGTTTGGAGGTCAAGTTCGGAACCCAGGCAAGGAAAAGTGTGGCGGAGATGATCTCCAGCAGATACACGCCAAGCCGGAAAATCCCTGCATACCACTCCTGATGCCCCAGTTCAGCATAAGTCTTGCTTCCAAACAGCCATCCTTGCGGAATGTTTAAACCGCCATATGCAATATAAATCAGCAGAGCAACGGATAGGATTGCGGCTACTCTACGGCCCCAGCCTGGGAGCAGGCGCGCACGGATGGCTGCACCATAGTCATATCCAATAACGAAGAAAGGCAGAAATACAAAGGTGCGGCTACAACTGAGCCAAAAACCGTCGACAGGCAAATAACCGGCAATGACTCCCAGTGCGATTGAAGCAATCAATCGATACACAGGTTGCCAGGAGATGGTGAGCCGAACAAGTAACCTCCAGCAGAAATGGCTGGCAAGGAACCATAGCAACAGGTACGGTGCAAAGAAGGATAAGCGCATATGAGGTGTATGAAACACGGTCGCATCCATCAATGCATATAACGTTTGAAACAGAAGATATTGTAATGCAATCTGTTTCAGCACGTTGCGCCCCGAGACACCCTGGATAGAAGGTTTGGCAAAATATCCCGTCACCCATACGAAGAGTGGCATATGAAACGTATAAATCCACAGAAACAATGCCTCTGCTCCGGCAAAGCGGGTAATGAGTGGTTCCAGTGCATTTCCCGCAAGTACGCACACAATTAACATAAAGCGAAGATTGTAAAAGAAAGATTCCTGATCATGCTGAATCAGTATCTGTTTTCTCATGATGTAGCCCCCTCGAAAACTTCGTTGAAAAATAGTCTATCTGTATTCGTTGTATACATCTGTACTAAGGTTAATATGAATTCGATCCAATCATTGTGATTTATTTCACATTAGTAAACGTTATCTTTTCTCAAAGATGTGACAACAAAAAGAATGCTTCGGGATTGACAACGGTTGCATACGGGATGACAATGGTAGAAGAAGATGAGGTAGTCAATATTAAGGAGGAAGGCAATATGTCAACGAGTCCCTTTCAAAGCCCTGATATTATTACATTCGGGGAGAGTATGGGGTTGCTGACGGCCAGAGATACGAGAGGGCTTGAATATGCAGCTACACTAGACAAGACGTTCGGAGGTGCTGAAAGCAATCTGGCTATTGGTGTAGCACGCCTTGGACATACCAGCGGCTGGTTTGGACGGCTTGGCAACGATCCGATCGGGAACATGATTCTAAAAGCTATTCGCGGCGAAGGTGTGGATGTATCCCGGGCCAAATTAAGTGATCATGAACCTACAGGTTTGATGATTCGTGAGAACGCTTCCGGGAAAGCTTCGGTGCATTATTATAGGAAGTTATCCGCGGCAAGTGCGATGACACCGGATGATCTAGATCCGGAATATATTGCCGGGGCCAAGATTTTGCACGTCACAGGTATTACTGCAGCAATCAGCGAATCAGGTCTTTCCACGGTTGAAGCCGCCATACATATTGCCAAGCAGGCAGGGGTGAAAGTGAGCTTCGATCCGAATCTGCGCCTGAAGCTTTGGTCAGCAGAGAAGGCTCGCCCTGTATTACTGCGTTTGGCTGAACAGGCTGACTACTTTTTACCAGGTTTGGATGAGATGAAACTGTTATATAACGAAGAAAGCGATGAGAAGGTGCTTGAACGCTTAGCTGCCATGGATGCCGTGTGCATTGTTAAGGGTGGGCCTGATTTGACCTACGTACTTGCGGATGGTACCCTAACGGAAGTTCCGTACTTTAAAGCAGATCAGGTTCTTGACACTGTCGGAGCTGGAGACGGATTCTGTGCAGGTTTTTTAGCTGGTCTGTTAAAAGGATACACTCCGCAGGAAGCGACCAGGCTTGGTAATTTGAACGGATCAATGGTTATCCAGGCCGTCGGGGATTGGGAAGCACTCCCGACATGGGCACAGGTCGAGGCCAAGCTGAATAATGTTGCTCACGTCGAGCGTTAAGTGGCGTTAAAATCAGGATGACTCATCTTCGTTCTTTAAAAATGTAAAGTTTGTATACACAACCACCACATGGACAAGGGAGAGAATGAAATGAAGAAGCTTCAACTGTTGCAAAAGATGACGGACAATGGTGTGGTGGCGGTTCTGCGCGCAGATTCAGCTGACCAGGTCATTGCTATGGCCGAGCAAGCAATTGCGGGTGGGATCAAGGTTATCGAAATTACGATGACCGTTCCGGGTGCGCTCAAAGCGATCGAAAAATTAAGCCGTGTGTATCATTGGAATACGCAAGACCCGGAGAAATTCGCGATTATTGGCGCAGGAACTGTGCTTGAGGCGCAAACGGCGAGAGCTGCGATTATGTCAGGTGCTGAGTTTGTCGTAGGGCCATCTCTTAACCCCGAGACCGTTCAGATATGTAATTTGTATCGCGTTCCGATCCTGCCGGGTGTCATGACCATTGCTGATGTGCAGCGTGCACTGGAGCTTGGCGTGGATATTATCAAGCTGTTCCCTGGCAATCTGTATGATCCATCTATTATCAAAACGATGAAAGGCCCTATGCCACAGGCGAACTTCATGCCAACAGGCGGTGTGTCTTTGTCCAATCTGGGTGAGTGGATCAAAGGTGGAGCAGTAGCTGTCGGGATCGGCTCTGATCTGACGTCGGAAGCTGTGAAGACGGGAGATTTGACTCATGTCCGCCGTAAAGCGGAACAATATATGGAAGCTTATCGCAAAGCCAAGGCTGAATAATGTTTCAACATGGAAGGGAGCCTGTGACATGCAGGCTCCCGCTTCCATAAGCCGCGGCAATTTGCGGAAGTGTAGAAAGGTGAATGATGTTGAGAAATCGTTATAATACAGGGCGCAAGAAGAGGGGCATTGGCAAGTTTCTGCTCGTACTTTTGGCGCTCATTGTTATTGGTTGCGGATATGTTGCATGGAAGTTGCTCACGCCTTATGGCCCGCAGGAAGTAGCACAGGCTGCGATGGAAACATCCGGCGGGGTTACCGTCAGTGAGCAGGAGAACTGGATTGATTTTAAACCGGATAAACCTAAAGCAAATGGGAAAAGTGTACTTTTCTATCCTGGCGGTTTAGTTAAACCAGAAAGCTATGCTCCTCTTGCTCATGAGCTTGCTGCAGCTGGTCATCATACCATTATTGCTAAGATGCCGGTAAATTTGGCTGTGATTAAACCCGATCTGGCCGATGATATTTTGGCAGCATACCCTGAAGAGCAGTTCGTCATGGGTGGTCACTCGTTAGGGGGCTCCATGGCTGCACGATATGTAGTGGCACATCCAGATGCCCTTCACGGCATTTTTTTCCTGGCGTCCTATCCGGATGAAAAAGGAAGTGTACAGCAGCTGGATATTCCAGCCCTATCCATTCTCGGCACGAATGATGGAGTTGTGAATATGACCAAGTATCAGGCAGGACGCATGTATTTGCCACCAGATACCGTGTATTACACCGTTGAAGGAGGGAACCACGCTCAGTTTGGTGACTATGGTCATCAGAAGGGAGATGGTGAGTCCTCAGTTAGTGAAGAGGATCAGCTGAAGCAGACGGTCAAAACGTTGTTATCTTGGTTAGATACCATCAAGTAGTCTTATTTTCAGCGGAGGTGAAGGAAGTGGCTTTGCTACAGGTGCAGGGAGAAAAGATTCCCTGCAGGGCAATTCTGTTTGACAAAGATGGAACCTTGCTGGATTTTCTTCAATTATGGGGCCCTTGGGCTGAGAGTATGCTCGTGCAAATGCAAGCATGGATGCGAGAACGTGATGCCTCTTTTACCGTGGAACTCGAACATGTGCTGGGTACGGTTCATGATTCGGAAGGTCATCTCAGCGGCTACGATGTGCAAGGGCCGCTTGCCATTGCAACTGTAGATGAATGTAACGGCTGGCTGGCAGGACAGCTCTATGCTGCCGGTACGCCATGGAACGAAGCCATTACAACGATACGCCAGTTTTCAAGTATAGCGATGAAGTCTGTAAGAGAGCGGAAATCCGCTGAACCTATGCCTGGCTTACTGGATTTACTGAAACGTTGTAAGGAAGCAGGCATTCAGCTTGCAGTGGTGACTTCCGACAGTACATCAGCGGCTGAAGCACATCTGGACTGGATGGGCATCCGTTCCTTTTTCAGTTCGATTGTAGGCTGTGACCGGGTAACGCGTGGCAAACCCGATGGTGAATCATTCCTGCTGGCATGCCGGGAATTAGCGGCTGAACCTCATGAGGCTGTAGTCATTGGAGACAGCAACGGTGATATGCAAATGGGACGCCATGCAGGAGCAGCATATACTTTGGGGTACTGTCCTCAATTGGACCAGAGTGCGCATTTGCATGATGCAGACGCCGTCATTTGTCATTATGATGAGTTAGGTATTGTGTTATAGATCCTGCTCGATGTTCGTATGTATAAGGGAAATCAAAGGAGGAGAGAGGATGAACGCAACAGAGCAACTGGCTGCCTGGATTCAGGAAAGCTCACGCATCGTTTTTTTCGGAGGAGCCGGAACTTCAACGGAAAGCGGGATTCCCGACTTTCGCTCGGCTGCGGGACTGTACCAGACGGAGCAGCATTCCCCTTATCCTCCAGAGGAACTGTTAAGCCGACATTTTTTTGATCAGCACGCTGATATTTTTTATGATTTTTACCGGGGGAAAATGCTTCATCCCGATGCGGAACCGAATGGTTGTCATCGTTTGCTTGCCAGGCTGGAGCAGGAGGGAAAACTTCACGCTGTCATTACGCAAAACATAGATGGCCTGCATCAAAAGGCAGGCAGCAGTCATGTGCTGGAGCTTCATGGTTCGGTTCATCGCAATGCTTGCATGGATTGCAAACAGTTCTATTCGCTGCATGACATTATGCAATCGAAAGAGGTTGTACCCCGTTGCTCGTCATGCGGAGGTGTAGTCAAGCCTGACGTAGTCTTGTACGAAGAAGAACTGGATCAGACAACGTTATATCATGCCATCGACGCCTTGTCTTCAGCAGATTTACTGCTTGTAGGTGGGACTTCGCTGACGGTATATCCTGCAGCCCAATTAATTACGTATTTTCAGGGAAAACATACGGTGTTACTCAATGCTACACCAACTGCTTATGATCACCGGGCAGATTTGCTGATTACAGAGCCGATTGGCGAGGTAATGAAGGGTGTAGACCAACTTATTAGTTGATAAAACGTTGTAAACCAGCTTTTTTGGTAACGCATTGAACGGAATTATGGCATCCTCTGGCTCAGGCTTGGAATCAGGATGCGCGAACCTGTGGAAAGAAGGGATTCATGATGGTCTATGTAGCTGCTGAAACACGCTATGAAACGATGAAATATAACCGTGTGGGACGTTCGGGCCTTAAGCTGCCAGCGATTTCACTTGGACTGTGGCATAATTTTGGTGGAATTAACAGTATAGAGAATGGACGCAACATGATTACACGTGCGTTTGATCTCGGGATTACACATTTTGATTTGGCAAACAACTATGGCCCACCTGCAGGTTCAGCGGAGGAACTGTTTGGTCAGGTGCTGGTTCAGGATCTGAAACCATACCGGGATGAACTGATTATTTCCTCCAAAGCCGGATATTATATGTGGCCAGGGCCTTACGGTGAGTGGGGATCCCGCAAATACTTGATTTCCAGTCTGAATCAGAGTCTAACTCGAATGGGACTGGATTATGTGGATATATTTTATTCACACCGTTATGATCCAGATACACCACTGGAAGAAACAATGATGGCACTCGATCATATGGTTCGTTCAGGCAAGGCACTCTATGTTGGCATCTCCAATTATCCTGCAGAGCAAACGAAACAGGCGGCTGAGATTTTAAAAAGCCTCGGTACACCGCTGCTGATTCATCAGCCAAGGTACTCCATGCTCGATCGCTGGATTGAGGATGGACTTCAGGATGTACTGGATGAGTATGGAGCAGGCAGCATTGCGTTTTGTCCATTGGAGCAAGGCGTACTTACAAACAAATATTTGAATGGCATTCCGGAAGATTCACGTGCCAAAGGCCCTTCTGTATTTCTGAATGAAAATAATATCTCTCCCGAAACACTTCGTAAGGTACGTGCTCTGAATCAGATTGCAGCAGCCCGCGGCCAGAGTCTTGCCCAGTTTGCACTGGCATGGGTACTGCGCAATGGAAGAGTCACGTCTGCGCTAATTGGCGCAAGCCGTCCGTCTCAGATTGAAGAGAACGTAGCTGCGCTTAGTCAGCTGGAGTTTTCCGCAGAGGAACTAGAGCGGATTGAGTCGATTTTGCGACCAGAGTCTACGAATAAAAACAAAGATTAGCATCCGTCCCATATATGGGGAAGCTCGTACAAATAAATCACAACCCAAAAGTGCATCTTAGCCATACAGGCAAGATGCACTTTTTTAACATGTGATCATAATTCAGTTATTCCGTTTTTTTGTTCATACTTACGAGGTGAGGCTCTCTCTTTTATTTGAAGAAGTGACTTTACGTACCTTTTGAGCGTAACGGACGCGCGAGCAGTTTCTCTCGATAGAGAGTAGGGGCTTCGCCGTGGAAACGTTTGAATTGCCTAGAAAAATACAGAGCATCAGGCATACCAACAGAGGCAGATACCTGTTCAATCGACAAATCTGGCCGTTCCCGCAATAGTTGACGTGACTTGTCGATCCGTAGTTTCAACAAATAGGTCACAGGGGTGAGTCCGGTTTCCTGTTTGAAAATACGCGATAGATATGCACGGTTATATCCGAGACTCTCCGACATTTGTTCAATGGATACAGGGTAAGCGTATTGAGTGGACATATATTGAATCATCTGTTTCACCGTCCGCCGGATGGAGGATTCTCCTGAAGTTAATGTCTGTCCCTCCGAGAGATGAGTCTGGGCCTCGGCTAAAATCATATACAATGTACCGAGTGATGTATAATGGGCGCTTTCTTTCCGCTCGGCAAAAGCATCTTGCATGACCGACAGCCAATTGGATATGTCACAGGCTGTACCTGCATGAAAAACAGATTTCTCGGGCCTAAACCCGGCCTGTTCGACGTGCCGGGCAGCTTCACTGCCTGTGAAGGCAATCCAGCGGTATTGCCATGGCTTGCGGCCATGGGACTGGTAGCTTACCAGTTGTCCCGGATGGATCAAAAAACAATCCCCCGCGGCAAGGTCGTAGGTGTGCAGTTCCGTACGGAACGTACCGGCTCCTTTTTCTACATAATGCAAAAGATAATAATCATATAGCTTCGGTCCAAGTGCATGTCCGGGGAGGGTCTGGCTTGCGCCGGCAAACAGGACATGCAGTGCCCCTCGGTTATCATAGGTGGGATTGGAGGCAACCGAATAACTAAGTGCTCCGCTTTTGCTTATAGGTGATTCCGGTGAAAGCCTGGAGCTGGACGAGCCGGTTGTATTATGGGATGCTTCTGCTGGATTTGATTTGGAATCTTTCATATGGAATCCTTCTTTCCATTATTAGAGCTTCAGTCGTTAGAATCATTATATAATTAAAGGTCACATTTATCCATATGAATCACACATGGTTTCATTTCAAGAGAGGTGGCTTCCTTGTATAATAACATTAAGAAAACCACAACAAAGAGGCGAGGTGCATCAGCTTTGAATGTAACTGATTTGCAACAAAAGTTTATTGAGAAGTACGGAGAAAGTGGAGCGGACATCCGTGTATTTCATGCCCCTGGGCGTGTGAATCTGATCGGTGAACATATCGACTACAACGGTGGTTATGTGCTTCCGGCCGCGCTTGAGTTTGGCACAACGTTGCTCATTCGTGAACGTACGGATAATCAATTGCAACTGGCTTCGACCAATATGTCTTACGAGGGAACACTGGACACGGCCTCCATTGGTCAAGAGAGAACGGGAGAGTGGACAGACTACCCTGTTGGCGTTATGGTCGAACTGCAAGGCAAAGGAATCAAAGTCAAGAAAGGGTATGATTTCCTCTATCATGGCGAAATTCCAAATGGCGCAGGGCTTTCCTCATCTGCATCTCTGGAGGTGCTTACCGGATATGCGATTCAATCGATGGAAGGGGTCACGGACATCGATACCGTGGAACTTGCGCTTTTGTCCCAGAAAGCAGAGAATGAGTTTGTTGGTGTAAACTGCGGCATCATGGATCAGTTCGCTGTAGCGAATGGTGCTAAGGATCATGCGATTCTTCTGATGTGTGATACGCTCGAGTATGAGAAGGTTCCTTTCCGCACAGGTGCTTACAAACTGATTATCGGTAACACCAATAAGCGTCGTGGATTGGTCGATTCGGCATACAATGAGCGGCGCTCTCAATGCGAGCAGGCACTTGCCACTTTGAAGGAACAGCTGCCTGCACTGAATTACCTGGCTCAATTGAAGCCGGAACAGTTTGATACCTTACAGGATCAGATCAAAGATGAGAAAGTCAGACAGCGTGCCCGGCACGTTGTGGAAGAAAATGCACGCGTCCTTGCATCCGTAGAAGCGCTGCAGAATAATGACTTGCAGACGTTTGGACAGTTGATGAATGCTTCGCATGAATCTCTACGCGATCTGTATGAAGTTAGCTGCGATGAGCTGGATGTCATGGTCGAGGAAGCACAGCGGATTCCAGGAACACTAGGTGCACGTATGACGGGTGCAGGTTTTGGTGGATGTACGGTGTCTCTGGTACACGAGAATGATGTTGAGCGTTTTGTGAGTGAAGTGGGTGCAGCGTATGAAGCACGTACGGGTCTCAAAGGTGATTTTTATGTATGTGGTGTAGGCGAAGGTGTTAACGAACTCAAGGAGGCGAAGTGAAATGGCAATTTTGGTGACAGGTGGAGCAGGATATATTGGTTCGCATACGGTGGCAGCATTGCTTGAACGTGGCGAGGAAGTCGTTGTACTGGATAATTTGCAGACAGGGCATCGCGAGGCATTGCTTGGCGGTAAGCTGTATGAAGGTGATTTACGTGACAAGGAAATCTTGACGAAGCTGTTCGCGGAAAATTCAATTGATGCCGTCATTCACTTTGCGGCGAACTCGCTGGTCGGCGAGAGCATGAAAGAACCGGCTAAATACTATGACAATAACGTATTCGGCACACTTTGCCTGCTCGAAGCGATGAATGCGGCGAACGTTCGTCGCATCGTCTTCTCATCTACAGCAGCAACTTATGGTGAGCCTGAGAAGGTGCCGATCGAAGAGAGCGACCGTACGGAGCCTACGAATGTATATGGTGAAACCAAATTGATGATGGAGCGCATGATGTCCTGGTTCGACAAAGTGCAAGATATCAAATACGTTTCCCTGCGTTACTTCAATGCAGCCGGTGCACACGAAAGTGGCAAAATCGGTGAAGATCACCAGCCGGAAAGTCACTTGATTCCGCTTGTATTACAAACAGCACTGAAACAACGTTCGCATATCGCCGTATTTGGTGATGACTATGCAACAGAGGATGGCACATGTATCCGCGACTATATCCACGTTAGCGATCTGGCTGATGCGCATCTGCGTGCCGTGGATTACCTGCGCAAAGGGGAGAACAGCAACGTGTTCAACCTGGGTAACGGCACTGGATTCTCGGTAAAACAAGTCATTGAAACAGCAAAAAAAGTGACCGGCCTGGATATCCCGGTTGTTCAGGAACCACGTCGGGCGGGTGACCCTGCTGTATTAGTAGCCTCATCTGCAAAAGCCAGATCCGTTCTGGGCTGGAATCCGAAATGGACAAATCTAGAAGATGTCATTCAAAGTGCATGGAACTGGCATCAATCACGCCCGGAAGGCTACGGAAAAAACTAGGAGGCGAACATCTTATGTCACAGACTCAACCTGGAGCAGAGGCCACAGAGCGTACACCCGAGCAGCAGGAAGCACTGCATGCCATTGAGCGTCTGGTCGCATTTGCCTTACAGAAAAAACTGATCGAGGAAGCGGATTACGATTATAGCCGCAATCTGCTGATGGAACAATTCGGATTCTCAGAGCCATACGCCGGTGAACCGGATGCTACAATCCCTGAGAGCCCGCAGAGCATGCTGGACACGTTAATTGATTATGGATATACCATTGGACTCATTCCTGAAAATAGCGACACGTTCCGTGACCTGCTGGATGCGAAAATTATGGGTCATCTGATGGCGCGCCCATCAGAAGTTGTGCGTGCTTTCCGCCATACGGAGCAGACGGAAGGCATTGAGGCGGCAACATCGCAATTTTATGACTTGTCCATTAACTCGAACTACATCCGAATGGATCGCGTATCCAAGAACGTCTATTGGACACAGGATACCGCTTATGGCGAGATGGAGATCACGATCAACCTTTCGAAGCCGGAGAAAAGTCCAAAGGAAATCGCTATGGCGAAGTTGCTTCCACCTCCGGTATATCCGAAATGTCAGCTATGTCGTGAAAATGTAGGTTATGCTGGGCGGGTGAATCACCCGGCCCGCCAGAATCTGCGTGTCATTCCGCTGCAACTTAATAACGAGCCGTGGTTGTTCCAATACTCACCGTACGTGTACTACAATGAGCACTGCATTATTTTCCATCATGATCATGTGCCGATGAAATTGACGAAGGATACCTTGCGCAGATTGCTTGCCTTTGTTCAGGAATATCCGCACTACTTTATCGGGTCTAACGCCGATCTTCCAATCGTGGGCGGTTCCATTCTGACCCATGACCACTTCCAGGGTGGACGTCATACGTTTGCCATTCAAAACGCACAGCCAGAAGCGGTCTTCCGTCATGCGGATATGCCGGGGCTGACACTTAGCCTTGTCAAATGGCCCATGTCCGTGATGCGTCTGCATTCACATGATCCTGCGGAATTGCTAGAAGCGGGTAATGCGGTCTACGAAGCATGGAAGGTGTATAGTGATTCCACGGTGGAGATCGAAGCCTTCAGCGAAGTAGACGGAGAGAAGGTCCCTCATAACACGGTAACTCCGATTGTTCGCCGCAGTGCGGATGGTGGGTTTGAGATGGATCTCGTTTTACGTAACAACCGTACAAATGACGAGCACCCAGAAGGCATTTTCCACCCACATCGCGAGATGCATCATCTGAAAAAAGAAAACATCGGCTTGATCGAAGTCATGGGACTGGCTATTTTGCCGGGACGTCTGAAGCAAGAACTGGACGGCATTGCCGATATCTTGGCGGGAAATACAGAGCTTGCAGAAGCTGCCCAGACAGCTGATCATGAACTGAACAAACATTTACCGTGGACAGAAGAGTTGAAGCAGGGGCGTCGCTCCAGCTTGACGAAGGAAGAAGCGGTTACACTTGTACAACAGCAGGTAGGTTTGAAATTCTCCGAAATTCTGGAGCATGCAGGTGTGTACAAACATGATGAAGCTGGACGTCAGGCATTCCGTCGCTTCGTAAGCAGCATGGGCTATACCGAGTAAGGAGACCATATGGCATCCGTTCAATTGAGAACGGGTGCTTTTTGGCATGGTTAGAGATGTATAATGGAGTAAGGAACGAAAGAAGAACAGTTAGAATGACCCACACTACATATGGAAAGGGGACAATTCATATGGAAAAGCAGCCGCTTCATCTTCCATTTATCTCAGATGCCAAGGAACTTAAAAGCATGGTTGGGGAATCCAGCGAACGTGTGCGCAATAAAGTCATCTCGTTTGTCGATTCGCATGTTCAGTCGTTTATCGCAAAGTCACCGTTGTTCTTCTTGTCCACTTCGGATCAGGATGGAAAATGTGATGTATCACCGCGTGGGGACGAACCCGGCTTTGTTCGTGTATTGGACTCTTATAGACTGGTATACCCGGAACGCCCGGGCAATCGCCGAATCGATTCCTTGTTAAACATTTTGTCAGATCCAGGTGTGGGCATGTTGTTTGTGATTCCAGGATTAAATGAAGTACTTCGCATTAATGGAACAGCTCGGATTACAAAAGATGAGGCGTTTATTACAAGCATGAACTGGGATGGTAAAACCATTGGAGCAGCTGTCCTTGTGGAAGTGGAGGAATGCTTCATCCATTGTCCACGAGCGTTTCATCAGGCAGGATTATGGGATGCCGAAACATGGGCAAAATCCGAAGAGTTGCCATCGGTGAATGAGCTTCTTCAGGCACATCTGAAGATCAATGGATTGAACTAAAGTGAGCGGCTATCGATTTGTTTTTCTATAAAAGGGGGACTATAATTGAGGTTGCACTAAAAACTAAACTCCATTGGAGGCGATTATAGATCATGAGATCTTTTCAATTTTATAACCCAACTCGTCTAATCTTCGGTAAAGGCCAGCTCGAAGCGTTGAAAACCGAAGTGCCGAAATATGGCAAACGGGTTCTGCTTGTATATGGCGGTGGAAGCATCAAACGCAGCGGACTGTATGAGCAAGTGCTTGGGTTGCTCAAGGAAATCGGAGCAGAAGTAACGGAGCTTGCAGGTGTAGAGCCGAATCCGCGTCTGTCCACTGTACATAAAGGCGTGGACTTGTGTAAAACGAATGGCATTGAGCTCATTCTTGCTGTTGGCGGCGGTAGTGTACTTGATTGTGCCAAAGCGATTGCCGTTGGGGCGAAATACGATGGAGATATGTGGGACTTTGCACAGCGTAAAGCTGTTGCACAAGATGCACTTCCACTCGGCACAGTGCTTACCATGGCAGCAACCGGTTCAGAGATGAACTCCGGTTCCGTAATCACAAACCAAGAAACACAAGAGAAGCTCGGTTGGGGCAGTGCGCATTCTTTCCCAGCATTCTCGATTCTTGATCCAGTAAATACCTACACGGTGCCGAAGGATCAAACGGTATACGGTATGGTGGACATGATGTCTCACGTGTTGGAACATTATTTCCATCTGGACCCAAATACACCTGTTCAACTCGGTTTCTGCGAGACGATTCTGCGTACCGTCATGGATGCAGCGCCTCGTTTGGTGGATGACCTTGAGAATTATGAGTTGCGTGAAACGATTCTGTATTGTGGAACAATGGCGCTTAACGGCGTGCTGAACATGGGACTTGCAGGAGACTGGGCAACGCATAATATCGAACATGCAGTATCTGCGGTTTATGATATCCCGCATGGCGGCGGACTTGCAATCCTGTTCCCGCACTGGATGAGACATAACGTCGATGTGAAGGTAGATCGTTTCAAACGTCTTGCGATCAACGTGTTTGACGTGAACCCAGAAGGCAAATCCGACAGACAGATTGCCGAGGAAGGCATTGATGCTCTCAGCAAGTTCTGGACATCCATTGGTGCACCAAACCGTCTGGCTGACTATGATATTGATGACAGTCAGATCGAGGTCATGGCGGATAAAGCGATGCTATTTGGGCCGTTCGGTAACTTCAAAAAGCTGCAACGTGAAGATGTGGTATCCATCTACAAAGCTTCGCTGTAAATGAAATAAGGAGCTTGGTGTATAAGCTTAATATTCATTGGACTACTGATATAAACGCAAGTCTCCTGTTGGAGGCTTGCGTTTTTTTAATGCCTAAACTACTACGAATCACTTCTGTATCCCACACTGTGAATTCGCATGGAATAGAAAAATGGAGCAATCCTGAATATTATGATGCTAATACCCATTAGCGGCTTCTCGATACAACTCAGGAAAGATTTTGAAACATTATGCCTAGATGTACGTATTTATTTACATGTGGGATGCACAGTTGGGAGAAATTGCAGCGGAGAGGAGGAAGAGGGGATGGAAGCAATCTATTGGGGATGTCTCATCGGAGGAGCCGTTTTTGCCATTGTGAGTCTGGTGCTAGGTGACTTGATTGACGGTTTGCTGGATGGTGCTTTCGAAATGCCTGGTGTTGATTTTTTTAAACCTGTTGTACTGGCGGGATCCATCACTGCTTTTGGTGGAGCAGGCATACTACTGACGCGGTACAGCTCTCTTAGTGTGATGTCGAATCTGATCTTATCCCTGCTGATCGGTATTGCTGCAGCCATGCTGGTATTTTTCGCATATATCAAGCCGATGCGTAACAGTGACGTTTCAATTGGTTTTTCCATGAAGGAGTTAGCGGGCAAAATTGGTGAAATCACGATTCCGGTACCGGCAAACGGATTTGGTGAAGTCATGATTCGTTTTGCATCGGGCAACACCATTCAGACAGCGTCCAGCTTCGAACAGCTTCCCATTGCGGTGGGGGCACGAGTGGTTGTCATCGATGTGGTGGACGGCGTATTACGCGTATCCGAGTGGGAAGAAGATGTACTTAAGGATGTCTAGGTCAGTGAAATTTCCTAATCATGTCGGGAACTGACGGTAGCGGAAATGATTTTTTATACTTACGAGATAAGGGGAGAGATGTGAATGGGGAATCTGGATT
The DNA here is from genome assembly GCF_050435065.1 of Paenibacillus sp. 4624. NCBI lineage: Bacteria > Bacillati > Bacillota > Bacilli > Caryophanales > Paenibacillaceae > Paenibacillus > Paenibacillus sp. 4624. The sequence continues at coordinate 79,577 of NZ_JBNDJR010000001.1, forward strand.
GGGATGTATTGTTAATTCCTGTCGTGGTTGTTGGTGTGATTTTGATTCTGGGTTTAGCTTTCTGGGCCAGATACAAAACGGTAGGTCCTGATGAAGCGATGATTGTAACCGGTTCATTCTTGGGTAGCAAAAATATTTCAGAAGATGAGTCTGGACGTAAAATCAAAATCGTGCGCGGTGGCGGTGCGTTCATCCTGCCTGTGTTCCAGCAGTCTGAATTTATTTCGTTGCTGTCACACAAGCTCGATGTCTCCACTCCTGAAGTATACACGGAACAGGGTGTTCCAGTTATTGCTGACGGGGTGGCGATCATCAAGGTCGGAAGCGCTGTAGAAGACGTTGCAACGGCTGCTGAGCAATTTATCGGCAAACCGGTTGATGCGCTGAGGGGCGAAGCACAGGAAGTGCTGGAGGGGCATTTACGGGCCATTCTCGGTACGATGACAGTGGAAGAGGTATACCGGAACAGAGATCGTTTTGCTCAAGAGGTTCAAGGCGTGGCAGCCCGGGATTTGAAAAAGATGGGTCTGCAGATCGTTTCCTTTACCATTAAGGATGTCCGTGATAAGCAAGGGTATTTGGATGCACTTGGTAAACCGAGAATCGCAGCTGTGAAACGGGATGCCGAAATTGCCGAAGCGGAAGCGATGCGGGATGCACGGATTCAGAAGGCAAATGCTGAAGAGCAAGGACAAAAAGCAGAGCTGCTTCGTGATACCAATATTGCTGAGGCAGCCAAAGAGAAAGAACTGAAAGTCGCAGCCTTTAAACGTGATCAGGATACAGCCAAGGCGGAAGCCGATCAGGCGTATCATATCCATGAAGCGCGTGCTAGACAAACGGTTGTTGAAGAACAGATGAAAGTTGAACTCGTACGTAAAGAGCGTGAGATTGACCTGCAGGAAAAAGAAATTACGGTGCGTGAAAAACAATATGATGCGGAAGTGAAGAAAAAAGCGGAAGCAGATCGTTATGCCGTTGAGCAGGCTGCGGAAGCGGATAAAGCAAAACGGATGCGTGAAGCCGACGCAGTTCAATACTCCATCGAAACCCAAGCCAAAGCAACAGCCGAGCAGAAACGACTTGAGGGTCAGGCCATTGCGGATGCTGAACGGGCTAAAGGTACAGCTGATGCAGAAGTTATTCGTCTGCGCGGTCTTGCCGAAGCCGAAGCCAAAGAAAAATTGGCTGAGGCGTTCCAGAAGTTTGGCGAAGCTGCGGTACTCGATATCATTGTCAAAATGTTGCCTGAACTGGCTGGTAAAATCGCTGAGCCAATCTCCTCGATTGACAAGTTGACGGTAGTAGATACAGGTAAAGGTGAGGGGGCTGCGCGTGTCAGCAACTACGTCACGGAACTGATGGCGACTGCACCTGAGATGTTGAAAAGTGTGTCAGGCATCGATGTGGAGCAACTGATCAAAGGGTTGACCAAATCGAAAACAGCTTCACCAGTCGCCGTGCATTCGAGTGAATCAGTAAAACAGACGTCACCTATTATCGAGAGCATTGTAGAGCGTAGTGATAGTAAAGAGTAAGAACTGGCAACGTAATTACATGGCGGGTCTATTGACCTTAAGGCGAATTTTTGTTACTTTTTAAGCGAGACGTCCGGCGCGGTTTGCCCGCTCCGGATGTTTTTTGGTTTGGTTGAAGATGTGTCAGGCACATCCAAGATGGTGTGAAAAAAAGAGGTGCAAAAATGAGCAGCCTGCATGTAGATAAAGCGTTAAATAATAATGTAATTATTGCACAGCATCCTGAGCACGGCGAAGTTGTGGTCATCGGAAAGGGCATCGGATTTAACCGGAAGCCGAATGATGATATCCCACTGACGGCTGTGGAGAAGATGTTTATTTTGAAAAACCAGCAGGAGCAGGAGCAATACAAGCAACTCCTTCCGCAGGTGGATGAGGCTTTAATCGAGATTATTAACGAAGTCATTACGTATATCGCAGAGCGTACGGACGTTCCGCTTAATGAACATATTCATATTGCCTTAACGGATCATATCTCTTTTGCGCTGAAACGCAAAGAGCAGGGTATTATCATTCAAAATCCTTTTTTATATGAGACAAGAGAGATTTATCCAGACGAGTACCGTATGGGAGAATATGCAGTTCGTTTAATTAAGGAAAAGATGGACGTAGATCTCGGCCAGGATGAGATCGGGTTTGTTGCTTTGCATATCTATAGTGCGATGACAAACCAGAATATCTCCCAGGTGCGGGAGCATTCTCAATTAATTACGGATCTGGTGAACCTGGTTGCAGACCAACTCGACTATTCCTTCGAAACGCAGTCTTTGGATTATTCCCGTCTGTTAACTCATCTTCGGTTTGCCCTGGAACGTGTGCGCCGTGGAGATAAGGTGGAGGAACTGCACAAACTGGATTCCTTGCTCAAATTAGAATACCCCGAAATGTACTCGCTTGCATGGAAGCTCACTAAAGTGATGGAAAAGCGCTTGAAGCTGCCTGTATATCCGGCAGAAGTTGGTTATTTAACCATTCATCTGCAACGGCTGAATCAGCGGAAAGAAGAAGAGAATAAGTGAAATCATGTCAGAAATTTTAGCGGAATTACGTTTTTTTCTGTAAAGGCTTGCAATGCGTTTGAAGTGGTGCTACAATGGTGACCGTAATCAAGCAACTGAATAAACATAAGCGACGTGTTACTGACTCGATCAGGCATGAGTTAATTAGAGTGTGATTGTTCTACCTTATTAGGGGTATGCTATACCCCAAGGTTAGCACAGTTCACTTTTATTAGTTCATGCCTTTTTTGTGTTCCCTTGCTTGCATCACGACCTACAGATTTGAAACGAAAGGAAGAATACAACGCCATGTTTAAGAAGCTTTTTGGTGTATTGCAAAGAGTAGGTAAAGCTCTTATGTTGCCTGTAGCGATTCTGCCAGCTGCTGGTTTGTTGCTCGGAATCGGTAACATGCTGGTGAATCCTAACTTTTTGGAGTATGCACCGATATTAGATCATCAATGGGTCAACGGCTTCGCAACAATTATGATGAATGCAGGACAAATTGTATTTAACAATCTTGCACTGTTGTTCGCGGTTGGAGTTGCGATCGGTCTCGCTGGTGGAGAAGGGGTTGCTGGGTTAGCTGCGATAATTGGATACCTAGTAATGAATGTAACTCTTGGGACAGCTGTTGGTGTTACGCCTGCATTAGTTAATTCTGGAGCAGGGTACGCTAATATTTTGGGAATTCCTACACTTAGTACAGGAGTGTTTGGAGGTATTATAGTTGGTGTGCTAGCTGCAACAATGTATAATCGTTTCTTCAAAATTGAGTTGCCTTCTTATTTAGGGTTTTTCGCTGGGAAAAGATTTGTGCCTATTGTTACAGCAGTAGCCTCAATGTTCCTAGGGTTATTGTTAGTCGTCGTTTGGCCGCCAATTCAACAAGGTTTGAATGCAGTCTCATATCTGATGGTTGATTCAAATCCAACACTGGCAACGTTTATTTTTGGTGTCATTGAAAGAGCGCTGATTCCGTTTGGACTCCACCATATTTTCTATTCACCTTTCTGGTTTGAATTTGGTGAATATGTAAACAAGGCGGGGCAAATTGTAAAAGGGGATTACAATATCTTTTTTGCACAATTAAAAGATAACGTAACCTTGACTGGAAGCACATTCCAAGTGGGGAAATATCCTTTTATGATGTTTGGACTTCCCGCTGCTGCTTTAGCAATGTATCATGAAGCTAGACCCGAGCACAAAAAATATGTTGCAGGTATCATGGGTTCAGCTGCTTTAACATCGTTTCTAACAGGTATAACTGAACCATTAGAGTTCTCATTCCTGTTTGTTGCACCTGTATTGTTTGGTATCCATTGTTTGTTTGCAGGATTGTCATTTATGACAATGCAACTCCTAAATGTTAAAATTGGAATGACTTTCTCAGGTGGGTTAATTGACTTCTTAATCTTTGGTGTGTTCCAGAACCGTACACCATGGTGGGACGTTATTATCGTCGGTTTGATCCTTGCAGTGATTTATTATTTCGGTTTCCGATTTATTATCCGCAAGTTCAACCTCAAAACACCTGGACGTGAAGAGGCATCTGCAGAAATGGCATCCGGCGGTTCTTCAGGTTCCACGGACGATCTGCCTCACAATATCCTTGAAGCCTTTGGCGGTAAGGAAAATATTAAACATCTAGATGCATGTATCACTCGTCTGCGGATTGAAGTGAATGAGAAATCCAACGTGCAAAAAGATCGTCTGAAGCAATTGGGTGCATCTGGTGTGCTTGAAGTGGGTAATAATGTTCAAGCCATCTTCGGAACACGTTCCGATACGATCAAGTCCCAAATGCAAGATATCATTGCAGGACGTACACCTTCACCAACTCCAGCCGCTGACGTTAAACCGACTCCTGAAGAGGAGAAGGCACAAGGAGAACAAGGTGAACGCATTGTGGCAGAGGATATCGTGATGCCAGTCAATGGTGAACTGATGGATATTACGAACGTACCTGACCCGGTCTTTGCTGAAAAAATGACAGGTGACGGGTTCGCCATATTGCCACATGACGGAACGATTACATCCCCTGTGTATGGTAAAGTGTTTAATGTATTTCCAAGCAAACACGCTGTAGGCATTATGTCTGACGGCGGTAAAGAAGTGCTTGTACACATAGGTGTCAATACGGTGAAACTGAAAGGCCAAGGTTTCAACGTACTGGTTCAGGAAGGTGACCTGGTATCTGCAGGGCAACCGATCATGGAAGTGGATCTGGAGTATGTCAAAGCGAACGCTCCATCCATCATTTCTCCGGTGATATTCACCAACCTGCCAGAAGGCTCTACCGTCACTTTGAAGAAGAGTGGCGTGCTCAAAGTTGGCGATCAGCCGATCATTGAGATAAAATAAGAACTGTTCCAACGATGGCAAGCAAGTGTAAATATACGCAATGCCTAAACTAAACTACCGAAAGCGAGATGATTGTAATGCAACAAACATTCAGAATTACAGACGAAGATGGTATCCACGCACGTCCGGCAACTGCCCTGGTTAATACAGCAAACAAATTCAAAGGTGCTGAATCCTTCGCAGAAGCTAACGGCAAAAAAGTAACATTGAAATCCATTCTGGGCGTTCTTTCCCTCGGTCTGGAGCAAGGTGACACCATCAGCATCATCGTTGAAGGTGAAGGCGAAGCTGAAGCACTTCAAGCTTTGACAGACGTTATGGTTAACGAAGGGTTGGGCGAAATTAATGCTTAATGTTTCCGGGATCGCGGCTTCGGCGGGTATTGCTATCGCCAAGGCGTTTATCTTGGAGCATCCTGACTACTCTGTAGAAAAACGCCAGATTAACGACGTTGACGCAGAGATCGCTAAACTTGACTCGGCGCTGGGTAAATCCCGTGCTGAGCTTGAGGCGATCAAAGAGCGTACTTTACAAGAGCTCGGCGAGAAAAAAGCAGAGATTTTTGCATCGCATTTGCTCATCCTAGATGACCCGGAACTGATTGATCCGGTGAAAGCAAAGATTGCGGATGAAATGGTGAATGCCGAATTCGCACTGAATGAAACAGCTTCCCAGTTCATTTCGATGTTCGAAAACATGAAGAGTGCATACCTGCAAGAACGTGCTGCGGATATGCGTGACGTTACGAAGCGTGTGCTAAATCACTTGCTTGGTATCGACTTCATGAGCCCTGCTGAAATCAGTGAAGAAGTGATTGTGCTTGCAGAAGATTTAACACCTTCTGACACAGCCCAATTGAACCGTCAATATGTTAAAGGGTTTGCTACCAACATTGGTGGACGTACTTCTCACTCTGCCATCATGGCTCGTTCCCTTGAGATTCCGGCTGTTGTTGGAACAAAAGACATTCTGGCTCAAGCGAAACAAGGAGACCTGATCATTGTTGATGGTCTGGATGGTCAAGTCCTGGTTAACCCTACGGACGACGTCGTTGCTGAATACCGTGCCAAACAGGAACAGTATGATGCACAGCGTGCGGAGTGGAGAAAACTGCGCGACGAACCAACCGTTACAGTGGACAACGTTCATGTGGAACTGGCTGCTAACATCGGTACACCAAACGATGTTACAGGTGTTCTGGAGAACGGCGGGGAGGCTGTAGGCCTGTACCGTACAGAGTTCCTGTACATGGGCAGAGACAAGCTTCCTTCCGAGGATATTCAGTACAATGCTTACAAAGCGGTACTCGAAAAAATGGAAGGTAAACCTGTCGTAGTTCGTACTCTCGACATCGGCGGAGACAAAGAGCTTCCTTATCTGGATCTGCCAAAAGAAATGAATCCGTTCCTCGGCTTCCGCGCAGTTCGTCTGTGTCTGGACCGTCTGGATATCTTCCGTACCCAATTGCGTGCATTGTTACGTGCAAGTGTACACGGAAACTTGCGTGTCATGTTCCCTATGATCGCAACACTGGGTGAATTCCGTGAAGCCAAAGCTGTCCTGCTCGAAGAGAAGGAAAAGCTGGTTGCTGAAGGTATCGCTGTTTCAGACAGCATTCAACTCGGGATTATGGTCGAAATTCCATCAACAGCTGTAATGGCGGATCAATTCGCCAAAGAAGTGGACTTTTTCAGTATCGGTACCAACGATCTGATTCAGTACACGATGGCTGCTGACCGGATGAACGAGCGTGTATCTTATCTGTACCAACCATACAACCCAGCAATTTTGCGTTTGGTCAAAATGGTTATCGATGCAGCGCATCGTGAAGGTAAGTGGGCTGGCATGTGCGGTGAGATGGCAGGAGACGAAACAGCAATTCCATTGTTGCTTGGTCTTGGACTGGATGAGTTCAGCATGAGCGCAACTTCCATTCTGCCAGCGCGTAGCCAGATCACCAAATTGTCCCGTGCGGACATGCAGGAACTGGCTGCCAAAGCTTTAGAAATGCAAACCGCTGAACAAGTGGTTGAACTCGTTCAAAGCATTCAAGCGTAATTTTGCCGGGGGTTCCTCCGGGTTTAAGGTCTTTCTTTTTCCATAAAGGGCTGCGTACATGCAGCGATATTGCCGGTATCTACGATTCAGTGGATATCGGCTTTTTTTTCTATAAATGTCATAATATAAAAATTTATAATTGAATTTTTAAATTTTATATGGTATATTATAGGAGGTTAATTATTAAATATTGGGAGGTAAGTATGATGAAGGAATTAATGAGAGAATTGGATTTGAATGAATTAGACCTTTTTGAAGGTGGAGACAATGCAGCTGGAGCTGGTGTTGGTGGTAGTAGCGGCGGTAGTGGTATTGGAGCAGCTCAATGTGCATATTTCTGGACATTGTGTGCGAGCACAGCAAGTGAAAGATGGGGATGTGGAAGTACTGCAGCAAATTGTGAATACTTCCGTAAATACTGTTAAAACCATATAGTCATAATAACTAAAAAGAAATTTCATTTAATATGAAATTTCTTTTTAGTTATGAATTTTAATATTGATTGATTTGCGGTTAATTAATAATTTGATAAATAAAAAATTTAAATTTATATATGAGCACTAGAGTTCTATGTCATAAAGGAAGTGTACTGTGTCCAAAGTAAAATTTTTTCATACCAAGCAAATAGGAAAGTACGACTGTGGCATAGCTTGCGCTTCTTCAGTCTACCGATATTATGGATATGATTATAGTGTTGATTATCTTTCTGATTATTTGCCCTCAGAGAATAGATACTCTTTAAGAGAAATGGTAATTTTATTAAGTATTGAAAATCATCTAAAAACTCGAATTGTTGAAGTAGACAAAAACAGAATGTCCGAGGTTCTTGAGAATATAAAATTTCCTTTTATATCCTTATGTAGTGTGAATAACCAAGGTCACTACGTGGTAGTTTATGAATGGAATTCTAAAACGAATAAATTGAAAATAAGTGATCCAAGTAATGAAGGGATTAAAAACATATCACTATCTCAATTTCAGAAAATGTCAAATGGGATTTTTCTGTTGATAGAAGGTCAGTTTTCTTCAGTGAAATCTGAATCTAGTAAGAGTTCTTTTTTTATTTTGATTAAGGATATTGTAAGGAACAATTTGCTGAGTATACTATTTTCCTTTTTAATCTCAGTGATCATTGTAATTTTAGCCATTGTAGGATCTTTTTATTTTAAATTAGTTGTAGATTATATTATTCCACGCAGTTTAGATAATTTTATATTTCAGTTATGTCTTGTTTTCGTAGGAGTAGTGCTACTGCATGGGTTGTTCATTTATCTACGAGGAAAGCTTATTATCAAACTATCTAATAATCTAGATAAATCATTATCTAATAAATATTTCGAAAAATTAATTAAGTTAAAGATTAATTTTTTTGAGAACAGGGCTGATGGGGAAGTTATCTCTAGGTTTAACGATGTTTCTTTTATAAGAGGTTTTATAAGTGTTACATTTGTGTCTGCTCTTTTAGATTTCGTAATTGTTCTTTCACTTGGTTTTATTATTTACAAATTTAATTCGATTCTTTTTATTGTTCTATTAGCTTTTATTCTTATACTGGGAGCACTGACCGTATTATTTTATGGTTCTATTCAAGTCCGAAGTAGAGATTTAATGCTCACAAAGGCTGAAACTAATTCTTATTTAGTACATTTTTTAAAATTTATGCCTACAATATTCTCCCTAAATAAAAAGAAGTATTTCATAAATCGATTTCAAGGTGTATTTGGAGAACAGCTAAAAGCGCTCTTGAAAGATCAGAAGAATGATAATCTCTTTTCGACGTGTAAGTTTTTAGTTCAAGGCATTTTTTTTGTAGTATTCATTTCTATAGGTGCACAGCAGATCATAGCAGACTCGTTGACATTAGGAGACTTACTATTTATTAATTCTTTAGTTAGTTTCATGATGGGTTCCTTAGAAGGCTTGTTAACACTACAATCTGATTTTCAAAAAGCTGTTGTATCTGTTTCGAGATATACGGATATTTTAAAATACCCAGAGCGAAAATTAAGTGAGCATAAATTAAATTTAGAACATGTCAATACGATTAACATCAACGATCTGTCGTACCAATTTCCAAATAACAAAACTGTGTTTGAAGAAGTTGACCTTAATGTTAATGCTGGAGATAAGGTGGTTTGCGTAGGAGAGAGCGGTGCAGGAAAAAGTACATTTGCCAAACTTATTGTTGGTTTGTATGAATCCAAACCAAATCAAATTCGGATTAATGGTAAGGATATTACAGATTATTCTGAAGAAAGTCTTCGTAAAGAAATGATGTTAATTGGTGAAGCTCCTTTCTTATTTAAAGGTTCCATTAGAGAAAACTTGGTAATGGGAGAGAATATAAGCGATGGAGAAATACTAAATGCGTGTCGATTAGCTGAGTGTCTTGAAATTATAGAAACTCTACCAGGCGGTTTAGATTATCTGATCACTGAGAATGGGACTAATCTATCTTCTGGTCAGAGACAAAGACTTGCCTATGCTAGATTGATTCTGTTAAATCCTTCTGTAATTATACTAGATGAAGCTTTAAGCAATGTAGATGAAGTAAGTTTGAAAAGAATATATGATCATATGATCGATATGAAAGCTACAATCATTTATATAACACATAATACTAATTTAATTGAACAATTTGATCGTAAAATTATTTTTAAAGATAGACGTATCTACGAAACTGTTAATAGAAAGGACTTTAATTATGAATAAAAAATTAATATCCATTACGCTTGCTGTCGTTGCTGTATTTATGTTGGTTTGGGTACTAAACTCAGAAGCGTTGGAAAAACCTAAGTATAGCAAAATATCACTTCAGAACTATGAAGAAAATATTAATAATAAAAATGATTTTATGATATATGTTTATAAAGCTAGCTGCGCAGTTTGCCATGAAGTTAAGCCATTTATCAACGAAGTAATTGAGACTGAAAAATTCGATATGTTAGCTATGGATGCGGATGAGGAAGGAAACCTCAATGTGAAGTTTTTTGAAAACCAAAAGTTGGAGAAGTCCCCTACAATAATCTATTATGAAGCAGGAAAAGAGAAAGATCGTTTGGAAGGGTATCAGACAAAAGAAGAAATAAGAGAATTCGTAACAAAATATAAGAAAAGTTAATCTGCTAAAGAGGAGGCTTGTACAGTGTATCTAAATGAACTGAAATCTTCTCTTAATTTTTCGGTTTTAGAGAGTAAATTGAGCGAGGATCTAAAATTAGTATCTGGAATCCCTGAAGAATTCAATATTGACTTAAATGGACAGCAACTTAAAGACTGGGTTGATTCCTACAACAGTTATTCATGTCCGACCATTGCATGTGGAATATTAACTTATAATGAAGAAAATAGAATAAAAAGATGTTTGCAAAGTGTAATGAATGAATTCGATGAGATTATTGTACTGGATTCTTTATCCTCAGATCAGACGGTTGAATTAATTAAAGAAAACTATCCCAAAGTGAAGGTAATTACTGAGAAATGGAGGGATGATTTTTCATTCCATCGTAATTTACTAAGATCCTCTACGAATTCTGAATGGATATATTATATTGATTCTGACAATACTTACGATCCCACCAATGAAGGTAAGATTCATAGAATTGTAAGATTACTCAGTTATATTGGATTTAACGGTGTTGTAAGCCCAGTAATAAAAGAACATGATGGTCATGTCTATACAGATAATCGGAAACTTTTTCCGATTAATAGCGGAATACGGTACTTCGGAAGAGTTCATGAAGAACCTCTGTTAGAGAATGGTCAGTCTCCAATTCATGCTACTATGGACATTCTAGTTCATCATGATGGTTATGATCCTCTAAAGGTCAATATGAACGATAAAACAAACCGAAATTTGAGACTAACTCAAATGATGCTAGAAGATGAGCCTGGACATCCTAAATGGTTATACTTTCTAGCAAAGGAAGTTTATCATACTCAGAATAACTTAAATATCGAAGAGGTAAAGTCTATTCTTATAGAAGCTATTAGAAGATACGAATCTTCAGAGTATAAAAGATATTTACCGGAAGCTATATTGTTTTTGTGTGATTTATCAATTAGAACTAATTCCTACTCACAATTGAGTAAGTATGTAGATTTGTTAGAACAAATCTCGCCAAATTGTGTTGATGTTGACTACTACAGAGCCGTGCTTGTTCTACAGGACATAACTGTACGCACTGCAAAGTTGGCTAACTATGTTAAAGAGTCTTTACAGGATAATACAAAGTATAGCTATATTAACTCTACCAAAGACCATATTAGACTGATATTAACTAATATAATGTGGCTAATGAATAATTGGGATGAGGCTAACAAAATAAATCATGAAATAAGAAGTGAGGACAAAAAAATCATCTTCTCAAATATGTTAAATGAAATAAACGATTGGTTAAGCACTCTGAAGGAGGAAGAACGTTGATTCCAGTAAGTTTCTTGGTTTCTTTAGTAGCAATGCTTGGAAGTTTGTACTTTAGTGAGATTGCAGGGTTAATTCCTTGCAAGTTATGCTGGTATCAAAGAATCCTAATGTATCCTCTACCGTTAATTATCGTAATTGGTGCAATAAAAAATGATCCATATCTTAAATATTACACTCGTTGTTTTTCAGCAATTGGCATAATTATCGCGGGTTACCACTACCTTATTCAACTAAGTGTGGTGAAAAGTACATCGTGTGGATTTGGTACCGTTTCTTGCGATCAAGTCCATGTGGAATATTTCAACTTTCTTACAATCCCACTAATGTCATTGATAGCGTTCATATTAATATTTATAAGCTCTTTTATAAAGGATAAAGTCAAATCCTAGTGAGGAAATTGTGAAATAACCATTTAAGTGTATCAATTAAAACTAAAACAGCAACGACTTTTCCGTCATCTGGATAATTTCGTTGCTGTTTTTTTATTCTCTTATTTAGCTACAAGCACAGTTTAATACAGGTTTACGTGCTGCGGTCGTTTCATCGAGACGAGTTACCGGTGTGCCGTACGGAGCATTGAGCACCAATTCCGGTGTTTCTTCTGCTTCCTTGGCAATACGGATCATTGTATCAATAAATCCGTCCAGCGTTTCTTTGCTCTCGGTTTCCGTTGGCTCAATCATAATGCACTCTTCCACATTAAGCGGGAAGTAGATGGTTGGCGGGTGATAACCAAAATCCAGCAGGCGCTTTGCCACATCCAGCGTGCGCACACCATACTGTTTCAGGCCGCGGCCTGACATAACAAATTCATGTTTGCATACACCCGGATACGGAATCTCGTAATGAGGTGCCAGGCGAGCCATCATATAATTGGCATTCAGCACAGCGCATTCGGATACACGGCGAAGCCCTTCTGGTCCATAAGTGCGGATATAAGCATAAGCACGAACAAGAATACCGAAGTTGCCATAATAGGCTTTGACCCGACCGATCGATTGATCTCCTTCGTAATCCAGAGCGTACATGCCTTGATCATTTTGAACAACCATCGGTTTAGGTAAGAACGGGATCAGGCGGCTCTTCACACCGACAGGTCCAGCACCAGGGCCACCACCACCGTGAGGCGTGCTCATCGTTTTATGCAAGTTCAGATGCACCACATCAAAGCCCATATCTCCCGGACGTGTAATGCCCATAATGGCATTCGAGTTGGCTCCGTCATAATACAACAATCCGCCAGCTTCGTGCACGATGGACGCAATCTCTTGAATATCCTTTTCAAACAACCCGAGCGTATTCGGATTCGTCAGCATGAGTGCTGCGGTATCTGAGCCGACTGCTGCACGGAGGGCATCCAGATCCACCAAACCGTCCGTCCGCGACGGGATTGTCACCGTTTCGAATCCGGCCACGGTTGCGCTGGCCGGGTTCGTGCCATGAGATGAATCCGGTACGATAACCTTGGTACGCAGTTCGCCACGGCTTTCGTGATAAGCTCGAATCATCATAAGTCCGGTCCATTCCCCGTGTGCTCCGGCAGCAGGCTGCAGGGTTACGGCATCCATACCTGTCAGACCTGAAAGATCATTTTGCAAGGTATGGAGCAGTTCGAGAGCACCTTGAAGACTGGATTCATGCTGATATGGATGGATTTTGGCAAAGCCGTTGTAACGTGCTACATCTTCATTAATCTTTGGATTGTATTTCATCGTACAGGAACCGAGCGGATAAAAGCCGTTATCTACCCCGAAGTTGCGGCGGGATAATGCCGTGTAGTGACGAATAACATCAACCTCGAATACTTCCGGCAACGCTGCCGCTTCCGAGCGCAGCATTTCCCGGGGAATCAACGTGTCTGCATCCTGACGGGGAACATCACATTCCGGCAAGGAATAGGCCACACGTCCAGGACTGCTCAACTCAAAAATCAGAGTTTGTTCGGGAGCAACGGATGGTGTAAGTTGCGTAATGGTTGAGGTTCCTTGGGCTTGAGAATCCATTCCAGTCTGCTGATTGACTGACTGATGGAGGTTAGATGTTTCCGGTGAAGTACCCGCAATGTTTGCTTTTGTAGTCGTTTCCTGAGTCACAGCGATCCCTCCAATACACGTGCGAATTCATCCATCTCTTCTTTGCTGCGTCGCTCGGTAACAGCAATGAGCATATGTCCAGCAAGTTCTGGATAATCACGTCCGAGTTCGTAACCGCCGATGAATCCTGCATCCAGCAGTTTCAGCTGAAGAGCATCCACATCGGTTCCTTCAGGGAGCTGGATAACGAACTCGTTAAACGTAGGGGCATTAAAAGTGAGTCTAACCCCAGGAATGGCTTTTAACGTATTTAGAGCGTAATGACTCTTTTGCAAGTTCAGATCAGCAACATCAATCATGCCCTGTCTTCCCATGGTAGACATATAGACGGAAGCACTAAGTGCTAACAACGCCTGATTTGAACAGATGTTAGATGTCGCTTTTTCGCGGCGAATATGTTGTTCACGTGCTTGCAGCGTCAGCACGAAGCCGCGTTTGCCGTTGCGATCGGTCGTCTGACCGACGATTCGACCAGGAATCCGGCGCATGTGAGCCTGGGATACGGCGAAGTATCCGCAAGTGGGTCCGCCGAGCGAAGCGGCGATTCCGAGGGGCTGCGCATCGCCTACAACGATGTCGGCTCCCAGCTTGCCTGGGGCTTCCAGCAAACCTAGCGACAGCGGGTTGGCGCTCACCACGAGCAGTCCTTTGTGCGTGTGCACAAGGTCGGCAGCCTGTTTTACATTTTCCACGGCACCAAAGAAGTTCGGGCTTTGAATCATAACCGCCGCAGTATCGTCCGAAATGGCTGCTTGCAGCGCATCCCAATCGGTAACCCCATCTTTATAACCAATCTCTACAATCTCCAGACTCAGGCCATGTGCGTACGCCTGCAATACTTGACGGGCTTCAGGGTGAACGGTGCGAGATACGATAAGCTGTTTGCGACGGGTAGCTGCGGCGGCAAGATTGCCTGCTTCCGCAAAAGCTGTCGCACCGTCATACATACTCGCATTGGCTACCGCCATACCTGTCAACTCGCAAATATACGACTGAAATTCGAAGATGGCTTGTAATTCTCCTTGGCTGATCTCAGGCTGATAAGGGGTGTAAGCCGTATAAAACTCCGAACGGGAAATGACATGGTTGATGACAGAAGGGATGTGATGGTCATAGATGCCTGCGCCAAGGAAACTGGCATGTGTCTCAAAGTTGGCATTGGAGCCAGCTTGTTTCGACATATGGCGTGTTAATGCGTATTCGTCCAGCTTGGAGGAGACAGGCAACTCGCCCTGATAACGAATCTCCTTCGGGATATCTTTGAATAAATCTTCAAGCGTATCCACGCCGATCGTGGCCAGCATTGCGCTCTGGTCTTGTTCTGTCATGGGGATGTAGCGGTGCTTGCTCATGCTTGCTCAGCTCCTTGGATAGGTGTCTTTAACGTACGTGTCCGTTTATGAAAAGGAGTCTTGACGACCTCGGCTTTTAGCTTTTTCCCACGAATCTCAATCTCCAGTGGTGTACCCAGTGCAGTATACTTGCTGTCAATCAAGGCAAGCCCCAGATTACGTTTCAAGGTCGGCGACTGTGTACCGGTTGTCACTTCACCGATCTGAACGCCGTCCGCATAGATCGGGTAATGTGGCCGCGGAATGCCGCGCTCCAGCACTTCGATGCCGATCAGCTTGCGGGCAGGGCCGTCATTTTTTTGTTGCAACAAAGCTTGATGTCCGATAAAAGGTCCGGTATTTAATTTCACAAACATGCCAAGTCCTGCCTCCAGCGGAGAGATGGTTGGTGACAGCTCCTGACCGTACAAAGGCAGCTTCGCTTCGAATCGCAGTGTATCACGCGCACCGAGTCCTGCTGGAACGAGGCCTACATCAGCACCGGCTTCCATCAGCCCGTTCCATACGAGAGCCGCCTGATCTGCTGCAACATACAGTTCAAAGCCATCTTCACCTGTATATCCGGTGCGCGACAGTAGCAGCTTTACTCCGCATACCTCGGCATGCTGTACGAAGCGGAAAGGTTCAATAGCGCCCGCATCCACGTTCGTATCTATAACCTTAGCCAAAATATCAACCGACAGGGGGCCTTGTAGCGCAAGCAGTGCCGTTTGCTCGGAATCATTGGTCATGTTCACGCCCGGTATAATGTGCTCCTGCAACCAAGCCCAATCCTTGTCGATATTAGAGGCATTAACGACCAGCATGTATTGTTGCTCCGCCAGCTTGTAGATCAGCAGATCATCAACTACACCGCCATCGGGATAACACATCAGCGTGTATTGTGCCTGACCTGGTACAATTGCGGTCACGTCGTTGGTCATCATGTGTTGTAAAAAGGCTTCCGCCTGTTCACCCGTTACAGTGAATTCACCCATATGGGATACATCAAACAGCCCGGCGCGCTCGCGCACGGCTTCATGTTCCTTTTGAATCCCACTAAACTGCACGGGCAACTCCCAACCGCCAAAATCAATGCAACGTACACCTTCATATTGCGCATATAGGGGAAAGAGTGGTGTTCTTAACAAATCAGACATCGGATCACCTCATCATAGACCGTTAGTAGGCCAAGTATAGAAACATGGATCTGTGAGCCAAGTAATTAATGCTTAAATCATTTTAGTCATCAAGAGTCAATAGCCAACCATTTTACATTTTTTCATTTGTTATGTTCAGTACGATTCTAGAACCTGCAATTCATTTTTTGGGAAAAAGGAAAAGGACAGGCCAAAGAACCGGCATGCCAAGTAGCACGCTGTATTCTTAGGCTCTGTCCCTTGTACCTGAGAGTTACCCCGCCGTTTATTCAGACAGGTTTCCCCTTGGGTGATCATAACGTCCCGAAGTGGACGATTAGATGCTCTCCAGAGTTGCGTCCTGTAAAAGTCCTTTTGCCTGAGAGATTCACCCCCGCTTGTCGGTGGTTTACTCCTTCGGCGCCGCCCCATGCACATCCCCAAACCGGGTGTGCGGGCAATCTCTCCCTTTACATTCATCCGCGGTTCATACGTAGTCCAATTAACTTCAGTTGCTCTTCTCATTAAAACGTGAATCCACTCCTGATGTCAAGAACGATATCATTGAAATTGTGTGAAATACGAATATTTAATACTGATTATTCATTAATGTTCGTTTATTTTAAAAGAGTGCGCTTACTATTCTAATATTCACCATTATATGCAGAAAGAGTAGTGTGAGGTTACACACGTTGAGATCTCGAAATTGAAATAAACTGTGAGCTAACTTGACATTTGAATCTGAAATATCATACGCTATTGTTTGGGAAAAAGGTGAAGGTCAAAGAACGCATGCACTCATTAATGAAAAGCGAGGCGGATATCGATGAGCGAATTGAGAAATGATTTCCTGTACAGTAAAGAGCACGAATGGGTGCAAACCGTAGGGGAGGATACCGTACGTATTGGCATTACCGAGTTCGCACAGCATCAGCTGGGTGACATTGTGTTTGTAGAATTGCCTGATCTTGAAGCCAGTGTAAAAGCAGAAGACAGCATCGGTACGATTGAATCCGTCAAAACGGTGTCTGATCTGTTCTCACCCGTCAGCGGCACCATTGTTGCAGTGAATGAAGCTTTGCAGGACTCGCCAGAACTGGTGAATAGCTCTCCTTATGAAGAAGGCTGGATGATCGAAATCCGTGTCGATGGTGATGTAACAGCTGCATTATCCACATTGCTGAATGCGGATGCATATCTTAAACATACCGAAGAGTAGGAAAGAATGGATCGTTTAGTTGATTTGTACTTATTGACATATGTGTAATCCCACTTGAATATAAAAATCTTGTTCTTTAAACCTGCGTGAGCTATGGAGCTTGTGCAGGTTTTTTGCTGTTTTTTTGCGCATAATGGAGGGGGTTAAGTAGGAGTGACATAAAATCATGAATAAAAAAAATTCAAAAGGACCAAGCTATTCTATTGCTCTGCATATTGTATATGAACAAAGTCATAGGCAAGAAAAACCTTGTGTATCAACGGATTGAGCATATATTCCTGATTAAAAGCGATTACATAATCCAATGTTGTCATCATTGTTCATGACGAAAGTACGCTTTCATTTGATTGAAGAGGAAGGGTTTCTCGCTTAGGATTACAGCAGGGGATCGATGATACCCCTTTCATACGAAATAATGACTTGATTCAAGGAGGATAAACCAATGAGTAATTTGGATCAAACATCCAATTCCAAAGGTGGGTTACGTGTTGGTGTGCAACGCTTCGGACGATTCCTGAGCGGTATGGTCATGCCTAATATGGGGGCATTTATTGCTTGGGGATTAATTACAGCGATGTTTATCAAAACAGGATGGTTTCCGAATGCGACAATAGAGCAGCTTGTAGGTCCGATGATTACTTATTTGCTGCCGCTGCTGATCGGTTATACCGGGGGTACGATGGTGCATGGCACACGTGGGGGTGTCGTCGGGGCGATTATGACCATCGGTGTCATTGTCGGAACGGATATTCCAATGTTCCTCGGAGCCATGATTGCGGGGCCTTTCGGTGCTTGGGTGATCAAGAAGTTTGATAAATCCATTGAGGGCAAGATCAGAGCCGGTTTTGAGATGCTGGTCAACAATTTCTCGGCAGGAATCATCGGTGGTATTTTGGGCATCTTTGCTTTGCTAGGTATCGGGCCGGCAGTTGAGGCCATCAGCAAAGTGTTGTCTGCCGGCGTACAGGGTTTGATGAACCTGGGATTGCTGCCACTTGTCAATCTGATTATTGAACCGGGTAAAGTACTGTTCCTGAACAATGCCATTAACCACGGGATTTTAACACCAATCGCAACAGATCAGGCAAGAGAACTAGGCAAATCCGTTCTTTACATGCTTGAGTCTAACCCGGGACCGGGACTGGGTATTTTGCTCGCTTACTGTTTCTTCGGACGTGGAGTAGCAAAATCTTCTGCACCTGGTGCGGTGGTCATTCATTTCTTCGGCGGGATTCATGAGATTTACTTCCCGTACATCCTGATGAGACCGATTCTGATTCTGGCAGCCATTGCAGGCGGTGTAGCGGGTACGTTAACGTTCATGCTAACTGGCGCAGGACTGGTTTCGGCACCATCACCAGGCAGTATCATTGCCTATTTCCTGTTGACACCTAAAGGCGGATATATCCCGATGCTTGCAGGGGTTATTGTGGCAGCGGTGGTTTCCTTCCTGATTGCCTCTCTACTACTCAAAACCGGTAAACAGAAGGAAGAAGATCTGGAAGCGGCCTCCAGCCGAATGAAAGATATGAAGAGCCAAGGCAATACAGCAAATGCAGCCATCACAGCGGATAACCAGGAAGCGAACAGAGCGGCAGATATCGCAAGTTCCGTTGCATCCAAGGCAAAAGCAGATGTGAAAAAGATTGTTTTCTCCTGCGATGCAGGTATGGGTTCCAGTGCAATGGGTGCTTCGATTCTGCGCAAAAAAATGAAAGCCGAAGGAATTGACGTTGCTGTAACTAACACGGCGATTAGTGAAATTCCGCAAGACGCAGACGTTGTGATTACGCAAAAAACACTAACGGATCGTGCACGTTCAGTAGCACCTAATGCAGAGCATATATCCATTGACAACTTCCTAAAAAGCCCGGAATACGACGCACTTGTTGAACGTTTGAAGTAAACGGGGGCAGACTGCGAACCATCTTCAAACAAGGGCAGCCGTTTTCCCAGAGCCGGAGGCTGAGATATGAGTATTACGAAAAGACAACGTGAAATCGTGGAATTCCTGTTGGAGCATCCCCATGAAGTCACGGCGGGTGAAATTGCCGTTGAAGTAAAAGTGAGTACACGTACCGTGCATCGTGAGCTGCTGATGATCGAGCAGTGGCTTGAACCACTCGGTATGCGCCTCGAAAAAAAGTCGGGAACCGGAATACGCATTGATTCCGGTTCAGATGACCTCAGTGCATTACGCCAGAAACTGGAGGGTAATGAATATGTAGAGTTTACGCCTGAAGAGCGTAAGCTCTTCATGCTTTGCATCCTGCTGGATGAAGCTGAGCCGGTCAAACTGCTCGCTCTCGCTTCGGATCTGAAAGTGACCGTTTCGACGGTCACCAACGATCTGGATGATCTGGAATCACGCATTCGGCAGGCGGGTCTGAAGCTTGTTCGAAGGCGAGGCTATGGTGTGAAAATTACCGGAAGTGAAGCGATTCATCGCAGAGCCATTGCAGCGCTTGCTTTGGAAGTACTGGATGAGTCGGATCTCTTTGGCAGACAGCCTGAGCAAGGGGGCTCCATCGTTAATCAAAAGTTGCTCAGTATGATCGGTCATAGCGACGTACTTACCATTGAAAATGCATTATGGCAACCGGATATCGAATGGCTTGAAAAAATACCTGAACGGCAGTACATGAAACTGCTCATTCAGTTATCGGCAGCTGTGGTTCGGATACGTAAAGGTTTTAATATAGAACGTTCTTCCTCAGGGATAAGAACGATTGCAGGCACTGGAACCGTGGCGGAGCAACATGAAGAGAGAGTGCCAGTTTTCATGGCTTCGCGCCTTTGCAGTGTTCTATCCTCACAGCTTGGAGTCGGCTTCCCGGATGAAGAGCAAGCTTATTTTCACCAATTGCTTACGGAGACAGAGCAACAGATTCATTCTTCACGCCTGCTCCCGATCGATGATCTGATTCTGATGGACAGAGTGCATTCGCTTACGGACCAGATGCAGGAAAGAACAGGTTATGACTTTCATGAAGACCGCTTGCTGCGCGAAGGATTAATTGGACATATGGTGCCGGTTATGGAGCGACTTGAGGGGCATCAGATGATACGTAATCCACTGCTACAGCAGATTCGCAAGGATTATGACACCCTTTTCGAACAAGTGAAAAAGTCCGTGTTACAGGCATGGCCCGGGGCAGAAGTTCCGGATGAGGAGATCGGTTTTCTTGTCATGCACTTTGGTGCATCCATAGAACGATTGCGGGCGTTAAAGCAAGATATTCGAGCCATCGTTGTATGTAACAGTGGCATTGGCTCCTCGCGCATGCTATCCAGTCGTTTATCCAAGGAGTTTCCAGAGATTCAGATTATAGACAGCGTCTCTTGGTACGAAGCCGCGCGAATGCCAACCGAAGAATATGATCTGGTGTTGTCTACGGTCGATTTGCCAATGGAGGAAGATCAGTATTACAAGGTCAGTCCGCTATTGACAGCGGAGGAAAGTGAAAGTCTACGGCATTTTATCAAAACCACAACGTTACAGCGGCAGCATCGCAAATCCCGCGACATGGGCAATGAGACAACCACTCGTAGAATCTCCGATGCGGACGGAATGGAAGCAACGCTGCTTGAAATTGTACGGATTATCGGTAAGTTCCAGGTACATGCGATGGATAACACTCATCTTGATTTTGCTCAAAGTGTGCTTGAGATGTGTAAGGTTGCACATCGCTCAGGCATATTGAAAGACCCGGGCGAGGTTGCCAAGTTACTTGAGGTTCGTGAATCGATGGGGAGTCAAAAGATTCCGGGGACTCAGCTCGCTCTTTTCCATACACGGAGCGAGAGTATCTACAAGCCGTCCATCAGTCTTTTTCAACTTGAGGAACCTCTGCTTCGAACAGTGGAGGATCCGGAAGGTGTCAGTCATGTATTGCTGATGCTGGGGCCAAAGGAGTTGTCCAAGGAAAGTCTGGAGGTACTCAGCGAGATTAGTGCACTGCTTCTGCAAGAAGAGATGATTACACTGCTGGGCAAAGGAAACAGGGATGAAATCATCCATTACCTGTCCCGTGAATTGGTTGGATTCTATCGTAGTAAAAATGAAATCGGAGGTATATAACATGAGTATGTTAACACAAGACAAAGTCATCATGAACGCTACGGCTCAGGATAAATATGAAGCGATTCGTATGGCAGGACAGATTTTGAAGGATGCAGGCCATATTACTGCGGATTACATTGACAAAATGATTGAACGTGAAGAGATTGTATCCACTTACGTCGGCAATGGGCTGGCTATTCCGCATGGTACAAAAGAGTCCAAAGCGTTCATTCTCTCCACCGGAATCTCGGTGATTCAGTTCCCGCAAGGGGTCGATTTTGGAGAGGAAAAAGCTTATATGGTCATTGGCATCGCGGCACAGGGCGGCGAACATATGGAGATTTTAACGAGCATTGCGGTGATCTGTGCCGAGGAAGAAAATATGGAAGCACTGCGCTATGCGAAAACCGCTGAGGAAGTAATCACCATTCTAGAAAGTGAAATGGAGCTATGAAGGCCCTCCACTTTGGCGCAGGTAACATCGGACGCGGATTTATTGGCTTGATTCTGTCCCGTGCCGGATATGAAGTGACGTTCTCGGATGTAAATCAGGAATTGGTGAATGCTCTTCGGGAGCGTGGGGAGTACACCGTAGAACTTGCCAATGAAAGCAAAGATCAAGAGACCGTAACCGGAGTAACAGCGATTGATGGGCGAGAGTTGCAGACGGTTGCTAAGGCCGTGGCGGATGCTGATCTGGTTACAACCGCAGTTGGTGTAGGTGTGCTAAAGCATATTGCACCCGGAATCGCAGAAGGTCTGGAGCAGAGAAGACGTGCAGGTTCTGTGCAAAAGCCGCTTCATATTATTGCTTGTGAAAATGCAATCGGCGGAAGCGCGCAGCTGAAAGAGCATGTATATGCTCTGCTGGACGAGAAGGCTCGTGCATTTGCTGATGAATATGTTTACTTTCCGAATTCAGCCGTAGACCGAATTGTACCCATCCAGAATCATGAAGACCTGTTGCATGTTCAGGTAGAGCCTTTTTACGAGTGGGTTATAGATCGCTCGCAGATGGCACCTGCTTTCCAACCAATGGATGGTGTCGTTTATGTGGATGATCTGGAACCGTACATTGAGCGGAAGCTGTTTACCGTCAATACGGGACACTGCGTAGCCGCATACATCGGCTATGTGCACGGATATGATACCATTCAGAAGGCCATTGCCGATGAAAAGGTGAAATCCGTTGTATACGGGGCATTGCAGGAAACGGGTCAGGTGCTGGTAAAACGCTTTGGCTTCAACCCGGAAGAGCATGAGCAGTATATTGTAAAAATTCTGGGGCGGTTTGTTAATTCTTATCTGACCGACGAGGTAACCCGTGTGGGGCGCTCGCCCCTGCGCAAGCTCTCCCCGAATGATCGTCTCGTTCGCCCGGCGCTTCTGGCGCGTGAAGACGACATGCCGGTGACACATCTCGCCATGGGCATGGCGGCGGCCTGCAAGTTTGATGTGCCTGATGATCCTGAAGCGGTCGAGCTGCAAAGCATGATCCGTGAAAAAGGCGTCGCAGCTGCACTATCACACTATACTGGTATGGATGAGAACCATCCGGTACTGGTGGAAGCAGTCAAGCAGTACAATCAGATGTAATCGGTTTGTATAACAGTAATCGAATTCTGGCAAAGTGTATTGAAAGCTCAGCGTGGATCCACTAAGGCTGGGACGTTAGTAAGTTTATCTATCTGTTTATACAGAAATATAGATGAAAATATAGATGCCAAATCGTAATAACGAACTTAAGTCCGAATATAAAGAAACCATCCCTTCAAATTCATGATGCAGTTCCATTTGAGAGGGAATGGTTTCTTTTATTTTTCGATCCAGTTAACAATCGGCTCTTCATATCGCTTTAGCGAATAAGAGCTGGTTATAGCAAAAGAGTTACTCATGCTCACGTACATCATTCTTCAAACATCGTTGACAAATGCATGATTTGCCGCGTTGCTCGGCTGGAATGCGTTCAAACACACCTTCGGGGAAGGAAACATGGCCGCACCAACATTCCGAATGTGGTTTACCTTCAGCATAGGCACAAGCATTTCTTTCCCCGCAAAGTGGACATATCAGCGCATTGAGCGTTTGGCTAGGAGTGCTGTCTTGTTGATCAGACACTGCTTATCTCCCCCCTTTTTCATGGTTTTGCAATCAGGGCAGTGACCTTTTGTTGATTTTAGTATAACAAATACATTAGTTATGCACCCGCCTTTTATAATAATGACTTACTCCATCTGCACCGTAAGTAATTCGTATGAGTGTAACGTATACGCGGTTTGTTTTTCGTTGTAGGGCGAGCCTTCATTCTTCCGGTGGCAGCTCAATTTGTAATCCCTCGACATGTTTGCGTCCCATAAGTTTGCGTTTTTTACGGTTTTCTTTGCTTTCCAGCACAATGTCGAGATCATAATTGTCTGGATACAACTCATCAGCAGAAATGTGCAGACGCAGGCGTTTCTTATGAATTTTTAGTTTGCGTCCTCGAATCATGACTCCGATCTGTCCGTGGTTATCCTCTTCTTCACTTACTATGCCTGCCTGATCCAGATAGGCTGCATAGACACGGTCCCCTTTACGAAAAGCACGTATTGGTGCCGGTGCCGGATCGGAGACGGGAGACCTATCGTTTGAAGAGATAGTCTCACTTGGGACGGACTTATGTGCATCATGTTCTATAGATCCATTGTGTTCCATAGAGACAGGCACGGTAGTGTGAAGTTCACCATCTGTTTGTGATTGCGGTTCTTCTGCAACATCTTGCATCTTGTTCTTCGTGAGAGCTTCACCCACAACAGATTTGGAACGATCGATGATATGCTCGGGCATGCCCAGCTTCAGCGCAATGGAATATGCATAACTTTCACCGGCTTCTCCGATCCGAAGTCGATACAGAGGTTGGAGAGATACGGTGTCAAACTCCATGCGTGCATTTTCAAATCCAGATGTGGCTGAGGCAAAATGTTTAATTTCCCCAAAATGTGTTGTAGCCACCACGGTTGCTCCCCGGTGATGCAATTCCTCCAGCATGGCAATGGAAAGTCCTACGCCCTCTCCAGGATCTGTGCCTGACGCCATCTCGTCAATCAGTACAAGCGTGGAAGGATTCGCCTGCTTCAGAATAGTAATCATATTCCGAATATGTGCTGAGAACGTGCTGAGTGCCTGTTCAAGACTCTGACCATCGCCGATATCCACTGCGATCTGTTCGTATACAGCCATTTCACCTCTCTCATCCACAGGAACAAGCAGTCCAGATTGCATCATGAGAGTGAGCAGCCCCAATGTTTTGAGTGCAACGGTTTTGCCGCCTGTATTCGGGCCAGTAATGATAAGGGACGAGTATGTGTATCCGATGGAAAAATCAAGCGGGACCATGGACGGCCCCATCAAGGGATGCCTCGCTCGTTGCAGTTTAACTTTACCGTTGCTATTAACGCGTACGGATCGCCCATCTATAGCCGATGCATATTTTGCTTTGGCGAACAGGAAGTCCAAAACACCAACGGTTTCTGTATTTAAGGCAATTTCTCGGCTGTACGATTCGGCCAGAGAAGTCAAGTCTCCGAGGATTTTCATCTCTTCCCGAGATTCCTCGGCTTGCAGTGAAGAGAGTTCCATCTGCAGTCCTGACAGCTCGGCTGGTTCGATATACACGGTTTGGCCGCTACCCGATTCGTCGAGCACGCTGCCTTTAACCTGTTTGCGGAACTCTTTTTTGATTGGCAGTACGGTTTTTCCATTACGCTGGCTCACGACCTGCTCCTGCATGATCGAACGGTGTTTGCTAACCAGTGAATCCAGCTTGCGCTTCATGCGTTCCTCATTTACGTTGATTTTCTTGCGAATTCTTACGAGTTCCTTGCTCGCTTGATCCTGAATTCGACCGCTGTGGATACAGCGTTCGATCTCACTTCGTAAGGATTCCATAAGCATCATAGAGGAGGCATAACGACTTACGATGGGAGCGATGCCGGATTTACTCTCCATATACTTCATTAGTTGTGTGCAGCTGTGTAGAAATTGCGCGAGATGACTGAAATCACGTTCACTGAACAGATATCCCGTGCCAAGCAGATTGATAATGGTCTCCATTCCCTCCAGCGAAGGGATGGGTACGCTCGCTCCAAAACGGACAAGAGCTGTGGCCTCCGCAGTTTCGTCCAAGCGCATCTGAATCAGATGGACATCAGTCATCGGTTTGAGTTCCTTGGCATAACGTTTGCCCAGATAGGAAAGGGCACAGTCTGCAATATTTTTTTGAATATGATGGAAGCCAAGAGTGGTTAGGGTTTGCTCGTTTGAACTCTTGATATTTGCTGTCATGCTAGCGTCATTATTGTTGATATTAATATTCACGTCTAAATCTCTCCTTCATGTAAAATGTTTTTGTGTGCCTATATTCAAAAAATATTCCTCATGGAAAACACAAAAAGGGCGGAGAATGAACAAACGTCATTCTCCGCCCTGAACGTATGGGAAAGCAAAGTCCGTATAAGGTCTAACCAAAAAATCCGCGCTGAACACAGCGCGGAAATAGACCCGGACATAGGCAATCCCGGAGGCGATGTTTGATTTCCGCTGTTCTTAACTAAGTACAGGGTTCTGACGCATCATGAAACACACGTATGCCTTGACGGCAAAAGTGTCATGAAAAGCCAAACTCCTGAATATGAAACTTGATTAGTTAAGAACGCTCACCGACATCAAAATCTCTCCTTCGACCTGAGGAATATACAAGTAATATAAACTGGAAAACACTTCAAGTCAACAATTCTGAATAAAAGATGTGGACTTGATTATGAATGGGTTTTAAAATAACAATAGTAATTTAAACCAATGTAAGCGATTTTATAAAAGGGAGATGCTCTTCTTGCCTAAATATCTACTGCGTCTGCTCTGCTTTACGATGATTCTTGGGGCTTTGCCGGTCATAGTGATTGGTTCCGTCTCGTATACGATTGCTTCGCGTGATATCGAACAGAAAGTGCGCGAGAGCAATCTTCAGATACTACATCAGACTCAGATGCGAGTGGAACAAGTATTACGCAGTTTACAACTGTCCTCAATCCAGTACGTCAATTCACCATTGGTGCTGCGGGCAATGAAGCAACCGCTGAATAGCAGCGAATTTCAAGAAATTCGTGATTTGACATCCGGTTTTAACAATCTGCAGGTGGTTACAAGTATTGATCAGGCTTACCTCGTAAATCTGGAACAGGACTGGGTCGTATCGATGCGTTCTTTTGGTAAACTGGGTGATTTCAGCATTAAAGATCGAATCGGAACCTATCTTACATACACCAATAGTTTATTCTGGGTGACTCAAAACAAAAGTTCATCGAAAGAGAGTGTCCCTGTATCAGCAGGCATGGGTGAGGCCTTAACGGAACAGGCACCTACCTTGATCTCTTCGGATAATGTAGTCAGCATGGTTTTTAAAATTCCGATGGTGCCCACAAACGTGAAACCAAAAGGATTTCTTGTCATTGATATTGCGGATGCGGAGCTGAGCAGCTTTTTGAGCCGGAATCCGAATTCAGGTGATCTGTATGTTCTGGACAAGGATCAGAGGTATTTTTTGAATGATACGAATTATGCAAATAAATACGATGTGCTGAACAAAGATATTCAGGAAAAGGTTCAGACGACGGGGGAACCCCAAGGATTTTTCAGTGCCGAAGTAGAAGGTAAACCTGTAGCCGTCAGCTACAGGCAGTCACCTCTAAATGGCTGGTTATACGTGTCGGTCGTATCGCTCGGACAGATTACAGCTCAGTCGCAAAAGATTGCAGTGGTGACCGGGGTGGCGACGTTAATTATGTTATTGGTGACCGGGCTTGTGGCCATCTATGGTAGCCGGCGCATGTACTCGCCAATCTCTAGACTGCTGCAATTTACAAAAGGGCTGGATTCTCCGCTTCCTCCTGCAGGACGTCGTCAGGATGAATTTATTTATATTGAGGAACGTTTGTCTACACTGTTTAGTTCTGAGAAAACGATGCGTGAGCAGATGAAGGGGCAGCATGTGCATCTTCAGGAGTTTTTTATGACCAAACTGCTGACAGGCAAAATATCGGAAGAAGATTTCAGATATCAGGGCGAATTGTATGATTTCCCCACCGGATGGTCACATCTGGGCGTGCTGATGCTTCAGATTGATACCCTCGAAGGCACAAGGTATGAGGAGCAGGATCGGGATCTATTGCTGTTTGCAGTCAATAATATGGTAGGTGAGTTACTGCCTTCCGAGATTCGGTTCACACCGGTCATGCTGGATGATGCGCAAGTTACTGTACTTGCTTCTGAACTGAATGATGAAGTGCAGCTTAAGGAATGGATGCATACACAAGCGGATTGGATTCGTGAACGAATCGTAACTTATCTGAACCTGCCGGTAAGCATAGGCATTAGCCGGACATACTCCCGCATTGGAGATACGCCTAGAGCCTATCAAGAGAGCAAAGAAGCGTTGCAAGGCAGAGTCAGCTTGGGTAGCCGAATTATTTTACATTATGAGGACATCCAACCAAGAGGTCAGATGGAAGCTGCGCTGTATACGCAGTTACGAATGATCGAAGATCAGTTGGCTTCAGCGATCAAACAGGGAGACGAAGAAAAAACGGATATCTATTTTACACAATATTTAGGATTGCTGGCGGATAAAAAGCTGCATTTCAGCGAATATCCAGTCATCATGGTGCAGTTATTGTCACGAGTATATCAACTTGTGCAAGAGCAGGGCGGAGATGTGGCAGAAGTACTTGGTGAGAAAGCTTCCATGGCATATTTGCTTAAACTATCAACACTGGACGAGATGACCGGTTGGTTCCGTAAGCGATTATTTTTGCCTGTGATTCGTTTCTGGAAGGAACAAGAGGAGTCACAATATATGAATATTGCCCGCCGGATGATTCGACTGATCGAGGAACGGTATGATCGGGACTTATCGCTCGAGGCTTGCGCCGAGGAATTGAACTTCCATCCGGTCTATTTAAGCCGGGTCTTCAAGAAGGAAGCGGGTGTTAATTTTACCGAGTATCTTGCAGAGTACCGCATGGAAAAAGCTAAAACGTGGCTTCAGACGACAGATTTGAAAATATCGGAAATCGCCGAAAAATTAAATTATACGAACCCCACGGCATTTATCCGTACATTCCGCAAAATAACAGGAACAACTCCCGGCAAGTACAGGGAGCAGCAACGCTAGAGAACAAGGCCTGCTCTGCCCTCATGGCAGGCAGGCTTTTGGCGTTCAATTTAACGTTCTTTTTTAAGTCCATTCGTAGCTTATAAATCATAGTTAAACCAGGAACATACAGGTTGAAAGCAGTTCATTTCGAGTATAGCCAGCCATGCTTAAGAGGTTAAAACCCTTGATACATAAGGGAAAACAAAAGGCTAAAACGAGATGATAGCCAGTGATTCGATTATCCGCCACAATGGAGACATGAATTCAGGAAGTGATCTTTTGTAATCGTTTCCAACGTGGGGAGGAAGACACTATGAAAGCCGAAACGGCTGCTCGAACACGGCCCGCTACCCGCAGTGACAAAAACCTGCTCTGGAGGGACGTCATCAAAAACCGGTGGCTGTACATTATGCTGATTCCGGGAGTACTTTACTTTGTTATCTTCAAATACATACCGATGTATGGGATTACGATGGCTTTTCAGGATTACACGCCGTACAAAGGCATTCTGGGGAGTGACTGGGTAGGATTCAAACACTTCCAGCGTTTTTTTGGAGAACCGCAGTTCTGGACCTTATTTAGAAACACGTTTTTACTTGCGATTTATAATCTGGTTTTCTTTTTTCCATTACCAATTTTACTTGCGCTTATGATGAATGAGGTTCGGCGGGAGCGTTTTAAACGCTTCGTACAGACATTGGTTTACGTTCCACACTTTGTTTCCTGGGTTGTTGTGGTTGGTGTGTTCTACATGCTGTTCACGACTGAAGGCGGTGCAATCAATGAACTGCTCTACAACCTGACGGGACAAAAAATTGCCTTTCTGCTTGAACCGGGATGGTTCCGTACGATGATTGTAGGACAATCCATTTGGAAAGAAGTAGGCTGGGGCACAATTATCTTCCTGGCAGCACTCTCTGGTGTAGATACACAGCTGTATGAGGCTGCTCGGATTGATGGTGCTAACCGCTGGCGTCAGACCTGGCACATAACGTTGCCGGCGATTCGGAGTACCATCATCATTTTGCTCATTTTGCGTCTGGGTCACTTCCTAGATACAGGCTTTGAACAAATCTTCCTGATGCTGACACCTACTAACCGTGACGTGGGCGAGGTATTTGACACCTACGTATACACGAAGGGGCTTACCCAAGCACAGTACAGTTATAGTGCTGCTGTCGGATTGTTTAAGTCGGTTGTTGGACTGGCGCTAGTGCTTGGTGCCAACACGTTAGCCAAAAAATTCGGGGAGGAAGGCGTCTATTAGTGCAATATTGGCAGACGCTCTTCATCAGACAGGAGTGAACATTAGATGCAACAGGACAAAACATGGGGCAACCGGATATTTGATTTTGTGAATCATGGCTTGCTGCTTTTGATTGGTATCGTAACCGTAATCCCGTTCATTTATATTTTGGCTGTGTCGTTTACCAGCCCGCATGAAGTGGCTAAAGGCGGATTTATTCTTTTTCCCAAAGAGTTCTCCTTGGCAGCCTACCGTTACATTTTTTCTACAGATACATTGATTCGAAGTCTCGGTGTATCGATCTATATTACCGTTGTGGGTACGCTAATCAACTTGCTGTTTACATCGCTTATGGCTTACCCGCTATCCAGAAAGTATTTGCGTGGACGCCAGCCGATCCTGCTGGGTGTACTGTTCACGATGCTGTTCAGTGGCGGTATGATTCCAACGTATTTCGTCGTTAAATCCCTGCATCTTACCGATACACTCTGGTCTTTGATGTTGCCAACGGCGATCAGTGCGTTCAACCTGATCGTACTCAAAAACTTCTTCCAAGCCATCCCAGATGAGCTGGAAGATGCGGCCAAAATCGATGGCTGTAACGATGTCAGCGTTTTATTCCGCATTGTGCTGCCACTCTCGATGCCAGCCATGGCTACCTTTTCACTCTTTTATGCCGTGGCACACTGGAACAGCTTCTTCAGTGCCGTCATCTATATCAACGACAGTGAGAAGTGGCCTGTACAAGTCTGGTTACGTGAGATTGTCATTTTGGCACAGAGTCGAATTGGCGATACGAGCATTGAAGAAACCGAAATTCAGCCGCTTACGATTCGCATGGCTGTTATCGTATTCTCTACCATTCCGATTATGTTGGTCTACCCATTCCTGCAAAAGCATTTTGCCAAGGGAGTGATGCTCGGTTCGGTAAAAGGCTGATTAGTGCAGCATGTGGTGTGAAGCGTATTACTGAATTGTGAACATTAGTCCATGATTGGGAGTGGAGAACTGGAACGTTATAAGGTTGTTAGATTTTAAGATTTTAAGATTTTAAGGCTGTGACTGTATATCAAAAAGGGAGGTTTTCATGAATGAAGGCAACAAAAAAGAAAGCCGTAGCTGTTCTGAGTACACTGGCTCTGGTGACCGGTTTACTGGCGGGATGCGGATCAGAGGAAGGTCAGGCTGACGAAGGCGGCGTGCAGAATGTATCTATCGCTATTGCACAGGTGGGTGATGTCCCTAGCAAGGGCAACGAGGTACAGAAAAAAATTGAAGAGTACACCAACACCAAACTGGACATCCAGTGGATTCCGGCATCTGCGTACAATGACAAAATTAATGTTATGATCGCCTCCAGCGACATGCCGAAAATCGTAAAGGTGCAATATAACCCAACGGTGACCAATGCGATGCGGAATGACGTGTTCTGGGAAGTCGGACCTTTACTCAATGAGTACAAAAACCTTTCTGCCCAAAATGGACGTTTCTTTGACAACATTAAGGTTAACGGCAAAATTTACGGCGTGCCCGTATTCTCTGATATTGCAAGGGCAACAGTCATTTACCGCAAGGATTGGTTCGATAAGTTGAATCTGAAAGTACCAACAACACCGGAAGAGTGGTATGAAACGATCAAGACGTTGTCCACTTCCGATCCGGATGGCGATGGACAGTCGAATACGTTTGGATTGATGTTGTTCAAAAAGTATAACGAAGATCAGTATTCTTTTACGACTCGCCTTGGTGTAAGCTTTGGCGCACCGAACAAATGGAAGGTTGAGAGCGATGGCAGCTTTACACCAGAATTCATGACACCAGAATATATGCAAGTGATGGATTTGCTGAAACGTTTGTATGAAGAGAAATTGTTAAACCAGGACTTCGCTGTATTTGATTCAACGGAAGCGGAGAAAAAGTATGATTCCGGCGTAGTCGGTATGCGTGTAGGTGTGGCGCAGAATGGTAAAAGCCAGCAGGAACGTCTGTCGAAAAACAATCCGGACGGCATTGTAGATATTGCCGGTTTGCTGGGGCCCAATGGTGACCGTGTAGCTGGACAGACAGGAAACTCGGGCATTCTGGCTTTCCCGAAAGCTACGGTGAAATCGGAAGAGGAACTGAAAAGTTTGCTGTCATTCCTGGATAAATTGATGGATCCGGAGATGGCAACGCTGCTTATGCGTGGTTTGGAAGGCAAACATTACACCAAAGTCGGAGACAACGAAGTGGAAATGAGTGACTTTGATGCCTTCCAGCGTGAAGTGAAACCTTATCGTGATAATTTCCCTTATGTTGAAGGTTATAATGTACCTAAACTGAAGGACAACGAGCTTGGCGAAAAAGGAACAGCTTTGGTAAAGGAACTGGCAGAACATGCGGTACCAAACCCTGCATTGACGTTGTATTCGCCAACATACGGTGACCGGGGAGCAGATCTGGATCAGATGATTGCCGATGCGCAAACCAAATACATTATGGGCAAGATCGATCAGAGCGGCTGGGAAAAAGAAATTGAGAATTGGGCTAACGCGGGCGGCACCAAAATCCGCGAGGAATATGCTGAAGATTACAAAAAACAGGCTCAATAAGGAGCGAAACCGGAGGTTTGATCATGAAGGAAACGTTACAACATACACCGATGCGCATGGCTGACCAGTTTATGGAGAGTTATCGTAACCATGAGCTGTATTCGATCTGGCATTATGAGAATGGGTGTCTGCTCAAAGCACTGGAAGAACTGTATGCCCGTACAGGCGAACAGAGATATTTCGATTATATTCAGGAACTTATGGATCATTTCATTCAGGAAGACGGATCGATTCGGTCCTATACGATTGAGGAATATAATCTGGATCAGATCAACCAGGGGAAATCACTATTTTTCCTGCTCGAGAAAACGGGTCAGGAAAAGTATCGCAAAGCTTCGGAGTTGCTGATGACGCAGTTGAAAGGGCAGCCGCGTACAAGTGGGGGCGGTTTCTGGCACAAGAAAATCTATCCGTTCCAAATGTGGCTGGATGGATTATACATGGCGACACCGTATCTGACTCAATATGGAGCCGTGGCTGGTGAAGAGAAGTGGTTCGACAAGGCTGCTCTGCAATTGCTGTTGGTGGAAGCACAAACTCGTGAACCACGCAGTGGCTTGCTCTACCACGCTTGGGACGAGAGCAAAGAGCAGCGCTGGAGCTCCGGAGATACGGGATGTTCACCACATGTTTGGAGCCGTGCAGTGGGCTGGTATGTGATGGCGGTTGTAGATACGCTGGATTATCTACCAATTGATCATGAGCAACGTGGACAGATTATCGGTATTTTCGAGCGACTCGCGAATGCACTTGTCCATGTACAGGATCAGGAAACAGGGTTGTGGCCGCATCTGCTCGATCAGCCAGGGCGTGAGCGGAATTATCTGGAGGCTTCGGGTACCTCGATGTTTGTATATGCCCTTGCTAAGGGTGTGCGCAAAGGGTACTTGAGCGGGAAGTTTAAAGCGATTGCGGAAAAAGGATATCAAGGCCTGTTGCAGCATCTGTTGCAAACAGACCAGGAGGGTGTGCTTTCCCTGACACAATGCAACGGGGGAGCGGGACTTGGAGGAACTCCTTATCGTGACGGGTCCTACGAGTACTATGTGACTGAATCGATTCGTATCAATGATCCGAAATCAGTTGCTCCATTTATTTTGGCAGGGGTCGAGATGGAACTGGCATAATGCCGGTTCTTTTCTCCAAAACATTATGATAGCGCATACATTCTGAGGTTGAAGGCATCTATATAAGTTGAACTATTCATTTACACTCTAACGGAGAGGACAGAAAAAACCTGGAAAAGCGAAGCGTTCGCCTAAAAGCTTTCTGCAAGAAAGCTACATCGGAAGCATATGCTTATCACCGGATTTTTCCCTTGGGAAAAGGGAATCAAAAAAATCTGGGGATAACCGCTACTCTCCAGGTTATTCTGTCATCGGAGTGTTCTGTGTAAAATCTTTAGTCCAACTTATATATGATTGAGGAATGAGGGCAAGTCCGCTGAACAATAGGTTTATCCAAAAGGAGAGATGGTTCATGAGTCCAAAAAGTCCAAAGCGTTCAAAGAGTCCAATGTTTCGCGTAGGAAGCTTCGTTATTGTTGGTGCGATGTCTGCCGGTTTGCTGGCTGGATGTGGGGGAGAAAAAGCTCCAGCCGCTGGGGAAGGCAAAATGCCCATTTCCATTTCATTGATGCAGGTGGGTGATGTGCCCGCTAAGGAAAATGCAATCGAGAAGAAGATTGAGGAATACACGAATACCGATGTAAACGTGCAGTGGATTCCGCAGTCGGCGTTCGACGACAAAGTCAATGTCATGGTGGCATCAGGGGAGATGCCAACGATTATGCGTGTCAATTATGTACCTACAACTTTTAATGCCGCAAAGACAGGATTGTTTTGGGAACTCGGGCCTTATCTGAAGGATTACAAAAACTTGTCCGCCCAATCGGAGGCTCATTTTAATAACATCAAGATTGAAGGCAAAATCTACGGTGTTCCGAATTTCCGGGATATCGGACGAACGGCAATCGTTTATCGGAAAGACTGGTTTGATAAGCTGAAACTGGATATCCCGAAAAATCTGGATGATTGGTATAAGGTCATGCGTTCCATCCGTAAGGACGACCCGGACGGTAATGGCAAGGAAGATACGTATGGTGCGCTGTTATTTAAAAAGTATAACGAGGGTGTATCTTCACCGCTGACCCGGATTGCTGTAAGTATTGGTGGAGTTAACAAATGGGGTGTGGACGATGCTGGTAAATTAACACCAGAGTTCCTGACTCCTGAATATGTGGATACGATGAAGCTGTTTAAGCGATTGTTTAATGAAGGTCTGATCAATAGTGATTTCCCTGCACTGGACCCTTCCGATGCGGACAAAAAAATGGATTCAGGTCTCGTTGCTATGAAACTGAACGGTGTCGCTCAGAACGGGAAATCATCCCAGCAACGGCTCACACCTAACGCACCGGATGGTGTCATTGATGTAGCGCCGTTTCAAGGGCCGGATGGCATTCGCATTGCGGGTGAGCCTGGAAACTACGGTATGCTTGTCATCCCGAAAGCATCTGTAACGGATGAAGCGCAGCTCAAGAAGGTACTCACCTTCCTGGATCAACTAATGGACGAGGAACTCAGCACGCTGCAACTTCGTGGATTGCTTGATGTGCACTACAGCAAGACGGCTGACGGTAAAACGGAACTGAAAGACTTTGATGCTTATCAACGTGAGGTCAAACCGTATCGTGATAACCTGTTGAGTGTTGAAGGATACAATGTGCCTGAGCTGGTCGATGTTCCTATTGGTATGAAAGGCGCGAAGATGGCTCGTGAAAATGAACAGTATGCAATTGCTAATCCTGCACTTACGCTTTCCTCCGTGATCTATACAGAGCGTGGTCAGGAGCTGGATCAGATGATTTGGGATGCGCAGACCAAGTACATTATGGGCAAGATCGATGATGCTGGCTGGGAACAGGAGGTTGCCAACTGGAGAAAAGCAGGCGGTGACCAGCTGATCACAGAACTGGAAGCTTCGTATAAAGAGCTTAACGGGAAATAAATGAGACTGCCATAAAAAAAAGGTTGATTTCATGCAAGGAATGGGTTTATTCTATAAAAGAGTAAAAATTCCATAATTAATAAGTGAGACCACACCTTAAAGCATAAGGCTATGAATCTGCGGATTCATGGCCTTTTTTGTTTTTGTTGGATAAAAAGTGGGTCTTAGGGAGGAGGGATAATCACCTTAGAATCATGGGGAAATATGAAAATGATACCAAAATACTAGTTATACATGGTAGAATATTGATTATATTTCCAAATTTAGTTTTTGGTTTTGTTTGATAAGCAAGTTAGCCGTTTGACCAAATGAAGCATCCCCATACTAAGGTACATAGGAGCGTGAACAGATTGAAAAAGAAGCAAGTGGTTCAAGGGAAGAAGAAAAAAGGATTTGTTTATATGATGGGGCTGTTGACAGCAGCCATGATGGCAGGAACATGTCTTTCTTTTGGAATGGGATATGGGCAGTGGACGACAGTGGTTAGTGCTGCGGGAGTGAACGACAGCGTAGGGGGGCGGTTCAGCGATATCAAGGGACACTGGGCTCAGGCAACGATTGCAAAAGCATATGAGAAAAAGTTGATTTCCGGCTATCAGGATGGCACATTCCGTCCGAACGCTAAGATCACTCGCGGGGAATATGCTGCAATACTAGCTCGCGCGACCAGAATCGAGAATGCTCGGGGGCAGGAACAGGCTTCCTTCTCTGATCTTCAAGGACACTGGTCTGAGATGGCTGTCCGCCAGTTGGTGGGACAGGGCTTTATTGACGCTGGTGATTATGCCAGCGGTTTTAAACCCAATACGGAACTGACGCGATATGAAATGATGAAGTGGATTGCGAACGGACTACGTAAGTCGGACAGCAGTTTTCAGAATGCTTTTAATGATACGAAAAACACTCTACTGCCTACACCCGAAGTAAATCGCGGAACGATCCGCGATGAGCAGATTCCGTACCTCGCCCTAGTGCGCGGAACAGGCATTGTCGGTGGATTTCAAGACGGTACGTTAAAACCGGCAGATACGACAACTCGGGCAGAGGTTTCCGCTATTCTGCTTCGCTACATGGACGTGGAGGGAACAGATGCTTCCAAGTACAGCGACCTGAACGAGATGCGGGAAGTAGGCACGACAGGTACGAATTTAACGACGATTAGTAATTATAAGTATGGATCTGGCTCTGTCATGATTTCAGATCTATCAGAAGCTGATATTAGCCTTAGTAACAAGTCTGGAGTATTACAAATTCATCGTTTTATCGTTGTGGATGCGACTCAAAGTAAACCAGAAGGAATTTATGCTAAGCTTTTTATGCCTGAAAAGTATGCAAGTGGTTCGTATAGGACTTTTGTAGATATTTCCTTCAAATCTAATTTAGAAAGTTCTAATTTGATCACATTCAATAGGGGGTTATCTGATTCACTAATACAGTTTAATCGTCTCAATTTGGATGTGGCTAAGAAACAAGGTATTAATACAATACCTATGGACTCGGGACAATTATTAAAGAAGGGTATTAAAAAAAGAATTTGGGTTACTTCAACTCTGAGAAACACATCGTGGTCTTATTCTCTGAAAACAGATCAGATAGGTGAATTTAGAATTCAAAGGTAGTTCAGTAGGATGGTGAGTAGGTTGTAATGAGAAAAGTAATATGTTCTTGTGTAGCTATATTATTTGGAGTGTTGACCTTACAACTCACAGCGTTAATATTGACGTCAAACATAGTAAACGCTGTTGTAAGTGAGTATGGCCCTAAAAAAATGAAGAGCCCTCAGTATGTAACCATACTAGCTACCCCTACGGTGGGAAATCCGGGAGTGTATTGGTACCAAGAGAATAGTGGGAAATTTAGAGCTGATCATTCAGGAGGACCAACCTATGCAAATAATGCAGGAAGTTGCTCAAATCCATTTCCTGCAGCTACAGAGGTTCCCGATAGTGTAGATTTTAGTAATTGGCCACCAACAGACTGGCCTGATTACAATTCTATAAGAATTGATACTAATAAAGTTAAAAACATACGTATTCATGATGTTAAATATCAAGGAAGAGCAGATCAAAATTCATATACTGGTATAGGTGATATTAGACCTCCGTTCACATCAACTATTGTTGCTATCAGGACAATCACTGGAGGATATCATGTACCAACGGAGCAAAAACCTTTTGATAATGGTGGTAGAACAACTGCTGGATGTCCGAAGTATAATGTTGCCTACTTCACCCCTATGGACATCATTTGGGAAGGTGATTTAGAAGAAGAAAAAGAAATTGACGTTACACCTGATACTAACCTCACCATTGGTCAAACCAAACAGATGGTAGCCAAAGTAAAGACCAAAGGCTATGGCTCCACAACGTGGAGTGAGGGGGTCGATGTATCTGGCAGAGAGACGGAGATTAAATGGTTTTCTTCGGACGAAGCGGTGGCGAGCATTGAACTAAAGACAGGTATGTTAAAAGCAGAAAGCCCTGGGACGGTTACGGTACGTGCAATCTGGAACAATGGTACATATCTTATTTCGGATACAGCTACCGTTACCGTAACGTCCGAACCGGGATTGGTCGTGAACCTGCCGAATGCCTGTAAATCTACGATAACACCACTGCAGGCGGAAGCGGTTCTTACCAAATCAGATCGAAGTATTCATAAATTGACGGTACATCCCAAATTGACGTGGAGCAGCTCGAACGCTGCTGTGGCGACAATCGGTGCCGATGGTAAAATTACAACAAAGGGCATTGTAGGTACTACGATCATAAAAGCTCATTTCCTGGATACCACCCAGCGTATAGATGAGCAGGCTGAACAAGAGCTTGAGGTCAAGGATTGCTCCAATGGCGAAGATGGAGGAGGCACGGGCGGTGAAGATCCAGGTAACGATCCTGCGAATGCCTGTCCGGTGAGCATCAGTCCACCAAGTCGAGGCGCAGTACTTGAAGCTAAAGTGATGGACCCTTCGGTTCAAGGGATGCTAAGAGCAGACATTCGTGGTGCCGAGAAGTTTGATGTCACGCGTGGAATCCCAACGTCGGAAGATCTTTATGCAAATGTTCTCGCCAAGGGGTATTTGTTCCAGCA
The DNA here is from genome assembly GCF_050435065.1 of Paenibacillus sp. 4624. Classification (NCBI taxonomy): domain Bacteria; kingdom Bacillati; phylum Bacillota; class Bacilli; order Caryophanales; family Paenibacillaceae; genus Paenibacillus; species Paenibacillus sp. 4624. The sequence goes on from NZ_JBNDJR010000001.1 coordinate 117,931, forward strand.
CCGATGGGTGAACATGACGGGCACAGTGACCTATGATGTTAAAGTCAAGAAGACGTATCATAAAACGTGGACAATACCAGGACGTCCTTCTCGCGGTGAGGGGGATCCAGGCACACAACCAGAGCTCAAAGAACGTGATGTGCCAGGTGATCGATCGATGCGAGTAACAAGGGGATATAGTTACTGGCAGATTGATAACCTGGAGGTCTACAAATTAAATGAAGCCAAAGTGGCTAACTATGCGCTTGGTGGTTACGGAGGTATGGTTACACTGACACCGAATTCGTACATACCTCCAACCTTACAATCCATCACGGATAATGCTGTGCAGAGCCATGTCAAACCCTCACCATGTCGTGAGATTGATCTGGGTACCCAAACTGTCGAGGGGGGGGCCACTGAACCGCCTATGCCGATGGAAACTTCACTTTTTCAAGCAGAAGCAGAAGCGGTGGTTCAGGAGAATACGGTTAACAATGACAAAGTGGTTTTTAATGGTGCGACTATTATGAATAATAGCCCAGCCCAGAAGGAAGCCCCCAGACCTGGCATGGTTCCGCAGCCTCATATGATCGGGGATGATGTGTTATATCAGAATAGATTAACCATCCAGAACACACTGATGAACAGAGCAGATCAGCCGAGTACGGGTGAAATATTCTACGGATTATTGCCTGAGAACGTAAACGGTGGACAAAATCAGCGGTTTTCAATTCCCGGAATCAATCCGGTCACGGTACATACACCAGTGGTCAACTATGCTTGGGTTTCGGATGATCAGCCCCATAATCAGAAAACGAAACCAGATCCTGTGCGGGCGGCGTTAATTCTGGAACGTCCGTTTATGGTTCGTATCCCTACGTCAGGACAACATCTAGATGAAGTACGTTATCCTGGTTACGGAAATCGCGATTACGGGAAGTATTTTCGCAGTAAACAGGTGCGTTTCCCGTTCGATGTTTACACGGATCGCAAAAGCAGCTTTATTCCAGCCAAAACCTGGGTAGATATTCCCGTTAATCAAATGGATACTGCCTTTGTGCTTCCTGTCTGGATTGATGAAGGCACGTATCAGATTGAGTTCCGCAACATTGCAGAGAATGCACCCATGCATTTCACAGAACAACCCGATGCGAATACGGACTTGGCACATCATGTCGCTGCGGATACGGTAGCTGTGGAGGTCATTGGGCGATTGTATGATTTTCGAATCACAGATGTCGCGGACTATCATTGGGAGAAGGTGTTTCGTCAACGACCAGGAAGTCCCGAGCCCACGGGAGTTAACTACTGGACAGGAACAAACGAAATTGATGGAGATCCAAGGGGCAACTTGGCTCCGTTTGTTTTGCCAATCCGCCCAGGCAGCCACCCTATGCAGGGATTTCGCAATGTTGCTGTGAAGACAGGCTATCACTTTAAGTTTGATGTGAAGACTAAAGGGAATATGTTTGGCAAACAGGATGGTATCCGAATCACACCAACCTTCTTTTATATCCCTAAAGACGGAAGCGAAAGGCAGGAAGTGGAGTTGTACTACCACCGGGGGCAGCAACAGCTTATCCGTATTGGATCTGTACAGGATGTTGAAAAGCGTTATGTTGTGCTGAATGCAAGGCTACGAAACGTGCCTGGAATGGAACTCGGTGATACAGCACGTTATGAGTACACCCATGAATGGACACCAGAAGATAGACAGTTGTATACGCTGGAACAGGCGATGGTTCGGTTCGTGACCCAGACGTCACATCGTCAAACTTGGACAGGCAGGTATGATTGGATGATTCTCCCTTCACAGATTCGTACACTCATAGGTCCCAAAACAGACCTTCCTTCCGGGGTAGATATAGATCGGGCGAATGCCGCCATACAGCGCTGGTACGGAGAATATAGTCTGCCAGCGGACGTATATGCTGTTCCCAAAGGCACGAATTTGGAGCGTCTGGCCCGAGAAAATTTGCTAGATGACAAGACTCCTATATTCCTGCAAGATGGATACATCGTAGTGAACTTTAATCTGGAAACGTTACAAAATGGCAATACACTCGCGCCTCATCTGCAATATATGCATGCCCCATTAATGAATCAATGGAAACTGGAAGGTTTTAACGGGAGTCCAGTGGATGAACAGGGGATAAGATGGCCGATGAGAGATGGAGATGTGGTGTGGTATCATGCAGATCAATCCAGCCGTGATGATTTTCAAGCTCAGGTACCTCATTAAAGAAAAGACGGGTTTGAGATAAAAGTGGAAGCTTTATATACGAAGTAGCCGTGATGTGAGTCTGCGTCACGGCTGCTTCTTTTTTGCATAAGCAGATTATGCTTGATCCCATGAACGGGTATAAAGAGTAAGGAGCACTTTCCTGTTATTCATTCCACACTTCGCTCTACATTCCGTATTACATGCCTAACATACTACGCTCACCGAGAGGGGAATTGATATGATTGACGATGTTCAGCAACAGCAAATCGCTCCGAAAACAGATATAGCTTTGATTACGAGTACATATGAAGGGGGGGATCTGGGTGTTACCATTCAACCGAATCTGTATTCTTTCAAGGTTTGGTCTCCAACTGCGGTTCAAATGGAACTTCTTCTGTACCCACCCCTCACAGGTGGAAACCCCGATGACATCCCGAGCGCGTTGAAGCAAAGCATTATGCCAATGCATTCCGGTGAACAGGATGTGTGGATTTTGAAAGTGGAAGGCAATTTACGAGGTTATCGCTATATGTTCAAACCAACGTTTGACGATGGAACTTCAACGATCGCGGTTGATCCTTACGCGCGAGCCGTAACCATGAACGGAGAAATGGGCGTTATTGTGGACATGCGGGAGACTCACCCTGAGGGCTGGGAGCAGGATGAACGTCCCGAATTGAATCACCCCACGGATGCTGTTCTGTATGAGTTACATGTTCGGGATTTCTCCATTCATGCTTCTTCCGGGATTGCGAACAAAGGAAAGTATCTGGCTTTCACGGAGACCGGGCTTCGAGATGAAGCAGGCAATACGCTTGGGATCGATCATTTGGTTGAGCTAGGGGTTACGCATGTACACCTATTGCCTGTATTTGATTTTGCTACGGTAGACGAGTCGAATGTAGATGATGATCTTAAGGATGCTTCTAACTATAATTGGGGTTACGATCCGCTGCATTACAATGTTCCGGAGGGCTCGTATGCATCACGCGCAGATGAACCTGAAACGCGAATTCGTGAATTCAAGTCCATGGTTCTTGCACTTCATCGTAAAGGGATAGGTGTCATTATGGATGTAGTGTACAACCACACGTTTGATACAGCGGAGAGTTCATTTGAAAAGCTGGTTCCCGGGTATTATTATCGTCAGAATGCCGATGGAACGTACAGTAACGGTTCAGGCACAGGCAATGAAGTGGCAACGGAACGAGCTATGGTTCGCAAATTTACCATCGATTCGGTGAGGTTCTGGGCAGAGGAATATCATGTGGACGGTTTTCGTTTTGATCTGATGGGGCTGATTGATGTTACGACGATGAAACAGCTCGCATCCGAGCTTCATACTGAGGTATCCCCTTCCATCTTGTTATACGGCGAACCTTGGGGAGCAATGGAATCCCCTTTAGGTGATGAGATGACCTTGAAGGGAACACAGCGCGAAGCAGGCTTTGCAGTGTTTAACGATAATTTTCGTGGTGTTATTAAAGGAGACAGTGATGGGGATGGCAAAGGTTTTGCAACAGGTGAAGAGGGAAAAGAAGCGGAGTTATGGACTGGTGTGCAAGGGTCTATTCATGATTTTACGCAAGGTCCCGCTGAGACCATTAATTATGTAACCGTGCATGACAATCTTAATCTGTGGGATAAGGTGGCGCGTACGCAAGGGTTACAAGATAAACTAGGCTTTCTGACGTATGATGAGGATGGGAGTATCCGGGGATTCAACAATGTAGAAGAGGCTGTGCGACAAGCAAATCCTTATCTTCAGATCGATCCAGCGCATGTGCTCGGAAACGAAACGGTTAGACGCTGCCTTCTTGCAAACGGTATTGTACTGACGTCACAAGGTGTTCCGCTGATTGCGGCAGGAGATGAATTGCTGCGAAGCAAATACGGAGATGCTAACAGCCATGAGACTGGAGACGTGGTCAACGCTATTCATTGGGATCAGAAGCAACGATTTAAGCCGGTATTTGACTATTACCGCGGTTTGATTCGCTTGCGGCGGGAGCATCCTGCTTTTCGCCTGCGTACAAGCGAAGCGATTGAGCAGCATGTTCGACTTTTACAAAAAGGAAAAGGGTTGTTGTCATTCGAGCTGCAGGGTGCGGCTGTGGGCGATTCATGGCATCGGATTATCGTGATCTATAATGCGACCAAAGAATCTCATAGGATCTCTATCCCTTCAGGAACATGGGGAGTGGTTGTTGAAGATGGACAGGCTGGTGTGAATACGCTTCGCACTATCGAGTTCACGGAGAAAATGGAGGGCAGCAATAACATCCACGATCAGAGCACTCAACATAGCAAGAAGAGCATCAAGAATGGCTCAGACTATCAAGAGAGTAGCAACAATCAAGAGAGTAACATAAATCAAGTACAGGTCAACATGTTATCCATGACCGTATTGTTTTCGCAGTCTTCTTGAAAAGAGTCAAGCTTGTACAACGATAATAAAATGCCTGCTTTTTTGTAACAACAGTGCGGGAGCCATAACGATATATTTCAGTTAAAAAGTAATATAGTAGAACACTCTCTTGATATCAAAAAGAGGGTGTTTTTTTTGATTTCACAGGTACATAAGCTGTCAACCATACCGCTTGTTTACATATGATAGATGAAAGCGATTGCTCATCAATTGTTTCGAACGAACCGATATGTTGAGTACAGACAACCCCGGGTTGACAAAAGGCGTCCCACTTCGTAACATCGGGACAATACGAAATTAAAGGATATAAAGGCGGTGAGAACGATGCCGGAATGGACTTCTTTTTGTTATGAAGGCAACGATCTTGGCTTAACTTATACCAGTGTTGCGAGTACGTTCAAAGTATGGGCGCCTACAGCACAGCTGGTCCATATATTAATTTTTGAAAATGAGGGAGAGTATAACGATCTTGGCGAGGTAACCTATCATGAGGATGGCCAGGCATTTGAGATGACACGTGACCCTGACGGGATCTGGGAGCTGAATCTTTCGGGCGACTGGGCAGGACACTTTTATATGTATCGCATCGTTCATCATGATCAACGGGTAGAAATAGCAGCGGACCCTTATGCCAGAGCTGTTACAGCCAATGGGCAGCGGACGGCGATCATTGATCTGAATTTGACTCATCCAGAGGGATGGGATCAAGATGTAAAGCCCGCCTTTGTGCACCCGGTTGATGCGATTATCTATGAACTGCACGTACGAGATTTCTCTTCCGATCCTCAGGTCGAACTTCCTTACAAAGGAAAGTATATGGCTTTTACGGCTACTGGGCTTACCGATGAGGCAGGCAACCGAATTGGCGTCGATCATTTGGTCGAACTGGGGATTACCCATGTACATCTGTTGCCCGTGGCCGATTACCAGACGGTAAATGAACTCGCCGCAGCGAACACCGATCCAATGGCCAAAGTACCCTATAACTGGGGCTATGATCCTCAACACTATAATGTACCAGAGGGTTCCTATTCGACGGATCCACGAGATCCTGCTGTTCGCATTCGGGAGTTTAAATCGATGATTCAGTCGCTACACCAGCAAGGTATCCGTGTTGTGCTTGATGTCGTCTACAATCATACGTACAGTGTGGAAAAAGGCCCTTTTGAGCGAATCGTGCCAGGTTACTTCTATCGTTATTATGAAGATGGTACACTCAGCAACGGTTCAGGTGTAGGGAATGAACTGGCAACAGAACGTCCTATGGTACGAAAATATATCCTGGATTCCTTACGCTATTGGGCAGAGGAATATCATATTGACGGATTCCGGTTTGATCTGATGGCACTGATTGATCTGGACACGATGAGCGAGCTTACCCGTCAGTTAAAAGAAGAGATAGATCCCACCTTTCTGATTTATGGAGAGCCGTGGATGGGAGGCGACTCGCCGCTGGGTCGTCAAACCCTTAAGGGAACACAGAGAGGCATAGGGTTTGCTGTATTCAATGATCATTTTCGCAGTGCGATTAAAGGGGACAGTGACGGTAGAAGTAGAGGATTCATCACGGGTGCCGGAGGCATGGAATATGAAATAGGCAAAGGTGTGGCCGGAGCACTGGATGACTTCACCTCTTCCCCTGCCGAAACCGTTAATTATGTGACCGCTCATGATAATCTGAATCTTTGGGATAAAATAGCTACCTCGCTCCAGCTTCGACATGATCTGGGCTTTCCTGTATGGAAAGACGGTCAGCCTGTCGAGGGGGGCAGTGCCGAGTCGGCGGTTAAGGCTTCAGATCCGTATCGATACGTCGATGAAGCAGATGTACTGCATAATGAAATGGTTCGCCGTTCCCTTCTTGCATCTGGCATCCTGCTTACTTCACAAGGGATACCATTTCTTCATGCCGGTGATGAGATGTTAAGATCCAAGGCTGGAGATCATAACAGTTATCGAAGCGGTGATGCGGTAAATACGATCACATGGGCCAATAAAGCCCGATTCAGACCTGTATTTGACTATTATCGTGGGCTGATTCACTTGCGGCGCACCCATCCGGCGTTCCGTATGAGTGAGGCTGAACAGGTTCGGAGACATCTTCGCTTCATTCGAAGGGATGGTAACGTTGTTGCGTATATGCTCGAACATGGAGCGAACGAAGATTCATGGCATCGGATTATGATTATTTATAACGGCTCGGATGAACCTCAGACCATACATTTAGATGAGGGTGAATGGAAGGTTGTTGTGAATCATCATACCGCTGGAACTGACGTGGTCGAGACTGTCACGAGCGAGGTTCAGGTGGAACGTTGGTCGCTTATGGTTCTGTACGACAAGGAGCTCACTACCCAGTCAGAACCGGCTGCACTGGAAATCGCTCTTCCGCGCAGGGTATTTGCTCCACAGGAAACTTCTCTGCTACGAGCAACGGTGAGGGATCATATCGGCAATGTATTGGAAAATGTACCTGTAGAATGGAACTCTTCTGATCCAGACACTGTTCGTATAGAAAAAGATGGCACTATTCGTACGTTGAGTCGAGGGGTAGTGTCAATTACAGCAAGCGTCGGTTCGATCGCAACGTCTTGTACCGTTCAGGTCGATATCCGCTACGCTGAACGAATCGAAATCATAGGTGAACCTGTGCTATATACAACTCGAATCAATCGCTTTCGTGCGCTGGTTCTGGATCAGTATGGGCAGCCCCTTACAGATGCTCATATCCGCTGGAGTTCCTCTCATTCGGATGTGGCTGCTGTAAGCCAAGCGGGAATTGTGAGGGCGCTGACTTCAGGGAAATCAATGATCATCGCAGAAGTAGGAACCATACGGGCGGCATATGCGGTTACGGTTCACAGATATCTGTCACGAACCGTGACCATCTGTTACGAGCGAGCTGATGGCTGTTATGATGGCTGGGATGTTTGGGTATGGGGAACGGGTATGGAGGACGGAGCCATCCGCTTGGAGCGGGCAGGCCATGTTGCAGAAGCTCGGTTCCGCGTAGCTCCTGGTCTGCATCATGTGGGTTTTGTCATCAGGCTGAATGAGTGGGAGGCCAAGGACACTTGCGGAGATCGCTATGTGGATATCATACCTGAGGATGGTGATGTGCAGATTATGGTGCAAAGTGGATCAGACGAAATGCAGATTGTGCGAGAAAATCCTGAAAAGGATGGTCTGAATAGCGCATGATGTTTGCTGTTCTGTACGTTTTGAACAGGAAATTCATTTCATCACTCCAAGTATCACTAATCTTACAGTCGGAAGCAATTCCGGCTGTTTTCTTATGCCCCAAAGTATATATAATTACAAAAAAAGGATAAAAATCTCCAGCTTTATGTTTTAGATACTGGATCATTGGGGTAAATATAGATATGGCCCAACATATGGCCTCAGAAAAAAGACCGTTTCGGTCTATGAGAGAAGCTGCAGAGCTTGCCAACAAAACCAAAGTAGGGATCCCTTGAAGGAGGATGTTCAACCATGAAATCCAACGGAAAAATGGCTCAACTTACAGCAACGCCAAGAACTGAAAAGAAAGGTGCAGCACTGCGCCTGTTAAGACAAGGTGGACGAGTTCCTGCCGTAGTATACGGACCGGGACAAGAAGGTGCCGCCATACATGTGGATGAAAAAGAAATGCTGAAAGTGGCTCGTACAGGCCGCTCAGAGATGTTTAACCTTAATGTGGAGGGCGGAAAAACCGTTCCAGTACTGATCAAGGATCAACAGGAACGTAATGGACGTCTGTTGCATGTTGACTTTTTGCAAATTTCGAAAAACAAACCGATTAGCGTTAGCGTATCGATTGACTTCCAAGGTACTGCCGCTGGTTCCAAAGCAGGCGGTGTATTCCAGACACAAGAAACGCAACTGGAGGTCGAAGGTTTGCCAGCAGATCTGCCGACTTCGATCGAAGTTGACGTCAGTGGTCTGGAAATTGGCGACCGCTTGACAGCAGGCGATATTAAACTGGATAAAGGTTTGACGCTCGTGACCTCACCAGATTCTATCGTTGCTTCGGTTATGCCACCGCAAGCTGTTGAGGAAGAACCAACCGCTTCTGCTGATGAAGCGGCACCAGAAGCAGAAGAAGGTCAATCTGCAGAAGAATAAGCAAACGCTGGAATTTAAAAAATTCCTCTTAAATGATTGATGTCCAAGCTCAGTTCACATCTTGTGGACTGGGCTTTTTCGTATGAAGATTTTATTCAAAGAAAAACATTCGGCTAGCTCATCATGGCAAGTCGATGATTGGAAATAACTGAACTATTGGATTTAAGGGTCGCGTTTGTGGTACAACGTGAAGATAGATGAAATCGAAAAGAAAGCAGGTTTGCCCTATGTTTGACCCCACTATATATGATAATTTAAAAGTAGCTTTCGAGAATTACCTCTATGACCTGGACAATCTGGATGAGAGCATTCACATTACCTATCGCAGGGATCAATTAGAAATGGCAAGCATGTCCCGGGAATTCACCTTGCAGTTCTGCCTGAGAGATCATACTGCTGTGACTGCTGAAGTGGTATTGAAAAGTTCGCTGCAGGCCATAGCCGCAGAGATTCTGGAGACCCCAGGCAGCCATCCCGGCTGTGAACTAGAGCTTCGCTTTGCGTGGGTAACCAAAGAACTGGAGCCACGTTGTCACGACGTCCAGTCGATCATGCAGGAAAATTGGCCCGATCAGCGGATAGTTCAGCATATCCACTATCTTTTTGGAGAAGCTCCGGTATCATTTAACGTTTCTGCCAATATATATTTCGGAAGGCATGTGGATGAGGAACAAATGCATGATATTCCAGTGTTATGTGATTGCATGGTTCACGTGCTGAACAAGTTAAAAGAAATAAACTAATAAAAATATGACAAATAGAACTTTTTGAAGCCTTGTCTCGTTTGGAGATCAGGGCTTTTTTTGTATTTTTTTTAGATATTTGTATAGGCTTTCAGGCTTAGGAAAATTAGATTTTGGGTTATTAATTTACGCAAGCAAGTAAGAGAATGTATATTTAGAGAGGGGAAAAGTGCAATTGGACTATAAATAAAAGGTGAAATTGCGAAAAATCAATTGGGACTAAAGATTTAGATATGAACTAAAGGAACTAGTTTTCCTTGCCGATAAAATATCGAAGGGGAGAAACTACATGACAGAGAAATTAATTCGTCTGCTGCGTATACTTCAGGCTATACAAGCTAATCCCGGAATCTCTGCAAAGGAATTGGCGCTGAAATGTGGTACAACGGTGCGCACAATCTACCGCGATCTCCGGATTTTGGACAGGGTTGCTCCCATAATGAACGAAGGATATGGAAAGGGTTATCGATTTATCGGTGAGTTTGCCATGTATCCTTTGGATTTTACCAAACAGGAAGCTATGCTTTTCTGTATGCTTCCGGCCTTAGTCGATACTACAAAATTACCTGCTGAATTTGACTCAGCATATGATAAGGTAATATCGGCACATACTAAACTAAAAACAAGGAACAGTGAAATTGTGGAAAATATTGCAGGAATTATTCGGATGGGGATACCTGCTTACCGTGAAGAGGGAAAGGATCCAAACTTGTTAATCCCCATTATCGAAGCGATTTTGGATGGACGGACGATTCAAGCGCAATATCATACGCTCACCAATAACGAGATTACGGTTAGGCAAATAGACCCTTATTATCTCGTACCGCGTGATCAGCGTTTTTATCTGATTGGGTACTGTCATCTACAGCAAAAAGTTCGATTGTTTCGCATTAGCCGCTTCCTGGATGTGATACGAACCAATGCTCCATTTGATATGGGCGACTTCAATATAACTCAGTATATGAAGAATACTTGGTCTGTTGACCGAGGGGACGAGCATATTCATTTTAAGGTAAGATTCTCCGAAAAGGTGGCCCCTTACATAAAAGAAGAAGAGATGTTTGTTCGTCCGCGAATGACAGATCTTATGGATGGTGGTTTGTTATTTGAAGTAACACTGAATAGCAGTCGTGAATTTTTGCAATGGTTATATCAGTTCGGTGCTGAGGCTGAAGTACTTGAACCTCGCGAGTACCGGAGAGAAATTCGCAAACAACTTTTGGAATGGTTGGAGCACTATAAAGATGAAGAGGCTTTATAGCCGTACGCCAAGGAATATCTGTAAAAAGGAGCAATCGTATGAGTAACAAAATTTTTGCCGCTTTGATGGGCATGGAAAACTATCATGGAGCAGAGGCTCTGCATGTGGGGGATACACTGTATCTTGTAAAGGACCCGGATAATCGCTTGGATCATCAAGCCATTAAAGTGGTTATCCCCCCAATAGGGGAAGTGGGTTATATCGTAAACCATGCTGCCACAGTACCTCATGGATGCTGGACTGGGGCGGGATTCTACGATGCCTTCTACCAACAAACTTGTGCAAAAGTGAGATTTATGATGAAGGATATGGTCATTATTGAACTGATCGAAATCATGTATGTACCTGTATCTCAGATGGACACTTTTATTACGGAATGGCAGTTCCGTGAGAAAGCTTGATCAAGAAAAAGGCTCATGAACGGATGAGCCTTGTGTAAGCTGCCTCCAAATAGAGAGCGGTTCTTGACCAATTAAAATGAGAAATTGCTGTTTCGCGGCCGCTTTTTCCCATGGATTGTACAAGATCAGGTCGGGTAGCCAGATGATGTAAGGATGAAGCGAACTGCTTAGGTTGCTTATACTCTGATATCAAGTATCCGTTCATTCCCGAATGGATAATCTCCCGGATACCCCCATTATCCGAAGCGATGACAGGAATGCCGGAGGCCATAGCTTCTACATTCACCAGGCCAAAGGCCTCGTGTTTCTGTGAAGGACAGACCAGGCAGTCGACACTTCGATAGAGCTGGTCAATCTGTTCATGATTCATCTGCCCCAAAAAGGCAGCCTGTACGTTATATTTTTGTGTCAGTTTACGTAATGAGCGCACATATTTTGGAGGACCCTTGCCTGCAACGACCAGCTGGATAGGTACTTGCTTTTGTGTTAGAGCAATAGCACGAATAAGAATATCGACTCCTTTGCCAGGGATGGCTCTGCCTGCATACAGGACTGTGAAACGTTCAGTGATTCCAAACTTTTCACGCAAGTGAAGCCGCTCTTCATTGCTCGCAACGGGGCGGAAGCGATCAAGATCTGTACCTAGTGGAACGACATTCAATCGTTTCGTTACGGCAGGGAAACGGCGGCTGATTCTACGCTTCAATGATTGGCTATTCACGGCAATACAATCCGCTTTTTTCAGCATAGACAGTTTCCTAGGTCCGGGCTCAGCGAAGGTAAGTGAGTGGAGATAGAGGACAACAGGTGTTTGCGGAAAGGCTTGTTTAATGGCAGCCATGCTGTAAGGTCTGTTATCCACTTGAATAACATCAACATCGAGTGTATGGAGTAAACGAATAACTGACCGGGTATAATCTACAACACTGGGTGCAGCGATTCGCTGAATCGTTATCTGCCCGATCTGCTGAAGCGACGGCAAACCTTTTATTTGACGGCTTATAACAATTACCTGATGACGGCGGGCAAGTTCATGTGCGATCCCTAATATACAGATTTCCACGGAACCATTCCCTGGCAGAGGTAACTTCTCTGGTGCAACCAGAACGATTTTCATGAATCCAATCCTCCTTGTCCGACATTGTTGATGACACATTTCATGCATTGTATGTGAGAGATGGATATTTGGCTCCTGTGAGACGTATATTGGATGATCACAAAGACAGGGAATATAATACAGCCTGGCTGGATGCAAATTGATACTGCTTTTGTGATATACTGTACAGGGTTCAACTAGCGTGTATTGCATAGAAGCAGGAGGAAGATGATGTTACGTTCAATGCTGGGTCGTTTCCGGCTAATGTTATGGTTACAGGGGATTTCATATGTTTTGCTATTGTTCGTTGCGTTTCCCCTTCGGGATGCAGGAGTTATGCCTCAAGCGGTGACTTGGTTCGGGAACTTGTATGGTTTTCTGTTTCTGATGCATCTCTTGTTCATGGTATCTTTATATACGACTCAGAAATGGCGTTTGCGCCGTCCCATTGCGCTATTCTTCATTTCGTTCATACCACTGGGCAATATGATTTATGATTTTTTTGTTTTTCGAAAATTGTCCCTTAACATCGAAAATAAAGCTTGACTTTATTTTATGTTATGAAATATGATGTAAACAGGTTATTCACCGGTTTCAACTAAAACTACATATTCCTGTTAAAGGGGAGTAGCTTTTACAGTAAAGTCGTCAATTCGGGATTACATCCCCGGCTTTATTGGCAGCAATTTGTTGTTAGCGAGACCTTTACCAAGTTTTTATGCTCGGTAAAGGTCTCTTTTTGTGGTTATAAAAGGATCTTTACCAGCAATGGTAAAGATCCTTTTTTTTGTACATCATAAGCATATTAAGGAGGAGTCAATGTTGGATGCAGCACTGTTATTAGAATACGGGTGGGTACTTTTAGTCCTTGTTGTCCTTGAAGGGTTACTGGCAGCAGACAATGCCCTGGTACTCGCAATTATGGTAAAACATTTACCTGAGGAAAAGCGTAAAAAAGCATTGTTTTATGGTTTGATGGGGGCTTTTGTTTTCCGTCTCGGGTCGTTATTCCTCATCTCATTCCTCGTGGATGTGTGGCAGGTTCAAGCGATCGGGGCATTGTACCTCCTGTACATTTCGATAAATCATATCGTTAAAAAGATATTGAGTGGTCGAAATAAAACAGACGAAGCAGCCGACGATGCACCAAAAAAACCAAAGAAACAATCCGGATTCTGGATGACCGTATTTAAGGTTGAAGTCGCAGATATTGCTTTTGCAGTAGATTCTATCCTAGCGGCTGTTGCTTTGGCGGTTGCATTGCCACCAAGCGGCTTGCCGCCAATTGGCGGCTTGGATGGTGGACAGTTCATTGTCATCTTCCTCGGCGGTTTTATCGGGCTTGTTATCATGCGTTTTGCAGCATCGTTTTTCGTGAAATTGCTTCATTCCCGTCCGGGTCTTGAAGTTGCTGCTTTTGTAATTGTAGGTTGGGTAGGGGTTAAACTGTCCGTAATTACACTGGCTCACCCTTCCTTGGGTGTACTGGATGAGCATTTCCCGGAAAATAAAATATGGAAAATCGGTTTTTATGTTGTGTTGATCACGATTGCGGTATGTGGATGGTTCCTTTCATCCAAAGTGCATGAGAAGGAAGATGAGAATCCTGTGGAAGAATTGCAAGAGCAGGCTAAACTCTAAGGTCATGAGAGTGTCGTTTGTCTGACGATATGACAGAAGCAGCGGTGAATAACCTAATAAAATGATAAAAAACAGGAGGCTGTCCCCGGACAACCCCCTGTTTTTTATCATTTGCTAGAACATAAGAGTGCATTTATTCCCAAGAAAAGGGTTGACATTTGAAAAGATGTGCCATTAATATATACATATCAATAATGAAGGGAGGCCGAGAGACATGACGTTAGGTTATGAATTGAATCAAGGACGCAGAAGCATGAACACAATTGTATATCCAGCTCATCGTCTTTTTGGCCTCATACGGTCGACATAAAACAACGGGCATATTGTTTATAGAGTACAGTGTGTAGTGCTATAGGCAATGTGTGTTCTTCGCGGTATCCAGCGATGGATGACAGGCGCAAATCCATTTGTGCTGTTATCCGTTATTGTCATGTAGTAGAAGCCATGGACGATCAGTCCATGGCTTTTTTATGTATTTTTTATAAAACAACACGCAGCAAACTACATTTGCTGAACGGAACAGGAAGGATTACACTTATTTATGAATAACGAAATGAACAATTTTGGAAATTTTAGTAACATGACCGAGAGTTATCGCCATCAATTGAAATTACCAGCGGGAGAGCTCACCGTATATGCGGCACAGCGATTATTCTCTTCTCTCGACTACAAAGTATTTGAGATGGCTAACAATAATTTGCAAATTCCAGACATTTCTTATATGGGTTATACCCCGGACGTGCATGTCGGTGTAGGAACATGTATTGGAACGACGGCAGTCTGGGAGGCACAGAGTGGATATGTATCACCTTCCATCGTGGGCAGTGATATCGGCTGTGGCATGCGAGTGCATCTGACCAATCTGCATAAAGATGATCTGAAAGAGGTAAAGCTGCGCCGAAAATTGGTTAAAGCGATCGAAAAGGTCTTGCCAATGGAAGCCAGCCAGCGAGGCCATTTCTCCGATATAAGGTTAGAGCACATTGTGAAAAAGGGACTACACGGACTGCCGAAAAAATATATTCCAGACAGCTATACACCGAAAAAATCGACCTCACTGACGCATGTGGAGAGCAGTAAATTTACGTATGACGAGAATGTGCTGAATCTTGTTCCAGATATGACTTGGCATCGTTCGCATCGTCAACTTGGTACGCTGGGTGGAGGGAATCATTTTGCCGAGATTCAGGCGATTGAGATTGCTGAGGAAAATCGCGAAGTGGCTGAGGCTTGGGGGCTTTATGATGGACAGATTGCTGTTATGATTCACTCTGGTTCCCGCGCTTGGGGCGGATATGTCAGTCAGACAAGTTCAGCAGCGATTGCCAAAGTCATGCAGCGGCTCGGCCTTGGAACTTCCGATCCCAGATTGGTATTTGCCCCGCTGGAGCATGCGGAAGGTCGGCATTACGTCAACATGATGTATTCCGCTTTGAATTATGCCGTAGTGAATCGCCACCTCATCGCTTATGCAATCCGGGAAGCATTCCGGGATGTATTTGGGTCAAAATGTGAATTTCGTACGCTGTATGACCTGATGCATAACTATGCTTGGGAGGAATCCCATGCAGAGCGTGGTTCGGTATTTGTACACCGGAAAGGGGCAACGCGGGCATTGCCTGCAGGCCACCAGGATAATCCAAAACCTTACATGGCTACAGGCCATCCGGCTCTGATTCCTGGCTCGATGGGGACGGCCTCATATATCATGGTCGGTCAGCCAGAAGGAGCAGACAACTATTATTCGATATGTCATGGTGCGGGCCGTGTACGGTCACGTACTGCAACGAAACGTTTGGTGACGGTTGAAGATTTTGCAACAGCTCTTGGTGTAGGAACGGCGGACGAAATCGTTGTAAACCAGCGATCCTTGGAATCCATTATTGATGAATCACCTCAGGCGTATAAAAACGTTGATGAAATTATAGATAGTGTTACCGGCGCCGGACTGGCTCAAGTGGTAGCCAAATGTAAACCGCTTGCCGCGGTAAAGGGAGCGAAATGATGAACGATAACGAGAAACAGACGAATCCAATGAACGAAACAAAAGCCATCTACTCCTACGACGAACAGCATGATACACGTATCCGCGTTGAAGGGTACGCGGTCTATTCGAGACTGATTCGCGGAATTGGTGAGGCGCTTCTGAAGCGTTACGGCGTTGAATACAAGTTGTATTCAAGTTCTGATCCGAACAACGAATATTGGGAACTGCTAAGGGAAGACTTGCAGAATGGAAGTGACGAGGTCGAACTTGTTGCTCGTATCTTTGAGGATCTGGAGCTCCAAACGCTACATTACGATGATGATGGAGATGTGCCAACATACGGTGTACACTATTCCATCCGCAACAATGTATTTGCCTATCCCAAATGGGGCGTAGCTTTGGTACGGGTGCCTTTTTTCCGGGAGAACGGGATCTACAGTGAAGATTTTGTGTTCGCTGTAGGGGATGAAGAGATGAAGCATTTCCTGGGAAGTGTAAGGGAACGCGAACGTCAGCAAAATATGAAAAAAGTAACGGTTTACACGGATGCCCGCAATGGCAGTGACCGTCATGTAGAGTCCATAACTCGTTCGGTGAGCCGAGAAGATGTGGTTCTCTCCGCACAGATCAAACAGGATATTTTCCGCTCGCTCGATCAGTTCTTTGAAGCGGATCGTTCCTTTTACCGGGACTATGATATCCCCTACAAACGCGGTATTCTGCTCTATGGGCATCCAGGGAACGGAAAAACAACGCTGGTAAAATCGATAGCGGGCAGTATTCCTGGCCCAGCTGCGTACTGGCAAATTACCGAATATACGAATAGCGAGTCTGTGCGTGAAGTGTTTGATGCAGCCAAACGACTGGCACCGATGGTGCTGATCATTGAAGATATCGACTCAATGCCGGATGAAGTTCGTTCCTTTTTCCTGAATACGCTGGATGGTGCGACGTCCAAAGAAGGGATCTTTTTGATCGGCACGACAAATTATCCGGAAAAAATCGATCCAGGTCTCATGAACCGAGCCGGACGATTCGACCGGGCCTATGAGATTCCGCTGCCTGATGAAGCTTTGCGCCTGCAATATTTGCGGCAACGCGGATTTAGCGTGTTTGCAGGTGAAGAAGGAACGATCGAAGCGGCACGTTTGACCGATACGTTCTCGCTTGCACAACTCGGCGAATTGTATGTCAGTGCTGCGCTGGAATGGCATCAAAACGGGCAAACCGATATTGTTCAGGTCATTCAGTCCATGCGGGGAGAACTGGACAAAAGTCACAAACATAACTGGCTTGCACAACCGGGCAAAGGTCGGGCTGGATTTTTTTGATCTGGTTGATGTATTCTGATTTTTTGATCTCATACGCTGACAGGATAACATTCTGATGAACTGTAAAGTTCAAAGCATTTATGGTTCTGAGCCATAAATATAAATTCACCTTCACTGGGTATACTAACCTTGTCTCTGGTAACATACAATGACTTTCGGGAGGTACATATCGCAGCCATGTGCTGATGAGATGCCGGAAACGGAACACGGCCTGTTTGTCACCCTTAGGGAGCGCCTGTTAGCAGAGAAGGAAGCATTCTGGACAATGGTAATATGCAACAATTTTTATGCCAGTTGTTTAAATGTCTTCGGAGCGGTTAATAGTAGTCAGACGCAACAAAAACTTTAAAATAGAGGTGAATGATATGGGTTGGTTATGGTCATTAATTATCGGTGGTATCATTGGTTGGCTGGCAGGTCTGATTGTTGGTCGTGACATCCCAGGTGGTATTATCGGTAATATCGTTGCTGGTTTTATCGGTGGATGGTTAGGCGGAGTCATTCTTGGAGACATGGGTCCTGAGATGGGCGGATTCCACATTGTACCGGCATTGATTGGTGCGATTGTGCTTGTAGCGATTGTCAGCTTGATCTTCCGTTCGATGGGACGCAGCCGCGGGTAAACTAGAGCGAGCGATGTTCCTGGTTAAGAAGTTATGGTGTAGCTGAAAGCTGTATGATGAACCATATGGATATGAATGCTTCCAAGCGAAGCTGAATGAAGAGGTTGATGAAGAGCCATTGCGGTGGCTTTCCATCAACCTCTTGTTGTTTTACAATGTAGGAATGAATGCATGTCTGAGTTAATGCGTTCAAGTTATTGTTTTGAATCTGAGGAGTTGAATGGAATGGAAAAAGCAACGTTTGCTGGCGGATGTTTCTGGTGTATGGTTACCCCGTTTGAGGAACAACCAGGCATCCACGGTATCGTATCAGGTTATACAGGTGGTCATGTCGAAAATCCGACCTATGAGCAGGTGAAGACAGGGGAGACAGGGCACGTGGAAGTCGTGGAGATTACATTTGATCCCGATGTATTCCCTTACGAGCGCTTATTAGAATTATACTGGCCTCAGATTGATCCCACGGATGACGGAGGACAGTTCCAGGATCGAGGATCGCAGTATCGTACCGCCATCTTTGTACACAATGAACGCCAGCGGCAGCTTGCCGAGCAATCCAAACAGGAACTTGCGGCCAGCGGACGATTCAATCAGCCCATCGTGACCGAGATTCGGGATGCTGTAATCTTTTACCCTGCAGAGGACTATCATCAGGACTATCACAAGAAAAACGAAAAACATTACAAGGAAGACCGCGCGCTGTCCGGAAGGGACGAATTCATTAACGAGAACTGGAAATAAAAGAAGCCGGAAAGCACCGCGAGGAGCTGTTCCGGCTTTTTTTGACTAAAGCCATGTCAGGTAAGGGTTACAGTAATTATTTAGCTGACGACGACTTAAGCGTATATTTGGAGAGGACTTCGCCCTTCATTGAATAGATCACATCATTCATATAAGTGGAGATACTTTCTAATGAAGGAACAGCAGTACTAACGGTGTACACATGCACATCTTCCAATGTCTGTGGATCCAGAATATATCCTGTTTTAGCAAAATCAAGCTGGTATTGCCCGTCTTGTGTTCGGTCAACATGCATGAGCACAGGCTGAGCATCCTTGAACATACGCTCCGTCACTTTGCCTTTCATCGTGTATAGCTCAAGCTTTGAGCCAGTGAGCAAGGTGTACCCATTACCCGCTGTTTGAATATATGCATCTCCAGCGATTGCACGCCCCCATGCAAGCTTGCCATCCGAACCAAATCCCATCAAGCGATTGCCGGTGGTTTCGAAGTTGGCACGCATCAGAACAGAACCATCATCCAGAATGGCCAGCGCTTCACCGCCGCCATCCCCTTGTGTATTGGCATCAGCCGGGAATTGATAGAAGGACAGCCGGTTTAACGAGGTGTCGTAGATTTCAATTTTGGGATTGGCAGCCGGTTGCCAGAAGTTACCCGACTTGACCTGTTTGCTCGCATCGACGACAATTCTTCCCTGAGCTGCTTTGAGCACAGTGCCTGCAATTGTTTTTTCGTTCAACAGCTTCCCTTTTTTGTCATAAAGAGAGAGGGTAGAACGCACAGAGCCATTGGCTTGTACCCCTTGGCTTGCAGCGACCAGTAGATTATCGTTATCCATGAGTGAGATCGTTGCTGACGAATTTACGTTTTTAACCCAGTTGGTCTTGCCGGATGTATTAAACGAATATAATTTCTTGCTTATATCCGAATACTCCATATACACGTAAGCTGTACCGTTGCTTGCATATACCGAGTTGGAGTAAGTTGTATAAGGGCCGCTTTTCTCATGGAAAATAGTGCTCCACTTGAGCTGTCCTGTTTTGGCATCCAGTGCTTGAAGTGAATCGAGCTGCCAGTCCAGCGTTGTTTTGCTGCTTGTTTTGGTTACGGGCTGAGAAGTGTGTACATATACCAAATTTTTGGAAGGTACAGCGTAAATGTTCTTGATCATGACGTCTTTCTCCGTATTAGCCTCATTTAACATGAGAGAGGAGGAAGTCCATGACGGTTTAGGCAAGGATTCCGTGGACGCTGCCGCGTATCCTGCAGTTGTATTCATGTTCAAGAGAAGCATTCCACTGAGCAAAAGAACAGCCCAGGTTGTAGACTTGCGTTTACGATTCGTATAAGTAGTATGCAAGGGATAAACCACCTTTCGTATGCGGTCAAATTAACACCGATTGTAGAATTCTACCATTGATTTCTAGTGGAATTCAACCGAACACGCTGTAACCTTTTTTCACCATGAATGTGATAACGCGATGTTAAAAGAGGTCAAACAGTTACAGGGAATTCATCTTCTTTAGATGATCATTGAAGTTTGATATATTTAGGGCTGTGACAAGAGAAATACGAAGTAACGACGACGAGGAGTAATGAAATGAATTGGAGTGAAAACATCACCTTATGGGTTATCACGGGCATTGTCCTGTTGTTGTTGCTAACCTGGATGACTCGGCGGATCATTTATCGTGGGCAACGAATACGAAGTGAGGCGAATCCCCAGAAAATCACGATCAAGGATATCGATAAAATGGAGGATGGATCAGAGTTTGAGTTATATCTCTACAATTTGTTCGAGCGCCTCGGTTATGAGGAGGTTCACAAAACGACGAGCAGCCGGGATTTCGGTGCAGACCTCGTGTTTGTGGACAGGCTGGGCAGACGCACGGTGGTACAGGCCAAACGTTACGGTGCCAATCATCCTGTTGGTCTTAGCGCGGTGCAAGAGATTTATACCTCCATTCGTTATTACGAGGCGGATCGATCCATTGTACTGACTTCTGCCCGATACACGGAGGCTTGCCGCACGCTGGCTGCGGTGAATGAGGTGAAATTGCTGGATCGAGAGGATTTGATCGAGCTGATTGCCCTGTTTAAGTCGCGAAGGCTGGACGAAGCGATGGAACTGATCGAAGAGCATGACCACGAACCCATTGAGACATGGCAGTCTCGGCGCAAGCGTAGTTGATGTCAGACGAGCCGGAGGAACTTGAGGGCAAGGATGGAGACAGCATATATAGCAGTAGACAATCCCCGGATTGGAAGAAGGTGATAAACTGGTCTTCTACAAATGTCTACATTGTTGGATATAGGAAATGTACGTAATAACAACGAAGATCTGATAAGGCGTGTAAATTAATTTTGGAAAATGGAAAGGCGATACCTTAAAAGGTGTCGCTTATTTGGATTTGTAACTAAATTTACATTCTCTCTTATGTATAGGTAAAAAATGTGAATATCTAACAACCATAAAATTAAATTTGTTTAATGTCAGAAGGTGTTTACCATAAAAATCTATCTATAATATTGAAAAATATGGTATTGTTGTACTAGAAATTAGAAGGGGAGTAGACCTAATGAACTATATCGTTTTTTTGTTGATTATATTTGCAATTATTGTGTTGTCTTTAGCGATACTCATCTTGTGGAGAAAACAGAATCCTCC
This sequence comes from Paenibacillus sp. 4624, assembly GCF_050435065.1. Lineage (NCBI taxonomy): Bacteria > Bacillati > Bacillota > Bacilli > Caryophanales > Paenibacillaceae > Paenibacillus > Paenibacillus sp. 4624. The sequence goes on from NZ_JBNDJR010000001.1 coordinate 139,182, forward strand.
GATTAAATTGGACACAGAGCATTACGATCTACGAGATATTACAATAGATGATATTGATAGGATGGAAGACGGGTCCGGTTTCGAAATGTACTTATATAGATTATTAATTGAGCTAGGTTATTCTGGAGTCTACAAGACTATGGGGAGTCGTGACTTTGGAGCTGACGTCGTATTTACTGATTCGGATGGAGTTAGAAATGTTATTCAAGCTAAAAGATACGCGATAGAAAATCCGGTAGGGATCAGTGCTGTTCAAGAAGTCTTCTCTTGTATGAGATACTACAAGGCTAAAAAAGCGGTGGTCATTGCAACTACCAGATTTACAGATTCATGTGAGACGCTTGCTGGTATCAATTACGTGAAATTGATTGATCGAACAGACTTAGTCAGCATAATTGAGGCCTTCAGAGCCGGTGATATATTTGCGGCTCGGAAAATAATCGAAACGGAACCCAGAAGGATACTTGAATCTTGGTCAGAGGCAAATTCAACTGAGCTGCATGAGGTTCGTAAAGATTACAGGGCAGAGAAGTATGTAAAGAAAGTAATGAGTAAATGAGATTGTATTTTTTGAAAAGAAGAGGAGGAAGGAAGTTGGGGAGATTTATTCTATCTAGAAACCAGAGTACATAACAACATGCTATTACATAATCACGATAAGTGAGGGATCTATTGTATTAAACTAATAGACTGGGAATGTTAGACCCCGACTTGTCCTAAGCTTTTAGCTAAGGCGGGAATCCTGAGAGGGGAAGAACGAGCGCTCTATAATCGCAAATCATTTAGCAAGCTGCAAAAAAGATGAAGATGAGGGGAAAAACACAATGAGATTAAGCCAACGCAACAAGAAAAATAGGTCTAATCAAGGGATCAACCGGAGAGCGGGACGCAGGCGGGTAGCCTGTCTGCTCGCTACAGTTCTGGCTCTAACGATCGTTGTTCCGACTTATCCAGCAGAACACGCATCGGCGGCCACAACTACGATGGTCTCACAAGGAGGCTTTACGCAGGATCAACTCGACGGATTGGCGTATCTGAACGAGATTCGGGCGAAGGTAGGCGTAGGCCCTTTGGAGCTTGACGCAAGATTGTCTCAGGCGTCTCAAGCACACGCAGCGTATTACAATACCACTCAGTTCAAAGGAAGGACGGCTCATGAGGAGGGGCCTGGCACACCAGGATTTACCGGAGTGAGAGCAGGAGACCGGGGGAAGGCAGCTGGATGGCCAAATACAATGGTTGCTGAAGTCATGGCTTTTAATATGGCAACAACACGTCAAGCGATTGATGGCTGGCTAAGCACCGCGTATCATCGCCAGATTATATTGGATGAGGAGTACACATCGGTCGGCATTGGATTACAGAATGGTACTGCTGTCATGAATCCAGCCTCTATGAAGTTACAGAGGGATAGTACGGAAGCCAGAGTATATCCGTACAACGGAATGAAAGGAGCGGACGTTGGTTTCTACGGATTTGAGAATCCGAATCCTCTTGTTGCCTTCGGTGTTGAACACTCGGGGGGCATCATCTCTGCTTCAGCTGGCTTTGCCATCGATTCGTTCGAGGCCAGCATCTTGGATGCGCAAGGAAAGGATGTTCCATATTACAGCGAACTGCATGGTAATACGGTGTTCTTGTATCCCAAGGATGTGCTGGACGGGTACAGCGTCTATACAGTGAAGTTTGATTATACGCTGTATAAGGAGTCGCAGCGACGAAGCAAAACCTGGTCGTTTACGACGGGAAAAGGGAACACGATGAAGGGTTTATCTGCGCAGTACGACGAATTGGTGTTGAATTCAGGAAGTAAGTTGCCGATGCAGATCACGGCCTCTTACGACGATGGGACATTCGCAACGCCAAAAACGGCGATTACATACTCTAGCAGTTCCCCTACGGGTCTGAAAGTCTCGCCGGATGGTATTCTTGAAGGAATTAAGCCTGGCAGTTATAAAATAACGCTCAGCTCCGGTGAGGTGCAGGGAACGGTACCGGTACGGGTATTCGAACGCCTCAAGAGCAAGAGTTATCCATCAACTGATCCGGCGAAGATTAAAGATATCGCAGGACGTGCCGACCAATCAGCAATTGAGTGGGCCCTTCGTTCAGGTATCGTTGGAGCGGACGCAAACGGTAAATTCCGGCCAGAAGATTCTGTGAGTGAAGCGCAGTTCCTCATCATGTTGCTACGCACCTATAAAATTGATGACGAATCGTACGCTTCCAAGAAAAAGAAACACTGGGCGGAAGGTGCCTACAACGTGGCTAAGGCTCGCAACCTGTTGCTGTTTAGTTCAGGTCCGGGCAAAAGTGAATTTCGGGATAAGCCAATTAACCGTTATCGTGCAGCTGGTCTGATCGCATCAATGGACGGTGTGAATTTCGATTTTCCTTATGCAGTGAACTATGTACTGGCTCATAATTACATGCGCGGAACCCAAGGAAATCAGAGTAGTATGTTCGGTTCCAACGATATCGTGACTCGGGCCCAGGCAGCGGTGATCTTGATGCATTTGCAGTCCAATATGAAGCAATTGGTTGGCGCACCGAAGTTGGTGACTTCCGAGGAAAAGCAAGCTGAACATCTATTTCCGGAAGTGTATATTAAACCGGCACTTGGTAGCAAAACGTTGATTGTTGAATTCGGCACGGACGGCAGGCTCTTGGTGGAAGGGAAATTCACGGATCAGGCGAGCAAGCAATTGGAGATTCAGATCGATCAACATCTGGATAACGTGCAAACTGGGAAGTTGCTGGAGAAAATTCCAGTGCAGATGGATTCATCGGGTCACTTTTCTATTGCGTCCACGGGAATATATAGCGATGGTATCCTAAATGTATTTCTAAGGACACCAGAAGCAATTTATGCCATTAATGTAAAAAGAGGCTCAATGAACGCATCGGATTATTCAAGATAAGACCTAATGACGTCATGTTGTTGCTATTGATATCAGGCTGGAAAATTTTTTCCTAATGGTTTGCTCACTGCCCCCTCCCTGCTGGATATACGGTCGAAATGTTATCTAAAAATGGTGAGGGCCGCAAGACAATTATTGATGACTGCTAATGGGACAGCTATGTTACAAGCGAGAGAAGATATTAAGGCTCATATTTTACATGTTTGAAGATGCGCGTAAACAGGGAGCTCGTCTATAGCGGGCTCTTTTATTTGCCTAACTAAATTAACCCAATCAAACGTGAGATGATCTCATGGCTATGTTGCAACGGGTAAAGGGCTATCCTATAAATCATGTGCCACACAAGTTCCGGCGTTAGAACTTTTTTTGACTGGCTCAAAAATGTAGATAGCATTGCTCTGCAGTCTAATGTCCGAAATGTGGCAGACAGATTTGATCGCTTCTTCAAGAAAAAGAATAGGTTTCATCTTTCAAAATTCGTAAGAATCCAATTCAAAGCTAAACAACAAGGCATATCAACGAATCTTGTCATTGAAAGAAACGAAATCAAACTTCCTAGTACGGATGTATAAATGAGTTCAGACTGGCTGCACCTTCACTTGCATCGCTGCACATGATATATTGAACGTAGTTCAACTGAAGGAGTGTGTTCATGAATATGGCACGTACACAGACACAAAAAGCATTACGCAAAGCAGAACGGTCCGGACAATGGACTCCCGAGCAAAGCCGCAGAATGAATGGAGATTATGGGGCATTATCGCAGCATGTTCGCCTGACACCAACCAAGCAGGAAAAATTACAAAAGGTCAAACACAAGAAGCAGATCATCCAGGATGGTGGTGCTTCTTTTTATTTTGTCTTGAAGCAGAGTAGGTCAGGAAAACGTGATGAGTGAATGGATGAATGAATGCGTGCGTGGATGGATGACGTATGAAAAATAAAAAAGGAGAAGCAATGAAGCTCCTCCCTGAATGCAAAACAAGATTAAACTTTATGACTGAACGAGGTGGGGTACTTCCACGTTTGGATCCACATCGGCCTCATAATCCACGCCATCAGTTTCGAAACCAAACAGTTGGAAGAACTCGCGGCGGTAACCTTCAAGATCGGACAGGTCATAGATATTCTCGCTCGTAAGATCGTTCCAGATCTTCGCCACTTCCTCCTGCACGTCTGCTCTCATCTCCCAATCATCGATGCGAATGCGCCCTTGCTCATCTGTCGGCACTTCACCGCCAGCGTACAGACGATCCGCAAACAGCCGTTGCAACTGTTCGATACATCCTTCATGCAGTCCTTTTTCCTTCATCACTTTGTACAATGCGGAAATATACAGTGGCACGACTGGAATGGCCGAGCTGGATTGGGTAACCAGTGCTTTGGCTACAGTAACGTAAGCACGTCCACCTGTTGCGCTCAGACGCTCATGCATTTTGCGCGCTGTTGCTTCCAGATGATCTTTCGCTTGACCAATGGAGCCTTCACGATAAATGGCATGTGTTAGCTCAGGGCCGATGTAAGAGAAGGCAATCGTTGTTGCATTGTCTGCAAGTACGCCGCCTTGCTTTAGTGCATCCATCCACAGCTCCCAGTCTTCGCCGCCCATGACGTTAACCGTCTGACGAATCTCTTCTTCTGTCGCTGTTTCGAGAGTCACTGAAGTGATCTCTCCTGTGTGGAAATTGACGGTTTTGTTTGTGTAGGGCTGTCCGATCGGCTTCAGCACGGAGTTGAACACTTCGCCCGTATTTGGATCGGTACGGCGAGCCGAAGCAACGCTGTAAACGACCAAATCCACTTGACCCAATTCGCTGCGAATCAGCTCAACAGCTTTATCACGGGTTTCATTGGCAAAAGCGTCACCAGTGATGCTGTAGGATTTCAGGCCTGCGGCATCCGCAGCCTTCTCAAATGCCGCGGAGTTATACCATCCAGCAGAAGCGGTTCGTTTATCTGTTGCGCTGGAGGGGCGGTAAATACCAATTGTATTCGCGCCTGCTCCAAAAGCGGAAACGATGCGCGAAGCCAGTCCGTAACCTGTAGACGCGCCGATGACGAGCACGTTGCGGGGCCCCTGAATCTCTGGCTTAGATTTTACATAATTAATCTGCTCCTGCACTTGTGCCGCACAGCCGACAGGATGGGAAGTTGTACAAATAAAACCACGTGTTCTTGGTTTAATAATCATTATTGTGGCACCCTTTCGTGTTCAATTCAGTGTAATATTGGATCGATTCATCATGCTTTTTTCGTATATTGTACGTATACATCTCCCCTATTGTAAAACAATTACGTTCGAAACGGAAACCGTTTCGTCAATTTTACTCGAAGGAGAGAACGGGGTGGCCATTCGGCTTTCATTTTGGGATGATAAGTTTAATAAGCATGAGAATGATGTAGTGGATGAGGAAGGCCAGATTCTTTATAATCAGAAGTTAGGCTTGATCGCAAATGACGAATCGTACCAATGATATGATAGACTCGCTATAGAGAAAGAGTAGACCTTCATAATGAAAGGATAGACCTGTTATGCTGAAAGAACGGATCGAGTTTTTAAGCAAACGAAAACAAATCTCACGTAAAGACCTCGTAGAAGGTCTGGTTACGCAGGCACATTTCGCAAACATCCTTGCAGAGCGTTATCCACTGCCCGAAGATTTGGCCGAGAGTATTGCAGAGCGCTTGGGTGTAAGCTCCTCCTATCTATTGCGGACAGCAGTCCAGGATGAACAGACATTGGCACGAGCAGAAGCGATCTTTGTACAGATGTCGGTTCCAGCCTCGACGATCCCGGAGGAAACGGTACATGCTTTGGAGGATCGGGATGATTCGCTTACGGTGGAACTGACGACTGCTTTAATGAAGGCCGTCTACTATCAGCAGTTAAATGACGCCGCTGCGCATGAATACATACATACATCGTATCTGAATTTTTATTTGGAGAAGTATGGCCGCCCGGATGACGTGCAGCTACCTGGGCCGCTTACCAAAGCTTTGCTATTTTACAAAATCCAATATTATCGATCCAAGCAGGCGTTTGTGGACGTGCTCACTCATGTGACAAGACTGAGCGCCCTGACGGAGCCGGGAAGCGAGCTATGGCTGTCGATCCAGAATATTCAGATGGAGGCTTATATCCATACCCGGCATTACGAGGAGGCGAAGCGCACATTTGAGCAGACGATGAAACATGTGTATGATCAGCGGTTGTTTCATCGTTTGTCCAGTCTGTATGTAGCATACAGCGGGTATTGCTTTACGATGGGACTGTTGCAGGAAGCTTTGTCCGCATTGTCGATGGCTGAGGCGAATCTGGTCTACGCCGGGAATCATGGAGATTTGGTTACAGCCATTGCGAACAATCGAATTGTCATGTTGACGATGTCAGGAGAGTTAGATCAGGCACAGACTGAGATTGAGCGATTCGAAAACCTGCTCGAGGCAGAAACGAAGGAGACACGGCAGGCGATGAAGCCGTTGCTTTTGGTGTATCGCTGTGAGGTTGCCTCCGCCCGGAAAAGTTGGGGCATGCTGGCGCAAAGTGTGGATCAACTGTTAAGTTGTGCTGTCACAGAGGATCAGCGAATGAACGCGGTTTTTTATCAAAGTCAGCTGGCGCTGGCACACGGAGAACAGGACACATTTTTAACTCAAGCTCAGGCTTGTCTGCCATATTTTGAGTCTGTGCAACAGTCGCTACGTTTGGAATCCCTATATGAAGGCTTGGCTGTGGTGAGTGAGGATCAGCGGCGGTACAAAGAGGCGGCAGGTTATTATCGCAAGCTGGTGTATTTGCTACGGAGAACGAAGTAAAGGTTAGGTTTGGAAGGCTGCTGGGGCAAGGCAGGTTCATTTCTAACGATCACCAGCGACGTTATTTCGGCGAATTTCAACGTTTTTATTTTCTAGCGATCACAGGTGGAGCTTATTTGGTGAAATCACTGTCAAAATGGACGTTTATCTTGGTTTTTCAGTGAGATAAGCTCTCTGGTGATCGTTACAATTTCAGAAAGGACTATTTTGCTTAAATAAGCTTATCTGAGATCGTTAGAGCAAACACCTGTGTTGAAACACTTCAACTTATCAGGAAAAGTCTTAGGTGTGGAAGATATGTTGTAAGTGCGTCTTTTGCAGGGATGTGTGCTGTGAGTGCATCATGAATGTGCGATGTTTGCTACATAAGTATCTTTAATAAAGCTAAGCTACAAAGTGTGCATTTGTAAAAAAAGTAGGCATTTGACCAAATTTGACCACTCTGAGTAACTGTAATCAGAGCCAAGTAGCGGACAAATTCAACAAAAATAAATGGTTTAATCCTCATTGAGTTGGTTAGAACAACGTTTTTATTGGGAAAAAGCAAGCATAGCTACAAATAAATCGATGGAATCTCGTCTCTAGTAGGACATTTCCCCGGTTCTTTTGTATGTGTCCAGATCCGTATTCATACGGGCTATGTTGTGTTTATAATTAATCATACCCAATAAAAAACAAATGAGGTGTTCGATATGATGGGATGGTTTACACGTAAAAACAAACAGGAAGATGCTGTTGCCAAAGCAGATCGCGTAATGAACAAAGGGCTTACGGGCATGATGATGAAAGGATTCGTACCAAAGGAACATCGGGATGCCATCAACCAAAGTTTGGACTCGGCTAAGCAGGCACAATTGGCTGCAAGCGGATCGTTGCCTCTGACAGCAACTGGAACCGTGATCAGTATAACGGATACGGGAAAATTAATTAATTTTGATCCCATTGTGGTGCTCGTACTTGAAGTCAGTGAAACGGGTGGTCGCACGTACCAACGCACGATGGAAACACTTGTATCCAAGCTGCAGATTCCGCGTGTAGGTGATCGTGTCGGTTTGGGACAGCATCCGGCGAACCCTTCTGAACTGATTTATATGGGACTTCTTTCGGTTTAGGTGGATTCATAGCGATGTTAATGAAACTATTTTAAATTAGGGAATAATTCAATTATTAGTTTGTTTGTTACAGATAACAACGAAAAGGTAACATACAAACCAAAGATATAACAAAAGATATAACATAGTAAAAAGATTTATACAGCATAAATTAGATAGATAGGGTGATAGAGATGAGTCGTTTTTTTAGAGTAATTGGCTTACTGATGGTACTTGGGACAGGGTTTTCTCCAATCATAGCTCAGTGGCTGTGGGATGATCCGTTTATAGCGATGCAGTCGTGGTGGTTTAAACCGATACTTTTTGGTGGCATTGGTCTAATGGTTATTTCGTCGATCTTCGGTACGAGTCTGGGGCAACGTAAGATTAAAACAGGATTACCAGCAGTTGGTGTGATCCAAAGCATTCAGCAGACGGGCACCTATATTAATGAACAGCCGGAAGTGAAAATGATGCTGAAGGTGTCTCGTCAAGGCCGGGAAACGTATGATACAGAATTAAGAACCATTGTTCCTTTGACTTCGCTGTCCCAGTTTCAGCCGGGAGCAATCATTCCGCTTGTCGTATCCGAGAAAGATGAGCGCAAAGTCGGGCTGGATCACCATGGGATGGTGTCGCAAGAGCATATGCAGCAACTGTTGAATGAAAAGATGATGCAACAAGGTATAGCACCGGAGATGGTTGATATTGCGCGAACAGGAGAGAAGGGGCTGGCTAAAATTCTGGACGTTACCCCTATGGGAAGTGGACAGAATGGCAACATCAAGCTACAGCTTAAACTGAGTATTACGAAACCAAATGGTGAAACCTTTGAGGTGATTACGCAAAAAGAAATACTGCCCTCTGCGATGTCGCAGGTTCAGCAGGGACATATCATTAACGTATTTTATTCGCCGCAGGACCCTTCCAAGGTGGTTCTTGCTCTTCAGGTGCAGGAGCAGCAACTGAATCAACTCTTCTCGTCCTAAGCTTCACGCTAAGAAGCTATCAATAGGAAACGATAGCGGTTATCCGGTTCATAAAGAAGGGAATAGAGTTATATATTCAAGCGCCCTCCCCAAGTCAAAGTAGACGAAGAACGGGGAGGGTGTTTTTTATTTATATCCCTACAATTAAGTTAGGAACGAGTGCTTGAAGGAGAGCGCATCAGCATTTCTCGGAAAGATTGAAAAAGAGGCTGTGCGTGGTGTTCAATCTGCTCCCGGCTGGCCGGTCTATCTTCTGTTAATATATCATGATCGAACCATACGACAGCATAATCATTGTCATCATTTGGGTTACACGTCCTCGTATCCCAGCAGACAGGCCCTGCATGATCTTCATAGGAGGCAAATGGAATATATCCCGCCTTAATGAGTGATTCCCATGATGACCAGAGGTTACGTAATTCCCTTAGAGGATAGTCAGAAGGTAGATTCGGTAATTCGATCATAACCCCTTCATAACGAAGATAGACATCCAGAACGTATCGGCTACTTAGATAGGCCATATAGAGCGGAGGCAGAGAGAACGATGAGCTATACGTATCCGAACCAGGCCTAATATAACTAGCAATTAATTCATCAATCTGATCTACCGTAACCCCCGAGTCCAGCATTCTCCAGCGAACCCATCCTTCTTCATCAACCTCACCAACCTGCATATCCGAAGGCACGCCATAGTCTTCTTCTTCCATTTTGGCCGGATGAGACATTAGAATATCCCGGTGAGGAGAATCGAAATATGTGTCAAGCCAGCTTTTGATGAAATGTCGATCTCGTTCCAGCACTTCTTTGTTAATCAAAGTGGTCACAACCCTTCAAGATCAGTAATCCTTATATTTTTATATTCTTATATCCTGATATGTTTTTAATTTAAATAATGCCGATTCGCATGCGATAGGAGAACAGCACTTCTTTTGATTTTCCGTCAAAAACCAGTTCGGCCTGGCGTCTGAAGTCGTCTGCCATGTCATTCAATTCTGTGGCGCCCAGTTTCAGAGCTGTCTGGAGTCCGCCTTGGCTAAGAGCCAGGTTGGCATAACGCTCAGCTGTGAATGTCTCCTGATGATGGAACATAATTTCCCGGCTGTAACGGAACAGCCCGGATTGCTGGATCTGCTGTAAATGGCCTTCTTTGCTCCATTTATGTGCTTGTTGCTCTGTACTCGATAGACGTGAGGCGAGTTCATCCGCTGTACTCACCAGTTGCCGGTATGCTACTTCAAGTTGCCAGTCTAATACAGGCGGCCAGTCACAGTCGTAGGCAGCAAAAATACCGCCTGGACGCAGTACCCGTGCGAACTCGCGTAAGGTGGATTCCGGCTCCATCCAGTGAAACGACTGGGAGCAGGTTAAAATATCTACACTATCATCCGGCAGGCCGAGGTCATGGGACATTCCCGCCGCAAAGCGAAGCTGATCCGGTTTGCCTGCAGCTTCCCATTTCGCAATGCCAACGGAGCGCATATCCTCGCTAGGTTCCACGCCGATTACTCGCTCAGCATAATCCAGCCAGATCCAGGTGGATAAACCTGTACCACAACCGACATCAGCCACGAAGCGTGGTCTTTTGCCCAGATAATGAGTCAAAATATCGACGACTTCGCGGGGAGCAGCGGGTCTGTTTTGATCATACAGTGTGCCAAATCCTTTAAAGCGTTCTACGTTATTGTGTCTGATCTGCTGATTCATGTATGTCCTCCCAACATCGCTAAATTCCTGTCGATCCTAATTTAAAATGAAATGGTATAGATGCATACTATATTGTACCATCATCCTTGGTTTTGTGCCCATCATCTTCCAGTAAAAGCGCGACGGCCTCTTGATGTCTGCGAAGTAACTCTTTGCGTACCGTCAAAGGTGAGATCACCTTTATTTTTGAGCCAAAGGACAGTAAGAATGAATAAAGCTGTTCACCCTCATCAATTGGAATAGAAACCCTTAGTTTCCCATCCGCTTCTTGCTGAATAATGGCGGGATCCAGCAGATCGTAAACACGATAAGCGATCGTTTGTTCAAACAGAAGTTCGATCGGAGTCTGTTTCTCAGACGGTTGGTTAGACTGTATCTTGATGTCTTGGTTTTCTCCGTGATAAGGTTCTTCTTTAACTCGATCTCCCTCCCCTGTCGATGGCCGAGTATGCTCATATGCGCCGGGCACAAAGCGAAGTTTCGTGATCCGTTTGATTTTGTACGTGACGAAGGTGTCGGGCGAATTGGATGTCATAGGCTGGGGTTGCTTTAGACCCTTGAAGTACCATGTATTGTTTTTAAAAATAAGCTTCACCGGCAGCGCCGTTTCCTCACTCGCTTCTCCATTGGAATCAATATAGTGAAATGCGAGCAGTTGACTGGCGAATATCGCCTGTTTCACCTGATTAAACAGTTGCATTTCTTGCTCGGGAATACTACTCCACGGGGAGTACTCGAATTCAATCCAGTCCAGTTTATGATCAAAAAGGGTTGTTAACCTGCCCAGCATCCGGGCACTATTCAGATGTGGAATGGCGCTGACGCTGTACAAGCCCAGCAAAATTTCATTCTGTTCATCCTCGCTCAGCAGTGACTTGTCCATGACATAGTGATCCATCAGATGAATGCCGCCGTGTTTGCCCGTTGTTGTATAGACGGGGATACCTGCCGCACTCAGGCGGTCAATGTCCCGGTATACGGTGCGAACCGAGATTTCGAACAGGCGCGCAAGCTCCGGGGCGGTCGTTTTCTTTTTTTCCAGCAACAGCAACAACATTCGGAATAATCGGTTATGTTCCATGACCAAATTATATCATGACAACCCTTGTCAGGGTATAAGTGCTACACTTGGACTATAACGTTATAGTTCTCAGCGTATTTCAGTGGATTAAAGATCTCAGACGTGCTCTAGCAGCAGTCTACATTAGAGGAGGAACACATCATGAAAATGAAGGATGGATTCTTTTGGGGCGGCGCAACGGCTGCCAATCAGTTTGAAGGCGGATGGAACAAGGACGGCAAAGGGCCGAGCACATCGGATATGATGACAGGCGGAACGCATACCACGCCGCGCCGAATTACACCTGTACTTGAAGAAGGCACGTATTATCCGAGCCATGAAGCGGTTGATTTTTATGGACATTATAAAGAAGACATTGCGATGATGGCCGAGATGGGTTTCAAAATGTTCCGCATGTCGATCAACTGGTCTCGCATCTATCCGAACGGTGACGATCTGGAGCCAAACGAAGAAGGTTTGAAGTTCTACGATAACGTCTTTGCCGAGTTAAAAAAACATAACATTGAGCCTTTGGTGACGATCTCTCACTACGAGACACCGTTTGGCCTGACACAAAAATATAACGGCTGGGCTTCTCGCGAAGTGATCGAGTTTTACATCCGCTATTGTACAACCCTGTTCAACCGTTATAAGGATCAGGTAAAATACTGGCTGACCTTTAATGAAATTAACTGTCTGACGATGCCGCTTGGTGCCTATATGGCAGGCGGATTGTTGTTTGAAGGCAAAGAAACATTGACGGACGGAGTAGATCAGCCACAGACCCGTTTCCAGGCGCTTCACCATCAATTTGTGGCCAGTGCCAAAGCGGTGAAGCTGGGGCACGAGATCAACCCGGATTTCAAAATCGGCTGTATGGTTGCTTTCATGACAACATATCCGAATACGTGTAACCCTGACGATATTTTACTTGCGCAGAAGAAAGATCAGCTGTCCAACATGATCTGTGGGGACGTACAGGTTCGGGGAGCATACCCAGGATTTGCAAAACGCTTTTTCGCAGAAGAAGGCATCGAAATTCAAATGCAATCGGAAGATGAGCAGACGCTGCGCGAAGGCTGTGTAGATTTCTACTCCTTCAGTTATTACATGTCTCTCGTGGAAAGTGCAGATACATCACTGGATCGAGCAGAGGGTAATCTGCTTGGCGGGATCAAAAATCCATATCTTGAAGCCTCCGATTGGGGCTGGCAGATCGATCCAAAAGGACTGCGTTACACGCTGAACCATCTCTATGACCGTTATCAAATTCCTTTGATGGTTGTGGAAAACGGTCTCGGTGCTGTCGATGTCGTGGAAGAAGACGGTTCCATTCAGGATGACTACCGGATTGATTATCTGAAAGGTCACATTGAGCAGATGAAAGAAGCGGTTGCGGACGGCGTAGACCTGATTGCGTATACGATGTGGGGCTGTATTGACCTTGTAAGTGCTTCGACTGGTGAGATGAAAAAACGTTACGGTTTCATTCATGTCAACAAAGATAATGATGGCAACGGTGATTTGAGCCGCACACCGAAGAAAAGCTTCTACTGGTACAAAGATGTGATTGCTTCCAATGGAGAGAAATTGTAATCAAAAAGATAACAAAACCCCAACGATCTTTCGGTCGTTGGGGTTTTTGCGATGATGCATGTAAACATGCGATTAGGCGAAGCGTCTGGCCTGTAATTCAGACATCCGCTGCAAATAACGTCTATAGAACCAGATACAGGTGAATAACCAGCATCCGCTCAGAAAGTAACCGCCAACGACGTCACTAGGATAATGCACGCCCAGATAGATCCGGCTGATACCGATCATCAGGATAAATGCACCACTGGCTGCTATCATACATACACGCCCGGTAAAGGTCGGGATATGCTTCCAGATCAGAAAAGCAAGTCCGCCATAAAGGCTGAACGCCGCCATGGAATGTCCGCTGGGGAAGCTGTACCCGCTCACTTCGATAATGCGGTTAATGGTTGGGCGAGCGCGTTGAAAGATCAGCTTGATCACGGCATTCAGCAGAGTAGAGCCTGCAAGCACGATGGCAAGAAAGAGCAGTTCGCGTTTGTGGCGTAGGAAAACATAGAGGATCAGCATGACAATGACCGTAATGACAACGACCTGAAGCTCGCTGCCAATCCAAGTGAAAAATTGCATAAATCGGGTCATGCCAGGTGATTCCATGCCTTGGATCAAGTCGATAAGTACAGCATCAAAGCGATGAATCTGGTTATCGCTGATGGACAGTGCAATGCTGATAAAAGCGATCAGGCATAATGCTGCGACCAGCAGCGGAATGGATATTTTTTTCGTCAAATTGTGCATCAAATGTCGAGTTCCTCCGTGAATAAGTATATACATAACCTTTTTAACATAGTGTTAACATTCTACTATAAAACAAACAAAAACGAAAATGGAGACGTTCATAAGATAAGAGTGGCTTCAAGATAACTCAAAGGGGGTCTGTAAGGATGAGGAGAATGGTAGCGACCGTTTTAGTTCTATTGTTATTTGCAGCCAATGTGATCGTTTGGCCGGGGGAGCGGGCATACGCATGCAGCTGTGTGGAATCCAGTGTCAAGGAGAAACTGAAAACAAATGCCGCGGTATTTACGGGAAAAGTAGTCGAGATCGGAGGTGGCTCCATATTCAGCAGTGAGCGATATAAGAAGTACACGCTGGATGTGGACACGGCCTGGAAAGGCGTAGATGCAAAAAAGATGACGATTTTGATCAATGATTTGGGCGAGGAGTCCTGTGGAACAACATTAGTGAAGGAGCGATCCTATCTGATCTTTGCTAATCAGGATGATAAGGATGGCAAATTATACAGCAGTCTGTGCAGCGGCAATCTTCAGATTGAACAGGCTGGAGAGGCAATCAATATGTTGGGTAAGGGCACTCCTGCAAGCTCAGATGATTTCAGGAACGGTAGCGGTTATCGCGATCCGTGGATGATCTTCCTATATGGTGGAGGTGCAGTTGTGATACTTACGCTAGCGGGTGGTTGGCTGTGGAGAAGGAAACAGCGGAGAGCATAATATCTATGGTGGGATCGTCTGTATCGATATCATAGAAGAGTTGTATGTGATATATAGAAGGTGTGTATGAGAGCGGCCAAATGAAGGAACAAGAGCTACAGTGAACGCATCGTGCAGTGGAATTTATCTGACGAAACATCCCCTTATGGACGTGGGCATGCTCCTTAAGGGGATGTTGATTTTTTAGCAGTGTTTTTGATTTCGGTTGGTGATGAGCATCCAATCCGAGGTGCTGTAGCTCCATACTAACGCTGGAGCTGTAACATATAATCATGCGCAGTTACGCCAAAGACCCGTTTGAAATGTCTGTTCAGATGGGTCAGATCGACAAAGCCACAGTCAGCCACGGCGGTATAGATGTCTTTATGTTTTTCAAGCGATTGACGGGCATGCTCGACCTTGCAGTTCAGGAAAAATTGATAGGGTGAAATGCCGGCATGGGCTTTGAATTCACGGATAAATTGAAACTTCGACAAGCCAAATTCAGCCGATAGATCATCCAGTTTCAGTACGTCTGCGGTGCTGCAAAACATCATTTCTTTTGCTTTGCGAACAAGACTGTCCTGAGGTTTCCAGAGTCTTGCAGGCTGTTCCTCCTGAGCGAGCATATGCACCAGATCAAACAGCCGGGTGCTGCACTCGGCTTCGTCCTGTCTATGCTGCACGGCATCGTTCAGCATTAGAATGCTTCGGGCAAGCTTCGGATCATAGACGATGGGGCTGCTGAAGCGCAGTTCTTTTTTGCCCAAAATCTGCTCGACGAACTCGGGTTTCAGGTAAAGCATCACATAATCAATACCCTCTTTATCATAGGAGCTTCCATCATGTAATTGCTCGCGGTTAAACAGCATGACGCCGTTCGGATGTGAAGCCTGATAATGACCATCGAGATGATATTGCTGAATACCGCGCAGCGTTACGCCTACAGCATATTCCTCATGGCAATGCTTTTTATAAGTAAAATCGGTGAAGCTGGCGGATAGGGCCAGCACGTCTTCTGATCTTTTGTAGCTAAACTGTTCCATACCGCGCACCTCCGCAGATTAAGTAAGTCGTTAGATCAGACCTGACACAATAATGGCTGAGTATATCAGAAAAAGAGCCATCAGCATACTACATGTTCGCTGGTAACGATTCAGCAAGGATCGAAAGATCGTGCCGAACACCACCCAGCTGGAGTAAGCCAGAAAACCAATACACGTAATCAGCATAACATAGAAGAACGCAGACCATGATTCTGCAGCGACGTAAGGAAGTACATAAGCTGGAATGACGGTGAAGGTAAACAGCACCACCTTGGGATTCACAAATTGCATCATTACACCGTTCCAAAAGCCTAATATGGCCTGAGGAGCGGCTTCAGTAGAGCCCATTCGATAGACCTGATAAGCAAGGTATAGCATGTAAATGCCGCCGATGATCTGCATGACTTGCAAGATGCCTGGCAAGATGTCAGCGAGAAGCTGATTTAGAAAAGCAGACGCAGTCAGCAACAGACCGAAAGCTAAGGTAGCTCCCCAGACATAGGGCATGGTGCGGCGTGCGCCTACTTTTTGTGTGGAGGAGAGAATGACAATATTGCTGGGGCCAGGTGTAAATGTGACAACGATGCAGTAGATTAAAAAGGTTAGTATATTCATCTTGCGCTCCTTTTCGATGCTATCTAATTTGAACCAAAGATTTTACACAGTCCACTCCGATGACAGAATAACCTGGAGAATAGCGGTTATCCCCAGATTTTTTTGATACCCTTATACAAAGGGAAAAATCCGGTGATAAAGGCGAGGCATATGCCTCCGATGAAGCTTTCTTTCAGAAAGCTTTAAGCTCCGCTTTTCCAGGTTTTTTCTGTCCTCTCCGTTAATGTGTAAAAAAGTAGCTCAAATAAGATAGAGGATTATTGTCGTAATCATAAGGCGGAGCAGACCATAGCTATAGTACATTATTGCAGCAGAGCTGGAGGTCGTAATTAGGTAAGGTCTCTTGGAAAATGGTTATTCCAATAAGTCGAACTATTTTTTACACTTTAACAGAAAGGTTCCCTTTTTGAATGATTGCGTTTACAATCGATAACGGAGTGAGGGTGTACAAATAGACATAGACCACTTGAGGAAGTGAATACAATGAAGAAAATGCTACTGATCTACATTGTGCTGATAGCGGCGTTTGCCCTGTATGTATTGAGATTTGAATATACCAGTCAGGTGAACAACTCGTGGGAAAACCGCGGCCTGCGCGGTGATCTGGGTGAGACGTACATGATGATTACGTTCCAGTCGGGTCTGGAATATTGGAAGAGTCCGCTGAAAGGTTTTGAGGATGCCGCGGATGCGCTTGGCGTGACTGTCGAGTATCGCGGAGCTACACGGTATGATGCGAAGGAGCAGACGACCGTGATTGAGCAGGCCATTGCACGTAAACCTGCGGGCATTGCCATATCGGCGATTGATCCGAAATCATTAATACCAGCGATCAATAAAGCTGTGGAAGCGGATATTCCTGTAGTTCTGTTCGATGCAGATGCACCAGGGAGTCAGGCGTATTCTTTTTTGGGAACGGATAATTATAAGGCAGGCGTAACGGCAGCGGATAAAATGGCCGAGCTGCTCGGTCGTGAAGGAGAAGTCGCTGTATTAACGTCGCCGGGACAACAGAATCATGAGGAACGAACAAAAGGATTCAGCGAAACGATTCAGCAGCGATACCCCAATATGCAGGTCGTTGAAATCGCGGATGGACATGGAGATACGTTGAAATCCCGGGATGAAACGATCCGGATGATGAAGGCACATCCAAAGCTGGCGGGTATATTTGTCACCGAGGCAACGGGAGGCGCCGGAGCTGGGGAAGCGGTGCAAAATGCAAATCCAGGCAATGGTCAGAAGCTGCACATCATTTCTTTTGACACAAATAAAGCAACACTCGACCTGATTCAAAATGGCACAATATCCGCTACGATTGCACAAGGGACCTGGAACATGGGATATTGGTCGCTCCAATACCTGTTCCATCTGCACCATCACTTGACCGTGCCTGCACCTTCGCCTTCAGGGGAAAACGCACCGCTGCCTGTAACGGTAGATACGGGGATTTCGGTCGTGACACGTTTGAATGTGGATGATTATTATGCCAAATAAACAGAGAACATGGCGCTCTGAGCTTGTAAACGGTGTCCGCCGCCTGCGTCTGCGTAACATGCCGCTACGATACCAGTTGATGCTTCTATTTCTGCTTTTCGCCATCGTGCCGTCCGTCGGTTTGGGTCTGCTCGTGAATTGGACGGTAGAACGAGTAGTGGAGCGACAGGTAGAGGGGCATACGATGCAGCTGATTGGCAAGGTCAATGAAGCGTTGAATACCAAGATGGAGAACTTGCAAAATATGACCTATCTGATTGCGTTTGAACCAGACGTCAATGCTTTCATGGACGAGAAGGTCGGCGGGGACGGGAACACACGTGAACGTGAACGCGTCGAAAGACAAGCCAGCAAAGCGGATACGGAATCTGAGCAGAACCGCTTGTATGGCATCAAACAGACTTTGCAAGGATTCACAACGTTGTACCCGGAAATTGCGGGCATCGTGCTTGTGAACGGTAGCGGTGATTATATAAGCAATGAGATGTACCCTCGAACGGAGCAACGTCTGACCGAGGAGAATTGGTATCGGAAGGCTGCAATGCAACCAGGAATTTTCACGGTACTGGGTCAGCCGCGGGAGCGCAACATGACCACCCATGTCCGGTATAAGGATGATGAGATTGTATCGGTCGCCCGCTCTGTCACGGATGAAACGACCGGGCACGTAAAGGGAGCTGTACTAATTGACCTCAAGCTGAGGTCCGTTTCACAGGCGGCTCGTAATGTAACACTTGGAAAATCCGGGTATGTCATGGTCACCGATGTCGAAGGGCAAAGTGTGTACAAACCGGAGCATCCGCTCATTGAACATATTCCGGCGAGTTGGTTTGCTTCGGGAGAGGGCGGAACGTTTACGAAAGATGTGGATGGCGAAGCGTTATTATTCATGTATCAGTCATCTACCTTTACGGGCTGGAGAACAGTCGGGGTGTTCCCGACCAAAGAGTCGATCTCCGAGGTGAGACAGATTCAGTTTTATGTGGTCAGTTTTGTCTTTGTAGTGTGTTTGTTTGGTCTGAGTGCATCCTTGTGGTTCTCCCGTTCGATTGCCCAGCCGATATTCCGATTAATGTCTTATATGCGCAGAGCCGAAACGGGCAATCTCAATGCAGGCCGCTGGAGTGATCGTGCCGATGAGATCGGTATGCTGGGAAATAGTTTTAATCGAATGCTGAGTCAGATTCGTCAGCTGATTTCGCTGAATGAGCTGAGGGAGCGGCAGAAACGGGATGCGGAGATGCGCAGCTTGCAGGAGCATATCAAGCCTCATTTTTTATATAATACGCTGGATACGATTCACTGGATGGCTCGAAAAGAAGGTGCCGACGGTGTGTCCAATATGGTTGGGGCACTGTCCCGTCTGTTCCGAATCGGACTCAGTAAGGGACAAGATTATATCCCGCTGCACTCCGAGCTGGAGCATATTAGCAGTTACCTGCAGATTCAGCAGACCAGATATCGGGATCGTCTTGGTTACACCATCCATGTCCCGGAAGAATTGCAGAACTTGTATGTGCTGAAGCTGTTACTCCAGCCTTTGGTGGAAAATGCGATATACCATGGCATTAAGGGTAGACGTGGCCCAGGTCATATTGTCATAGAAGCGAATGTGGAGCAGGGGCGGCTACATCTGACAATTAAGGACGACGGAGCCGGAATGAGCGAAGAACGACTGGCGGAGATGCTGCAGCTGCTGGATATGCCGATGGAGAGTCTGGAATCGACTTCACCGGAGTGGACGGGTAAAAGTTACGGGATGCTGAACGTACAGGCACGATTAAGATTATCATTTGGCAGTGACTATGGGATTTTGCTGGACAGCAGACAGGGAGAGGGAACCCGCGTTACGCTTGTTCATCCACTGATGCGGGAACTGCCTGTAACAATACCTCCCCGGGTTGAGTACCGAGATAACCAAGATCGACAAGAGAAGGAGTGAAGAAGACTGTGGATTATACAGTGACACCGGTCAATGCCAATGCGGCGGATAACCTGTACCGAGTGCTGATTGCCGACGATGAACCGATTATTCGAGAAGGAATCCGGGAGGCCATGGATTGGGCTGCACTTGGCATGGAGGTTGTCGGTGAAGCCGAGGACGGTGAGGAAGCACTTGAACGGGCGGTTGAGTTAAATGTACATGTCGTGCTGGTCGATATGAATATGCCGTTTCTGAATGGCATTGGACTGATCCGTGCTTTACAGGAACAGTGTCCAGGAGTTCGTTATCTGATCATATCCGGGCATGATGAGTTCGCTTATGCCCAGGAAGCCGTTCGTCTCGGGGTCGAGGATTACATCCTGAAGCCTGTACAAGCAGACCAGTTGAGAGCTGCTCTGGAGCGGTTACGTCAACGGCTGGATGAGGAGCATCAGCGGACAGCATATGTCAGACAGGCGGCAGAGCAGATTGAACGAAATATTCCGCTGCTTCGCCAGCGATTTTGTCAGGAGTGGATGGAAGGACAGGCAGGTGGTAAAAGTCTGATGGAACAGCTTGCTTTTCTACATCTGCCGTCTGTATCTCCTGTGCAAGTTGGTGTGGTGCGCTGGCCTGCTGCCGAGGCGCGTCAGACTATACTGAGGGAGAATGATCGTCAACTGTTCCTGTTTGCCATGGAAAATATCATATCAGAACTGCTCGGAGATCATCCGCATGTGCTCTTCCGTGATGCCAGCAGCGTGATCGGGATTTGTCTGTGGCAGGAGACCCCTGAGGAGATTGCACTCCTGCTGGAGCAGCAGATTAGTGCTTGTCTGAACATCGCTGTTCATGCCCATGTCGAACCTCATAGGGGGACGCTGGAAGAGGTGCCGGGTACGTATCGGCATTGCCGTGAACAGGTATATGAAGAAGTGAAGCTCTCTCCGCTCGTTCGCAGGGCGCGACAATTAATTCAGGAGGAGTACGCAGAACGGGAGTTGACGCTGGAATCGCTGGCGTCCCGTTTGCAGGTGTCGGCAGTATATCTCAGTCGTGTGTTAAAAAAAGAGTTGAACGACTCGTTTGTTACTCTTGTCACTCATGCCCGTATTCGTAAAGCTGCACAGTTGCTGGACTCTACGTCGCTCCCGATCCATACAATCGCTGAACGCGTAGGGTATGATACACAGCACTATTTCAGCACAGCGTTCAAAAAAACGATGGGCATCTCACCTGCCCAATATCGCAAGAACGGCGGAACAGACAGTTCCACAGCAGGCTCTTTGTAGATTTCGAAGCATCATCGGATGTATGGATATCAGAGGTTACAAGCAAACCCACCGCGTAAAAGGTTAATCGCCTGTGGTGGGTTTTTCGTTGTGTGCTTCCATCAAAAGTTAAATTTTTATAAAAAAGGTTCAAAACGTGCAAAGACCTTGCTGGCTGTGAAATGCTACCATGAGATGCAGAGAAGGACGATAAGTTAGACGATACTCTAAGAGTTGTAAGCGTTATCTTAAGATTCCAACTGAACGCGATGACGTGAGGAAAGGGGAACTTCATATGAAAAAAGGAGCAATACTCATCTGGCTTCTGGTGATGTCCTTCATGCTCTCGGCCTGTAATCTGGCTGAAAGTGATGTGGGAAGCAAGGAGAAAGGATATGTCGGCATATCCATGCCTACCAAATCGTCGGAACGCTGGGTGGGAGACGGAGAGAACATGGTTCGTCTGTTTCAGGAGCAAGGTTACAAAACAGATCTTCAGTACGCCGAAGACGTGGTTGAGAATCAAATCTCCCAGATCGAGAACATGATTACCAAAGGCGTCGATGTCATGGTCATTGCATCTGTAGACGGAAATACGCTGACCGATGTCATCAAGAAGGCACATGATGAAGGCATTCAGGTCATCTCGTATGACCGGCTTATTCGTAACACGCCATATCTGACTTACTATGCTACGTTTGACAACTTTAAAGTCGGGGTGTTGCAAGCCTCCTATATTGAACAGAAGCTGGGGCTTAAGGATGGTAAGGGGCCGTTTAACATTGAGTTGTTTGGCGGATCACCGGATGACAACAATGCATACTTTTTCTTCGACGGTGCAATGTCCGTGCTCAAGCCGTATATCGATTCTGGCAAACTGGTCGTCCGCAGTAAACAGATGACGATGGCGCAAATTGCTACACTGCGCTGGGACGGGGCACTGGCACAAGCACGGATGGATAATCTGCTGAGTGCGTACTATTCAGGCGATAATCTGGATGCGGTGTTATCTCCGTATGACGGAATCAGTATCGGGATTATCTCATCTCTAAAAGGCATTGGCTACGGCAAGCCGAATAAACCGCTTCCGGTTATTACGGGGCAGGATGCGGAACTGGCATCGATCAAGTCCATTGTGGCTGGAGAACAGACACAGACGGTGTTCAAGGACACGCGTAAGCTCGCCGAGAAAACAGTGGAGATGGCCAACAGCATTTTGAAAGGAAAACAAGCAGAGGTGAATGACACGAAGTCGTATAACAACGGATTAATGGTTGTTCCTGCATATCTGCTCGACCCGATCTCTGTAGATCGTACTAACGTGGAAAAAGATATTGTGGGCAGCAAGTATTACACCAAAGAAGAAATAGGCCTGCCGTAAAGTGTGAACAAAGAGATAAAGCGCTCATAAATACGATGCAAAAGATCGGTTTGCCATATCGCATCATTCAAGGAAAGGAGCACATGCCATGACGGACATTATTCTTGAAATGAAGAACATTACCAAAACGTTTCCGGGAGTCAAAGCGCTGGAGAACGTCAACCTGAAAATCCGGGAAGGCGAAATTCATTCCATCTGCGGCGAGAATGGCGCAGGCAAGTCTACGCTGATGAAGGTGCTGAGCGGAGTATATCCGTATGGAAGTTATGAAGGGGATATTTTGTTCCGCGGTAAGACATGTGAGTTCAAAGATATCAAGCAGAGCGAGGATCTGGGCATTGTCATTATTCATCAGGAGCTGGCGCTGATCCCTTATCTCTCCATTGCGGAAAATATATATCTGGGCAATGAACGTGCCAGTAAAGGCATCGTGAATTGGAAGGAAACCTTTGTCGGGACACGTGAACTGCTCGGCAAAGTAGGTCTGAACGAAAATCCGAACACGCTGGTATCCAGCATCGGGGTAGGTAAGCAACAACTTGTTGAAATTGCGAAAGCGCTCTCCAAAAAAGTGCGTCTGCTTATTCTGGATGAGCCCACCGCAGCGTTGAATGAAGACGACAGTGAAAATCTGCTGCAGCTGATGCTCGAATTCAAAAAGCAGGGTATCGCCTGTATTCTCATCTCTCACAAGCTGAACGAGGTATCCAAGGTTTCGGATGCGGTGACGATTCTGAGGGACGGCAAAACGATTGAAACGCTGGATATGAAAAAAGACAACGTCACCGAGGATCGCATCATCAGCGGAATGGTTGGACGGGATCTGACGAGCCGCTACCCTGAACGTCATGCCACCATTGGTGACGTCGTGCTGGAAGTGAAAGACTGGACGGTGTATCACGAGCATCAGGCCGAGCGCAAGGTGCTCGATCAGATCAACATGAACATCAGACGTGGCGAGATCGTAGGGATCGCGGGACTGATGGGAGCAGGGCGTACAGAGCTTGCGATGAGTATTTTCGGCAAATCGTATGGTCGTAACATCTCGGGGCAACTGATCAAGGATGGCAAGCCGATTCAGAATAACAGTGTGACTGAGGCGATTCAGAATGGTTTTGCTTATGTGACGGAGGATCGCAAGGAATATGGCCTCATTTTGATGGATGATATCAAACGCAACATTTCACTCACCGGACTTGGCAAACTGACTCGTAATGCCGTTGTGAACGAGCAGGAGGAAGTGCTGGTTGCGGAAGAGATGAAGAAAAGCATGAACATCAAGGCACCGAACATCCTGCAGAAAACCGGGAATCTGAGCGGAGGTAACCAGCAGAAGGTGGTGCTGAGCAAATGGATTTTTGCCGGGCCGGATATTCTCATTCTGGATGAGCCGACACGCGGGATCGACGTAGGAGCCAAGTTCGAAATTTATACAATCATCCACCGGCTTGCTGCCGAAGGCAAGGGTGTGCTGGTGATTTCATCGGAGCTGCCGGAGGTTCTGGGTCTGTGTGACCGGATCTATGTGATGAATGCCGGACGAATCACGGGTGAAGTCAGCCGGGAACAGGCATCACAGGAAACACTGATGAGATATATGACCAAGTCTGGAGGCGGTAAGCATGGAAACGGTAACTAAACTGTTCAAAAATAATATACGTCAATATGGCATGATCATTGCCCTCGTTGTCATTATGCTTCTATTTGAGGTGTTAACTAGCGGGCTCTTGCTCAAGCCAATTAATATTACGAACCTGATTTTGCAAAATAGTTATATTCTAGTCCTCGCCATTGGGATGGTGCTGGTCATTATCACAGGGCATATCGACTTGTCCGTCGGTTCGATTGCGGCCTTTGTCGGTGCTGTAGCCGCCATCATGATGGTGGATTGGCAGCTTCCAGCTTGGCTCGCAGTCATTGCTTCCCTGCTGGTCGGTGCGCTGATTGGTGCATGGCAGGGCTTCTGGATTGCGTATGTGCGGATACCCGCCTTCATTGTTACGCTCGCCGGTATGTTGCTCTTCCGTGGTCTGACGATGATTGTATTGGAAGGGCAGTCGATATCTCCTTTCCCTGCTGGATTTCAAAAGATCAGCTCCGGTTTCCTGCCAGATGTACAATTTTCGGGCTTGGGTCTGGTGTCCATCATTGTGGGGATTGCGCTCACCATCTGGTACATTGTGAATGAACTGCGGGAACGAGCTTCCCAGCGCAAGTATGGATTTGAAGTAGTATCGCAAGGGCTGTTCCTGCTTAAGCTGATTGTCGTGGCAGCGGTAACGAACCTGTTTACTTTCGTGCTCGCAAGTTATGCGGGTATCCCGAACATTCTGGTGCTCCTGTTTGTGCTAATCGTGGTGTACTCCTTTGTCATGAATCGTACCGTGATGGGACGACATGTGTATGCTCTCGGGGGCAACGAGAAGGCGGCAGGACTGTCGGGGGTCAAAACGAAAAAAGTAACGTTCTGGGTGTTTGTGAACATGGGTACACTTGCAGCTGTATCCGGTCTGATCTTCGCCGCACGTCTGAATGCGGCTACGCCAAGAGCGGGTACGAACTTTGAACTGGATGCTATTGCAGCCTGCTTCATCGGTGGAGCGTCAGCATCAGGCGGAATCGGTACCGTATTTGGCGCGATCATCGGTGGGTTGGTTATGGGTGTGCTGAATAACGGGATGTCCCTCATTGGTCTAGGTATTGACTGGCAACAGGGAATCAAAGGATTGGTACTGCTGCTGGCAGTAGCATTTGATATCTATAACAAAAACAAAAGAGCGGCGTAAATATTGGCATCTGTGTCGTAGCTCACGCCAACAGGTTTATGAAATGCCGCGAATTTGGAATTTGGATTTAGTAAAAAGGCTTGGCGTGTGCCAAGCCTCTTTGTCTTTATTTTTTAACCGCAATCCATAACGTCCATGAGTCCTTCTCTATAATTGGATCAGCAGGGTTCTTTAGTTTGCAGTTAATAAACATAATCAACTCGCTAAGCTCACGGTCTGTTAATTCATGAAGAATCGACCGTCCAGTCCGCTGCGCCAAATCTCTATTTAATGCAGCTATATTCTGATGAACATATCTGGTTTCCCACAGCTGCAATGTTTTAAGGATCACGAATCCATTGGAATCAAGCGATCTCTGGACTTCATGGGCTTCGTGCCGACGGGAACGTTCCAGGCCAATCAATTCAGGATACTTTTCGAAGAAATAACCCCTAATATGATGTTCATCTCCCGGCAATAAGCAATCTTCCGGTGTTCTGTCTTGAATGATGAATACACCATTAGTCTTGAGGATACGCTTAGCTTCTTGAAAACAGCTGCCCAAATCATGCAAATGATGTATGAGCGCTCGTTCCAAAACGATATCAAAAGTGTTATCTGGAAGTCCCGAGTTGTAGGCATTCCCTTGTTGCAATGTGACATTGCTCAAATTCTCACAATGCCGCGCCGCGCCTTTTAGCATCTCATTTGAAAAGTCTACTCCAGTAACCTGTGCTGCCCCTGAGTGTGCTAAAGCTTTGGTGTAAATGCCTCCGCCGCAGCCGATGTCAACAATTTCCTTACCGGCTATGCCTGCATGCTCTTCAATCAAAGATAACCAAGATGCATCGGCAGTTCTGGTCGTGTACGTCATTCTGTTGCGTTTATCATGAAAATTAATGGGCACAAAACTACCTCTTGTTCCATTGTGTGAAACGTAGTTTCAATAAAAGATATATCTTTACGATACCATAATTATCTATATCGTCAAGAGGTGCCAGCTTACATAAATTTCTGAATTAGAGACGGTGTAGTTTAAACGAATCCCTGCACAGTAAGATTTACATCAACGCCCCAATAAAACGGGTGGCGATACCAAAATAGATAAACAGGGACAGAATATCATTTAACGTTGTAATCAACGGGCCGGATGCCACAGCGGGGTCAACTTTGAAACGGCTGAGCAAGAGCGGGATGCATGTGCCTGTCAGTGTACCGATGATTAGCGTGAGAAACAGGGATACACCGATAATCATCCCGAGCAACCAGTCTCCTTGCCAGAAATAAGCAATTACCGTAATTAGCAGACCACAGACAAGACCGATCATCGTACCAACTTTAATCTCTCGTCCAATCAGGGCGAGTACCGTTGACTTGTCCAGCTTGCGTCCGATAAGTCCGCGTACGACGACAGCAAGGGACTGGGTCCCTGTATTTCCCGTCATACCCGCAATCATAGGCATGAAGAACGCAAGAGCCACAACCTGATTCAGCGTATCTTCAAAAAAATCCACAATGCTTCCTGAGATCAAGCCGATCAATAACAGCAAAATAAGCCAAGGCAACCTGCGTCTGACCGCAACGAGCGGTTTGGTATCAAAATCAATATCTTTACCGCCGCCGCCCATTTTGGCGAGGTCTTCGCTGGCCTCATCCATAATGATGTCAATGACGTCATCCATTTGGATGATCCCGCACAGCCTGTTATTCTCATCTACGACCGGAAGTGCGATGAATTCGTAACGCTGGAGCAACTGGGCAGCCTCTTCCTGATCCATATCTACGGTGGCATGAATGACACGTCTGGTCATCAGTTGTTCAACTTTGGTTTTGTCATCGGCCAGAGCAAGCGAGCGATAACTAACGACACCAGCCAGCTTGCCTTCATCGTCAATGACATACAGGTAACTGGAAGGGGAGAGGTGCAGCGTACCCTGTGATTGCTTTAGTGCTTCCTTCGCTGTGTCGTGGGTGGACAACGTGCGATAGCGGTCGGTCATGATCCGTCCGGCAGTCTCTGGGGGATAGCTAAGTACAGAGCGAATGATAGCGGAGTGATCCAGGTTCATGCTGGACAACAATTCTTCCCTGCGTTTCGCGGGCAGATCGTGCATGAAGCGAATGAGATCACTTTTGTCCATCTGCTGCATGACTTCCAGTGTACGCTCTGGCCCGAGTCGTTCAAACAGTTCAGCCTGTTCGTGAAGCTTTAGGTTCTCGGCCAGATCGGCAAGTGTATCCGGTTTAAATAGAAGAAGAAAACGATTCTTCTCTTCTTCAGGGAATTTTTTATAGATGAGTGAAAGATCATAGGGGCGCAGTTCCTTCACGAGTTTGTAGAATTCCGGCAGATTCTGGGACTGTACATGCTGTGTCAGTTGCTGGGTAATCTCATCAACGGAGAGCTCTTTATTGGTTTGAGAATCGTTCATAATGACACTCCTTTCCTGAATGGTGCGCTTCATATTTTTAAACGGAATGCATTCGTTGTTAAACAATATTGAAATCTTGCTCAAACATTCGAGATGGGCTTACAAAAGAAAGCACTCAGGATATACTTGTTCTACAGTAATCAACGAGGAGGTCCAGTGCCCTTGGAAACCGATATTCGAACACAACTGCTCAGCTTGGCTGAGCCGGAATACCAGAAATTTGCGGCTTCCCTTATACCGAATATTTCAAACGTGATGGGGGTGCGCTTGCCTGCAATCCGCAAAATAGCCAAAAAGATTGCCGCTGGAGACTGGCGTACGTACCTGGATACGGCGGAAGATGAATATTTTGAACAAGTGATGCTGCAAGCGATGGTCATTGGTCATGTGCAAACAGATCTGGATGAGCTACTTACACGCATTGCAGCTTTTGTGCCCAAAATCGATAACTGGTCGGTATGTGACAGCTTCTGTGCCGGACTGAAATATACCAAAGTGCATAAGGAGGCGGTGTGGAACTTCATTCAGCCTTATTTGAAGTCAGATCAGGAATATGAAATTCGGTTTGGCGTGGTCATGTTGTTGAACTTTTATCTGGAGCTCCCTTATATTCATCAGGTGTTACCGTTACTTGATCAGATTAAACATGAGGCCTATTATGTGAAAATGGCGGTGGCTTGGGCAATTTCGATTGCGTATGTGAAGCATCCTGAGGTGACCATGCCGTATTTGCAGCACAATACACTTGACGATTTTACGTACAACAAAGCACTCCAGAAGATTACCGAATCCTATCGGGTTACACCGGAGGATAAGCAATTGATACGAAGCATGAAACGCAAGGCGAAAAAACAGGTGCAGACATTAAACAGATAACCTCCTGACTTGGAGCTGAGAGAAGAGAAGGTGAATACGTGATGAGGCAAAAGTTGATGTACACTACCATGCAGCTGCACGGCCAACCGTGGAGCCTGCTGGCAACTGAAAAAGGACTGTGCCGGGTGGTGATGCCCAATGAAACGATAGCGGACTGGCAAGGCTGGATTAGCAAAATTGCACCCGGTGTTGAGCTCGAAGAAAATGAGCAGGCGTTAAGACAGACAGGCATGATGGACTGGCTGGAGTCCTATTTTGCAGGGGAGAAGATAGCCTTCACCGAGGCAATTCCACTTGACCTGATCGGCACCCCATTTCAGCAGGAGGTATGGAAAGCGCTTGGGCAAGTGCCTTATGGTGAGATACGCACATATGGAGACATCGCTGCTGCCATCGGCAGACCTTCGGCTGTACGGGCTGTAGGTGCAGCGAACGGGGCGAATCCCATTCCAGTGTTGTTGCCGTGCCACCGGATTATTGGTGCTAATCGCAAGCTGACGGGTTTTCGTGGGGGGCTGGAGATGAAGCGCAGATTACTAGATCTGGAACGAATTGAAGGCGTGACGGATGGCGGACATGCACGGTTTAATTTTTAATTAAAGAGAATTGAGGGAAGAGGATGGAACAGCAACAGGCATACTGGCTTACCAATGTAAGACTGGAACGAGGATATATTCGTGAAGGAGCAGAGGTAACGGGCACACAAACGGGTCTTGCTCATCTACGGATTGAGAATGGAGTTATTGCTGCCATTGTGGACGCAAAGGAGCAATGGACAGAAGAGTTGCCGCGAGTGGATGGGAAAGGGCTGCTATTACTGCCTTCATTTGAAGAAGCACATATTCATCTGGATAAAACCTATTATGATGGGCCATGGAGAGCGGTTAGACGCAGTTCCAGCATCTTTGATCGGATTGAGGAAGAGAAGGTGCTATTGCCCAAGTTGCTACCTGATGCGAAACGGCAGGCGGAAAGCATCCTTGCACTAATACAGGGTTACGGCTCTACACACGTTCGTGCGCATTGTAACATTGAACCGGTAAGCGGGCTGAAACGTTTGGAAGCAACCAAGCTGGCCCTGGAGAGTTATACAGGTAAAATATCTTCAGAGATTGTCGCGTTCCCTCAGCATGGGCTGTTACGGTCCAACTCGGTCGAACTCATGGGACAAGCCATGTCAGAGGGTGCAACACATGTAGGCGGACTTGATCCGTATACCGTAGACGAAAACATCGAAAAATCGCTGCATACCATGATTGAACTGGCGGTCAAACATCAAGCAGGGATCGATATACATCTGCATGATGGCGGCGAAGCTGGCAAGCAAACGTTGCTGGAACTTGTGAGGCTGACAGAAGAAGCAGGGCTTCAGGGTCAGGTGACGGTCAGTCACGCGTTCTGGTTTGCAGGAGCAGAGAAGCAGGAGGCAGAAGAGATGGCGAGCCGCATGGCATCGCTGGGAATGAGTGTGGCTTCAACGGTGCCGATTGGCAGAACGATGATGCCACTTCCGATGTTGCAGCGTGTGGGTGTAAACGTAAAACTGGCGACAGACAGTCTGACGGATCACTGGTCTCCTTTTGGCAGTGGGGATATGCTTGAAAAGGCTGGCCGCTTCGCCGAACTGTATGGATATAGCGACGAGTTATCGTTGTCCCAGTCGCTGGCTGCGATTACGGGTGGAGTGACGCCACTGAATGCAGCAGGGGAGAACTTATGGCCGAAGGTCAACCATGCAGCCAGCTTTGTCCTGGTTCAAGCGAGTTGTGCAGCCGAAGCGGTGGCAAGGCGATCTGAAAGGATGGCTGTGTGGTATCAAGGACAATTGGTAAGTGGATCGCTAGCGTAACAGGCATCACCTTATGATGTAATGAACAGAATGAAGGTTAAAGATTAAGCCACGGATGCCGTGGCTTTTTTTGCATGAACAGGCATGAACCGTGTGGAAAAATTTTAGTTCAACATATATAGCCCATATGGAGGAAGAAATTATACGCATAACCCACATTCTGGGTTATGATAGATTATGATTTTACTAGTCCTATGAACATTACATATGCTTCGCAGGCAAACCATGCATACCTTCTGAACAAGACTGACAAAAGAAAATTGAAGTAGCCATAGACGAAGGAGAATGAGATATGCGTGATAACATGGGGAAACAAGTCACTTTGCAACCGATAACGCAGGAAAATGAAAGTGAGTGCATCCGTCTGCAACCGAGGGAAGATCAACTCACACTGGTAGCGAGCAATGCGGATTCCTTAATTCATGCGACCAAGGAAGTAACTTCAAAACCTCACGGGATCTATGCTGGGAATGAGATGGTTGGGTTTATTTTATTTGATAACGAGATTTATACGGATGGGTATTACTGGATTCTTCGTTGTATGATTGATGGGAAACATCAGGGGCAGGGTTATGGGAAACGTGCCATCCAGGAAGTGATTTACATGTTGCAGGAGCGAAGTGATTGTCGGCAAATCAGGGTATCTCATGTTCCGCATAATGTTGCGGCTAATGCACTGTACAAACATTGTGGGTTTCAGGAAACAGGTGAATTGGAGGATAACGGCGACATTATTTTAGGTTATCAAGTTAGAGGGTAGAGGTGGCAAAAAAATGATCAGAGAAGCCGAAGCCAGGGATGCAGCAACGATTGAAAAATTGTACAGAGAGCTGTTGCCTAACCACGCGGATACTGAGGTGCTGGCTGAACGAATTGAAGAGATCAGGCGTCACGAACACAGCTTCCTTTTCGTGTATGAAGTCCAGGAGCAGGTGGTAGGTACGGCACATTTACATATCTGCTTAGATGCTCTCGCAGGAAATCGACCGTTTGGTTTGGTTGAAAGGGTCATTATGTCTAGCGAGGTGCAGGGCAAGGGATACGGCACAGAATTAATGGAACATGTGGAAGAGGTATGTTTGCAGATGAATGCATCCAAGATCCTTCTCGCTAGTGGAGCTACTAGGCAAGGGGCCCATCAATTTTATCAAAAGCTAGGGTACGATGGCGAGTCCAGCAAAGCCTTTAAGAAATATCTATAATTTGATAGAAGAAGGACTAGTCCAACAAGATGAGAGATAAACATGATCGAATATTGAACAAAAGATTCATTGCATTAGCGTTCACACTGCTGTTGATGACGTTATGCTGTCTTGGCATTGCGGCATATCTGCGTGCAAAGTCAGGCTCGAATATGTATGCATTTCTAGACTGGGACATGTTTCTGGCATGGGTTCCGTTTCTCATTTCAACGATGATTGCTCTTAACTTTCGACGTAAGGCTGTGAGACCCGGATGGATGGGCATGATGTGGATAGGTTTGCTCGGTTTGATCTGGCTTTTCTTTTTGCCTAACGCAGCCTATCTGTTTACAGAAATGTTGCATGCATTCCGGTATTTTATTGCTCAGCCGGAGAGTGTTTTTTGGTTCGAGATGGATTTTTGGTACAGTCTGACCCTTACGTTTGGTGTAGCCATTGTAGGGTTAATGCTCTCCATATGTTCTATAAGGCAAATAGAACATGTGCTGCAACGATTCGTACACAGGTTTGTTTGCTGGATCATTGTCGGATTCGTTCTACTTCTAAGCGGGGTGGGCGTATATATCGGGAGATTTAATCGCTGGAATTCATGGGATATCGTGTCCAGACCCGGGCAGATTGTTATCGATTTGATGAATGATTTTAGTTCAGCAAGCGGTCTTCTGGTGGAGTTTGTTGCGCTGATATTTGTGATTCAGGCATTTGCATATGTCATTATTTCATTGATAAAACTAGAGAGTTAGGAATCGGGAATATCCACACAACTGTTGGGGAGGTAAAACATGAAAGAGGCTTCTGATTTTATCAAGCAACTGCCCGGCATTTCTGAATGTCAGCGAATCTTCAAGGCAGCAGCGATGCTGGATGCGGTTCTAATGCCAGAATGGGAGTACAGGTACTATTCGTACAATGCACATTGGGATAAGAATGAACAGATGGCTTCGATGAGAGATGGGGAGGGAGATCACTATTTCGCGTTGTTTGATTCGAGCAACCGTTTAATCATCAAAGGTTACGACAAAGCTTATGCTTCCCTACATAAAGATCAACTCGGTGATGTATTGGAGGGTGTGCCGGCAGACTTCAAAAAGACGTTTCTGGACGAGCCTGCTTTTATGATGGATCGGACTACCTTCTGCATCTGGAACGAAGAGGAACAGAACGAGTGGACTTCGAGTCGGCAGCTCGCAGATGAAGCTTATGCTCTGCTGCAAGTTCTTGTGGGCGGTGCAGTGTATTATCATGCTTGGGCTCAGGAGTATTATGAGCTTGAACTGGATCTAGAGCCAATTCAGCATGTTTTTGACATGAAACCGTTGGATGAACAACTGCTGCAAGCATTAAACCCGGAGATCGAGTTAGACGAGTTGGAAGAGGACATTGCAGAAATTGGATACCCGGCTTAGGAGGAAGGACATATGCATTTAACAGAGTGGTCTGCAGATACACTTCAATATGATCTGTCGGATGAATACTCGATTCGCCTTGCGGATGTTACGGAGTGGGGGTTATTTTGCACCATTTATTATGATATGGGATACGTCGGATTTTTCAGGGAAGAAGAATTCAGTTCCTCAAGATGCAGTGCGTACTGGATTTATCGGGGAGAAAGCAAAATAGGCGGTGTACGAATGGAGCCTAACAAGATGTATCATTTGTTTCTCATCCCGCCATTCCAGCAAGGCTTTGAGGTCGTCAAACTTTTGAAAAAGAAATTAGTACAGTGGTCGGATCGCAGCAAACGTATTCTGACATTTGAGATTCTTCCAGGTCAAGTAGACTGGTTTGCGAGAGCGGGGTTCTGGCCAGCCGAGTTCAGATGCCGCTGGATGCAGCGGCCTACGGATCATTTTGATATCGATTGGGATAGTAGGATGACCGTGAAAAGTCCAGTGATTATTGAAAAAGGATCAGGCGGCTTCAAATATGTAAATGAAGAGGAAATCGCCCGGTGTGATCTGGAAAGTTTCGGCGGAAGTCTGGAAGCAACGCGCAGAAAACAGAGCTCTCTTGAAGATTTTACACCTGACGAAGATCCTAATTATACGAATGAAGTCCTGACTCAGGCATCTACATTGGTATATGATCGGGAAACGGGTGAGCTGGTCGCTAACTGCCGCTTGTGTTTACAGGACAATCAGGCTGCGGTGTACAGTATCGGTGTGATTCCTGCGTATAGAGGCAGAGGACTTGCTACCCAGATGTTACAGAGAGCATTAACAATGCTTAAGGGACACTATCCTTTTTTACGGCTGTATGTAATGGAAGGTAATGATGCGGAGTCGGTATATCTGAATCTGGGTTTTGTACAGGGTGTTCAAGAGATTCAGACGATGTATATACCAGAGGAGGAAGCGGAATGAAGGTTTCCATTTTAACCGACATTCACGGAAATGTTTACAGGAGTTCCTTATGACAACACCAAATATCTTCAAGCGTATAAGCATTTGAACGTTCCAGATAAAGATTTTATTTTAAAAGCATTTCATGGGAGTCGACTGTCGACTCGAAAAAGAAAATAATTAGCGAACAGGGGCGATCTGCTGAGATCGCCTTCTCTCGTTCAGTATAGGAGGAAAGAAATATGATATTTGGCATAATTATTTGTTTACTCATACTTTTGGTTTTAGGTCAATATGTCATCAAGACGGCTATTGATACTTCAAAAAAATACGAAGCATACGAAAGAGATTTTGGAGGAGTTGAAGGAAATTAAGTCTTTATTGAAAGAGAGACAGTAACGATAGCCTAATGAAGAGGTGAGGGTATGATTCATGATTTAAAAGGGGAGGACAATATGTCTTCTTTGACGGGTATGCTTTTCGCCGCGGTTAAAGAGAACAGTGATCGCCTGAAATTTATCACGGATTTCATGTCACAGGAGGAGATCGATTACAAAGGGCCTGGTAACCTATACAACAGCACAGCGCAGTTACTGAGACATATTACTTTCGTTGACCTGAACTGGGTGTATCGTATCAAAGGACAAACGATTCCTTACGATATGTTGGAGCAATATGGTCCCATGATTGATAAAAATAACAAACTTCCGTTCATGGAGGGGGTATCCAGAGACACACTTATTTCACAACATCAGTTGATAATGAACATGCTGCAGGAAACATGCACAAATCTTACGGATGCGGATATGGATATCGTGGTCACTTTCGGCCATAGGAGTGAAAAGCAAGCTTCTGTTCGCTGGGGACTTTGGCATATGGCTGACCACAATCGTTATCATCAGGCACATATAAATCAGTTGCGGAAATGGTTCCACACCCATACATCTGATCAATGAAGGGGAGGCCGCCATTGGATAAATGATAAAATAGGTTGTAACTAAAGTTCAATTCAGTTTGTTTTTATTATAAGAACAGTGGGAGCCCGTTGAAACGTGGAACAGCAGATTATTGAACATCATAATTCGGTGCTGAGCATGTTTGCTCATGTGGTGGACATGACACACATTACGAGGTGATGGAGGATGAATAACACACGTAATATTAAACGATTCTGGTTGGTTATGGGTACTGTAGCTGCTGCTTTAGCCCTGTACTTCTCGTTTATGAACAATCGGTTCGTGAATATCGATACCCCGCTCTCCAGTGCGGAGGTTGTCCGTGCAGACACGAGTAAAACGATATATACCAAGGGTGGCGGCGGGGCTTATATTCGTTTTGAGGATGCTATTTTAAATGAAGAGGAAGTAAACAAAGTTGTTGATTGGGTGAATGAAGCTCCAGCGTCTGCGAAGACAGCTGTGGATCACATCGAGGGTAGCATTCATATGGGCATCGCTTTGAGAATGAAGCATAACACTCAGGTCATGATACAATACAACGGCAAACAGATATACGTTACGAAGATTGGCCGTTTTAGCAAAAATTCGAGGTATTCGCTGCAACATCAGGCGTTGGAGAATTATCTGGATCAAGAGCTGGAAGGAACCTATTACGGAGGAAATCTGGCGAAGGAGGAACAGTAGGAGACGTAATGAAGATACACCAAAAAATATTGAACTGGTCCGCTTGGCTTGCTGTATTGGCTGTCTTTTTTCTTCCAGGAACGCTGAATAACGATAACAAAATTTTACGAACGGAATATGGATTCCCGCTTCGTTTTTTGACAGATTATCATGTCTCGGATTCGAACGGATCAATCTGGTTTATATCCGATATGCATATTAATGTACTGATATATTTCGTGAATGTTCTATTTATTTATGCTGGAATGCATGTGATTGTGTATATCAAAAAAAGATTAACTAAGAAATCAGTGGAGTGAATAATAATGAAGCATCTTCCTTCAAGCTGGAAATCAGAAAGGCTAATTATTTCAGATGTAAAGCCTTTCGAGATTGTTGAACTTCAAAAATTATATGATACAAGCCGTTATATACAGGAATGGGATGGACAAGAAAATGATATAAATTACGTTAAGAATTGTATAGAACAAGGAAACCTTCCCCCAGGTGGAATATTAGCCAATTATAGAATTCAAAGTATACGTACGCTTGAGGGAAATCAAACGATCGGGATGTTAAGTGTATATCATGGCTACCCTGCTGAACATGTATTGTATTTGGAATTTTTATATATTCGGAACGTTGTTCAGAAACAAGGATACGGCCAGGAAATGATGTCTGCTTTAACTAATCAGCTGACCATTCTGGGTTATGATGAGATTAGAATTAATGTCGCACTCAAAAATTGGCCAGCCTTACGCTTCTGGTTTAGGTCGGGTTTTAGCCAGATCGGCGGCATCTATGGTGATGAGAAACATTCATCAAACAATTTTGCAAATATAGAACTGATTAAGAAGCTGTAATCAGCTGATTACAGCAGAATAGGAGGCTAGACTGATGGAAGTCTTTTTTCGATACAACTGGATCGTGCGTGAACAGTGGTATGCTTGGTGCGAAGAACTGCCAACAGAAGAATTGCTTCGTCAACGTACAGGTGGCGTAGGAAGTATCCTGAGAACTTTTTTTCATGTCATCGATGTGGAGTGGAGCTGGCTTCAACTGCTACAAGGAAAACCGGATACTGCGGAGGATTTTGCAAACTACCAGACGCTCGAAGCCGTTCGTGAGCTGGACCGTAAGCTGCATCAGGATGTAGAAGCATTCGTATTAGCTTGGGAGCCGGGCATGGAGAAGAGAACTTTCATTGACCGCCGGAGTGATGGACGCGTGGATATCGATGCTTGGGGTGAAATTATGCGTCATGTCATTGCGCATGAAATTCATCATATGGGACAGTTATCCGTATGGGCTAGAGAACTTGGCCGAGAGCCCGTATCTGCTAATGTCATAGGTAAAGGATTGATCGAGCCAAACCATGATGAAGGGCCGTGAGTATAAGTGATACAACTTAGCTGTATCCACTGGGTTCAACTGGATGAAGCGATTCGGCAGGGAATAGGACAGGAGCATCGGATGATCCCGCTTAAGCCTGGATTGGAAGCGGATGTTACGCGTGTTGAACTCAATGATCAGCCGTATGTACTGAAGATCTGGAATAAGGAGTCTCGTCCGAATATTGAACAACAGTATCAGTTATTGCAGAAGCTGATTCAAAGCGGGATTCAGGTATCCAGGCCGTATGGCTGGGGGATAGATCAGCATCGGAATCAAGTATTGCTCACAAGTTACGATGGTGTGCCGGTTACCCGGCTAGATCAAGAAATATTAAGACAAATGGCTCAGACTTTACATGATATCCACCAGTATCCAGTCCGTGTTAAAGAGCCGCAAACAGAAGAAGCAAAACAAGATTATATTCCTCGGTACCATTTTGTCGACTATTTCTTTCCTCAGGTTGCCAAGCACCAAGATATCCATCACATTGTTCATAACTTGATAAAGCAAGTAAAGATCAGACAGGATCACTTCATTCATGGCGACTATAATCTGGGGAATATCGTAGAGATGAATGGAAAATACACCATTATAGACTGGACCAACGGACAGTACGGAGATCCGAGATATGATGCGGCATGGTCTGTTTTTCTAATCACGATCTATAACGGAGAAGAGTATGGAATGTTTTATCAATCCGAATTACAAGCGGTCGCCGGCAACATGCTGGATGAGGAAGAGGGCTTTGAAGCATTGGCCTGGTTACGCTGGGTGTTACTTTCGCGTGAAGGCGATGTTCCGAGAAATTCAGAAGTTATGCGGCGTGTGCAGCATATAGCTACTCATAACTTTTACCTACAAGCCTGTCCTAAATTCTC
This sequence comes from Paenibacillus sp. 4624, assembly GCF_050435065.1. NCBI lineage: Bacteria > Bacillati > Bacillota > Bacilli > Caryophanales > Paenibacillaceae > Paenibacillus > Paenibacillus sp. 4624. The sequence continues at coordinate 176,887 of NZ_JBNDJR010000001.1, forward strand.
ATCTTCTGCATACCTATGGTAGTAGAGGAGCGTGATGAGTAATGGAACAGAAGGTACAGGCTTACTTCGAACTGAAACAGCAGCAGAAAGAGATCGAACAACAGTTATGTGTATTGAGAGACGAGATTGTGGCGTACTGTGCGCAGCAAGGCGTATATGAGACCGAAGTAGGCGGATATAAGGTGAAAACGGTACTCCAGCACCGCAAGGAATATGACGATCAGAAGCTGTACGCATCGTTGCCTGACCCGGAGATCTGGAGGCTGCTGTCCAAGGTGGACAGCCATAAGCTGAAAAGCCTGATCAAGCTTAATGTTCTCTCTGAAGAACAAGTGAGCCCAGCATGTACCGTGAAGCAAGTGACTTTGCTGCAGATAGACAAGTTATAACGTATATTGTTGTAATTCTTCTTTTTGTGCTGAAATTGGTAGAATTTCAGGGGGGAGAAGGTTTATTTTGTTCAGGGAAAGCGCATTCATTATCCGTTATGATGAAGAAACAAATCTGCGAGGAGGAACCAGGATGTCTACCGAAATTCCGTCCCTACATACTGCTTATGCCGATGCGTTTAAAATAGGTGCAGCAGTACATACGAGAACGCTACAATCCGAAGGGGAATTTATTGCAAAGCACTATAACAGTGTTACTGCGGAGAATCAGATGAAGTTTGAAGAGGTTCATCCGAGAGAGCATGAATATACATTTGAGGCAGCAGATGAGATCGTTGATTTTGCCGTTGGCCGTGCGATAGGTGTTCGGGGTCATACCCTGGTATGGCACAACCAGACGCCAGCGTGGGTGTTTGAGGATGCTTCTGGCGGCCCGGCTTCGAGAGAACTGATGCTGTCCCGGTTGAAGCAGCATATCGATACCGTCGTTGGTCGTTACAAAGGACAGATCTACGCATGGGATGTGGTGAACGAGGCCATCGAAGATAAGACCGATCCGGTTATGCGAGATACAAAATGGCTGCAATTGCTTGGAGAAGATTACCTGGCGCAAGCATTCAATATGGCTCATGAAGCCGATCCTGACGCACTGCTGTTCTACAATGATTACAACGAGACTAATCCGGTCAAACGGGAGAAAATATACAATCTGGTTCGATCCTTGCTGGATCAAGGGGTTCCGGTTCATGGGATTGGCATGCAGGGACACTGGAATACTCATGGTCCGTCCATTGAAGAGATCCGTGAAGCCATTGAACGTTATGCTTCACTGGATGTGCAGCTTCACGTCACTGAATTGGATTTATCTGTGTTTCAACACGAGGATCGGCGCACTGATCTGACAGAGCCAACGCCTGAGATGGCGGAGCTTCAGGAGAAAAGGTATGAGGACATTTTTAGGTTGTTCCGGGAGTATAAATCCAATATCACTTCTGTAACATTCTGGGGTGCGGCTGATAATTATACGTGGCTGGATCATTTCCCGGTACGCGGCCGCAAAAACTGGCCATTTGTGTTCGATACCAAGCTGCAACCCAAGGATTCATTTTGGCGCATTCTCGGGCAAAAGTAAGAAGAAGCTTCGGCATAAGCTCAGGCTCAATTGAGGTATAAGTTCAGTTAGGCATACAGCGCTCTCTGACCGTTTCGGAATTACAGCCTTACATGTAGACCCCAGAAAAAGGGTTAAACATGTAAGGCTTTTTTGAAGTATCTTATATAGAGAGCAGATTTATTTGAATCTTAGCATTGTCACATGGACGGTACGATGCCATACTGGAGAAAAAAAGGGGAAATGGCAGGTGAATCCAATGTACAAGGTCATTGTAGCTGATGATGAGCCGTTTATGCTGGAAGGTTGGAAAACGATGATCGATTGGCAAGGCTGCGGATATGAGTTGTGTGGAACTGCGACCGATGGAGAAGAAGCACTAGATCTGATCAATCATGTAAATCCGGATTTGGTGGTAACCGATATACAGATGCCGGTGCTTGATGGACTGGGCTTGATTCGGACCATGCGTGAAGAGTTGAAATATGATTCCCAGATCGTGATCGTAACCGGTTATTCCGAGTTTGGTTATGCGCAGCAGGCGATACGATATCGGGTGAATGAATATGTGCTCAAACCTTTAGTGCCAGAAGAAATTCACGAGTTATTACGGAACCTGATCATACCGCTGGATACACAGCGACAGGAAATAGAGATCAAGCTTGCGGAAGAACAATATGACGCCATGGAGATGTTGGACACAACTATGGATGAGGGCGGCATGCTGGATGAGGCGGATCTGGAGAAAATGGCATCGCGCGCCCGGCAGTTTATCGCTTTAATCGAGGCAGGAGATGTAACAGGCGTTGCTCGCACTGTTGATGATATGCTACAGGAGATGCAAGAATCACGGGCCGTGATGATCTGGGCTCAAAGCGCAGTTAGATACATCCATGGAGAACTGCTACGCAGATACAGCATGATCGGAGCAGATCAGACTGTTCTCCAAGTGCGGACCTGGCATCATACAGAGAGCTGGTTCATGGGAGACTTGAAGAAATTGTTTATTCGGATTACGGAAACTTTTGCCTCGATGGCTCAGGCCGACCCGGGTTCCAGTGGGCTGGTGGCAGAGGCTGTCCAGTATCTGAAAGAGCACTATCGCACAAAAATCAAACTGCAGCAGCTCGCCAATCACATTCATGTCAATGCGGCTTATCTAGGCCAGCAGTTCAAACGTGAGATGGGAGTCAGCTTCAGTGAGTATGTTCATCGTCTTCGTATTGAAGAGGCACGCAGGATGCTCCGCCGAACCAATATGAAAATCTCAGATATTGCATTCGAATTGGGCTATCATGATGCGGAGTATTTTACAGAAAAATTTAAAGCGCTTACAGGAGAACTCCCATCTCTATATAAAAACAATAACCAAGGGTGATTATGTGCATAAGAAAAAGAGGACTTTTCATACGGTAAACGACATCCCCCTTCGATATAAATTTTTGCTGATCTATGTCGTCAGTATTCTTCTTCCGATTATTGCGATTAATTTGTTTTTTTATCAACGAACATCTGCAGATATCAAAGTGCGGGAACAGGAAAATCTGCGCAAATCGATTGACAGGGCTGCAGGAGAATTGGTCGGTATGATTGATGAGAGCGTGGCGCTAAGCCGTATGATTGCAGCGGATGATTCCTTGTATGAGGCCTTGGATCGTACCTACGCGTCACCTGTGGAATATTACAACGAGTATCATGTTTTCTTGCGTGACAAATTGACACGGTATATGTCGGCCAATATTTTGGAAGTCCGAATTTATACGAATAACGATACCATTCAGACGGGCAGTCACTACATCGTCATGAAGGACAAAACGACATCACTGCCGGGCATGGAGCAGTTAAATCAAGCAAACGGCGATATTTTAGTTATTGATTACGAAGAACAGTCTGGATTTAGCCGAGGGAAGCGAATTAGTGTCATCGGGAAAATGAAGACCTTTACTTCATATGCTAACTATGCGAAGTATTCCAGAATTGATCTCGAAGTGAATCGTATTTACAGCATCCTTAATCGGGAGACAAACAGCCTGCAGCTCAGACTTGTGGACGGAAACAGCCGTCCGGTTGTTTCCAGTGCGCGCTTCCCGGCAGAGGGATGGTCTTCCGATGTGAATTCCGAATATATCATGGAGAAGTCACTTGGTAATCTGGCTTACCTGGACGGCTGGAAGCTGATTGGTGTTGCGGATACGCGGCATGTAGATCAGTTGTTGGACGAAGCGCGTAATTCTATTTTGTGGCTGGCGGTCATCAGTGTCATCGTACCCTCGGTGCTCATTTACTTTATTCTGCGTTCGTACCACTACCGTATCCGTAAATTGTCACGGCATATGGAGAAAGTGCGGAATGAACGTTTTGACCTGATCGAGATCCAGGAAGGCCGGGACGAGATTGGCGGGTTAATTCGCACTTTTAATATGATGATCAGCAAAATCCATTCCCTGATTAATGACGTATACAAACTGGAGATCAGGCACAAGGATCTGGAACTGGATCAAGTCCGAACGGAGTTATCTATGCTCCAGAGCCAGATGAATCCACATTTTCTGTTTAATACACTGAACGCACTGCTCGTCGTGAGCACTAAGAACGGCTATACCGAAGTATCTGAAATTATTAAAAGCTTATCATTACTCATGAGACAGTTGCTCAGCAGATCAGACAACCTGATTCCACTCGAAGAGGAGCTGCAGTTCACAACACTTTATCTTCAAATTGAGAAGTTCAGGTTCGGAGAATTATTTGATTATACTCTGGATATTGATCCAAAGGCTGCAGGCAAACGTATTCCACGTATGAGTATTCAGCCGCTGGTGGAAAATGCGTGCAAACATGGATTGCAGGCACGCAAGACTGGACGATTGATTCATATTACCGCAAAGCTAGGTGAATCCGGACTGGTTATTCGTGTCATCGATAACGGGATCGGGATGGAACAGGATAAACTGCGGCAATTAATACAGGACGTACGCTCGGATCAGGCGAAGGACGGATCACATGTGGGCATTCGTAATGTCTATCGTCGCCTGGAATTATTTTATGAAGGAGATGCAACGTTCACGATTCGCAGTGAGAAGGGTAGCGGTACAGAAGCCGGATTCCATATTCCCACAGATAGACTGTGACTGATGAACAAAGGGGGACAGCAAGATGTATAAAGTACTATTGGTGGATGATGAGCCGTTTGCGATTGAAGGCTTGCAGTTGTTAATTGATTGGCGAAAATTCGGGTTTGAAATTAACGGTGTGTGCACCAATGGAGAAGAGGCAGTCGAAGCGATCCGTACGAGTAAACCTGATCTGGTTGTCACGGATATTCATATGCCAGCGATGAACGGGCTCGAATTGATTGAAGAGGCACGTCGTCTGGGGCATGATTCCACAATGTTTGTCATTACAAGTGGTTACAGCGATTTCAATTACGCAAGGCAGGCCATTCGTCTTGGCGTAAGCAATTATTTAACCAAACCTGTGGATACGTTGGAAGCGGACGATATGCTGGCGCGACTGGCGCAGGAGTTGAAGGAGAAGCAACTGCGCGCGAGTGTTCGTGAACAGGCCAAAGTGCAGGAAACCCGGCATGTTTTGGCTGTACTGGTCACCGGACAGGAAGTTGATGATGCAGAACAGATGGCTCACGATATCGCTCATTTGTATGAACAAGCTCAGAGGTGGACGTATGTGAAAGTAAGATTTCAGCGTGCTGATTCTGGTCAGATTCGCTCGATGATTCATGAGACCGTAAGCCGTGAACCGTGCTGTTATGTGGTGGAAAATGAACTGGATACCTGCGGCATTGTATGGGGTGAAGGTTCTTCAGGGCCAGAATCATGGCAGGGAAAAGGCCATCGGGATTTTGCGGAAAGGTTGTTGTCTGACTTAAATGAAGTTATTCCAGACGGAGTTCAGTTTGCCGTCGGTTTACCTGTGCAGCAACCGGAAGCTTTATCTCTTTCCAGAAGTATGGCTGTCGAGACGGAGCGTTTTTTGTTTCTGCACCAGGGGAATTTGCTATTCGCCGAAGATATTCAGGAACAACGACTGAGGTTTAATCCCGAATCTCTCCGTGAAGTGGATCTCATTATGGAGCACCTGGAGAACGGTTCGCCAGAACAGCTCAGTCTGTCGATTAGAGAGGCATTCCATCAATTTGTAATGAACAAGGCTGCACCTGAATTCGTACACATATTCATGACCCAGATTTTATTCCGTGGTTTTTCTCTATGCAAGGAGCTTGGAGGAGAAACGAAGGATATGTTGCTAGATACAGCCTTTGATTCTGATGACCGGTACCGCTGGAACATCGAAAAATCAGCGAGTATGCTGGAAAATTTTTGCCTGAAGTGTCAAGCTGCGGCATCATCTCTTCGTCAAAAACAGCTCGGCGGAACACAGGCGATGGTAGCTGAGTATTTGCAAGAGCATTTTAGAGAGACGTTTACCATTAAGGAGCTTGCCGAACGATTCTTCATGCATCCTGTTCATCTGGGCCAATCTTTTATGCGCAAATATGGCAAGGGTGTTCTCGATATGGTGCATGATCTAAGGATAGAGGAAGCGATGAGACTGCTAAGAGATTCCGACGATGCTTCATGTGCGATTGCAGAGCAGCTTGGTTATAAGAGCTACCAGCATTTCCTAAAACAATTTGAGCGTAGAACAGGGATGAAACCGGCTGAGTATCGCCTTAAGCATGCTAAGTAGAGCACACATAAGGAGGTATAAGCCGGTTCAAGACCTCCTGCAATTAAGGGGGGGAGATGCTTAAATCTGTTTATTTTGAAACCGCATACATTTCTTCATAATGAAATCAGTAAGGAAAACCACTTCCAAGGAGGCGCAATACATGGGGGGATTGAAGAAAAAGAAACTTTGGGGTTCCGTTTCTCTTGTTATGGCATTAACTCTGGCACTGGCAGGATGCAGTGGAGAAGAAGCCAAAACGACGACACCCGATGGTAAGGAAATATTAAACATCTCGGCATTTATTAGTGAGCCGAATCAGGCACCGGCAGCGGATAACCGGATATACAAAAGGATTGAAGAAGAGCTGGGTGTCAAACTAAACATGGAGTTTCTGGTCGGTGACCTGCAACAGAAGCTGGGGGTTATGATTGCGGGTGGAGATTACCCGGATCTGATCACGGCAGATACCAAATTGGTTGCGGCTGGTGCGGTGATCCCGCTGGAAGATCTGATCGAGGAACATGCACCAAACCTTAAAAAGCATTATGCAAAAGATTGGGAACGGATGAAAGATTCCAGTGATGGGCATATTTACTGGTTGCCTAACTACGGTGTATATACTGGTGAATTCATTAGTAACTATTATTCCGGACCTGCGTTCTGGATTCAAAAGCAGGTGCTGAAAGAAGCCGGATATCCAACACCGAAAACACTTGATGAGTACATGAAGCTGATTCGTGATTATGCGGCTAAGCACCCGACGACATCGGATGGTCAACCAACCATTGGTTTCACAACACTGGCTTCTGACTGGAGAACATTCCCTCTGCTCAATCCGCCAGAGCACTTGACCGGTCATCCAAATGATGGTGGTGTTGTTGTAGATGACAAAGGTGTTGCAACCGTATTCGCGGATAAAGACATTTCAAAACGATACTATAAAGAGCTGAACAGTCTCTATAACGATGGACTGCTCGATAAAGAAGCCTTCGTTCAGAACTACGACCAGTATTTGGCGAAAATTTCTTCGGGCCGTGTTATCGGCATGTTTGATCAGCACTGGAACTTCCAGCAAGGGGAGGACCCGCTTGTAGCTCAGAACAAAATTGCTCAAACATATGTTGGCTTTCCGCTGGTTTATGACACAAGCATCAAGGATCATTACCTGGATCGTCCGGTAATTAACTTGAACAACGGTTTTGGTATCAGTAAAGATGCTAAAGATCCTGTTGCAATTCTGAAATTCCTGGATAAGTTGATGGATGAAAAGTATCAAAAGTTGCTGTCCTGGGGTGAAGAGGGCGTAGACTACATGGTTAACGATAAAGGCAGATTCTATCGTACACCTGAACAACGTCTTCAACAGGACGACCCGGCATGGAAACTGGCTAACAAAGCGGAAGGTTTCTACAAAGCATCACCGAAGCTGGAGGGAACTTTTGAGGACGGTAATGCTGTAGGAGCGCTAAACCAGCCTGAGGAATTCTACGATAGCTTGAAGCCGGAGGATAAAGAATTGCTGGATGCATACGGTTTCAAAACATGGAGTGATTTCTTCTCTCCTGCACCTGAAAACCCAGTGTATTATCCAGCGTGGCAAGTGGACTTGAAAGAAGGTTCAGATGCTTCGGTAGCCAACAAACAAATGACCGATACGTCGCTGAAGTACTTGCCTAAAGCAATCATGTCCAATGCAGATCAATTTGATTCGATCTGGAGCGAGTATGTGGACGCTTACAAGAAAATCAACGTGAAAGCGTATGAAGACCGAATCAATGAGCAATTACTATGGCGGATTCAGAACTGGACCGTGAAATAAATAAAAGCGGTTGTTAGATTGGCTCGGAAGGTGTCAGGTACATGAATATAAATCATGCCCTGTGCCCTTCCGAACAATTTATCCTCAAAATCCGCTGTACGTTGATAGGAGGAGTGAAAGATGGCGAATACGCCAGGAGCCATACAGGAAAAATCTGCTCCAACCGTTGTGACCAAGACGCCTCTGATGAAGCGCCTGCGCAGTCAAAAACAACTGATGTTTATGTCTCTGCCCATCGTCGCTTATATTTTGGTTTTCTCGTATTATCCGATCTGGGGCTGGGTTATGGCGTTTCAGAATTACAGTCCAGCGAAGAAATTCTCGCAGCAGGAGTGGGTCGGACTTAAGCACTTCAAGTTTCTGCTTACGGACGACGCGTTTCTGAACGTGCTTCGCAATACGATCGCGATGAGTTTAATTAACATGATTCTTGGCTTTGTGACAGCCATTGTTTTTGCGATTTTGCTGAATGAAATCAAACACAAGCTGTACAAGCGCACGATTCAAACGATCTCATATCTGCCTCACTTCCTGTCATGGATCATCGTTACGGGCATTGTAGCCAGTTCGTTATCTGTTGATGGCGGGATTGTGAACGTGGTACTGATGAAGCTCGGATTCATTAAAGAACCCATTATGTGGCTCAGCGTTCCAGAGTATTTCTGGGGTATTGTCGGTGCATCACACGTATGGAAAGAAGTCGGCTGGAATGCAATCATCTATCTGGCGGCGATCACTTCCATTGACCCTTCACTCTATGAAGCGGCTGAGATTGATGGAGCTAACCGGTATAAAAAAATGTTGTATGTTACGTTGCCCGGCATCAAGTCCATCGTCATTATCTTGTTGATTATGAATATGGGATGGATTCTGGAAGCCGGATTCGAAGTACAGTACTTGCTTGGAAATGGTGTAGTTGTTGACTGGTCTCAGACCATTGACATCTTTGTCTTGAAATACGGGCTACAGATCGGTAACTATTCACTTGCTACCGCAGCCGGTATATTCAAAACCGTCGTCAGTATCACCCTGATATTTGCAGCTAACTCAATATCCAAACGATTCGGCGAAGACCGATTAATATGAGGAGGACACATCGATGGGAATAAACAAATCTCGAGTTGAGCCGATTGTCTTCCACACATTTAACGGCTTGCTGATGATCTTTATTGCAGTAGTGACCTTGTATCCATTTTTGAACACACTGGCTATTTCTTTTAATGCGGGTAACGATACGATTCGAGGCGGAATCTACTTGTGGCCGAGGGAGTGGACCAGCCAGAACTACAAAGCCGTATTTGCGGGTGGAACCATATTCGCGGCTTTCGGGATCTCGGTTGCCAGAACTGTACTAGGTACTGTGCTCAGCTTGTTCCTCACTTCCATGTTGGCGTATACGCTCAGCCGCAAAGACTATATTCTGCGTAAACCGATTACGATTATCGTTGTAATGACGATGTATTTCAGTGCAGGTCTCATTCCAACGTACTTCCTGATCAAAGATTTGCACTTGCTTAACAACTTCTTGGTATACATCATTCCGGGTCTGATCAGTGCGTTTAATATGATCGTTATTCGGACGTATATCCAGACGTTGCCTGAAGGACTGATTGAGTCAGCCAAGATTGACGGCGCGGGCGATTTCAGAACGTTTATGTCGATCATTTTACCACTCTGTCAGCCGGTACTTGCGACTGTCGCGTTGTTCATTGCGGTAGGGCAATGGAATTCTTGGTTTGATACGTTCCTGTATGCTTCATCCAAGCAAAACCTGAGTACGTTGCAGTACGAGTTGATGAAACTGCTGTCCTCTTCTATGAACACCAACAGCAGTGCTGCGGTATCCAGCGGAGCAAATATGGGGCAAGCGCGTAACATGGTTACGCCAATATCAATCCGGGCAGCGATCACCATTGTTGCAGCATTGCCAATCCTCGTCGTGTATCCGTTCTTGCAGAAGTACTTTGTACACGGATTGCAACTGGGTAGTGTGAAGGAATAGTAAGAAGCAGCAACGATGAGTTATCATCGTTAGGAAGCGAATGATTGTAGGATCTAAAGAAGTCGGCCGAATGAGGTCGGCTTTTTTGGTATACGTAGGTAACGGAAAAATGAGTAGAAAAAGACATCTAATCATTTGCTGTATATGTTATAATTTTCAATAATACGGCGTGGTCTTGTGAGTCAGCGGTCAAGCATTCGATAGGTGCTAAGTTTCTAGATCTGCAGCAATTTCCTGTCTCTGTTCATATTCAATGGAATGAAGATCGAGCCGAAACGATATATCCTCAAGGGTCATAAATCTAATTCAAGATGGAGTTGAAAAAGATGGAAAGCATCCGTAATAATGCGTTACGTTTATAGGGAATTTCGCGATGGCCTATTTTATTTTTGGAGAGGGAACAATCGGTAAGCCGCTAATATTTGCGTTTTGGATGCTTATGTTGATGATGGGGTTGGACTGGTACAAGAGTAGGAAGAGTCACACACTAAATTAGCATACGGTACCATGGAGCCGGTTCTGGCAGAGGATCGGCTATTTGATGTACAATTTTGGAGAGGAGGTGCTGGATTGCTGTCACGACCGCTTTCGCTTGACTCATTCCGATGCTGGATGCAACGGAAACAGGAACAGCTGCAGGTGCTCCAGATCTCAACGGAAGAGAGAAAAGAGAATCCTGAAGATGAGAAGAAGTGTACTTCCGATCCTTTCATTGGATATGTTCATGAATCGGAGAGAGCTATGGGGCAGGTCACCTTATGGGCCTCTCGGCAGATGGAATTTGAGGTAGTAAACATCGACACAGAAGAATGTTTAATATGGACGTATGTTGAGCAGATTGAAGAGCAAGAAGACTATTTCGAAACGATATTGGAGCCTTACTTTGGCGCTTTGCAGTCTGGGGTTAAAGTCTAACAAAGCTTGTGACAACGGTGTATCGAGGAGAGAATGAGGACAACCATTTACATCCGAGCCTTTGTTCATTACACTTGATAAGTAATGCTTATAAATAGGATATACGTAATATCAATTCAGATGATCGGGAGGACGTTATTATGCATCAATCAGCACACATTCAGGAAGCACGCGATTACATATTAAACCGGATCAACACCAAGCCAGTAGTAGGTATGATTCTGGGTTCAGGACTGGGAGCACTTGCGGACGAGATTGAGAATGCAACAGTGATCCCTTATACAGAGATTCCATATTTTGCTCAATCCGAGGCTATCGGGCATGCCAATGAATTGGTGATTGGAGAATTAATGGGGAAGACAGTTGTAGCCATGAAAGGCCGCCTTCACTACTATGAAGGTTTTACCTTAGATGAAGTAACGTTCCCGGTTCGCATTATGAAGGCACTGGGCGTTGAACAACTGATCGTCACCAACGCTTGTGGTGCAGTCAACACCAGTTTTGAACCAGGCCAGCTCATGCTGATTACGGATCATATTAATCTGGTTGGCAACAATCCGCTGATTGGACCAAATAATGCTGATCTGGGTGTGCGCTTCCCGGATGTGTCTCAAGTATACAATCGTGAATTGCGCAGTATCGCACTACAGGTTGCCGAAGAGCAAAATGTAAGCCTGCAACAAGGGGTATACGCGTGGTGGAGTGGCCCAGCTTATGAAACACCTGCGGAGATTCGCATGATTCGCACGATGGGCGCGGACGCTGTAGGGATGTCTACTGTACCTGAGGCGATTGTTGCCATTCATGGCGGCATGAAGGTGCTCGGTATTTCCTGTCTGACAAACATGGCTTGCGGTATTCTGGATCAACCGCTCAGCCATGATGAAGTTATTGAGGTAGCCGCGAAAGTGAAGACAACTTTTATTGGCTTGGTTAAAGGCATTTTGCAAAAAATGTAATACAGCATCGCGCTATACTAGTAGAATCCATTCGCAGGCATTGTCTCATCAGAAACCTCTGGTGGGGCAATGTTTTTTTTTACAGAAAAGAGGATGCAGGAATATATCCCTGCATCAGATTGTGCCACTCATAATTTATAAGTGGAAATATGTAAATAGGTATAAATTAGCCGATCCATAGCGGTCATACGACCTACTTTATTTAATTCATGAGAATGACTCTTCTTTCTTGAGTTTTGATAAATCTCCATCCAAAAATTTCAGATTCGGCAGGAAGGATGCGGCTATGGAGCAGAATATAGGAAGCAATCCAATCGTTAGCAATAGCGTGGGGATTCCGAATCTCTCTGCTATTGCTGCACCTGCAAAAGCACCCACAGGCTGTAACCCCCCGCCGATCAAGAAGCGAATTGAATTCACCCTACCTTGGAGCGAGACAGGTACAAGTGTGCCATGGAGTGAGGAACTAAGCACACCAAAAAAAGGTCCTGCTGCCCCAGCGATACATAAAATAAGAAGTGCAAATGGATAACTGGGAAATGCCCCGAGTAAAACGTAGCTGAGCCCAATCGTAGCTAAACTGCAAAGCATAACGACTCTTCTCTTTTTAAACTCACCTAGCTTGGATATGATCAGTAACCCGCCGAGGGTTCCGAATGCAGAAGCTGAGGTCAAGGTACCCATCGTCGCAGCATTTTTATGTAGCACTTCACGCACAAAAGGGATCATCATCGTCCAGACAGCTATAGAAGACATATTACTTATGGAAACCATGGCCATGATGGTTAACATTGCGGGGAACTTTCGATAGAAGGAGCAAGCTTCGCCAATATCTTGGATATATTTTTTAAATGAAAATGTAACGTTAGAAACGGCTTGTTGATGGATCGTAGGCATATAGAGCAGGGCAGTTAATGCTAAAAGGTAACAGGCAGCATTGACGCCCAATGTGGGTAAGGAACCTGCAAGTGCGATCAGAGCTCCAGCCAAAGCGGGGCCGATCAAGGCAGAAGCATTACGGGCGCCATCGATTACAGCGAAAGAGCGTATCAATTGATGCTTGTCTACTACACCAGGAATCACAGCCATGGCTGTTGGCATAAACAGTGCAGAACAGGCACCGCTAAGTGCTGCTGCTATGAAGAGATGCCAGATGTGCAGGTGGCCAGCAATACTCATGGTCAATGGAATCAGAAGAGCTGCTAGTCTAATGACTACAAGTCCGCTCATGAATTTCCCACGGTTCAGCCGATCGGATAATGGTGACCCAAGCAGGCGGAATAAAACCTCAGAAATACTGAAACATAGTGCCATAGCACCCATAGCCAGTTTGGAAGCTGTTAATTCATAAACGATCCATTCCATGGCCAAGAGACCAAAAACGTCTCCGAAGGAGCTTAGAGTAACCGTGGCTAATAAATAGTAGTAACTTCGCTTCAGCATGAAAATTCCTCCGTAGATGTCAAATAGAGCTTAGTAAGCACGAAACAAATGAAATGGAGAATGCTTAGTTATGAAAATAGTCGTCGATCTGCTGAGGGAGTTTATTCAAGGCCTCCAACCGCAAGCTATATTCCGTATTTTTGTGATCATAGTGAACGAGAACTAGACCTGCAGCTCGCAGAAAAATCAGATGATAGTGTATTGTGCTCTTCGAAAGCTTGACTTCACGGACGATCTCGGAAAAGGATAGTTGCTTACCCGCAAGCTGACGTAAAATAACTAATCGCGTCTCATCGGACAAAGCTCTTGTTAGACGCAGCAATTTAGGATCAGGCCGTCCCGGTTCTGTTGGCATGATGTCACAAGCGTAATTCGTGAAAATGACCTCGTCAAAGATGGTTGACGTGACAAAAGGACGAGCATGGTATTGGGGAATCATAATGATCTTTTTCAACTTAGAGGTGGGATAAATGCGCATGCCTTGTGTTGCATCTTCATACACCTCTTTATCATTAGTACCATCAAGGAGGGCACGTCTTTCCTCTGCTTCGCGAATGAGCTCATCTATGATGACTGAATGAACTTGACTGAAATACTGGCTATTCCATTCTCTTAGCACCTCTAAAGTTTGGCTGCGAAGTGACGATAAATTAGAGGGCACAGACATGTGAAACTGGGATGCAATGTCGAATAACTCTCCTGTTGACAGGTTCTCAAGCCAATCCATAAACCCATTCACCGAGCGTTCTCCAGGACAAGTCCAAATGTAAGGTGCAAGAGTAAAGTGGTCTGTCGCTTTCATCATATCGCGCATCAGTTGAAGCTTGGCTGGGGTGAAACGATGCTGGACGTCACGAATCCAAGATTTCCCCGCGTCAAGGGCATTATGATTTTGTTTGTTCGTAAAAGCAATCAGGCTGTTTACGCACTCGTACATCGGAGAGAAATCAACCTCGACTTTATATTCCATAAATGTAGAACCTCCTATTTGTTCTATAATTATAGAACTAATTGTTTTTCATATTATATGATCCAGAGTTTTTTTTCAACTGGCATTTCGTATATATGGAATAAGCACGTGAAGGGCGAAGGGATGATTAAGGAATTGACCAAGGCAGGACTTGGCAAGCTGGAGTCAGATGAACAATATACTACGTATGCATCCAGGTATGGTTTTGGGGCAGTTGATTTGAATCCGCTCTCATTCGTACAGACGTATGGCATAGAACAAGCGCAGCATTTGCTGGAAAGCAATCAAGTTATCATTGGCTCAGCGGATTTTCCAGTGGAATGGCGTTCAGCCGATGAACAATTCGGAGAGGGGCTGCCGAACCTGGTATCGATGGCCGAAGCATCTGCCGCACTGAATGTAGACAAGTGCTGTACCTACATTCTGCCCTCTACGGATTATCCTGCTGCTACATTTATGGCTGTAGCGACCAAACGACTAAGACTTTGTGCTGATATTCTGGATGCTTACGTTATACGGCTCGGACGCGCATGATCTGCCCATTGAGGAATTGAAGGATGGCGAACGGCTTTATCCGGGAGCAGGTGTCATTGATCTGAGTGGTTTTCCGAACAATCTGAAGGCCATCGGTTACAACCATGTTGTGGCTCAGGAAGTGCTGGCACCTGTATCCGAACTGGATGTGGAGTCACGGTTTGCCAAGTCGAAGAAATTCATTTGATTCAGTCGTTTTGTATTTTATTTCAGGATAATGCGCGTCATGTTCAGTGAATGTTAAGAGCGCCCTTGTATTATTAAAACGGTATGGAAGTACAGATTAAGGAGGAGACATTTTGAGTCTACAGATTGGTAAAGGTTCTCAGATAAAAGGGAGATGGAAACTTCTGGTGCTTGTCATGACCTTGCTTGCCAGTGTGATTTTTTCATCATCCACTGCCATGGCTGCCGTAGTTCCTGTCACATTAAATCAACCTAAAGACATTCAGTTTTTTAAGATGGATGCTGGTGAAACGGAGATGCTCATCGCAGATAGCGGCAATAATCGTGTTATCCGGGCAACAACCGAAGGAAGAGTGCTTGCGACTATGGAAGTCCCACATTTGACGGCGGCGACAATGGGGAGTAATGGGCTGATTTACGCTGCTGAATCAGGTGCGGAAGCCAAGGTACATATTTTTAATCCTGACGGAACTGAGCATGCGCCACCTATAGACATTATGAGTAAATTCTCATTAACTGCTGGTACAGATGAAAATAAACAACCCTATATTAAAAGTATGGTTCTATTCACAAAGAACAATAGTGAGCAGTTGGCCATGTTCTACAGCACATATGTCGTGTTTATGAATGCTCAACAAAAAATGATCACCCTGGCGACAATCAGATTGGATAGTTCGGGGTACGGATCATCGGGCGGAGGATATTCAGAAAACTCAAATGTCATATTAGGAGATAACAATGAGTTGTGGTATACACAAACAACGGGATTAGTTCTTAACAACTTAACCAATGCATTCAACTCATCTGATGATTACGGAGATTTGGCAATAGACCCGGATAAGAAGTTGTTATATGTTGTGAACCGTAATCAGATCATGCGAACAAGCTATGAAGGAGTCTCTTATTATAATCGGCCTGTACTGAGCCCATGGTTGAGTTCAAGTGACAATTACCCTATAGATATTAGCAATTCAATTGCAGTTGGCCCAGGCGGAGAAGTATATATGGCTGATACAGTGAGGAATAGGGTAGTTATTTTCAATTCGGATGGAACCTATAATCGGCTTTTAAGTCTTATAGAAATTACTACCCCCAAGCCTGTTACTAGTCCATTTTCCAAAACGATTAAACACGGGGCTCCATTGGTTTTTAGCGCTACGGATTTTGTTAGTAATTATGCCGATCCGGAGAATCAGCCTATGACAGATATTCGCATCATATCTTTGCCTGACAGCGGTAAGTTACAGTTGAATGATACGGACGTTGTGAAGGATCAGGTTATTCCTGTTACGGAACTAGAGAGGTTGAGCTTTATTCCTTCTTCGGTTTACACGGGGATGAAGACATCTTTTAGCTGGCAAGCCAAGAATGGATCTGTTTTCTCAAGTAGCGCGGATGTAACGATTGCTCTTCGAATTAAAGGAGATGCGAACGGGGATGGTGTGATTACTCCGGCAGATGCCTTGTTAGTCAATAAATATATCAAAGGTTTAATTACTTTACCCCCAAGTCAGATTGAAGCATTGGACATGAACGATGACGGTGTGCTTGATGCTGAAGATTCAGCCCTAATTATGGGCATTTACTTGGGAATCAAATCATAGAACCTGGGAAGGAGTGAATACTTTGCAAAACAATAAAGGGTATCTTTTTTCAGCAAAATACAAACGTTCAATGAATTCGCTTCTGGCTGTGCTGCTTATGGTTTCCATGATTTTTTCGTGGCTTCCTCAGGCAGACGCCAGTATAGATGCTGTTATTCATATCGGAGAAGTATCCGGAAAAAAGGGAGACAGCATTGAAGTGCCTATATCCTATGATTCAAAAGGTACAAATTTTTCTTTTTATCAATCTGAACTGTCCTTTACCTATGACCCGGCAGTGCTTGAACTGGTGAATGAGGATGAGGTCGTAAACAACCAGGCGTATGCCAAATATCAGGGAGTCAGCCTGACCCAAAATACATCCACTTCTGGTGTCATTCGGATTACGATGACGACGCAAAGACACATTGATGAACCTGGAGCATTGTACTCCCTTCATTTCAAAATCAAGGAGAATACAACAGTCGTCGGGGAAAGTTCAGTGAACCTCGGTGAAAGCACATGGTTTCAGGACGGTGATCCGCTTCCGGTGACGGGAGAAAACGGGAAAGTTACAGTGAAGGCAGATGAAAAACCGGTTGGGAAAGCGGTTGTCTACATCGGATCTGTAAAGGGAAAAGCAGGTGAGAAGGTAACGCAATCCGTTGATACCGTGTCGCTGGATCAGCCGATTGGCTCTTACGGGGTACACTTAAAGTTCAATCCGGCTGTCCTCAGGGTGACAAATGTTACGGGAAACAGATCAGGAGTACAGTACAACGTGAACAATGAAACAGGATCGCTCATCGTGGGCTGGAGTGATGCGGATGGCGGGCTTAATCCTATTCCAGCATCAGAGATCCCACAGACACTGTTTAAAATTGAATTCACAATTGCCTCTGGTGCTGTGGCAGGAGAATATCCGGTGCAGACCATTGATGCAACTGTACCTGAACACTTTACGGTGACGGATGTCGATGCGATTGAAATGAACAAGCAGTTTGTACCGGGCAGTATTACAGTCCTTAGCGCTCCGGTTACGCCAACAACGCCAACAACGCCAACAACGCCATCAAATCCAGGTTCATCCAATTCGGGGACTTCGTCCTCTGGCTCTGCAACGCCAACAACAATACCGTCTGCAAGCACTTCCGAGAAGATTACGGTGAATGTGACGAACGAACGGAATGTGGGTGCCATTGTATCGGCAACGACTATTGAAAGAACAACTGGTACAGATGGACGCAAAAAGGATGAGGTGAACCTGACGGCTGAACAGACCTCAAAAGCAATTCAGAGTTTGAAGCAGGCGGCTTCAAACATCGCCCGAATCCTGATTCCGGACGTAAAGGATGAGGTATCCGAACTGAACGTGAAACTTCCGGCTGAGTCTACCTCGCTGATGGCCAATGAGAAGATGAATCTGTATATCGAAACGGTTAATGCTTCATTGCAACTTCCGGCGAGTTCTTTACAGGGACTGGGATCGGATGTATTCTTTCACCTTGTGCCGATCAAAGATGCCACAGAGCGTGAAATGGTGAAGCAACGAATCCAGAACGATCCATTGTTAGCTCACTCATCGGCGAATACAGCGGACTTTCGCTTGGCAGGTCGTCCAATGACGATAGAAACCAATATGAGCAATCGTCCGGTGACGGTTGTACTGCCAATCACAGAACCAAATCTGACACCGAAAGAACTGGATAAGCTGCAGGTATTTATTGAACATAGTGATGGAACCAAAGAACTTGTTAAAGGGAAAATCGTCAAGTTTAATGGAACAGACCAATCGGGGATTGAGTTTGAAGTTACCAAGTTCAGCACATTTTCCATTGTTCATATTAATGATTCCAAAGGAGCCTCTTATATTCAAGGGTATGCGGACGGCATGTTCAGACCCAATCAGACTGTGCAACGTGCTGAAATGGCTGCCCTTATATCTCGTGCACTCCTATCTGACAACAGTGGGCAAATACCCGCTATTACTTATAAGGATGTGCCTGCTGCCAGCTGGGCTCGCGATGCCATCACAAAGGTTTCACATGCAGGATTGATGAATGGCAATGCGAACGGCATTTTCATGCCGGGACGTTCCATTACACGGGCTGAGATGGCTGTAATTATTGATCGGGTTCTGAAAAAACAGGAGTCGCCAGCTACTGCGATGACCGATGCTACACAAACTGACGGTGCAATCGATGCTTCTGACATTACACAACATTGGGCGAAAGAGGCGGTTCAGCACGTAGTAGCCTCCGGTATTATGACTGTGTCTGGGCAAGGCAAGTTCCGTCCAGAAGATGCCGTTACACGGGCAGAAGCTGTGACCATGTTGAATCGTTTGTTAAACATTAAATCTGATGGTGATAATTCTCCTATGTGGAAGGATGTCCCTGTAAGTCACTGGGCGTATGGAGCAATCCAGGCTGCATCCCAAAATTAGCACGAAGTTTGCTGACTCTCTCAGTCTGTTCATCCATGGTAGATCATTCTATTAGGGCAGATGGTATTACGGAAGGCATTTGCGAAGGCATCCTCGGATGCCTTTTTTCCATCTTGTATGCAGATTATCTGAATAAGCATAGACAGTTTCAGGTATGAGTGCGAAAATAACGCTAGATTGCTATCGGTAAAGATAGATGTTACTGGAGAAAGAGAGATGAAGGTCATCAGAAAGGATCGATTTTTGTTAGGAATCGGATTCATGACTTTGTTGCTCGCACTGGTGGTCGTGTGGCAAACTACATCTGAACAGGAGAGGCCAGAGGCTAAAAAGGGCGTGATGGACTTGACAGGTCTGGAGTGGACAAACAGGTCCGTTATCCCGCTGGATGGAGAATGGGAGTTCTACCCGAAGCAACTGCTTACTCCCCAGCAGATTCATCTCGCACATATAAAGCCGATCATGATGCAGGTTCCGGGGAATTGGGACGACAAAAGCAACAGTCACGGATCGGTAATGAACGGTAAAAGTTATGGGACCTACCGTTTGCTCGTGCGAAACGTGCCTCAAGGAGAAATGATGGCCATCGCCAAACGATATGTTCGCTTCTCGGATGCAATGTACGTTGATGGAAAATTAATGAATCGGTCCGGCATCCCGGGAGAATCCGCTGCCTCCTATGTCCCGAGGAATGAACCGTACATGGTCTATTTTCATCCGGATCGTTCTGAGATCGAAATTGTGTTGCAAGCTGCTAATTTTGATTTTCGCAGCGGCGGAATCTACAATTCGATTGATCTGGGTCAAGGCCGATATATGGAGAACAGGGCAATGATTCAAGCGGGGCTTGAGCTGCTGATCATTGGGATTTTGGGGATTTTCAGCTTATTATTCATCTATTTATATGTGCGTTTGCATCGGGATGGCATTCAACTTCTGTATGCATTGTTCTTTATCGGTTTTGCCTTGACCGTGGTAACCAACGGTGAGCGTTTGCTGTTACATCTGGTGCCGGAACTTTCTTTTGAACTGGTTTACAAGTTGAAATATATAGCTGTGTATGGCCTATCCATCATTGCAAGCTTGATAACCTGGAGACTTGTTCCAGATGATCGAGTATGGTGGAAAAAGTGGAAGAAGATCCCCAGTGGAATGTTGACTGTGTATCTCGGTTTGATCACCATATCTCCATTCCGCGTATATTCATCGATCCAGGAAGTGATGTATGTCGTTAATGTAGGCTCCTATGCAGTGGCTTTCTTTGTCATTCTTCGTCAGTATATTCGCACAAGTGATGAAAAACGGACCCGATCTGAGGCTCAGTTGCTGATTGTCTGCATCTGGCTCATGCTGGTCAATTATGTTCTAGGCATCATCGTAACGTGGTATCCGGTCAGTCAGGTACTATTGAACTGTACAACCATCGTGATCCTGGGCACATTTGCAATGCTGCTGATCTATCAGTATGTGCAGGCGTATGCATCCATGCAGCGCCTTACTCTCCAGCTTCAACTGGCGGATAAGGCAAAGGATGAGTTTTTGCTGCTGACTTCACATGAGTTAAACTCCCCGCTGCACAGCATTATTCATCTATCCCGTTCTCTTTTGACGATGTCCATGAAACGAACGAATGAACTGGAGGTCAGGTCCAAGCTTCAATTAATCCGGAATACGGCTTATCGGATGTCCAATCTGGTTAACGATCTCATCGATGTGTCAAGGTTCAGGGATGGTGTAGTGAAAATCTCACTGGGTACCGTTGATCTGGTTTCATGTCTCTCGCTTGTTACAGAGGTGTTAGGGTTTCTGGCGTCCGGCAAGGAGATCATCATCGTCCGAAGAATGGAGCCTGATGCAAGGTACATTACAGCCGATGAGAATCGATTGCTGCAAGTGTTGTATAACCTGGTCTATCACATGATGGGACAGTATTATAATGGAGAGTTGATTTTTTCCAGTGAACGAGATCAAATGGTCATTCGAATTACGCTGCATATGAAAGCAGAGAGGGGATCAGGTTCTCGGCTGGGTCCAGGTGGTCTGGATACTACTTCAGCACAGGCAGAGCGAACAGCTGCCGGATTGTCAGCAGCATACGAGATTGTCAGTGCAATGGGAGGAAAACTCACAATTAATGAAGAAAAAGCATGGATTACCCTTGAGCTTCCGCCGGCTGCAGATGCTGACATGATTCTATTAGAAGCAGCAGTTGGTGAAGATACATATATGGGAGAGGAAAAAAAAGTGGAGAGCATGAATTCAGGTCACGTATTCATTGCAACATCTGATCTCGTAGACCTTGAACAGCTAAATACATTGCTTTCTGCGGAAGGATTTCAACTGAGCTTTGCAGACAACCATACCAAAGTGCGCTCTGTTCTGGCTGGCGGCAGACAGCCAGACCTGGTGATTCTGGATGCCATGCTGCCTGAAATAACAGGGTATGAGATGTGCAGACAGATACGTATGGAGTTTAGCCAGGCCGAGCTACCGGTGTTGTTTATAAACACGCGGAGTACACCAGCGGACATTGAGGCCTGCATTCAGGCTGGCGGTAATGATTTTATTACGCGTCCATTGGATGCCGGGGAGATTCTGGTTCGTATCCATATGCTGCTAGGCATGAAGCAGCTTGTGAAGCAGGCTGCGAATAACGAGATGGCTTTTCTGCGTTCGCAGATCAAACCGCATTTTTTATATAATGCTCTGGGAACGATTATGTCCCTGTGTTTTACAGATGGACCAAGAGCTGGAGAATTGCTTGGCAGTTTCAGTCGTTATCTGCGAATTTTGTTTCATCTGGATAATACAGAAGAGCTGATTCCACTTCGTCAGGAGATGGAGCTGATTCAAGCTTATGTCGAGATTGAACAGGAGCGTTTTGGCTCACGTCTTCAGGTGGAATTGGATGTGGACAGCACGCTGTATCTCTGCAAAGTGATGCCGCTTCTGATTGAGCCGCTGGTGGAGAATGCCATTCGTCATGGTGTATCCAAAAAAATTGATGGCGGTAAAGTGACCCTCTCCATTCGTAAACATCAGGAGCAGGTTCAGGTTGTAGTAGAGGATGATGGTATAGGCATGTCGCAAGAGCAGGTTACACTTGTTCTAAACAGAAACCAATCGGATCAAGGCATTGGCCTGCAAAATGTGCAGAGGCGCCTGAAACACTTGAACGGGCAAGGGCCTGTGATTCAGAGCGAGCTTGGTCAGGGCACTAAAATCAGGATTGAATTTCCTTATCAATAATAGAAGGAGGGAGGATTATGTTACAAGCCTATTTGGTGGACGATGAGCTGCATGCGCTAAATATGCTGGAGATGTTCCTGGACAAAACAGGGGAGGTTCATGTAGCTGGCCGCTGGATGAATGGTTTCGAAGCCCTGAAGGCCCTGGACAATGCACGTCCTGACATCTGGTTCGTGGATATCGAGATGCCAGGCATGAGTGGATTGGAGCTCGCAGCCAACATTCATGAGGTAGATCTGGATGCGGTTATTGTGTTTGTCACCGCGTATGATCAATACGCTGTTGCTGCTTTTGAACATGAGGCACTGGACTATCTGCTTAAACCGATCGAGATGGGACGTTTATCTCGCACGATTGAACGAATTTTAAGAGAAACTGAGAAAGAGAATGGAAAGCAGAAACAGAAGCAGACTACAACCTTGATTGATTCAGCCGAACGCGATGCGAATCGGCAAGATGCAGACAACCGTGAGGAAGAAAACTACTTATTTGTACAGATGTTCGGAAAATTGCGAGTGACGCCGACGAGTGGTGATTCAGTCATGTGGCGTACAGCGAAGGAAAAGGAGCTGTTTGCTTATCTTCTTTTGCAAGACCCTGACGCCAATGAAGTTCACAGGGATCAGATTATAGAACATTTGTGGCCAAATGAGCGTTATGAAAAGGCCAAAATTTATATGCATACCTGTGTCAGCCTGCTGCGTAAAAACCTCAAGAAGCTGGGTTTGGAACAGATGATCAGTTATAAGAATGAACAGTATATCATAGACAAAAAGAGAATCCGTGCTGATATCTATGATGTGCTGGATGTTCTGCAGCGTATGCAGCGTGAGGGGCATGTGCCGCTGGAGCAGATGGATCGGACCTTGTACCTGTATCAGGACGAACTTCTGGCGCAGGAAGATTATCCATGGGTGTATGAGCTTAGTCAGAGGCTGGAGCGAAATGTCCTGGAACTGCTGCTGAACCTGTCGGAAAAGCATTTGGCGCTGGGGAATGGGAGGAAAGCAACGGAGGCAGCCGAGCGGGCTATGGTACATTCGCCTTATGAGGAAGAAGCCTATCGGTTCGCTATGAAAGCTTACTTATCCTTGGGAAAGCATGATCAGGTGCTGCGAATTTATCGCGATCTGGAAGCGAGGCTGAGCGAGCTGCACATCGCCCCTTCAGCGGTAACGAAACATTTATATGAACAAATTAAAGTCTAAGTTGTGAGGGGGAATCTTGCTAATACAGCATTATATACAATCAGACGAATTCAATAATACGATCCAATAGTTGAATAGAACGTGTCCGGATGAAACCATTTCACCGGCACGTTTTTTTTTATGGAAATATTGACATTACGTTAACAATTCCAAGATTTCCCGTTTACAAATCCCTCCTATAATTACAAACGTGATAGGTCATTTTTACTATGAACGTGGATAGTTTGGGGGGATGAGGCGAACAAGCTCTCATATAGACGATACATGCAAGCATACCAAGCAGGGCACAGCAGCATCAGGCAAGATTATATGGAGAAAAGAAGGGTGACAAGAGCCAATGTCAATGAAAAAAGTGCTTGTAGTGTCCATGGTAGCCACAGCGCTAACAACTTCTGTGGTTGGTGCAGTATCGGCTGCTCCTGCAGCAAAACCTGCGGCTAGTACGAGTGCAGCACAGGTGAAAAACTCCACGTTTACCATAAACGGTAACAGTGTCATGGTACGTTCCATTGTGAAAAATGGAGAAACCCTGGTAGCGGTTCGCGATGTTATCCAAGCGATCGGTGCTCAAGCTGAAGTTGCAAACGGGGCGACGGTGATTCAATGGAATGGTCACACAGTCAGCTTACAAAACAAGTCCAAACAACTTGTCGTAGACGGTACAAAGGTAAATTTGAACCAGCCGGTTACGATCATTGGAGGAGTGAGCTATGTTGCACTTCGTCCGTTGGTATCTGGTGTAGGTGGAACGGTTGGTTTGAAAAACGGTCAGCTTGAAGTCAGCACGATTGCTCTGATTGAAGGTACAGAGAACCCGCGCTTTGCCGGAGCAAATGAGCTAATCGTCTCCAAAAATGACGATGAGGGCAGAAGTGATTATCTCGTGAATACAGCCACTGGAAAATATGAGCTGTTGTTAACGACTGAAGGTGGTTCAGACCTCGTTGTGTCCCCAAGCGGCAATCAAGCAGCCTATACGAATGCAGAAGGAGCCGTATACGTTATCGACCTGACAACGAAGGCTTCCAAGCTCATTACGAAGGACACAAGCATCAAACCGGAACTGGTCTGGTCTGCGGATGAGAGTTCAATCTATTTCCTGCAAGGAGATAAAGGCTCGGTGATTGCCAACCTGAATCTGGCGGACGGCTCCATCAAGAAACTGGTGGAAGATAAAGTGGATTATAAAGAGAACCTGAATGTGTCGCTGAGCGGCAAACGATTCATCTATACCGTAACTACTCTGGGTAAAGTAACCGCAGATTCGACGAATGTAGATGAAGACAATGTGGACATTGATTTCTCGGCAAATCAACAGCAGTTATTTTCGTATAACAACGGTTCTGACAAACCGGTGGCGGTGAAGTTAACTACTTCAACGGATGATAAAGTATTTATTTATTCTGCAGATGGTCAGAAAGCCTACTACGTGAGTGTACCGTCCGAGGATGGTAATGCTGCACTGATGTCTGTAGATGCATCCCAGAAACCAGTTACGGTGTATAACGAACATGATGTAGAACAAGCCGTTTTGTCAGGCGGTAACTTGTATCTGCTTGCTGCGCAGGATGACAAGAACAGCATGATTCTGTCGATCGATACGCTAACCGGCCAACAATCCAAGCTATACACGGTATCCTCTGACGTATCGTCCATCGTTGTGAAGGGTTCACAGCTTGCTGTCGTTGAGAACGGTCGAGTACTGGTGCAAGCGGATGGCAGCTGGAAAGCTGTAACGAAGTAAAAACATACATTTTGATGCGTAAGTAAAATGAATAAGCGTAATTAAAAAAATGAAATGAATAATAAACCGCGAAATTCGAGAGGAGCTTTTTACAATGAAAAAATGGATCAAACCGTTCACAGCGATGCTCATGGCTGTATCCCTGGTTGGAGGACTTGGTGGTGCAATGACAGCATCGGCTGCCAAAAGCACGGAGAAAGGCAAAATTATCATCAATGGATCTTCCGCATTGCTTCCATTGACGCTTCAAGCTGCAAGTGAATTCAAGAAAGACAATCCAAAAGTTAAAATCTCGGCATCCGCTGCGGGTTCCGTCACTGGCCCACAATCTGTTCGTAAAGGCATCGCAGATATCGGCGCGGTAGACTGGGATGCATCCAAGGATGTTCCTGGCTTCAAAAAATTCGACGGACAAGTTGCTCACCCGGTAGCTGTAACCGTGTTTACAGCGGTAGTAAATACAAACGTAGGTGTAACGAATCTGACTACCAAACAACTGCAAGACATCTTCTCCGGTAAAGTAACGAACTGGAAAGAAGTTGGCGGTTCCGACGGTAAAATCGTTGTGGTTAACCGTAAGTTCGGATCAGGTACACGTGTTAACTTTCAACAAAAAGCACTCGATGGCAAAGACTTCATGAGCAAAGGTGACAACTACAAAGAAGTAGGTTCGAGCGGTGACATGAAAACGACCATCGAAACGACGCCTAACGCGATTGGTTATATCGATCTGCCGTACGTAACAAGCAAAATGAAAGCTGTATCCATCAATGGCGTAGCTCCAACAGAGAAAAACGTGCTGAACAAAACATACAAAGTATGGGGTATCGGATACTACATGACGAAAGGTCAACCAACGGGTGCAACGAAAGCATTCATCGAATACATCCAAAGCAACAAATTCCAGAACGGTTCTCTGAAAAAGCTGAAATTCATTCCGCTGGCAGCCGTTAAGTAAAACGTTCAGTCTGGTGCTGATCAGACTTCAACTCAACATCCTGCAATTCCATAAGAAAGGGATAGCCAGCTTCCGCGCGTGGTCGCCAAGCTGGCTTCTCTATGTGAAAGGAAGAGTCCTCTATGATGGAAATGAATCCACCGGCGAACAGCCCGGCTCCGAATGAGCTGGGTTCAAGTCTTGGCAAAGCGCCCGAGAAGAGACGACGTTTTGACCGTAAAGCCCGGCTCCGGTGGTCTAACCGCATGTTTCGCATCCTCTGCAATAGCAGTGCGGCCTTTGTCTGCCTCGTTCTGTTCTGTATTTTGGTGCTTATGCTTCGCACAGGTGTCCTCACTTTTGCAGACGTCTCGCTGAAGGAATTCTTTTTCTCTACGAACTGGGACCCGGAAAATGAGCACTATGGTGCGCTGACCTTTATTCTGGGTACGTTTGCTCTCACTGGACTTACGATGCTGATGGCGATCCCTCTATCCGTAATCATTGCTGTATTTCTGGCGGAAATGACACCAAAATGGCTTCGTCGCCTGTTGCGTCCGGTGCTGGATCTGCTGGTGGGTATCCCGTCCGTCGTATACGGTTATCTTGGTTTGACGGTATTGATCCCATGGCTTAGAGACTTGAGTGGACGTGATCTGGCAGATGGTCTGCTTGCGGCGTCTATCGTGCTCACCATCATGGTGCTGCCGACAATTAGCCGAATTAGTGATGATGCCATCTCCGCCGTGCCGAACAAATACCGGGATGCGGCGTATGCACTCGGTACGAATCGGTTTCAAACGATTACCCGGGTTGTGCTTCCTGCGGCAAGAGGCGGGATCATGTATGCAGTCATTCTGGGCATGACACGAGCCATTGGTGAAACGATGGCGGTGGTTATGGTCATTGGGAATACAGCGCAGCTGCCGACGAGTCTGTTCACACCAACCGCCGTGCTGACCAGTAACATTGTGATGCAAATCTCCAGTGTAGAATTCGATTCGATCTGGAATCATGGCTTGTATATGATGGGCTTTATTTTGCTGGCAATCTCCATCCTGATGATTGTTGCCGTGAGAATGCTGCAGAAGAGAGGGGGACGTCACCTGTGAGTGTGAAAAGAGAGGTTCATCCGGGTACCGCGTATTCCTTTGGCAAACGGCGAGCATCCTCGGCATGGATGGATCGGCTGTTTACGGGTACGGTGTGGGGCGTAGGTATTATCGTTATTTTATTTATTGTGGGATTGTTGTTCCTGTTGCTGCAAAAAGGGTTGCCGATGCTCAGCTGGGATTTCCTGTACGGTGTACCGAGTGAGATTGAGGAGGGCGGAGGGATTGGCCCGGCACTCTTTAACTCTTTTTACGTGTTGATTCTGTCCCTTCTCATTTCGATTCCAATCGGACTTGCAGCAGGCATTTACCTGGCTGAATTTGCGCCAAACAACAAACTGATTGAGGTTGTACGTATTTGCGTGGAGGGACTATCGTCCGTGCCATCGATTATTTTTGGTTTGTTCGGGATTGCACTGTTCGTGGAGTATTTCGAGATTGGTCTGACCATTCTTGGAGCCGCGGTTAGCCTTGCCTTCCTGAACTTGCCTGTGTTGACCCGGGTGACAGAGGAATCGGTTCGTGCTGTACCAACCGAGCTTCGCAATGGTTCATTTGCACTGGGTGCAACGCATCTGCAGACGATTGGGCAGGTGGTTCTTCCCGTTGCGCTGAACGGAATCATGACAGGCATCTGTCTGACCGCAGGCCGTGCTTTTGGCGAAAGTGCCGTTATTATTCTGACTGCGGGTGTATCCACGTCCGGCGAGATGTGGGATTTCAATCTGTTATCGCCAGGCGGAACGCTGGCGGTGCATCTGTGGTATATCCAGTCCGAGGCCATTGTGCCGGATGCGGAGCAGATTGCCCAGAAATCTACGGCGGTGCTGATCTTTGTCGTGTTGCTGATCAATATTTTGTTCCGTGTGCCACTATGGTTTAATTCTCGTAAAAATCAAATGTAACGTAGAACTAAAGTCTGTGCGGGCAAACCTGTTATATCTGCTAGATTCGGGCTCAGGATAAGGATACGGCGTATGTTCTAGAACTGATCATGACAGAACTGAACCGCAAAGAGCACGATAATCTAAACAATCGGTTTACAGCACTCGATGCAAAAATAGTATATTTTAATTCATCGCCAGGAGGACACATGGTGCAATCGATTATTGAAACGAAGAAGCTGAACTTATTTTACGGTACCTTTCAAGCATTGAAAGACGTTTCTATTGAAATCCCGGAACGTGCCGTTACGGCATTTATCGGTCCATCCGGCTGTGGCAAATCCACCTTGCTGCGCACCCTGAACCGTATGAATGACCGGATACCTGGCACGCGAATTGAGGGAACCGTGGCTGTTGGTGGAACAGATATTTACAGTGGTGACGTGCATGTAGAGACACTGCGCAAGAAGATCGGCATGGTCTTCCAGTCACCGAATCCTTTTCCGAAATCGATCTATGACAATATTGCGTTCGGACCAAGACAGCACGGGATTCATGGCAAAAAAAAGCTCGATGAGATCGTTGAACGCAGCCTGCGTTCCGCCGCTCTCTGGGACGAAGTGAAGGACAATCTGAAGCGCTCGGCGCTTAGTTTGTCAGGTGGACAGCAGCAGCGTCTATGCATCGCTCGTGCTCTAGCGGTCGAACCGGATATTCTGCTGATGGATGAAGCGACAGCCTCTCTTGATCCGGTCTCCACCTTCAAGATTGAGGAATTGACGCATGAATTGAAGGAACGTTACACCATCGTGATGGTTACACATAATATGCAACAAGCCGCTCGTGTTTCCCAACAGACCGTGTTTTTCCTGAATGGCGAGGTTATAGAATATTCAGCTACGAAAAGTATGTTCTCCGAACCCGTCGATGCGCGCACACAGGATTATATCAGCGGCCGATTTGGTTGAGCTGAGGTCGTTGGAAAAATTAAAGGTGCAGTCTTTCATAAAATGTCTGAACGCTAAAGGGCTGTTCCCCAGAAGGAATGGCCTTTTAGCGTTCAGTGCTAGTGGAGAAAATTAGACATCATTCAGCCGCAGAAAATCCTATTCCTCCTGTTCTGTAATCTCGACATCTGTTTTATTGGAGGACAGAAACGAAGGCAGTAGGCTACCATTGGGCAGAGCAAAATAGAATTGAAGTGAAGCCTGATTCACCAGCCTGTAGTTCTCAGATATGCTATGAACCAACACATTAAATTGAACGTCAACGGTTTCACTTGGGGGAATGGTCCCCAGTGACAGACCTTGGGTAATGTCAGCATCCGGCTTGAGTTGCCCGTTTACCACTATACTTCCCGCGATAAAAACAGATTCTGCTTGAATGATATCCCTTAACGTCACCTCGGTTGCAGATAATGAACTTTCGTTCTGAATGAGAATTTTATAACGCAGGTGAGTGTTGACCTCGACTTCTGGTTTGTTCACACTTTTCACAATCGTTAGTTGAGGCAATCGGCTTGATATCACCACAGTATTGGATTGAAGCGACCCTGTTACGGTTTGGCCCTGGCCCTGAAATACAGCTGTGAATTGATTAATGATATTTCCGCTCACAGGCTGATTGATTACAATGACCTGGAACGTCACATTAGCTATCCCACCGGGCTGAAGGGATGCAATGAAGATGCCTGCAGCCGGATTGGCTCCAGCAAGCGGCTGTCCATTCAATCGTACACTTCCTTCAACAAATCGGGTTCCAGCCGGAATCGGATCGGTGATCGTAACCTGAACGATTGTATTTCCTGTATTGGTAACGGCGGCTTGATATGTGATGGTGTCGCCTACAACAACCGAAGTTTTGTCTGCTGCTTTTTGAAGCGTAATCTGTATAGTCGAAGTGGACGTCACGAGCACGCTGACCGGATTGGATTGGATGGTAAAAACCGTCTGTCCCAACGCATAGCGAAGTTTCGCCTGATTGATAATCGGTGAAAGAGTCGTGCTCGCGTTCACGCTGACTTGAAAGGACACGGTCACAGTGCCTCCTGGCGGAATGATACCAAGATTGATTCCATTCGCAGGGTTTCCTGACGGGGCGGCTACTCCGTTAACGACAACACTGCCTGTTACCAAGGATGTCCCTGGGGGAATTGAATCAGTTAATATAACGGAACTTATAAGCGATTGATTATTGTTGCGTATAAGTATGGTATAGGTAATGACATCGCCAGGTAAGGCATCAGGTCTGTTCGTCGTTTTGTTAATAGATACATTGGGATTATTTACATAGAGGATTATTGGATTCGATTGTGAGTTGTCTGTGAGTGTTCTTCCGTCTGCGGTAAGGAAAGTAAAGGTTGCAGTCGCTTGATTTATAATCTCCAGATTCGGAGGTATGGAGGTAAGAGTCACCGAGAAGGCTACTTCAATCTGCTGCCCCGGAGCAATTGTTCCCAAAGGAATGCCGGTAATCGGATTTGCTGAAGGCAAACCGATGCCATTGGATACGACACTGCCCTCTACAAAGGCCGTATTGGAAGACAGTGTATCGAACAAGGTCACCTGAGCTGGAATCTGCCCTGAATTACTGACGGTAAACAGATACTGAACCGTATCTCCAAACTGTACATTCTGAGAGCTTGCCGCTTTGACAATTGTGATACCCGGAATATCCACAGGTGTTGTCACTGGATTGGTCTGCACGGTGTCTGTGAAATTTCCTGAAGTGAATTGAACTTGGGCCTGATTGGTTACAAGGACAGGCACAGGCTCGTTAAGAACAATTTCATTAACAATAATTTGGAAAGTGACACTGACGGTGTCATTTTGCATGATTGAACTGATCGCTATGCCTGCAGCCGGATCGGCGTCGGGGATAACCGTGCCATCTATGGCAACACTTCCGGCAACGAATGTGGTACCGGCCGGGATCGGGTCCGTAAGCACAACATCTATAATTGGTGTTGATACATTATTTTGGATCAAAATCGTATAGATGATGGTTTCCCCAATCTGAACATGCTGGGCAGGCGTTGATTTCACTACGGATATAATATTATCAGCCGTAACCGGGATCGAGACAATATTGGATAATACACTGTCACTGAGGATGCGGCCGTCTGGCAGAAGAGCAATATAGTCAGCTCTGGTTTGATTGTTCAGCACAGGCGGATCAGGAAGTGAAGTGACTGCAGCCTGGAAGGTGACATTTACAGGGAATTCACGAGATATCGTACCTAGAATAATGCCTGTCAAGGGACTGGTTCCGCTCCAACGATTGCCGTTAATGAATACACTGTTTTGCACAAACGTCTCTCCCGGCGGAAGCGGGTCAAACAATATGACATCTGCATTCAGATTCCCTGTGTTGGTGATGAGTAAAGAGTAAGTAATGGTATCTCCCACAACTGCAATGGATTCGGAAGCGGATTTCTCGATCGTAATTATTGAACTATATACGGGGATGGTCACGATATTGGACAAGTTCTCGATAGCGGTTGTTCCAACAGTAAAATTGATGGTTGCCTGGTCTATCAAGTTAAAAGGATTGGGCAGAGGCACGGGCAGATCGGTAACACTGACCTGAAAGGTAACGACAACCTGGCTATTGCCGGGAATGCTGCCGATATTAATACCGACGGAAGGATTAGCTCCCGGAATGACTGACCCATCCAGGGTTACACTATCTGGAACAAGTACGGAGCCGGCTGAAATCGAGTCTGTAAAAATAACATTATTGACTACGAAGCTTTCAATATTGTCGATAATAACGGTGTAAGTGATCACATCTCCGTCCACAGCATCGATCACATCAGTGCTTTTGGTTACAATCGGGTCCGGGGCAGATATTGGTATAATGATCTCATTGGATGGGGAGCTTCCCGAAATGACCCGGCCATCCGGTGGACTAAATGTATAATCCGTTGCTGCCTGATTGGTTAACAGCTGATTGGCAGGCAGTGTATTCACGATGATTTGAAACGTAACGAACAGGGATTCTTCCGGAGCCAGCGTTCCTAACGGAATGCCAACATTAGGATCAGCTGCGGGCAATGGAATGCCATTAGATATCACAGTTCCCGGTACAAAGGCAGCATCAGGAGGAATTACATCTGTCAGTGTCGAGACTGCGGCAATATTGCCGGAATTCGTGACATTGAATTGGTATGTCACCGTCTGACCGACAGTAGCAAAGGTAGGATCGGAGCTTTTAACTGTTGTAATGATGGGCTGATATACAGGGATTACCAAAGGATCAGAGAAGGATGCTTGCTCGAACGGTCCACTCGTAAATGTAACCTGTGCCTGATCAGCCAGCTCGGGTGGCTCAGGTAAAGTAATAACGTCAGTGCTGAATGTGACGGTGACAGATATACTAGGATCAATAGTCCCAAGACTAACTCCTGTGACCGGATCTGCTGTCGGCTGCACAATTCCATCAATGGTTACACTGCTTGGAATAAATGCCGATCCGGTTGGAATGGCATCTGCAAATATAACGTTGTCAATTGGATTAGTGTCTGAATTTGTAATAACAACGGTGTAGGTTAGTATATCTCCAACAACAGCATCAATGGTATTGGCTGTTTTGGTGACACTAACCAGCGGAGTGGATACAGTCACTGTTACGATGTTGGAAACGGATGTGTCTGTAATCACACGCCCATCAGGCAGTTGAGACGAATAGTTGGCCGTACCCTGATTCGTTAAATCAAACCCGCGGAGCAGTCCATTCACCAGTACCTGGAATGTGACGGTTACCGTATCACCAATGGCGACATTTCCAACATTGATTCCAGCAACGGGATCATCTGCGGGCTGCACAGTCCCGTTAACCGTAACGCTCCCAGGTACAAAGCTGGAGCCTTCCGGAATCGGGTCAGTTACTGTGGTGACCGCATCAATATTTCCGACATTCGTTACGACCAGCGTGTACGTAACCGTGCTGCCAACTAGTGCATTGGCTGTATCTGCGCTTTTCACAATCGTGATGTCCGGTTGAAAGACGGGGATAGTGACCGCATTAGACGGAGCCTCATTGGAGATGATGGGGCCATCCGGAACGGTAGGAGCTGTATAACCTACTTTCGCCTGGTCAAACAGACGAGGTGGCGTAGGCAATGAGGTTACCTGCACCTGAAATGTAACGACGACCGAGGTTCCTGCCGGAAGATTACCGACGAAAATGCCGGTTATGGGTTCAGTTCCTGGCTGGGAGACACCGTCAATCGCCACACTGTCAGGGATAAACGAGCTTCCCCTTGGAATATTGTCGAACACAACTACGTCCGTAGCGTTCGAAGCGGAGGTGTTCTCTACAAGAACTGAATACGTAATAATATCTCCAACAATGGCGTCCTCTTCACTTGCTGTTTTCGTAGCAGTGATCACAGGAGTATTAATATTGATCTGCAGCGCAAAGGAATCGACCAAATAACCGTCACCCGATGTGGTCAGACGCAATAAAGCTGAAGTCTGGGTGTTTCTTAAAGTACTGCTCACATCTACATTTGTAATATCCCAGCCTTGACGTCCACCAACAATATCTGTACCCGGTGTACCGTTAATCTGGTTCCGATTGCCAAAGGTGCCCGTGGTGTCGAGTGCCCCGGTGTCTCCGTTGATCTGGGAAGCGAAGAAATTGGTAGCAAAATTGTTAGGACCGGATAACGCCGTGAGATTTGACACCGTAGGACCAAAGAGGGCTTGATCTCCTGTTATTCTTGCATCTCCCTCTTGTGCTCCGAGTAAGGCTCTGCCTGCTAAGGGACCAGAGAAGGGGGTCGCGAAGCCCTCGATCGGTGTAGTAACAGGACCTGATGTGGCAAGAATAACCTCGGCTCCTACTCGAATCGATAGATTACGCAGGGGAAGAGAGGGGTTACGATAAATAACGCCAAGAGTCCAACCCGCATGATTGGAATTAGGGTCCGGTATAGACAGTGTCCCTACAACACCACCTGTGACATAGGTACCCCCACCTCCGGCTCGAATCAAATCGGTAACGTCGGATGACCTTACGTAAGCGAAGGTTCGTGGAAATCCAGATGCCGTTGATAGTAAAACTTCTCTAGCTGTGGCTGGATCGGGAGAGACGGTGGTTACACCTACAGGCGTTGTTAGAATGACATCTTTGTTAATAAACGCCGAATTGTTCTCCTGATTATCAATATACGTTCCACCCCAGATTAATTCGGCATAGAGAACGGTGCTGCCTGCAGGCAAATTCAGAATGGCAGCGGAGCTATTGTTTTGAAAAAGATTAGTTGTTCCAAGGGGATAAGAGCCAAATTGTATGCTGGTATCCGTGATAATATAAGCACCAATACTGTCCACCGTACCCGGAACACCAACGGTATTGGATCGACTTAGCCCCAGCGTATTTCCTGTAAAAGTAATAGCACCGGTATCATTGATTACATATCTTTCAATGAAAGCCACTATTTTCACACCCTTCATCATAAATTCCACTCTAATCAATATATTGAGTCGAAAAAAATTTATGTGGAAGGTACAGGCCGATTTTGGGCAGGAATGCAATACGTACATTATGAATAAGGTTTAATTCACAAAAATAAAGAACGCGTTGCTATGATAAAAAGGGTTAAGTCTGGGTGAGGTTATAAAGTAGGATTTGTAGAATGACGTTAGAAAAGTTGAGTGGGACGGGGAGGCGTATACCTAGGCTAATACAGTAGAATTTATGTAGTATGTCGCCTATCCAGTGAGCCTGTGTACGAGACGAAAGCCTTTCAGATGTAATCCGAAGGGCTCTTTTATCGTTTACATTTTCCAGGGGAGATGAGGGTATTTGTAACGAAAAACGGTATTATTCTCATATTTAACATAAATCCATGGAGGTGGTACAGGGGTGCCGATGGCTTTGTATAAAGTTATTCCGTCATCACTTGTCGAATATGCTTCTATGCTGTCCAGAATGTCCTCTGCATGCATTCTTCCTTGATAAGACAGGGTCTGCCCTTGCGTGCTAATATGAGGTGCATCTGAGATGAATCGGTAGGTTGTATTGATCAGGCCAACCTTTTCGGAAGACAACATCATGAATTCGCTCAGGAGTAGTATGCTGATGAAAAGCATAAGAATTACACTTACAATCCAGCGTTTTTTCTTCATTTGCTGACCTCCAGTAGGATGATTTTATGTCTGGTTTAGCTAATTTTCTCTCACCAGTATGTATTAGAGGAAGAGGAATTGTAGAAGGATCGAGAGTATTCTTGTACTACTTCCGTTCTGATCATACCAAAGTCAGGGTAACAAGTGCTGTTGAACACTTAGCTCATTGATAAAACCAACCGATATATAAACAAGAATCACAATACTTCCGTTGGGGGTTGAAGATCATTAAAATTTGGATGGTTGTGCCTTCACATAAGGCGATGAGAATTGGGCTTGAATCTTATGATCGGGATAGTGACAGGATGGAGGCTTATATTAAGGGAAAGAACGAGCATTGGGAACCGCCAGTCTTTGTAACGCAGCGAAAGGGTAACAAAAGTGATTGCATTAAATACTCGATTACCTTTCTGGTTTTCTCAAAAAAAGCAAAGGAGATTCTCACACCGTTAATCGGAATGGATGTCGAATTTCTCCCATTAATCCACGCTGAACAAGAGATGTTCGCTGTTAAGGTGAACCGGATACAAGATTTTATTGATATGAGTAATCCTATTGAGCGAAAGACGGGATACGGTTTTTTCTCAGAATACGTACATATTCTGCCGGAGCGTATTGAAACAGATGCACACTTGTTTTGTTTACCGCAGCATCATCACCTTCAATTTTATGCCACAGATACATTTAAACAAGTGGTGGAGGAAAATAAACTTAAGACTTTTGAATTTATTGAGCTATGGGATACAGAAAACACAGAAGATATGCAAAAAGAACGTCTAAAGGCTTATGATACATATTATGCAGACATTGCTGCAAGGCAGCAGGTGTCTTATGAAACGGCGAGAAGCATCGTTGAATCAGGAAATATTTGTCGTCATGATGATCACATTTTAATACAGAGTAGCGGCCAGTTTCTGATTGGGAAAATACTTGATAATGAATCAATTCAGTGGATAAGTCTAACACATATCCCGCCGATCTATTTAGTGTGGCAATGGTACGTATATGAGGCTACTGAACTGGAGAGAGTGAAACAGGAATATTATGCAGAAGTTTCTTACAAGGTTCACGGGCCTAGAGGGAACAAGGTTTCTTTCAAGGACGAACACTTGGAACAGGCTATTCGGTCTAAGCTTCAAGTGTTTAAAGAAGATTTGACGGATATGAACCTGCTGGAATTGAAAGATATCATCAGCTATTACTTCAAAGGACCAGTGTATCATCTGGATGGCATTCAGTATGCCAAAAATCTGCGAAGTTACAGTGTGGAAGAAAATCCGGATTTTGATCTTGCAGAACTCTGTTATCTGCCTGAGAGTGTCGAAACATTATGTATCAACAATATGAAATTGAACAGTATATCGGAATTGACCAGGCTGACCCATCTTTCTAATCTGGAAACTATTAACATTGAGAATAACAAGCTGGTCGACTTGTCTCCATTGTTGACATTTCCTCATCTAGACTGGATCAGAGCTGATTATAACCAGATAGAGGATATCACGCCACTTAATCAGCTCAAGAAATTACGTAATTTGATATTGAGTCATAACCCGATCAAGAATATTCATTTGTTAGCTTTACCGGAGCTTCTCAACTTGCGCATTGAGGGAGTGCTTACGGAAGACTGGGAATTTTTGCTTACACAGTTTCCAAAACTGGAGTACTTGGAAATTTCGCAGAGTGGCATGTCAGAGGCTTCGCTTAAAAGTATGAGAGCGGTCATCAAAATTAAGAAGTTTGAGGTTGAATGGGGATTGGCTGGTGGGGGGAGTAGGAGGTATAACCGGAAGAGATAGAGGTGAAAATTTTGCTAGATTTTTGACATTCTCTTTTTTCTTTACCAAATGAATACCTTGTTGTAGCCGTTTACGGCAACGATGGTTTCATCCATGATATGATTAAACATGTACCGGAAGCATGGAAGTAAACCATAGGGGACTGAGTTAACATGAACAAAACAGAGCGACAGCTCGCCATTACCTTGGAACTACAACGAACAAAACTGATCAGGGCGGAGGATCTGGCCGCTCAGTTTGAGACAAGTGTTCGTACAATATATCGTGACATTCAAGCATTAAGCGAGGCTGGAGTGCCTATTGCAGGTGCACCGGGTCATGGGTACTCTCTGATGGATGGATACTTTCTTCCCCCGGTTAGTTTTACTGCGGAGGAAGCCGTGTCGCTGCTCATGGGAGCGAAGTTTATCGAACAGAGATGGGATACCGCGTATGGTATTCAGGCTAAGTCTGCACAGCGTAAGATTGAAGCGATTTTACCAGAAGCTGTTCGCAAACAGTCCACACGTGTACAGGAAACGATGCGTGTGCTTCATCCGATGGGGCCTGATACAACCGGGATGGTGAGAAGTTACCTTAACGATATACGTAATGCCATTCTGGAGCAACGCAAAATCAGCTTGATGTATCTGAAAAAAATGCCGGGAGCGGATGGGAAACGCTCGAATCAGCGTGTGGTGTCTCCCTACGGGCTCACCTTGGTGAGGGAAAATTGGGTGTTGATCGGAAGGTGTGATTTGCGGCAAGACATTCGTCATTTTCGTTTATCACGCATGTCTGAGCTTTCTGTTCTGGAAGAGAAATTTAGTCTGCCGCCAGATTTTGATCTGAATCGATATCAGCCGCCGGAAGATCGTAGCGAACATGTGATTGTTCGAGCAAAATCAGAAGTTGCTGACAAAATGATGGAGGCACTTCATTTTTATATCGATCACGTGGAAGATCAAGAGGACGGCATTCATTTCCACTTTCGTGTCCGCTATCCTGAGGAAATCCTGCCTCATCTACTTGGCCTAGGTGGAGATATCGAAGTGATGGAGCCGGAATCACTGCGTGCTGGTATGCGGGAGATGGCGACAAATATCTTGAAGCACTACTGACATACCCTTGTCAGTAGTGCTTTTTTATACTGGAATTAATCAAGATGAAGAGGAGTTGTTTGTAGGATGAAGAGCACAAATGAAATATTACAATCTTTCGAGACTACAGTAGAGAGGTATGTAGCAGAATTAAATCTTTTGAATATGGATGAGTTACTACGAAAAGAGGATGAAGAGGAATGGTCGATCGGGCAGATGTACATGCATTTGATTCAATCGGCGCTGTTCATGCAATTGCGTAACATCGAGCATGGTTTGGCCAAGAATGAGAACACAGTAGATTTTGATGCTGAAAAAACAGAACTGGGCAGTCAGGTATTCGAGGCAGAACAATTCCCTCCTGTTCGGGTTAAAGTACCTGCTTCTTCGCAATATACACCATTGCAACCCGAAAGTAAGGAACAACTGGCCCAGGGGCTTCAGCAGGTTGTGGATCGGATGCGAAGTACAGCTTCTGTTCTTGCGCTAGAAGAATCGGCCACAGGCTCTAAAGTGCCTCACCCCCGTCTTGGAGCGCTAAATGCTCATGAGTGGTTCCACTTGATCGAAATGCACTACAAACATCATTTGTTACAGCTGGATCGCTTGAAAATGAATCTGGGAAAGTGAATTTAATAACTAGTACGGATTGGAGTGAATTGTCCTTGATTGAGTTCGGGACAGAAAGAAGGGGATGGTTAAGCGTTGTCGAATGAAGTAGTAATACTTCAAAGGAGTTGTCAGTTTATGCGTTATGATCCGGATGTATTAACGGCTCAGGATGTTTTTGAATATGAGTCTCATGAGGTAAGAAGTGTGTTACGGTCTGTTAAATATAGCATAAGGGTAGGAGACCTTTTTTTTATTATTACTCCTTACGACGATAAAATGTATGTTGTAGAAGAGATCGAGGAACATTATGACAGTTGGACTATTATCTATAATGGTGGAAGAAGAGTAGCAGAGAAAGATGTATTTCCCCTATTCACCGTGGGTTCATTAATAAATATGTTGTCTTATGATAATGATTTTGATTTACGGACTGCTGGGGCTAAGTGGATTGTAATTATTGATCATTGCCATGAGTATGCTTCAGAGGAAAGTGAGCTTCTTGTTACATTTTTATGGTATGTGCTTGTTGATTTGAGTGTACGAGGACTAATTAGTCGTGATTAAGCAGACGAGAGGAAGATACCTGTGGCAGTCCAGAATACCAATCCCAAAGTAGATGCGTATCTAAGCAAAATCAAAACGTGGAAGGATGAATCTGTGAAGCTGAGAGAGATCATCCTGGATTGTGACCTGACCGAAGATTACAAATGGATGCATCCGTGTTACACGGTAAAAGGGAAAAACGTAGTGCTGATTCATGGCTTCAAGGAGTATTGTGCGATCATGTTTCTCAAAGGCTCTCTGCTCAAAGACCCGCATGGTATTCTGATTCAGCAAACGAATAATGTGCAGGGAGGTCGCCAGATTCGTTTCACCAACCTGGAGCAGATTATTGAACAGGAAGAAATTCTGAAAGCTTACATTCGGGAAGCGATTGAAGTGGAACAAGCCGGATTGAAAGTGGAGAAAAAGGAAGTAGAACAATTCGCTGTTCCAGAGGAACTTCAACAACAATTCGATGCAAATCCTGCCTTCCAGGAGGCATTTGAAGCGCTAACCCCTGGACGCCAACGGGCGTATCTATATCACTTTTCACAGCCAAAACAATCCAAGACCAAGACATCTCGCATTGAAAAATGTATGCAGCCTATTATGGAGGGCAAAGGGTTGAATGACTGATTAATACTCCCAACACTAACTCTATTCTAATCTGTTTAGACTGCTTCATCCACCTTGGCGACACTCACGCTGGCTGATTTCACTCGCTTGATGGTGTAGTAGATTAATCCTGCTGCAATCCATCCTGCACCCAGCATCAATGAGGAAAGGTCGAGTAACATGATGAGATAAAGTACAAATCCTGCACCGACTAACGGACAAAGCAAACGTATGAACAGATCCCGAGAAGCGCGCTGCTTTTTATGAATAATATAGTGGAAAATGACCGACAGATTAACGAACAGAAAAGCGGTTAATGCGCCAAAATTAACGAATTTGATCGCCGTCCCCAGACTAATGAACATGGCGGATAATGAAATGACGCTCATGAGTGTAATGTTGAACGCCGGCGTGCGGTATTTCGGGTGAATAGATGCAAATACACGTGGTAACAAAGACGTTCTTCCCATTACAAACATCAATCGGGTTACGGTTGTCATAGAGGACATGCCTTGGGCAAGTACGGAGAAAATGATCACAAACGTGAAGATGGAGGAAAGTATGGGACCGCCAATCACTTGCATCAGTTCAAAGCCGGCAGAATCCACATTGCTTGATTTAATGGACGGGTACATCTGCTGAATCAGATAAGCCGTGATGAAGTACATCACACCTGCCATCAGCACAATGATCAGAATGGCGCGGGGGATGGTTTTCTTGGGATGTTTGGTTTCCTCAGTCATTGTGGTAATGGAATCAAAACCGAGGAAAGAAAAGCAGACCAGTGAAGCCCCGGCGAGAATTGTCGAAAACGGTACACCTTCCTTCACAGCTAACGGGTTCCAGCCGGCAGTAAATCCATCTTGAAGCGCTCTATATACAAGCAGGGCGCAGAAGCCGGCAATGAAAACAATCTGCATTAGTACAAATACTTTGCTGACGTTAGCCGAAGTTTTGATCCCCACAATATTAATGATCATTACGATAAGGGTACACAACAGGATCCAGACAAAAGAGGGAATTGAGGTGAACTGGGCATGAAGATTAATGCCAAACATGAGTACCGCGATGATACAGGAGAAGAGATAATCGAGCAGTATCGCCCAGCCGACGAGGAAGCCGATGAAGGGGTTCATGGACTTCGTTACATAGGTGTAAGCCGAGCCTGACACAGGGAATGCCTTGGACATCTGGGCATAACTAAGCGCGGTGAAAAGTATGGCGATAAATGCAAGTATATATGCAGCAAGCAGCATACCCTTTGACCCTTCATGAAGAACGCCAAAGCTGGTGAAGAAAATCATGGGAGACATCCAGGATAAACCCATGGTCACGACATGAGACAACGATAATTCTCTTTTTAAAGTAAGTTTATCTGACATATTATCTTCTCCTGATTTCGGAATGAGGAAATGTTTTCTAAATCATTAACGTGACACCTCACATTTAACCAAGGTTTCTCAGAAAGTACAAGCTTTTTCGTAAAAAGCGTCAACAATCCAATGAAAAATGATACGAGATGGTTTAATTTTTACTTGACGCTGACTTCACCACACGGCATTAAGAACCTCATCTACCTCTTTGATGCGTGTCACGGAGGGAGTCTGGATCAGATTGCCTTTGACCATAACCATTGACATGTTGGATAAAGCTTCGATTTGTTCTAGCGGATTGTGATCCAGTACAATCAAGTCGGCCTGTTTGCCGATATTCAACGTACCTGTCACGTCGTCGATCCCGAGAATTTTGGCATTGTTGCGGGTAACCATGTCGATGACTTCTTTATTGGTCAGTTTGGTCTGTCTCATGTAATGATCCATTTCTCTCCACATATCATAGTGGGTCACGTAGGACATGGCCGCATCGTTTCCAATTCCAATAGTGATGCCGCTGTCTATTGCCTGTTTCACTCCTTTGAGCATGGAGTCGTAGACCAGTCTGGCGTTTTCTTTTACCGTCGCACTTAACTTCGTCACACTTGGATCGAGCGAAGCGGATGGATAAGCGGCTTGTAGGGTAGGGATTAATGCGGTGTAACCATGAAGGGCCTTGGGGTTATTTTTATACAAACGAATAATCTCGTCATCCATCTCAGCCCCATGCTCAATCGTATCCACGCCCCCTCGAAGCGCAACACGCACACCTTCCGTGCTCTCCACATGAGCGGCAACCTTCATTCCAATCTTATGTGCTTCATCGCAGACCGCTGCGACCTCGTCCACCGTCATCTGCAGACGCCCAGCTTCACCAACCATTTTCGCATCCGTTACGCCACCCGTCACACAGATTTTAATCCAGTCCACACCGTTCTTCACATTAATCCGTGTATTCTTGCGCATCTCCCAAGGTGAGTCACCCACCAGTGCCAAGTAAGGAGCACCATGTCCACCTGTGACACTCAGGAAAAATCCCGAAACAAGCAGATTCGGACCCACCCACTCCCCACGGTTAATCTCATCTCGCAGCTGCACATCGGTATAAAAGAATTCGCCCACACTGCGCATGGTTGTCACACCCGAATGGAGTGCGGTAAGAGCATTGCGTTTCATACGTTTTTTCAAAACATTTCGACCAAATCGGGTATTCAAAATCCGATGATAGGCAAAATCGAGCAATCCTTCACTGACGGAGAGCGTGAGCGGTTTACCATCTGCAAACAGATGCACATGTGCGTTGATCAGCCCTGGCATCATGTATTTTCCAGTAAGGTCGATTGTTGTATAGTGACTGGGGATATGCAGTTCCTGATCTGGAGCGATGTTCTCGATAAGTCCTTGTTCGTTGACGAGAAGGGTCATGTTTGGCTGCAGATGACGGCTTGCGTCGCCGTGGATCAGGTTAACATTTTTCAAAGCATAAGCGGTGTTCATGGGGTGTTCCTCCTTGGGTGTGGGTGGTGTTACATGATGCATCAGTTGAGTGATACGGTTCTGTGCTATTTGGTTTCTCGGTGAAAAGTATTCTGGTGGTCTAAAAGTGAATTTATAATTCATTTTTGGATTAAAAAAATAGATCGGCTTGCCTATGCTTATTTTTTGCGTGCAAATCAGAGGAAAGTACAACTGATCTGCACGCTGTGTGGTGCGTAGTGATCTATGGTAAAATGGATTTTTGCTTTGCAGCGACCAAGCACTATTCCTTATTCGTTCAAGCTTTTCATGCCGTACAGTCGGTATATATACAACGCTTCAAAGATTTGCTTCCGGCTGTCCTCGCTCATATCTCGTTTCAATAAATCCAGATTCATGTCGATGACGTTATGTGCCAGAATGTTCAGCAGAATCAGGTTCTCCTCGGTGCCGATCTCATAGTGTTTGTATTGATTTTTGAGATAGGCTTTCTTCGTTTCGATCATCAGCTCAACCAGCTCGTTTTTGGCGTTGGTGTAGATGGTGCCTTTGTTCTTTTCAAAAATAATAACGATCTGATTCCGATACTTCCGTAGCACATCTATCTGTTCTTGCATAAGGACGGATCGCTCCTCACTGTTCGTTTCCACAAACGCGTTCTGGTTATCAAAATGAATCGTCTCCACCAGTACCTTTTTCAGATAATCCACCAAATCCGGCGGAACAACGGCGTAGAAAAGCTCTTTCTTGTTCTTGAAATAGGTATAGATGTTGCCGACCGATATATTGATCTCGTTCGCAATATCGTTCATCTTGGCATCCGCATATCCCTTCTCAAAAAAGACCTTAAGCGCCGCGTATTCAATCTCTTTCCTGACTTCGTCTTTCTTGGCCTGCACCATCGGGAACGACTCCTTAATAGTGAATGGATGATTCGTTATTAGGATAGACCTTTTTGGAGGGGGTGTCAAATTCCCATATATGGAAAAAAGATTTTGTGTTATCATTTGATTACACTAAATCAATGATTGTAGGTGAAGTAATGATAGAAGATGAGAAAGACACAATTGATATTATTGAACCGAAATTAAATATTAAATTATCTAATACAGATTTACTATTAGGTAAGCCTATCGAACCAATTAATAGACTTCAAGTTATTTCTGACACTGATTTTGAAGATTTAGTTAGAGAATGGTCATGTGATTATTTGAAAAGTATATATAAAAAAGTAAGAAGATGCGGTGGCGCTGGCGATATGGGCAGAGATGTTGTTGCTTATGTAAATGAAGGCAAAGGAGAGGAGTTAGTATGGGACAACTATCAGTGTAAGCATTATAATGCACCATTGTCTCCAAGTTCTATTTGGATTGAAATGGGAAAGTTGTGTTACTATACTTTCGAAAAGAAATATCCAGTACCGAGAAAATACTATTTTGTGACTCCTAAAGGTGTATCCACAAAGCTTTCAAATTTAATTGATAATCCAGAGGAGTTAAAACAAGGACTAATTAAAGAATGGGTAAATAAATGTGAAAGTAATATCACGTCTGGAAAAAAGATAGAATTGGTCGATGAGTTCCTTACATATGTTGAGAATTTTGATTTTTCTATTGTTGATGACGTTGACCCTCAAGAATTAATTCAACAACATTCACAAACGAAATATTTTTACTATAGATTCGGCGGAATTCACAAAACACGTCCGGAAGCTATTGAACCTCCGGATAGTATAGTTCCTGATGAATTACTTTATGTGAAGAAATTACTTGAGGCATACTCTGATCATCATAAATCTGTTATAGAAGATATTTCCAATCTATCTACTCATTCTAATTACATTAATCATTTTAATCGGCAACGCAAATGTTTTTACTCAGCGGAGTCTTTGATGAAGTTTGAAAGGGATACTCTACCTCCAGGGGTAGAGGCTTTTGAGGATTTAAAACAAGAG
The DNA here is from genome assembly GCF_050435065.1 of Paenibacillus sp. 4624. Classification (NCBI taxonomy): domain Bacteria; kingdom Bacillati; phylum Bacillota; class Bacilli; order Caryophanales; family Paenibacillaceae; genus Paenibacillus; species Paenibacillus sp. 4624. Next base: position 221,654 of record NZ_JBNDJR010000001.1, read on the forward strand.
GTTTATGATGGGATAATTGATATTTTAGAATCAGATCATTCTGATGGGTTCGAGAGAGTTAAAGAGGTGTGTAAATCCGCTAGAAATCTTAATATACCGAGTTATCCATTATACACTTCGATAAAAGGAAATGACTTAAACGGATTATGTCATCACTTAGCGAATGAAGATAAAATAAGTTGGGTGGATTAAATAATGAATATTGAAAAATCAAAATATAGTGAAGGATATAATTCTCCTTTCGAAGTCGGGTTACGGGCTTTAGCGATCATTATTGTAAATTCACCAATGAGTCTTAATCTTCAAAGGCTTATTTATTATGATTATTTAATTTTGCATTCCAATGATATTGGCGTGGAGAATTGTCCCCCGTCGTTACATCCTGATATTCCTCATAGATCAGGAGGACTTCTTATTAGAAGAAGAGCAATGCAACTCGGTTTAGATTTAATGTACAGTAAGAGCCTTATAGATATTATTTATGATGATGATGGAGTCTCGTACGTAGCTTCTCAATTAACCGAGCCATTTTTTGATTTGATAGACTCAAATTACAGCAATAGACTCAAGAGAAATGCTTTATGGGTTATGAATTATTTCTCAGCATATTCAGAAGAAGAAGTTAAAAATTTCATTGACAGTAACATTGAGACATGGGGTGGAGAATTTATGTATGAAGCTTACGTTAGGAGTGGTATTGAATGACAATGACTACCAAAGGCTTTTTTATTAGTAGATTGCGTCTAATTAATGAGAATAGAGTATATTCAGAGATTAAGTTTCAAAAAGGCTTAAATGTCATAGTCGGTCCAACAAATACAGGAAAGTCTTTTATATTTGAATGCATTAACTTTATGTTTGGCGGAAAAGATGTCCCTGAACCTATTGAAGAAGTTGTTACAAATGATTACAATGTTGTCCTTTTAGAAATAGTAAATGCAGAAGGACATACATATACAATAGAGAGAGATATCGAAGGTAAAAATGTAAAAAAATATAATTGTTCTATGGATGAAATTTATGATGGGGTCGCCCCTGAAGTGCTCTCCACTAGACATAGCAAGAATAAGGAAAGCATCTCAAACTTTCTTATGTCTTTATCGGGTTATCAAAACACCGATTTATTCATTAAGAGGAATAAATCTAATAAATTGAACAGATTTACATATAGAAACTTTAATGATTTTATCCTAATAGACGAAATTAATATAATTTCTAAGCAGTCGCCGGTTCATTCAGACAATAATAAGACTAAAACATCAGAAGAATCTGCCTTTCGGTTAATATTAACTGGAACAGATGATAGTGGTTTAATAGAAAATATGGAGAATAACAGTTTAGATTCATCTTACCTTGAACAGATCGGATTAATAGAAAAATTAATTGTTGATTTGCAATTGAATGCACCTAAGGTCACAGAAGAAATAGAAGCAAACCTAGAAAGACAAATAAAGGAATTAGTTTTAAAAAGAGGCGGTATCAGTTCTGAAATTGAACAGTTATCTAATTCAAGGAGCACTTTGTGGAAAGAGATTCAACAAGTAAATTCAAAGATTTTATCCACTAAAGAATTATTAAATAGGTTTCATTTGCTAAAAGAACAGTATGAGACTGATATAGAGAGAATGCATTTTTTAATAGAAGGAGAACATTATTTTTCATTGTTAAGTGTAGAGAGATGTCCACTTTGTCTTCAACAAACCGATAATTCAGAACTAGAGTGTTCCCATTACGAATTTGACCAGAGGAGAGAATCCTATAAAATTGAACTTAATAAAATATTGATTCATCTTGTGGATTTAAAAAATACTATCATTTCAATGAATGAAGAATTAGAGGTTCTAGCGAATGAATTATACACAAAGGAAGTTAGCTATACAAAAATAAGTAGCAAACTAGATGAGCAATTAGCACCTCAAAATTATATCCTAGAAGAAGAAATGCGAAGTGTTTTAAAGTCTCAGCAAGATATCAATGAGTTCAAACAAAAACATATGTTTTTGACGAAATTATTAAACGAGAAGGGTAGAATAGAAAATATACTAGGGGGAGAAGTAAAATTATTATCAGAAGAAGAATCAATAGAATCAACGTTAAATGATCCAATTAAAAATTATGAAGAGCTTTCAAAGTCTATTAAACATTATTTAATGGGGTGGGAATACCCAGGTTTTGAGGAGATTAGCTTTGATATTAAAGAAAAAGATATAATAATTTCGGGTAAGCCTAGAAGGTTATTTGGTAAAGGCTATCGTTCTATATCTTACAGTGCTTTTATATTAGGGTTAATGCGTTATTGTGACATTAAAAACCTTCCACATCCTGGAATAGTGGTTCTTGATTCACCAGTAACTTCTTATAAAGAAGAAGATGATGTCGAAGATAAAACATCTGAGGATTTGCAAACTAAATTTTTTGAATTTATTTCAGAAGATGTTACTTCAAAACAAGTTATTATCTTTGAGAACAAGACCCCTCCTAAACAAATTATAGATAAAATTAATTATATTGAATTCACAAAAAATCGAAATAAAGGAAGGTATGGTTTTATATAGAGCTGTCATTGAAAATAAACTAGTAGTTACGAATCTCAATAATCTCCCTAATATCATCAATATCCAACGCTTCCGCAATCCGCTCAATATGAGCAAAGTTGATATTCTCACGTTTTCCGGATTGCAGCTCACTTAGTGCGGCATGGCGGATATCAGCTAACCGTGCTAATTCTCGCAGTGAGATGTTATGTTTCTCTGTGAGTTTGTGAATATTGACCACTACCTTCTTCGCCATCATAAATCACTCCTAAAATTTCCATATGGTCTTGACGTTACGCATGAGCGTACCATATACTTTTTGTATATCTGGTACTCTTATGCGTACCAATTTTAGGAGTGGTGACATGACAAGTACCCACAGCGAAGAGCTTGCTTCGCAGTACGCACAACTCGTAAAGCAAGAAGACGATTACGTCGATCAACTGGTCACGTGTAACAAACTCATCCTGGATGCCATGGACATTATCGCGAAGCGGGCAGGGGTGTTGCATATGGACACGGTAAAACAGGCGGCGTATCACCTTCACGCGATGGAACAGGATCTGAACCGCAAGTTATTTGAAGTCAGGCTGGAGAAGAGCATCTTGGCCCATCACATGAGCCAGTCTACATAAACAGTTGAACCAAAGGACAGCAAAGGAGTATCGCCAATATGATCCTGCCTGTCCTTTTTCTCTTTTTACCTGCCCTCAAACCATTACCAAATAAGCATTGACTTTCCACACCATTCCCCCTAAACTTCAATTATTAAAATACTTTTAAAAACTCCCCTCCAATACTTTCTCGAATACGCGATCGCCCTCACACATACAAAACGAAAGGAGGCACCAAACAAACAATGTTACCCACTTCCCACAACACCCAACAGGTCAAACGGATTAACGTTGAAATTGTAAAAAATACACTTCGGTCGATGGGTGTAGGCACGAAAGCTTCCATCGCAAACCTGACCAAACTCAGTGTGGCGACATGCGGCACAATTCTGAACGAATTACTCCAGACAGGGGAGATCATTGATCTCGGCCCGGATGAGTCGAGTGGGGGCAGACCGGCAAGTCGGTATCAGTTTAATGCGGACTATGCGAGTGTGCTGTGTCTGATTATTCGTACGGAAGGCGGCGTTCACTCCATCACGCATACATATGCCAACCTGAACAGAGAGATGGCGGACGAACAGACGCTTGTTTTGGAAGAGATTAACGTCACGGTGGTGGAGGAACTCATTGCCGGGCTGATTGAGCAGCATCACAATGTGCAGGCTATCGGAATCGGGATACCGGGGGTGGCCCACAATGGTGTGATCGGTATCTGTGACGTACCGGAACTGGCTAACCAGCCGCTCGGTTTAAGGCTCAAAGAGCAATATGAAGACATCGAGGTGGTCATTGGCAACGATATGAATCTGACGGTGTACGGACTGTACAATGAACAGCAATTTGAGGAAGAGAAGAACTTTGCGGTGGTGACGTTCCCTGAAAATCATTATCCGGGGGCAGGTTTTATTATTGATGGTCGCCCACTTACCGGGAATACGCAATTTGGGGGTGAGGTATCATTTCTACCCTTTGGCGTGTCACGGGATGAGCAGCTGCGCATGTTGCAAACGAAAGACGGATTGCAGGAACTCGTCGTAAAGACGCTGGTCTCCATTATTGCAATTATCAACCCGGCGGCCATTGTAGTGACGGGTGACACGATGGACCCGGCCATGCGGGATGACCTGTTAAAAGGTTGCCGGGATCACCACATTCCACAGGAGCATATGCCTGAGCTAATCATTCGCCGCGACACCCGGCGTGAGTATGTTACCGGGCTGGTAGCCGTAACGCTGGAAAGCCTGACCTACCGTATACAGGTAGTTGAGAAGCAGTGGTAGGAACGACTTATTATGAAGTGAAGTTAAGCAAAATTTTTTACACGAGAGCGGAGAGGGCAGAGCCAATCTGGAGAACGCCTTTATCACTGTATTTTCACCTTTAGAAAGAAATTCAAAAAATACAGAGATAACAGCGGGCGGAAGATGGCACTGCAATCGGAGGTACAGCGTGTAACCATTTTTCTGGACACAATGGGGGAACTTATTTTGAATCAACAAGCAAATACGCAAGGCAACAAACGAAAGTTTAACAAGCTGTACGCCATGCAGCTGGCAACGATCTTTTTAGGATTTATCGTATTTGGCATCTCGGAAAATATTAAAGGCCCGGCCATTCCGCGCATTCAGTTTGACTTCAATCTGGATGAGAAACAGCTTGGCACGTTGTTGTCCCTGAATGCTCTGGGATATCTGATCGCCTGCTCGTTCACGGCTATATTGGTTCGCAAATGGGGCATCAAGGCGGTCAGCATCATTTCATTTGCCTCGATGATTCTGTCGGGTGTGTTCATCTATGTATCCCATACGTACCCGCTCTTTGCGTCATCGTACTTCTTCATGTACATCGGCAACGGGATGTTGGAGATTGCGCTGGCGATTCTCGGGGCGCGAATTTTTGTGAAAAATACAGGCACGATGATGAACCTGTCCCATTTCTTCTATGGACTCAGTTCAACGGTGGCGCCATTGCTGGCGACAGGTGTCATGTCGCTGACGGTATTTGGGTACCTACTAGATTGGCGCGGTATGTATCTGGTCATGCTGTCACTCTGCCTGCTGCCAATCATTGCGGCACTGCGCAGTACATTCCCCGGAGATGATCTTGCCCATGAAGATCGAACCTCGCTCAAGACGTTAACACGTGATCCGGCGCTGTGGCTGATGGTGCTTATTCTTTCTTTTGGCGTGGTATCCGAACTGGCGGTTGGTGGTTGGCTTGTTAACTTTCTGGAGAAAGCCTACACATGGGATACGGTTAAAGCTTCGGGACTATTGTCTGCATTTTTCCTCACATTCTCACTTGGACGTTTGCTGCTTGGACCGTTGACGGATCGCATCGGATTTGTACTTTCGTTGATCGTGTTCTCGGCTTTCTCGGCGGTATGTACATTTGTCGCGCTTGCTGGTGGAGAGAGTCTGGCGATCTTCTTCGCGATTTCGGGCGCAGGTATTGCGATGATCTATCCAACGGTGATGGCCTTTATCGCGCGAAGATATCCGAACGGCAGTGATACAGCAATTACGTTTACGGTCACGCTTATGGGTGTCGGCAGTGTGATCGGGAACTATGTGATTGGCTGGGTCATTGAAGGCGTGAAGAACATGTACGGTGCCACTACTCAGCTCGGCTTGCTACGCGGACTTCAGGCGGGATATGGATTTATTGGCTTATGCGCGGTCATCTGTGCGGCATCTGGTGTGGTGTTGTATGTGTATTTGAAAAGAAGAAGGGAACTGATCTAGAAAAATCGGTTTAAGTTAGGAAATGAACTAGTTGCTAAGCTGATTTAATAACAAGCAAACATGGTTTGAACTCTCTCTTTTACCTTTGTGTGGAAGAGAGTTTTTAGTTTATAAACTCAAAAAATAGGACTGTGATTTTTATTATAGAAAAGTTGACAAACATTATTTATGCATACATGATTAGGAATAATAGTATAAAGGAGAGTGAGCGCAACATGGAGAAAAAATTAGAGATTCAAACTCCCTCTATTCAAACATTTTTAAATCATGCATACCCGCTAGCAATATTAGAGAAGGACGAAGCTTTCTTAGGTTGGTATTATACAAACTACACTCAGCTTTATACTTTTAACAATAGGAAAAACCCCGTAGGAGACTTTAAAATCGATTTCTATTCTCACAATGGAAAATACCCTAATATCCCTTTTCTTGCGTCTGCCAATATGGATGGACATATTATCAGAACCTTCGAAAAAAGTATTCTGGATATAGTAATAGAAAATATTGACTTGAATTACTATTTAGAAGTCGGCATCGATGAATATTACTGGTCTAATAAAAAAAGTTATATGCAGGAACATTTCCATCATGACAATTTAATATATGGTTACAATGATAATGATAGAGTGCTGTATTATCTTGGATACAATCAAGACATGATATTTGGTCAGTATTCTGTTTCATATGAAGAGTTTGTTTCATCATTCACAGAAGATCCGGACTCAACGATTAAATTCATAAAAAATATAACTCCTGAATTAACAAGTACGACTACCAAATATGTTTATCATTTTAATTTAAATTTTGATCTGGATATTTTCCGAATTTATTTAGAAGACTTCCTTCAATCCAGAAATTCTTTCCTTACACATAGAGGCAGTGAAGACTCTGTTTTCGGATTAGCAATATATGATGAGTTGATAAATAGATTTTCTGATGACATCCTTCTCAGTAAGGATATGAGATTATATAGAATAATATGGGAGCACAAGAACGTTTTCAATAAAAGAATAGATTATTTGAATTCTAAAGGGTATTTGAAAACCGGGAGTTATGAAAGCTTATCAAGTAAGTCTAGATCCCTCTGTAATGAGAGCTTGTTGTTAAAAAATTTATCAATGAAATATTCCATTACTAATGATATGAAAGTTTTTCTGAAAATCTCAAACAAATTAAAGGAAATACAATTGTTTGAAGAACAATTGGTAAACGATTTATTAGTATCTATTACATAGTCGTTTTTTGGTTTATCTGAAAAGCTCATATGCAAAATATTTTTGGTTCAGTATCCAATGTTACATAAGAAGAGATCTACTTATAGCGGAGATGCTTCTTCTTTTTTTTTAAAACAAAGGCCCCGCCGATTCTCACAATCGCCGGGGCTTTACTATTATTCTAACAAGTTGAAGGTTAAGCTAACCGTAACGTCCCATCGCCCTTCCTTACTTCAACAAGCCTCTGCCTTGTCTAAGCCGGTCTTTTTTTCCAACGTTTCAACAGCATGTACAGTCCAAAACCAATCAGGAAGATCATGCCTGCCGGGATGACATACGGTTTAACAACTTCGCCGACTTCTTCCCATTGTGCGCCCAGTTTGTAACCGAGGTAGACGTAGATGGATGTGATCGGAAGCATGGCCAGGAAGGTAAAAATACTGAATTTGAATACGTTCATCTTCGCCATTCCGCAAGGGATGGAGATGACGGTTCGAATGCCGGGTACGAAGCGTCCATAGAAAGCGACTCCGCTGCCGTATTTTTCGAAAAACTTATCGGAAGCCTCAACATGGTGGGGGCGAATGAGGAAGTATTTGCCGTACTTCTCGACCATCGGTCTGCCGCCGTAGCGTCCAAGTGCATATAACGTCAATGGGCCAAATGTGCCGCCAACGGTTCCTGCCAGAATAGCCAACCACAGCTTCATATCCCCGAGATATACCCAATATCCCGCCATGGGCAGAACGAGTTCAGCAGGGACAAATTCAAAGGACAAGGCAATAACGAGACCTGCGTATGATAAATCTTTAAAAAAAAGTATAAATTGCGTAATCCATTCCGTCATGCTTTCCCTCCACGAATCTATCTATTTTTGATATAAGTAGATATTGCTCTCTTCAGAGTAACAAGGGTGAATAACGCTTGTCAAAACTCACAGGCGAGGCCATTTTTTCTTTCACCACCGGATATGTTAGCCTATACATAAGCCTGAGAGAGCCCCTAGATAGATACGGACGACCACGGTCTAAGGTTTCTTATTTACTTATAATCGTTCTAGAGCCAATATGAATCTATGAGACGAAGACGCTCTGAAAATGTTTCCAAATATAGTATGATAAGACTATCGCTAGATTTGCTACATATAACCTTGATTACTTCAATAGCGATCAGACGAAGGCCAGTTAGTGTTCACGAAGACCATCCTATACATATAGAGAAGGAGAATGGAACATGAACGTACAATCACAAACGATCATCGATCAGATCCGCATTGTTGAATACAACGCTTCTTATGCCGCCAGCTTGGCAGATATGTGGAATCGAAGTAATGAGAGCTGGGGAGGCGGCACGAGGCAGCGGACAGAGGAAACGATTCGCCAGGAGATGGAAAATTCATCTAATTTGCATGTGTTTCTGGCTGTTCATGAGGAAGAGGTCGTCGGCTTTTGCAGCTTTGCCCATTACCGTTTTGACGAGAATGCACTATATGTACCACTACTTAACGTACGCCCGGACTACCACGGGTACAAGATTGGCCGCAATCTGATCTTAAAAGCAGTGGAGAAAACAGTCGAGGCCGGATGGCCGCGCCTGGATCTATTCACATGGCCGGGCAATATGAAGGCGGTGCCGATGTACAAGAAATGCGGTTTCTTTTGGGAGAAAAAAGACGACAGCGTACATCTCATGAACTTTATCCCGACCGTACTACAGACGGAGGCGCTGGTACCGTACTTTGAAACATTAGATTGGTATGCCGACAGCACCCGTGAACTGGTGATCGAGCCGGATGGACGTCAGGACAACGGGTTTGATTTCTTGGATTATACATGGGAAAAAGGGGAACTCTCCCTGCGGGCAACTTTTGAAAAAACAGGCCGCGGCTTGGCCGCTCTCGAAACGCCGGATTACCACATCCACACCGAAGTAGATCATCATGATCTGGTGTTTGGTTCGAGTTACCCCGTGCGTTATCATATTCAAAATAAATCCAATTTCAATCTTGAGTTCGAGATCAAAGGACAGGACGACAAAAATATCCGTTTTGCTATGGATGTCGCGCAAACGTTGCAACCAGGCGAAACGATTACCGTAGAAGGAGAATTTTACCTCGATCCGGTGACCGAAGAACAGAACAAGAACAAAACACATCCAGTCATCTGTAGTGCTTGGCTTATTGGCGGCAAGAAAGCTCAGTTCCGTCTCGGCGTTCATCCTAAATTCCCTGCGAAGATTACGCCAGTTCTCCCCGTAAAGGAACTATATCCGGGTACTTCAGCAGAGCTGATCCTGAACGTGGAAAACAATGTGAATACAGAAACAGAATTCGTTATGGAACTGCAGGCAGACGCTTTTCTAGACTGGACTGAGCACACACTGCGCTTCACTGTACCTGCGAAGGGCAAACGCTCCGTGTCCGTTCCGTTTACATTGCATTCGTATGGAATATATGCCCAGGACGTGGAGATTACCGCTGTTCCGGCGGGGGGATCAGAGATTACTTTTACAAGAAAACTGTCTGTACTGATGAAGGGCATTGAAGGCAGGTATGGCGGAGAGGCGAATGGACAATGGATTGCGGTGAACGGGGCGTACTCCCTCCATATGAATAAACATGATAATGTCATGTGGATCGAATATCCGGGGTCGCGTCACTCCTTCTGGTGGAACTATCCGAAGCTAGGGAAACCGTACTCGGAGGAGTTGTCCCTGAAAGAAGCCAAAGAAGTACAGATTGTGGCTGAGGGGAATCATCAGGTTATGGAAGCGGTCTATGAATTGGAAAATTTCCCGGGATTACGGCTGAAGACGGTTGCCAAGCTGTCCGCTAACGGAATCGCTACGTTCTCTCACGAGGTTGTGAATACACGTGATACGGCATGGGAGGAAGAACTGTTCCTGATGGATCACTTCGGTTTCTTCGGCAATCGGCTCATTCTGCCCTATCAGGGTCGTTTTGTGGATATGGGGGATGATTATGCCGGCGATCCGAACCATTGGGATACGGGACAGATTACGGAAAACTGGCTGTTTTGCAAGGAAGAGCATGGTGCGTGCGGCATCTACTGGGACCCTTCGCTGAAGCTGATTAAGCCTGAATATACATTGGCATTACAGCATGAGCTGGGACGTTTGGAAGCCGGAGCTTCGGTAGCCACGAAGGAAACGGTATTTGCGCTCAATACGTTTGCCAAGTGGTCGGATTTCCGCGCTTTCGCCCGTAAACAACCTAATGGGATTATTCCGATGCTGGACAGTCATCTGGATGTGACGCTGAATGATGGCGATCCATTTGCTGCGGATGTACTTCAAGCTGAATTAGTCGAGCGTAAGCTTGTTCCGCTTGTAGGTACATTGGAGCTGTACGTACAGCAGGGTGGTGATTCGGAGATTAAAGCTCGTACGATAGAATTTAATGCGACGGAGCAGTCGAACTCGGTTAAGCTGGAGTTTTCACCTGAGGATACCGAAACGGCAGATGATATAAACAAGCGCATGAACGGCTGGAAAGTCCGCGGGGTCTATCGTGGAGAGGATCGGATTCAGGAACGAACGTCTCTTTGGTTTCCGAAGACACGATCCGAGGTGCAACAAGGGATTGAAGAAGGAAAAGAAGGATCAGGGACGTTATATACCGTAAACAATGGTGTGTTATCTATTACGGCTGATCCAGCATTCGGGGGGATTGTACACTCTCTGAAAGTTCAAGGCGAGGAATGGCTAGACAGTTCATATCCTGAACCTACTGCTCGTTCGTGGTGGAATCCTTGGTACGGCGGGATGGCTGTCGATATTCCAGGTATGAACGGATTTAGCCGTCAATTGGAGCAAACGGGTCTATCCTGGTCAGAGCAGAAGGATCAATTCGGTAATGTGTGGAAAGGCTTGAAGGTGACTACCCGCATTGAGAAACATGAGGCGAACCGGGGACTGACCATTCATCAGCATTATCTGATGTTACCTGGGGTTCCTGTACTCTGTACCTTGCTGGCTGTGACCAACAAGTCTGGTCTCACACGAGCGAATTATGCTCTTACAGAAGGTCATTTCTTCAAACCTTCGGATGTGTATACAGAAGGTTGGATCGAGCAACCGGGTCAAGATCGTTTTCCGCTCGGCAAAGTAGACATTGGCCTGCCTTTAAAAGATATTTTTCGGACAGGCTCGCTTTCACGTCAAAACATGCTGCATGCGGTGAATCGTTACCCGAACCAGAATGCCTGGGCTTTTGCTAACAATTTGGTGACAGGACATAACGTAACACATGAGCTTACGATGCAACATGGCGAAACCGTCTGGACGGAGCCAACCTATCTTGTTCTGGGGCCGATCCCACTCGATACGGGAGATGTACATGATCTGTTGAAGCTGAACTTTGTAACATCAACAAGCGAAGAGGAGGCCTCCGATGCCCATCATTGATATTCACATTCATCTATCGGATATCGACAGCTTTCACCGTACCGCAATTGACCTGTCCAAAGTAGACTACAGCGCGGCGGGTCTCAAGGCGGAATTTGACCGAAATGACGTCATTCTTGGCATCGGCATGGGGGTGAGCGAGCAGACGAAGGGTGCCTTCCCCGATTCCAGTTCGCCTAACCCGATGGGTCTGGATCTGGAAGAACAGGTTCCATCGTTTCTAATGGAGTGTGTTGGAATTAATCCGAACAGGCTGGGTGGTAAACAAGCTCAAGACGAACTGGACAGGATCGAAGCCAGATTGCAGTCGCCCGAAGTTGCTGGAATCAAGCTGTATGCTGGATATTATCACCACTATGTGTATGACAAAATCTATACCCCGGTCTATGAGCTGGCGGCAAAATACAATCTGCCTGTGGTCATCCATACCGGAGACACCTACTCCATGAACGGGCTGCTCAAATATTCGCATCCGCTAACGGTGGACGAGCTTGCGTTGCAACAACGAGGTGTAAACTTCATGATCTGTCATCTGGGTGATCCCTGGGTCATGGATGCTGCTGAGGTGGTTGCTAAGAACCCTAATGTGTACGCAGATTTATCTGGGCTTGTAGTGGGGGATCGCCCTCACTTCGAACGCTTTATGAACGAACCGCTGTTTATGGATCATTTCCGCCGGGCGTTGGTCTACTCGGATCATTATGAGAAAATGTTATTCGGAACTGACTGGCCGCTTGCGCCTATCGATCTGTATGCCGAATTCGTCCGCAGGCTTGTGCCGGAGCAGCACCATGAGAAGGTTTTTTACGAGAACGCATTTGGCCTGTTTCCTCGTATTGGGAAGCGTATTGCGAATCTATAGCCCCCGAACAAGCTCTTGCCATTTTGCGGCAGGAGCTTGTTTTCTTTTTAAATAAGAGAAATTGCTGTTCATTGAGTTCACTACCACCATTCATTCCAATTTGTAATAAATTTAGATCGTTAAAATTTTTTTTGTACAAATGCTCCATTCACTGTCAGATTATTGGATTCATGCCGATATTAAAATATCAAATATTATATGGGTTCATACAAAATCAGGATGGATGGTGGAGGTATTCATGTTTTTTGCAAAAGCAGGACAGCGACTAAGAAATATGTCTTTTCGGGTCAAATTACCATTAATGATCAGTCTTCTCGTGTGTATCGTACTGACCGTAACAGCTGTGCTGTGTTATAAGATAGCTGAAGGCATTACTCAGGATAAAAGTAAAGATGAAATTCATGCGAATTCTGATCGGATTGGAGCAGGGCTGTTTACTTCCTTGCAGTTGTCTAAGCAAGCGGCATTTCTCATGACCAAACATAAGGCCTTTGAACAATTGCTTTCCATACGGAGTGCAAATGAAGGACAGGAAGCAAATGTCTTTTTTGAGGAAAATCAAACTCTAATCAATGAATCTAATGATATCTTAGCCCAAAGCTTGGAAGGCATTGAGGGCGCCGTTGTGCTTATGCTGATTGATAAGAATGGCACGGTAGTCGCAGCGAACGACCCGAAGACCGTAGGCGGAGATCGCGCGGATCGAGGCTACTTTAAGGAAGCGATACAAGGGCGTCAGGTGATCAGTGATGGTATCATTTCCAAAACGCTGGGTACACTTGGCACTGTATTTGCTTCCCCGATGTATGATGAGAATAAGCAAGTAAACGGGGTGCTCATTGCCACGATATCCACTTCATTTTTTGTGAACCAATTGCAGAACGTCAAGATTAACGATGAAGGTAAAGTGATTGTTCTGGATCGGGTGGGTAAAGTGATGTATCACTCGGCAGATGCAAATCTGGCAGGGAAACCGCTGGAAACCGGGGAATACAAGTCTCTTGTAGATTTGCCTCCAAGTAATGAATTACAACAGGGCGAGGTAAGCACGGACGAGAAAGTGGTGTTTTATTCCAAAATTCCGCAATCGGACTGGACGATTATTGTTGAGGATTCCTACGTCGATGTCAATCAGCCTCTAACAAGCATGGCGAATAAAATGTATATCGTTCTGTTCAGCTCCATTGCCTTCTCTGTCATTGTGGGTATTCTACTCTCACGGGTGATGACAAGACCGGTTACATCCATTACCGCACTGTTTAAACAGCTTGCGGGGGGAGACTTGACGGTACAGGCGAAGGAAAAATACAGCGGGGAGTTCAGCGAACTGGCGGATAGCTTCAACACGATGGCTGAAGGGAACAGACAGCTAATCGCCAGTATGAACGCTTCTATTGGTGTTTTGAATAAAAGTACTGCGGAACTGGATAAGTCTGCACAGCAGACAGCTGCATCGATTACCGATACCACTGCCACTGCACTTGAAATATCCCGTGCAATGGAGTCGCAGGCTAACGATACAGAGGCGATCGTGGATCAATTTATGAACGTGGGTAGCAAAATTGTAAAAGTCAACGGGATGTCCCAGTCTGTCATGGCTAAGGCTGATGAGATTACGGATGCATTCCGAGATAATCATGAAGTGATCGATGCCCTCATCGCCGTTAATGATCGGAATGAAGCAGAGGTAAATAACATCTCAAAGATTACGGTTCAACTTGCAGCGAGCTCATCCGGTATTCAACAGATCACAAGCACCATTGCCGAGATTGCGAATCAGACTAAACTGCTTGCGCTGAATGCGTCTATTGAAGCGGCACGGGCAGGAGAGCAGGGGCGTGGATTTGCCGTCGTGGCCTCCGAAATACGCAAGCTCGCCGAACAGACAACGGCGCAGTCCGAAGACATTAACCGTATCGTCATGCAGACGATTGAACATGTGGAGCAGAATAACCAGAGTGTACAGGCCATTGAGGCCATTGCCGAGCAGCATAAGAGCAGTGTGATGCAAACGAAGGAAACCTTTAATTTTGCGACGCGAAATATGCAAAATATGATGAATCAGGTGCTGGCGATTGCCTCCGAGATTGAGTCCATTGAACGGGATAAGGACGAAGTCCTTGGCGCTGCACAGAACTTGTCCGCTTCGGGTGAGGAAGTATCTGCATCCATTGAAGAAGTCACCGCAACGATGGAGGAGCAGTCTGGAATGACCGAGCATTTGGCCGAACTTGTGCAGACCATCGATGCTTTGACTAAACAGCTCGCTGAGGAATCGGCACGGTTTAAAACGAGCTAGTAAGGATTGAATGAAGCGAACCTAACTTAATACTTCAATGACTTGTCATTAAACGATTAAACCTCCTATCTATTACAGTAGATTGGGAGGTTTTTTATTCTGGTACCATAAGAATAGTAACAATACCAAGGGATCAAATCTCATTTTTTGACAAACTCCGATACCAGCGTGAAGTTATTGATGAACCCTTCTTTTTGTAAAAAAACAGTCTCAATCTCGTCCGTTTTCATATCATAATAGCGCCAACGAAACTACGGTCAAGGGATATTGAGAGTTATATGGCAAGTCAGTCATTTTATCGAGAGCTTTGGACTGTAAATCATAAGTATATACATTCATTTTCATTCCATCAGTTGAATCTGTCCCATTGACGTATTCGGTATTAGTAATGGAAAGGTATTCACGTTTCTGTGCTTCACCAGGCTTAATTGCTGGTGGAGGGACTTTAATGCTGCTTTCACCACTACTGCATCCTGATATCAACATGAGTGAGATTATGAGTACGAAAATAGCTGGGTATAGAATATAGCGCTTCCTCATCGTTAGTCCTCTTTTCTTTGGTCGTACCGTGTTTAGGGAGTTTGTAAAATAAACGTTACAAGTTGGAGAAGGGTTTGGTTATCAATCAACATAACAATATAAAGAACTTGCTCTGGAATTTGGTTAATAAACAAATTCACCAACAAAACCTCCCTTTCCGCAAAATTGTGGGAGAGGGAGGTTTTGTTCCTAATCTTCATAAATGCAAACTGACTATTTAATAGACCATTCCGTAGATTCGGACGTTACATTAGCTACATCCCGGAGATCATGTACCTTTACGTTGTTTCCGTAAATCGTCGAATCACTGCTCAGACGGAAGGAAGGGAAGTTATTTTCGGTTTGAAGACGTAAACAGGGTTCAAAGTGAATTTTTTGCTCTTTATTAATCACAAACGGAAGCGAACCTGCCTCAATAGGCACGTCATCACTGTCTCGTTCATTTAAGATCAGAAGTACCGCAATTCCATCACAGCCGCAACCATCGGTATCATAAAACAATTTGAAAAAGCCGGGCCGTTCGCCCAGTTGCTCCATAAGTCGTGCTTCTGCCTGCGGACTCACTTGAATGATCATGGCGTCGTCACACTCCTTTGTTTCCCAATGAATTCGCTTACAACTTAATATATGGACCATAATTGCCGATTAGAAGGTAAAATAATATATAAGGAAAGGGGAGAGCTAATTTGAAAATACGGCGACTAAATGATGATCCCATTGAACATTATGCGTATTGGAATGCGATTCCTGGCGGCGAGGTCATTCAGGCTCAGCTGCCGATCTATCATGGCACATTAGCTGGCTTGCCAGACGGCCTCGATGCACTGATTGTCACTTCAGATTTGCAGGGAATTGTACCTGTAATGGAGAAGGAATCTGATGCCGCCTCTGACACGGGGGCCACGGATAAGCTTTTGGGTGAGATGTTGCCTGCCTATATTCGCCTACTGATGGAGGTGGAATGGCCTGAGCTCGATCCGCATAAGACAGGTGTGCTGTTATGTGGAGATATGTATGCCCTGCGCGGGAAAAGAGGAGCGAGCGGCAATCCGGTTCCCGTCTGGCTTGCCTTCAGGGAAGCCTTCGGCTGGGTTGCCGGCGTCCACGGCAACCACGATATAACCGATGATGCAGACGCTCATCGGTTACACCGCAGCGAGGGCATCCATTGCATGGATGGCCCAGCTGCAATTATCAGCGCTGGCCCCCTACCGGGTGGCCTTGCGCCCCATGCCGCAAGGCTCGGCCAGCTGCGCATCGCGGGCCTTGGCGGCATCATCGGCAGGCCGGACAAGCCGAACCGGCTGCCGGCAGAGCCGTACCTGCAATCCGTACGCAAGCTGCTGAAGCAGCAGCCGGATTGCTTGCTTTTGCACCAAAGCCCGGGCATCGCCGAGCTTGGGCTTAGGGGTGAACCGCTCATCAGGCAGGCCTTGGAGGCCGGGCCGGATACGCTTGTGTTCAGCGGGCATACCCATTGGGATATGCCTTTGGTTCAACTGAGCAACGGCACACAAGTGGTGAATGCCGACAGCAGGCTGTTTATTTTCACGCGCTAAGCAGTTTATAGAATGAAATGCATTTCATTCGTGATATCTTATCTGGTATGATAAGCAGGTAAATAGAGAAAAAAGGAAGGTTTCCCCCCTATGACATCGATCACCATATATGATATTGCGAAAGAAGCAAATGTATCTGTATCGACCGTCTCCCGGGTGTTGAATGATACGGCTCCGGTTCGTGCCAGCACGCGAGAGAAGATCATGTCGATTATCGAGAAACATCAGTTTCAACCGAACGCTCAGGCACGCAGTCTGATCAAGAAAGAGACGGGAACCATCGCTATCATCTTGCCGGATATCACCAACCCCTTTTTCCCAGAAGTGTTCTGGGGGGCAGAGAATGAAGCACGTGGACTCGGGTATACGTTCTTTTTATGTAACACAGCGGGGGACTCTAATCGTGAGTCCGAATATCTCTCCATTTTGCGGGAGAAACGGGTGGATGGAATTATCTTTCTCGGCGGACGTATTAACTTGCAGGTCTGTCCGGATAATATGGCACAGGAATTGATGGATATGAGCAGGCATATGCCCATTGTGCTGGTCAACGGTAACATTGCCAAGAGTGGACTTCACCGGGTATACACAGATGAGGGAGCCGGAGCAGCTATGGCTGCAGAGCATCTACTTGAGCTGGGGCATCGGGAGATTGCTTTTGTCGGGGGATTGAAGGAGTTATCTACCACGATGGTTAAGGTGAAAGCAGTACAGAAGAAATTACGTGAACATGGGATTGAAATACCGAAAGAACGCCAGCTGTTAGGTGGTTTCTCGATTGACGACGGCAAGCGGGAGATGTCCAAACTTCTGCAGCAGGACAATCCGCCAACAGCAGTGATTTGTGTCAACGACAATAGTGCGATTGGTGCAATTAAATCGACCATTGAGTATGGTTTGTCGATCCCGAAAGATATTTCGATCATCGGTTTTGATGATACACCGCTAGCGAGTGCCGTGATCCCTGAGCTGACAACGATATCCCAGAATACGTATCAACTGGGCAAACAGGCCGTGGATGTGTTGCATGAGCTGATCAATCAAGGCAAACCGAAGAAACAGAATGTATTGGAACCTAGGCTGATTATCCGCCAAAGTACAGGACCTGCCGCCCGGTAGTGGGTCTGGTTCTCAAAAAAAGAAAGCGTTGACATTTCTTTGAAGCGTGAAATATAATGAGGGCGTAAATGAGACCCTTTTCATCCTGTGGAACGGGTTTTAGTTTTCGATCTAATGAAACCCATTTCATGAAATCGGTTTCAAAAAGTTTAACTAACAAGAACAATTTCACAAAAGGAACTACATCAACTTAGAAGATCAATGGATCACGAAAGAAGGAGTCACGATGGCACATCATGAACAGCGTTTCAGGGGCAGACGAGGTTTGGTATTCGCAGGTACAGCTTTGCTTGCCTTGGTGGCGGTAGGAGGAATGGCTATCAATCATTATATGAATTCATCTCCCAAGACACTTGTATTCCAGGAAGATCCGGTGCATCTCAAGCTGGAGCAGTCGTATGATCATTTTGAAGGCTGGGGTACCTCACTGGCTTGGTGGGCGAATGATCTCGGCGGCTGGAAGGATCAAACGAAGGTGGATGAGGTTATGGATCTGATATTTGACCCTGCCAAAGGTTTAGGACTGAATATCGTTCGTTACAATATTGGCGGCGAAGAGAACCCAGAGATGAACGCGCTTCGTCCAGGCGGTGACGTTCCAGGTTTTCAGCCTGAGCCAGGCAAGTGGGACTGGGAAGCGGATGCGGGTCAGCGTTCCGTCATGCAGGGTGCGATCAAACGCGGAGTCAACATCACGGAGGCCTTCTCCAACTCACCTCCGTATTGGATGACAATTAGTGGTTCGGTCACTGGTTCTGAGGATGCCGGTAATAATCTGCGTGAAGATCAGTATGATGCGTTCGCTGACTATTTGACTGAAGTGGTGAAGCATTATCGGGATACGTGGGGCATTACATTTCGTTCCCTTGATCCGCTGAATGAACCTTCTGCCAACTGGTGGAAAAAGGGCAATCAGCAGGAGGGCAGTCATTTCAGTACCGAGAAACAGGCCGAAATTATTAAGAAAACGGCCGCCTCGCTCCAAAACAAAGGACTGGATGGCACGGTAATCAGTGCTGCGGACGATAACAGCATCGATGAGACCGTATTTAATTTCAGCTTGTATGACCAGGACACGCTTGATGCGGTGCAACAGATTAATACCCATTCTTATAACGGCAGCAAAATGGATGAACTGCGTGCAATGGCTGATAAACTCGGCAAAAAGCTCTGGATGTCCGAATATGGTACCGGCGGCAGTGAGCCGCACAACCATGAGGACATGACCTCGGTACAGGAACTGGCAGACAGGATCATGTTTGATCTCAAAATCATGCAACCGTCCGCCTGGGTATACTGGCAAGCTGTTGAAGACGAAGGAGCGAACAACAACTGGGGCTTCATTCATGCGAATTTTAACGGTGATGAGCAATACGAGTTGACCAAGCAATATTACGGCATGGCCCAGTTCACGAAGTACATTCGTCCAGGTGCGGTCATTATTCCGACAGATGAAGGCAGAACACTTGCGGCTTATGATGCCAAGGCACAGCGGCTTGTACTGGTGATTCGGAATGAGCTGTCAGCGGAAAACAAAGCATTTGACCTGACTGGCTGGGATGTTGCCAAAACAGGCTCGGCCCAGGTGTACCAGACATCACCGGAACTCAATATGGAGAAGCTGGAGGATATCCCGGTATACGCCAACGGTATTGAAGTGCCAACCGCAGATAACTCCATCACTACTGTCGTGCTTGAAGGTGTTATGCCATCTGCAGAGTAATAGCACAGAATAACAGCGATCTGCAAGTTATTCTGGCATCGGAGTGCTCCGTGTAAATTCGCAGTTCAATAGAGAGCGTTCTTTATTCATAAAAAGAGAAGGAGGGAATTACGTTGATAGAACCAACATCCCTTTTGTTTCAGGAACAAGAGAATAACAAACTTAGCAGCAAGGATGATGTTCAAACGGAGCTGACGTATGATGCACGCAGCTTTTATCTAAACGGTGAACGTATCTTCCTGAATAGTGCGACCATTCATTATTTCCGTATGCCCAAGGAAGAATGGCGTGATGTACTAATGAAGGCCAAGCTGGCAGGCATGAACTGCATTGATACCTATTTTGCATGGAACGTGCACGAACCGGAGGAGGGACAATGGTCCTTCGAAGGAGATAACGACTGCGGTGCATTTCTCGATCTATGTGCAGAGCTGGGCATGTGGGTTATTGCACGTCCAGGACCGTTTATCTGCGCGGAATGGGATTTCGGCGGCTTTCCATACTGGTTGGGTATGAAGGAGGGCGTAAAATTCCGTGAAAATAACGAAACGTACCTTCATTATGTGCAGCTTTACTTTGATCAGATCATCCCGCTGATTCGCAAGCGTCAGTTGTCTGCCGGAGGTACGGTAATCCTCGTCCAGGTCGAAAATGAGTACGGTTATCTGATGGATGATGAAGCCGCAAGCCCACATATGAAAATGCTTAGGGACGGGATACTGGAACGTGGGATAGACGTCCCGCTTATTACTTGTGTTGGCGGAGCGGAAGGAACGATTGAGGGGGCGAACTTCTGGTCTGGTGCGGATGGACATTATGCCAACTTACGAACGAAACAGCCAGACACACCGAAAATCGTTACTGAATTCTGGACCGGCTGGTTTGAAAATTGGGGAGGACCTTCGGCAATCCAGAAGACGGCATCTCTGCTGGATCGAAGAATCATGGAAATTCTGAGAGCA
The DNA here is from genome assembly GCF_050435065.1 of Paenibacillus sp. 4624. NCBI lineage: Bacteria > Bacillati > Bacillota > Bacilli > Caryophanales > Paenibacillaceae > Paenibacillus > Paenibacillus sp. 4624. Next base: position 242,252 of record NZ_JBNDJR010000001.1, read on the forward strand.
GGATATAGCGGGATCAGTTATTACATGTTCTATGGGGGAACTAATTTCGGCGGATATGGTGGAAGAACGCTGGGTGACAGCGATATTTTCATGATCACATCGTATGATTACGATGCTCCGCTAAGTGAATATGGACGCGTTACGCCGAAATATGCAGTGACGAAAACCCTCTCTTATTTTGTGCGTGCGTTTGGATCACTGCTGATGGAATCTGAGGAAATTGCTGCTGAACAGATTCAGGTTCGGCACCCGGGCGGCATTTCTGTGCGCGGGAGGAAGGCGGGGGAAGAAAAAATCTGGTTCGTGGAGAGTCACAAGGATGAGCGTGAGACGGTGAACGTTACGCTTGAGGAAGGCCGTACGTTGCCGATATCGATTCATCCTGGACAGATTGTTCCTTTGCTTGATCGCGTGCAAATTGCAGAACAAGTGTACCTTACCGCAGGAGCTTTAATAACTGGTAATGAGATGATTAATGGAGAACTGACGTTGTTCATCACAGCTGACAGAGGACAACGCTCGGTGATTGAGCTGGAACTGGGTACAAAGGGGAATGCGATAGCAGGAGGTTTTCTCCTGAAAGAAAGCACGATGCAAGTGCTAATTGAAGAGGATGCGGGGAGAAATGCATATCGTTTTGACATGTTTCATTTTCAGGAGCCAGGCATGATGCGTTTCGAAGCGAGTGGTACCGCCATCCGTTTCATCATCCTGGATCGTGACACGATGAACCGCACATGGCGTGTGGAAACGGCTGATGGCCAAAGCTTGCGTTATGCCATCGGTTTTGACGATGTGGATGTCACGGCGTCCGGTCAAGTGCAGGGAATGGTCTCTGATCCTGAGCGTACAATGATGTTGCTGGGCGACTGGCGAGATGGCGAACGGACACAGACTGGACGTGAGTTTTTTAATCAAAAAGTGAAGGCACAGACTGAATCGGCGTCTATTGCAGTTAAAGATCAGCCTGCTTGGGTGGTTTCCACTGCGCCGCTGGCTCCGGTGTTGTCTAAATCTCCTGACTTCTCCCGTGTTACATTAACGGCAAAGCAACGTTCAGCGAGCGGGTATCCGATGGATTTTTCGGAGTACGGTCAGGACTTTGGCTATCTGCTGTATGAATGTGATTTCGACAGTGCGGTGGGTGGAATGATGAATCTCGTGCTGCCCAAAATACAAGATACTGCGAGAATTATTGTAAACGGTGCCGAGCAAGCACTTGTGCGTCAGGTCGGTGCTGCAGTTGTTCCCGTTCAGATAATTCAGGGGCAGAATAACTTGCAAATGCTTGTACAGCATATGGGCCGACTGAACTTTTCACCGTATCTTGGGGAACGTAAAGGTGTGGCTGGACCGGTGTACCTTGGTGGGCAAGTACAGGATATTCGCCGGAATTGGCATATGGAGTCAGAGACAGGGAAAGAAGGAGGAACAGGAACAGGTACAGGTACAGGAACAGGTACAGGTACAGGTACAGGTACAGGTACAGGTACAGGTACAGGTACAGGTACTATTCATTTGGACGAAGTCAACTCGATTCAAGGAGGAACGGTGCTCCGTCGCAGCTTTACGCTGGATGGTATGGATCGGGCAGTGCTTGTGGGGGCCTTGAGCAAAGGTTTGCGTATTAACGGCATTGAAATTCCGATGCCTGCTTATCAGGACTGGTTTGCGTTCCAGACGCTGGAGCTATCCAGCTACGTTAAGCCTGGAGTTGCAAATACGCTTGAGATGCCATATAGTCGGTCACCACTCACTCGGCTTGAGCTGATTACTTATCTGCATGAGGGTGAGCTTCAGGATTGGCGAATGGCTGGTACGGATGCGCTACTTCCTGCGTCATGGGAGTCATATGATCTCACAGAGGATACACCAGGAGTGACTTCACCGGGCGCTTCATACGGTCAGCCGGTATGGTATCGTTGGCGTTTTGCCAAACCTGTCACAGCCGGACATCACAAAGTAAACCTGATGCTTCGCTTGACGGGCATGAGCAAGGGATCGATCCATGTGAATGGCCATCATCTGGGTCGATACTGGCAGATTGGACCACAGGAGGATTACAAAATTCCTTTTGCCTGGCTGAAGGAAGAGAATGAACTGCTCATTTTTGATGAAGAAGGCAGAACACCGGAACGGGTACGATTGCTGCTGGACGAGATGTCACGATATCCGTGGATCACAGTGGGGAAACAGAAATAGCAACTAAAAACAGCAACTTAAAATAGCTTGTAGAGATAAAAGAAAAAATAAAAGTGAAATATAGAAGCAAGAATAGAATTAAAAATTAGAAGTCTATTAAAAGCCATTGCATCTAAGATGTATGTAATAGAGCAAGTATAAATAACATTAGATAGCGATAACCCTAGGAGTTAGCAATAGCCTTAGACCGTAGGAAATTTCCCCTCATTCTTATATAGACCTGAATCATTGAGGAGAGTTTGGTATAGATAGCGACTCTTGTTTCAAACTGGTTTTATAGGAGAATGAGGGGATTTATACGAATTCATAAAGAAAGAAAAGTAGCAGCGCTTCATCTCTATGTTCAAGAGAGAGACCAATGTCACGTTTTGTAAGCGTATACATAAGGCGGATATATCTGTAAAGGGGGTGATGTTTCATGTAAATGGGACGGGAGCAGATACCGTAAGGTGCTTCTTGGCAAGAGGAAGTATGTTTAAGCACACACTTCGTTCAGTCAGAAGGCAGTCCAATATGATCTTATGCAAGATAAGGAGTTGGGTTCATGTTAAGCAAAAGGAAAGGCAGGGCACAGCGATGGGGCAGACATAGGGCTGTACTCCTACTCACGTTAGGATTGTTGATGATATTCACGGTCACATTCCCGAATACGGTGAAAGCAACAACCAGTGTGTATACGATGACGGCCTTTACGAACACAAGCGAGTCCAACATGTATATCTATGAGTCATATAACGCGAAACATTACGGTTTGCTGAAAGGTCCAGCGTATACCCCACCTGCGGCGGACTTGATTCGCGATCCCAGCATCATGAAGCACACGGATGGTTTGTACTATGTGGTGTACACCACAAACTGGTCAGGCAATACGATTGGCATCGCGTCCAGCCCTGACAAGATGAACTGGACGTTTGTCCGCAACATTACGCTGTCTACCACAACCCCGATCGCCCATGCCTGGGCACCGGAATGGTTCAAAGACACGAGCGGCAGTGTGAGCATCATCGTATCCCTCTCTCCTGGCAATTATCAGAACTTCAAGCCACATGTCATCACCGCATCCGGAAGCAATATGGCATCCACACCGTGGTCTGCACCTGCGGTGCTTACAGGACTTGCTCCCAACTATATTGACACCTTTGTAGTAAAGACAGGATCGACCTATCACGCGTTTACGAAGAACGAAACGACCAAATACATTGAATATGCCACGTCCAACTCGCTGAAAGGGCCATACACGTTTAAAGGCACAGGTAATTGGGCCGGCTGGGGTTCCGGGGTAGAAGGGCCGGCATTGATCCAACTGGATAACGGTTCCTGGCGAATTTATTTTGATGGGTATGCAGATCACAAATATTATTACAGCGACTCGGGGGACCACTTTCAGAGCTGGAGTGGCAAACAGGAAATCGCGGGTTTATCCGGTATGGTTCGCCATATGACGGTGCTGAAAGAGTCCGGTCAGCCGGGGTATATTCGTAAGCTGGAATCGTTTAACGTGCTGGGTAGTTTCATTCGCCACTTCAACTATCAAGCTCGGATTGATGCCAGCGTGAGTCCGGTAGAAGATGCTGAGTTTCGTATCGTTCCTGGTCTGGCGAATGCGATGGGCATCTCGTTTGAAGCGATGAATTATCCTGGTTATTTCCTGCGCAATAATAATGGTAATGTCGTGCTGGTTAAAAATGACGGCAGTGCTGCGTTCCGCAATGATGCGACGTTCAAACGGGTCAAAGGGCTGGCGAATGCAAGCTGGACTTCGTATACCTTATTTAACAATCCGAATCTGTATCTGAGACACTACGATCAAGTGTTACGATTGCAATCTGTTGTCACGGCTCTGGATAAATCCGATGCAACTTTCCGGGAGATCACTCCATAGCTCTTGGCAAGTGTCGAGACTCAGCAGACGATTTCGGTTTTAATCGTAATGGATTGTACCCGAATGTTTTTACCCAATGACTTATCTAAAAATGTCTAAGGAGTGAAGTAGATGAAGTGGTTGAAACGAGTGAGTGCGGTGCTGCTAAGTGGAACACTGCTGGTCGGAAGCTTGGGTTCAGGGTCCGAAGTATCGGCTGCTGGAGCTTATACGGCTGTGGCTGATCCATCGAAACAATATCAGACGGTGGAAGGTTGGGGAACATCGCTGGCTTGGTGGGGCAAGGTCGTTGGTGAATATTCAAATCGGGATGAATATGTGGAGAAAATGTTTAATCCTGCGACAGGAATTGGCATGAACATTCTGAGATATAACATCGGAGGCGGGGATGATCCTTCATCCAATGTCCTTGAATATCGTAAAGCGGTTCCTGGTTTTCAACCTACTCCAGGCGTATACGACTGGACTGCCGACGCAAATCAGCGTTATATGTTGCAAGCTGCCAAGGCACAAGGGGTCAACATCATTGAAGCTTTTGCTAACTCCGCACCTTACTGGATGACGATCAGTGGCAGTGTCTCGGGTGCGGCGAATGGCGGTAATAACCTCAAGCCGGATTATTATGATGATTTTGCTGATTATTTGACGGAGGTTGTGAAGCATTTCCGGGATCATTGGGGCATTACATTTGATACGGTGACCCCACTGAATGAACCCATCTCGAATTGGTGGAAGCAAGGGAATGATCAGGAAGGCATGCACTTCGGCCTTGCTGAGCAGAATTCGATTCTAAGTCAGGTTCAGGCATCTTTGATTGCCAAAGGACTAACCACCAAGCTGAGTGCACCGGAAGAAAACAATCTGGATGATGCCAACACCTCCTATAAAAGCTACAGTAATGCCGTCCAGTCAGCAATCAGCCAGATTAATACACATACGTATAATGGCAGCAACCGAACGGCACTGCGTAATACGGCAGCATCTGCAGGCAAACATCTATGGACATCCGAATATGGAGATGGGGATGCAAGTGGTCTTACCATGTCACGTATCATTCTGAAGGATATGCGTAACATGGGCGCTACGGCTTGGGTGTACTGGCAGGCCGTAGATAGTGCGGAAGGCTGGGGATTTTTCAAAAACGTGCTGAACAATACGAAAACGACCAGTTATACCGTAAATCAGAAATACTATGTCATGGGAAATTACAGCAAATTTATTCGTCCGGGTTATAAAATCATCGGCATGAGTGATGCGAATACACTTGCGGCGTATGATGCAACCTCCGGCAAAGTGGTATTGGTTACGACAAACTCGGAATCTACCGATACTTCGGTAACCTATGATTTGAGCCGCTTCTCAAGTGTAGGCTCGTCCGTACAAGTGTACCGCACTTCGGGAACGGAGAAATTACAACAGCTTACGAACATATCAGTTCAAAACAAAAAGTTTACAACGACGGCTAAAGCGAATTCGGTAACCACTTATGTGATCTCTGGCGCATCCTACAGTGGCAGCACAGGGTATGAAGCAGGGGCTATTTACAAGCTTGTTAACCGTAACAGCGGCCTTGTATTGGATGTGAATGGTGCTTCATCAGCCGGAGGAGCGACCATTATTCAATGGAGTGATAACGGAGCGGCCAATCAGCAATGGAAGCTGGAGCCTGCAGGTAACGGGTATTACAACATTCGGAACGTTGGCAGCGGACTGTTGCTTGATGTCAATTCCGGTTCCACACAGGGCGGAGCATCGCTGATTCAGTGGCAGGCTAACGGAGGTTATAACCAGCAGTGGCTGCCGATTGATGTAGGCGGATATGTCGTTTTGGCGAATCGTAACAGCGGCCTAACCGTAGATATCAACCAAGGATCGATGAACGCAGGAGCGTCCACCATCCAGTGGGAAGATAACGGAGGAGCGAATCAGCAATGGAGTTTAGTTAAGGTGAACTAGAATATGATCTCCCCGGTAATAGCATGATGAATGAGGAACAGCTTGCTTATAGCAGGCTGTTTTTCATTTGAGAGGATTTACTGGAATAGCAATTGCGGGATTGGACAACTAATCCCCATACTGTGCAGTCATGGCTTGTAACTTGGTGCGAATCTGGTCACGAACCTGAGGAGGATGTGTCACATGGGCATCGGTTCCCAGGCTGAGAAAGAAACTGACCACCCATGGAGTATAACTCGTGGCCATCTGAGCGTGGATTGTTCCTGAGCCATCTTCGTTAACCTTTATGTACTGCGATAACCACACATCAGATTGACATCTTCGGACGCCTTCTGGTGACAGTAACACCTTAAGCTCCAGTGGAGTTTCCTCATCATTTCTCATGATCCATCCTTGTATGTTCTCTCCAGTCAGGTCTACTTTTTGGCTTTGATCCACTTCACGTTGCAGTACGCTAATCCGGTCAATACGAAATACACGATAATCCACTGCACGGAAACAATAGGCCCTGCAATACCATAAACCATTCATCGTATACAGCCCAAGAGGTTGAATCAATCGTTCCTGCGCTGCGCTTGCTTCATAGCAAATCTGTATGATTCTCTGTTCTAAAGCCGCCTCCAATAGATCCTTCAAGTAAGGAACATCGAGTTCATGCGGGGGTACCCAGAAGGTGAGTCTTTGTTGCATGCATTCAATTTTACGTTTAAGGTCACTAGATAAATAATGAAAAAATTTGCGTAACGCACTTTGTACTTCATTGTTAAAAGGAAGGGATTTATAGTTCTGTAAAGATTGAGCGGCAAAAAACAAAGCCATAGCTTCATGCTCGGAAAAACTGATGGGTGGGAGCACCTTTTCTCGTAAAACACGATAACCACCATGAGGACCAACTTCGGAATAAAGGGGGATGTCCAGCTCGCTTAATTCCCCAAAATCTCGAATCATGGTTCGGCGTGATACTCCGCACTCATCAGCCAATATGGAATCGCACAGCGACAAGAGCAGATTCCATTGTTGAAAAAGGAGCAGTACTCACATCTACGGCAGCTGAAGCGATTCGTGCTAGTCAAATATCGATTATCTGTGTGTCTGATTACAAGACTTCATATGAAGTACTGGATGTAGAAGACGTACATGCGGCCTTGTCGGGACGAGTGCTCATCCAACTTACTACAGGAAGCCCTGAACAGGCCCAAAAGCAGGAAATCTGGGCAAACACCCATGGTGCTGCATATATAGATGGAGCAATAGCGGCTGCCCCTACCCAGATCGGTGGATCTCATGCGACCATTTTCACTTCTGGATCGATGGAAGCTTTTGATAAAGTAAAGCCGGTTCTCCGTGAACTAGCAGGTCATGTTCCTTATTACGGAGAACAAGTTAGTGCGGCTGCTTCAATTGACCTGGCATTCCTGTCTTATCTGTTTGGGTCATATCTTGGATTCTTCCACGCATCACGAATTCTTGAGTCCGATAAATGGAAGAAATTTCGCATGTAAAGGAGAATACGTATGAATATATTATTTGAATTTGACACGTTTCCGCAAATAGAAACAGAGCGATTTGTGCTCCGTGCAGCAACAGATCGTGACAGTGGAGATCTACTGGCACTGTACTCAGATGAGACGGTTGTCGAATATATGCCTCTCGATCCCTTCGAATCCGAACAGGATGCCCTTGACGAAATGAGCTGGTACAGGAAGATTTTCAAGGAACAAACGGGTTTACGCTGGATGATCGAAGATAAACAGTCTCATCGAGTCATTGGAACGTGCGGATATCTGGGGTATGAAGAGGGACATCATCGCGCAGAGATCGGTTATGATCTGCTTTCATCATGCTGGGGCAAAGGTGTGATGACAGAAGTTGCGCGTGCTGTGCTGGAATTCGGATTCAACCAGATGCAATTAAACAAAATTGAAGCGAAGGTGGACCCGGGGAACGAGGCGTCCATTCGTTTACTGTACAAGCTTGGTTTCCAGCAGGAAGGTCTGCTGCGGCAGCATGAGTTTGAGAAGGGCAGATACGTCGATCTCGCTCTTTTCTCGAAGCTACAGAGTGACAACTAGCCCATGTGTTCCTTCTTCAACCTCATCTACATGTTCATTTCCCATCTCAGTCCTCGTATCCAACATGTGATGTCTTGTCCCGTGAATTAGGCTCATGTTATATTGGAGAGATGTGAGGGGATGAGAATATGAAGCTGGTGTCCTGGAATGTGAATGGACTTCGAGCGTGTGTGAATAAAGGATTTATCGATTATTATCAACAAAGCGAGGCCGATATTTTCTGTCTTCAGGAGACGAAATTACAGGCTGGACAGATCGAGATGGATTTGGGCGAAGACGTCTATCAGTATTGGAACTATGCGATCAAAAAAGGATACTCCGGTACGGCTGTATTCAGCCGCATCAAGCCATTGTCTGTGTATTACGGTATGGAAGAGGACAGTGAGCCGGAAGGCCGGATGATTACGCTGGAGTATGATGCCTTTTATCTGATTAATGTATATACACCTAATGCCAAACGTGATCTGACCCGGCTGCCTTACCGTCTGGAGTGGGAAGACCGATTCCGTTCCTATGTCCTGCAATTGGAGCAGACGAAGCCTGTAATCATCTGTGGGGATCTGAACGTGGCTCATCAAGAGATTGACTTGAAAAACCCGAAGCCGAACATGGGCAATTCCGGATTTACGGATGAGGAGCGCGGCAAGATGACCGATCTGCTTGCATCAGGATATGTGGACAGTTTCCGTCATTTGCATCCAGATCAAACCGATGTGTACAGCTGGTGGTCGTATATGCCTAAGGTTAGAGAGCGGAACGTGGGCTGGCGCATTGATTATTTTCTCGTGTCTAATCAGCTTGCACCAAGTGTAGCCGAAGCCTATATCGACTGTCATGTCATGGGCAGTGATCATTGCCCGGTAGGCGTGAAGCTGAAACTGTGAGAACACACACTTAGCAAGCAAGCAGAACCTGACAACCGTTTGTATCCCGAAAAAGGGATGCAGGCGGTTTTTTACGTCATACTGTGCCTCAGAGGTAGGGGAGAGGAACTGGACTTTGGTAGGGGAAAGGACTGGACTCCGGATTGTTTCAATCCCGCCATTTCTTGGGTACGATTGAAGCATACATATATTATAAGTTGATGATTCATTGATACAGAGCGGAGAATAAAAGCATGGGACTATCCCGTGTGAAAAATATGAAATAGTTCAAGCAGTTCAAGCGTAAACAACCTGTATATAGAAGGAGGAGGGTTGTATGAAAAAGCTCAAAGTCATCACCCGATTCCTATCGATCCTTGCAATAAGCTGCCTGTTATCCTTGACGGTGTTATCGTTGTCGGTCATCTGGATTGACATACCGTAGAAACGTACACGTTATTCAGCAGACAAGGGAGTTCGACTAAACGAAGGAGGGATGTGCAAGTTGCATATAAGCGTTCTTCTGAAGTACGAATGTGATTTTGAAGAATGACAACATAAAACAACTAAAAGGAGTGATTTTAATGGCGAAAAAGAAAAAATATTTGCTGGCCTGCGCTGCGCTGGCTATGATGGTGGCATTAAGTGCGTGCAGCAGTGCTGCTGACCAGCCCAAAGGTGAATCTGAGAAGGTAAATAGCGAGGCAACATCTGGAACCTCCAAGCCAGCTGTCACAGAAAATACAAACGAAGCTGCGACAAATACAGATACAGAAGCCTCATCCACGCCGGCAACTTCGGAAACATCTGCAAGTAAAGGTGAAAGTAGTACGGCGGAAGGCATGCCGGAGTACTTGCCTAAAGATTTCCCATTACCAGACGATGCAAAAATTACTACAGCGACTTCCGGAGAGGATGAAGGGAAGAAGTCAGCCATGATGATCTTCACCACGGAACAGGGCATGAAGACGGTATCGAAGCTGTACAAAGATTATTTTACAGACAAGAAACTGGCAGACTCAGGACAGCTGATTGATGAAAAAAATATTGTTATTCAAGGGACTGAACCGGACACGAAGCAACATTGGTCTTTGATCGGTGGAGCACTGTCGAGTCAGGAAGGTGTCGTTGAACTCACGTTAACCTGGTCCGAATCGTAAAAAGTTGCCGCCTGAATGTCAAAGCTTTCTTTGATAAAATAGAATCTTTATACATGAAATTGTTTATTTACCCATACCTTGTGGCAGTACAGCGTTAAAGCTGTCCCTCTGCAAGGTATTTTTGATTTGCATCTGGAAACCTGACAAGTTACATGGTATGTTATATCCTTAGATAGACTTATAGACAAAAAGATTCAGACAGGGAGAGGATTAAATATGATTAAAGTTGGTATCGTAGGTTACGGTAACTTGGGTAAAGGTGTTGAGAAAGCAATTGCACAGAATGATGATCTGGAGCTGATTGCCGTATTTACACGTCGTAATCCAGAGCAAATGGTGGCTGAAGGTACAGAAGTTCGCTTTGAGCATATCTCTGCGGCTGAGCAGTACATAGGCAAAATCGATGTCATGATTTTGTGTGGGGGGTCTGCAACCGATTTGCCGGAGCAGACACCTGTCATCGCCAAGCTGTTTAATACGGTAGATAGCTTCGATACCCACGCGAAGATTCCGGAGTTCTATGAAGCGGTGAATGCGGCGGCTGAGCAAGGTGGGCATGTAAGTGTGATCTCAACAGGCTGGGATCCGGGCTTGTTCTCGATGAATCGTCTGCTGGCACAATCTATTTTGCCGGAAGGGAAAGAGTATACGTTCTGGGGCAAAGGAGTTAGTCAGGGTCACTCCGATGCCATTCGTCGTGTACCCGGCGTGAAAGCTGGTGTTCAGTATACGGTTCCTGTAGAAGAAGTGATTGATCGCATTCGTTCAGGCGAGACACCGGAACTGTCGACACGCGAGAAACATCTGCGTCAGTGTTATGTTGTGGCAGAAGAGGGTGCGAACCAAGATGAGATTCGTGAAACGATTGTGAATATGCCTAACTATTTCTCGGACTACGATACGACAGTTACCTTCATCAGTGAAGAAGAACTGAAATCCGAGCATGCAGGTATGCCACATGGCGGTTTCGTAATTCGCAGCGGAATTACAGGTAACGGGCAGAAACAAATTATCGAATTCGGTCTGAAGCTGGACAGCAATCCGGAGTTTACCGCGAGTGTACTTGTGGCATATGCCCGTGCAGCACAGCGTTTGAGTAAGGAAGGACACAAAGGCGCGAAGACGGTATTTGATATTCCGCTGGGTCACCTTTCTCCAAAATCCGCTGCGGATCTCCGTCGTGATCTGCTGTAATCTTAGTTAGTTCGGTAAGTAGTCTTGGAAAAATAGCTCGTCCTTCGGTGGAAGGACGAGCTATTTACATTGCGCACCTTTAGCGCCAATGAGAGGGTTTGTTCAAATGACTGGGGAGCAAGGTATCCGTGCTTCCCATGGCCGCGTTCAGCTGAGCCTGCGTCAAGAAGATAGCACCGCGGAGATCGGCTCCGCCTAGCTCTGTATCCCGCAAGTCTGCACCAATCCAATCGGCGTTTCGTGCATCGGCGTTACGCAGGTTCGCTGCAATCATAAGTGCGCCCCGGAAGCTTGCGCCTCTCAGGTCTGCTCCTTGCAGATTAGCCCCCAGAAAATCCATGCCACTGCGTTTCTTGCCTTTGGGCTTTCCTTTTGCTTTTGTAGATGCTGGGGCACTGTTACGTACGATTTCACTAGCCTGAATTAGTAGTGTATTCACAGTTGCTCGATGGCTCGTGATGTCCAACTGCAGCAGAGCTGCCGGTTCCAGATCACTCAAACGCGCTACATCTGGATAGACTTTTTCAAGTGAGGCATGCAGCGAAGACGTATCGGGCCGCATCATAACCTCTCTCATATAACTGATCAACTCATGAATTTGACGCAGTACAGGCAGGCAATCATACATTTCACGGGCCGTTTCGGGATGGTTACGCCAGCTTCTGTCCGCATACGTCACTTGTGATAGCTTCTGACCTGCACCAAAACAATCATACACGGTGCAACCTTTGAAACCCTTCTGTCGAAGCTGGGTGTGGATACCACATCGATAGTCCTCCTGCAGATTGGGGCAAGGTGTACCGCTGGACTTGTCAAAAGCAAAGTCCGAGGATTTGCCATAAGGCAGGGCCACACAACATAATCCGTAACACTGCTCGCAGTCTGCTTGCAGATGAGGACGTTCAATGTGGTTTAAAGAATGGTTAGACAACATACACACTTCCTTATCATAATAAGAACCTGCTGATCTCAAATGTAACGATAAAATCATGTCATGTTCACTTTACCATTGTAAGGAAGTCACTTCAATGAAATGGATACCCTCTATATATGCCTGGTTCAAATAAACATACAAAGAAGTGCATTATGTTAAAATGTGAAAAGAGTATGATGAATAAGAGAACATATGGACGGACCAAGAATGGAGCTAGCAGAACATGGATGAATTCAAGATACGTCAAGCTACCCAGGAAGATCGGGAGCAACTGGCCAATTTACGAGCCTTGGTGCTGTATGATGATTTGACGCGTTTGGGGCGTTATGATGAGATTCGCGTGAGGGAGCGTTTCCGAAATACGTTCCAGCCGGAACATACACAAGTGTTGGAGCTGGAAGGTGCTTTAATTGGATGTGTGTCATTAAAACCGGCAGATGGAGAGTTTTTGCTGGAGCACTTCTACATTGATCAGGACTATCAGGGCAGGAAACTAGGTACAAAGGTGCTTAACATGTTGCTCGAACAGGAATCAGTCAAGGGTAGACGTGTGACGTTAAACGTGTTGAAAGGAAGTCCGGCGAAGCGTTTATACGAACGATTTGGCTTTACGGTGGATGATGAAGATGAAGTAGATGTGTTCATGTCTAGAGCTTATCAAGGGATCGAAACCTCCAATAGTTGAGTATATTGCACGATAAAAAAAGAAGCCTCTTCTCTGCATGGCCGCTAAACGACCATTGCATGAGAAGGTAAGGCTTCTTTTGTATGAACCATTAAAAATGCGGTAAAAAAAGAATTACACGACGCCTTGGGCAATCATCGAATCCGCTACTTTGAGGAAACCAGCAATGTTTGCTCCAGCAAGCAAGTTGCCTTCGCAGCCGTATTCTTCAGCCGCTTCTACGCAGCTTTTATAAATATTTTTCATAATGTCATGCAGTTTGGCATCGACTTCTTCAAATGTCCAGGACAACCGCATGCTGTTCTGTGACATTTCAAGAGCGGACACGGCTACACCGCCGGCGTTCGCAGCTTTTGCAGGGCCAAACAGCACGTTAGCGCCAAGGAATACATCAATGGCAGCCAGTGTGGACGGCATATTCGCGCCTTCACCAATGGCTTTGACACCGCCTTGAACCAGAAGGGTCGCTGCTTGCTCGTCGATTTCGTTTTGCGTTGCACACGGCAGTGCGATATCACAAGGGATAGACCAGATGCCCTCGAAACCTTCGGTATACGTCGCATGCGGGTGTTCTTTGACGTATTCGCTGATCCGCAGACGCTCAACCTCTTTCAGGCGTTTTACCGTATCCAGATTAATGCCTTGCGGATCATGTATGTAACCGCCAGAGTCACTGCAAGCCACAACGCGAGCACCAAGCTCTTGGGCCTTCTCGATGGCATAGATGGATACATTGCCGGAACCGGAGACAACAACGGTGCTGTCCTTGAAGCTAAGTCCTTTGGAGGCAAGCATTTCATTAACAAAGTATACGCAGCCATAACCCGTTGCTTCTTTACGTGCGAGACTTCCTCCGTACAACAGACCTTTGCCTGTCAGTACACCTGCTTCATGACCGCCACGAATGCGTTTGTACTGACCAAACATATAACCAATTTCCCGAGCGCCCACACCAATGTCACCCGCAGGTACGTCTGCGTCCGGACCGATGTATTTGTACAGCTCTGTCATGAAGCTTTGCGTGAAACGCATCACTTCCTGATCCGATTTTCCTTTTGGATCAAAGTCAGACCCGCCCTTACCGCCGCCGATTGGCAGGCCAGTCAGTGCATTTTTGAAAATTTGTTCAAAGCCCAAAAACTTGATAATGCCCGAGTATACGGATGGGTGGAAACGAAGTCCGCCTTTGTAGGGGCCAATCGCGCTGTTGAATTGTACACGGAAACCGCGATTCACCTGAACTTTACCCTGATCATCGACCCAAGGCACACGGAACGTGATGACCCGTTCTGGCTCAACAAGTTGCTCTAGCAGACTGTGGTTTCTGTATTTGGGATGTGCTTCGATGACGGGGATCAGTGAATCCAGGATTTCCTTAACAGCCTGATGAAATTCATTCTCGTTCGGGTTTCTCGCGATAACTGACTCATAGACGGAATGAACATATGCTGCTGCAGTAGTAGCTTGAGATGACGTTGAACTTTCTTTAGTAATCGTGGACACTTTTTCAATGCACTCCTTTATCGTGTTAAAGTCTCTAGATACCTATTTGTATAAATTGCATAAAAGTTTGTAGTTAAATATACAGGAAAGGAAATAAAAATACGAGACAAAAATCCATAAAATGTTTTTTATGAGGCAATTAAAATGTTCTATAGATCTATCATTAAATGTAAAGAATATCGTGAGACGTTGGATAATATACCCAAAGTATAGAATTAAAACCCAAGTTAGCGGAATTGATTGGATTAATAATTTCATTTTGGTAAGATGGTAAGAGGGGCTCGTAATTCGGGCCCTTTTATTATAAGAAGGAGGACAACAGGATGATGAAGAGTAACAACAAGCGAATCAATGTGGAGAACAAGGCGTGCATAGGAGGTGAGATCTACTATGAACCGTAGGACTCCACTTGACAATTGCAGAGAAATGCTGGTGAGTCAGCTGTTGACCTTGGGCGAAGAGAAAAGAACTTTTCTTGACGCTTATTTTGACGTGCGTAATCCCGAGCGCATACAGCTGGATAAACAATTGACAGCCTATACAGACCGAATAGAGCAATTACTTGCTGGTCCGGATGAGCTGTTAAATTCCGTTGTGCTGATCGGTAGTCAGATTGAACTGGAATACGTTGATTTTCATACATGTGACACTTTAACCGTGGTTATGCCAGAGGAAGCAAATCCGGATGAGGGACTGATTTCATTCCTTTCGCCTGTGGGACGTCAACTGCTGCTTGGGGAAAAAGGAGAAATGCGAGCCATCTCTACGCCTTCGGGTTCCATGAGAATACGAATAGCAAGCATCGGATGGGCTTCGCAGCAGAACATAGAGCAGGAGCAACAACCGGAGCATTTGGATGAGCCGAGTGGAAATACGCTGCAAGGTTTGTCTCGGGGAGGTGCGAATCATGCACTTTAAAGAAACGGATCTGCCCGGCATTGGACGTAAATATTGGCTACACACCCGTAGCGGAGAGCACCTAGTCATTGTGGTTCATAACGATGAGCGGCGTGATTTGTTTCATATGGAATCCGGAGATCAAGCGGAAGAGCTTGGCGATATGGTCTCATTGGTGACGCTTGATGATGATGAAGCAAGAGCTGTAGCAGCTATTGTCGGCGGTATGACATATAAACCGCAGTTCCAGAACGACCGTGAGGTCATGCTGGAAGGGCTGCTGATTGAATGGCTTCGCATTGAACCTCACGCTGCTTGCATCGGGAAGACCATTGGAGAGATGAACATCCGGCAGGTGACTGGTGTCGCGATTCTGGCGGCAGTTGACAAGGAGAAGGAAAAGCAATTTAATCCGGGGCCAGAGTACGTTTTTACCAGTGGAGCAACGATCGTTGTTGCTGGTGAACGTGACCAGCTCAAGCAGCTCAAACAATGGTTAACCGATGGGCGGATGTAGCGTATGGATATGCTCATATTCGAAGTGGGGGTTGCCGTTGCGCTGATTACACTTACGGGATTAATATCTGCACGACTACGATTTTCGGTTATTCCATTTTACATTCTGGTCGGTATGGCCGTTGGACCGCATGCACCACAGTTTGGCATTGTGGATTTACGATTTATCGAAAGCTCGTCTTTTATTGAATTTATGGGCAGGCTGGGTATTTTATTTTTATTGTTTTATCTGGGATTGGAATTTTCGGTCTCCCGGTTATTAAAATCGGGTAAAGCCATCCTTACCGGTGGTATATTCTATGTGGCTCTCAATTTTGTATCAGGCTTGCTTCTGGGCTGGTTCATGAATCTGCCACTTCAGGAAACGATGGTCGTATGCGGGATCATGACGAGTTCATCGACGGCTATTGTTGCCAAAGTGCTCGTGGACTTGAAACGTACCGCGAATCCAGAGACAGAAATTATTATGGGCATGATTATGTTTGATGACTTGTTTATTGCCATTCATATTTCCATTCTGACTGGGCTTGTGCTTAGCGGGGCAACTTCATTTGTAAGTGTGCTGCTGGTATCTCTCTCTGCTCTGCTGTTTATTGTACTGTTCCTGATTATCGGCAGGAAGAGTATTAAATATATCGATAAAGCATTGAACATTAAGTCCTCGGAGTTATTCCTGCTTACGATTATGACATTGCTCTTCCTCGTAGCCGGATTCTCGGAAACCTTACATGTGGCTGAGGCGATTGGTGCGTTGATGATTGGCCTTGTGCTTGGTGAATCCAGACATGTCAGCCGAATTGAGCAGCAGATTATGCCGTTCAAAGATTTTTTTGGTGCCCTGTTTTTCTTCAGCTTTGGCCTCACGATTGAGCCATCTTCTCTCGGCGGAGCTGTAGGGATGACGCTGATTGCCGTCGTTCTAACGATTCTAAGTAACTTTGGTGCAGGTATGATTGCAGGGAAAATGGCTGGAGTATCGAACAAGGCCTCGTTAAATGTGGGCTTTACCCTGGTATCTCGGGGCGAGTTCTCGATCATCATGGCGAACATCGGTAAGGCCGGAGGTCTGATGGCATCCATTCAATCCTTTGCTGTGTTATACGTGCTGATTCTGGCTGTCCTTGGGCCTATTCTGACGAAAGAATCTCCTCGCCTCTATGCGCAATATGAACGATTCCGTAATCGGGAGAAACGCAAGGAAACAGGATAAGGGTAAGAGAAGCGCGTCGCACGTTGCTGGAGAATGAATTTTCTCCCAAGTGCGGCGCTTTTTTATGAATGATAAAGCAGGACTTTAGATGTGATTTTTCGGAAACATATTTAAATATTTTAAAAATTATGTAAAATAATGTTATTCGTTGTCTGTGACAATGAAGAGCTATATTTTAGAATCACAGCCAAAATGATAAGGAGGAGTAACACAATGAGCAAGAAAAGTAGATTCCAGCGTTTAAGAAGGTCTGCCACAGGTATACTGCTCGGCCTTGTCTTGTTTGCTTTACCTGCATCTGCTGCCTGGAATGATACATATCAAGGGTATGCTACGTACACGGGCTCGGGTTACTCGGGTGGTGCCGTACTGCTAGATCCGATTCCAGCAGACATGAAGATTACCGCACTCAATCCCTATCAACTTAATTATAATGGTGTCAAAGCTGCTTTAGCAGGGGCCTATCTAGAAGTTCAAGGGCCCAAAGGAAAAACCGTGGTTTATGTAACGGATTTATATCCGGAAGGAGCCAGTGGAGCACTGGATCTCTCACCGAATGCGTTCAACCAGATTGGTGATCCTCAAGCAGGGAAGATCAATATCCGTTGGAAAGTAGTCAAAGCGCCGATTGAAGGGAACGTATCTTATCGGATTAAGGAAGGCAGCAGTCAGTGGTGGGCAGCCATTCAAGTCCGTCATCACAAATATCCGGTGCTGAAGTTTGAAGTGAAGCAGAAGGACGGCTCATGGCTTAATCTCGAAAAGCAAGATTATAACCATTTCCTTGGTACGGGACTGGGTAAGGAAGAATTAAGTATTCGGATCACCGATATTCGTGGTAAAGTGGTGTATGACACCATTCCAGCTCTGCCGAATGATGGATCTGGCGGTGCATACATTGTACCGGGTCATGTGCAGTTCCCGGATTAGATGAAATGTGAATCAAAATAAGTATGATCATAGAGGAGTTTTAAAGTCGTACATCGTACGGCTTTTTTGATGTAGTGAAAAAGGAGCGTACATATGCGAGAAAGCTTGCCATCTTATAGAACAACACATTTATATTGGAAGCAATATCAGTCATTTTTTCCTGAAGAAGTCAGGTTGGATGAGAATACCGTCCCTGAGGAGGAGTGGTGGGAAAGCCATGGAATCCATCTTCATATTGACCGATTACCTGTTGCAGACTCGCCTGTGAAAATACTATTTATTCATGGCGCTGGGGGGAATGGCAGGTTACTCGCTCCTTATGCACGAATGTTGCAACAACATGGATACGAGGTGATATCACCTGATCTGCCGCCGTACGGTCTTAGCTACGCACTGCATGGCACGCGAATAAACTATGAGTTATGGATTACACTGTTAGATGACCTTATGGAGAGGGAGTATGAGAAAGACGGCATACCTTTCGTTGTATTGGGCAGCAGTATTGGTGGTATGCTGGCTTATCACGTCAGTGTAAGGAACAAACATGTGAAGGG
Organism: Paenibacillus sp. 4624; assembly: GCF_050435065.1. Classification (NCBI taxonomy): domain Bacteria; kingdom Bacillati; phylum Bacillota; class Bacilli; order Caryophanales; family Paenibacillaceae; genus Paenibacillus; species Paenibacillus sp. 4624. The sequence continues at coordinate 260,810 of NZ_JBNDJR010000001.1, forward strand.
GTTAATTGCAACAACATTTGTAGATACGAGTGATCCGTATATGCGCGATCAGATTGCTCCGAATCGGTTCGTCAGTCGTGTGGGGAAACGCATGATGGATATTTTCCCTGCTGTATTAGATGCTGTACGAATCTCGGTTAAACGGATTTCTCGAATGGATCTGATTACGAACAACAAGGACCTAACCCGTCTCATTATGAATGATCCACAGGCAGCGGCTACGTCTGTGCCTCTGGAATTATTAAGAACTTTCCTGAATAAAACGCCGGAGGTTAGCCCGGATCGATTCAGTCAGTGTCCGGTTTTGCTGGTTCATCCTGAGATAGACCCAATGACTCCGTTACAGTTCAGCCAACCCTTTTTTGACCGTCTGCCCGTGGAGAAGGAGTGTGTCATTTTGGAGGGAGCAGGTCATTTTCCGATAGAGCAGCCCGGCTTGAGTCAATTGGAAGAAGCGGTTTTAAGATTTTTGCGAAAAATTCATTAGCTTTGAACTCGTGTCTGATTTATCGAATGAAAATGCGGTGACTTCAAGTCAAGTCAACCGATGAATGGGGTAATCATAAATAGAGAAGAGTATGAGCATAACCCTTCACATGTCATTCCATTTAAAGAAAGGCAGGGATTCAACATGAAAGCTATTGTCATTGAAGCATTTGGCGGACCCGAACAATTAAAGGAAAAGGAAGTAGAGAAGCCGGCATGCGGTGTGAATCAGGTATTGATCCGCACACATGCAACTTCTGTGAATCCGGTGGACTTCAAAATAAGACAAGGTCACTTGAAAGAAGCAGCGGATCAGCTGCCGATGATTTTGGGCGGTGACGTGGCAGGTACCGTGGTTGAAGCAGGTTCGAACGTGACTCGTTTCAGAGAAGGGGATCGCGTATTCGCCCGCCCACGTCAATTCGGAACCTATGCGGAATATGTTGCTGTAGATGCAGATATCGTGGCTCGCATTCCTGAACAATTGAGCTTCGAGGAGGCAGCAGCGATTCCACTCGCCGCAATGACAGCCTGGCAAGCACTTGTTGATCATGGCCGTTTGGGCAAAGGACAAAAGGTGCTCATTCATGCCGGTGCGGGTGGAGTAGGCACATATGCCATTCAAATTGCCAAATCGTTAGGCGCTGAAGTGGCTTCCACGGCGAGTGCAGCAAACGAAGAATTGCTTCGCTCGTTGGGAGTGGATCATTTCATTAACTATAAGGAACAGGATTTCTCGCAAATTCTCTCAGACTACGATGTCGTACTGGATACGATGGGCGGTGACATCCAGCTAGACAGCTTCAAGGTGTTAAAGTCTGGAGGACGTCTGGTATCACTTGTGGAACAGCCAGATGAGAAGCTAGCGAAAGAAGCTGGGGTAACAGGTAACGTGTTCATGATGGAACCCAAAGGGGATCAACTGGAACAGTTGGCCGAACTTGCGGCTGCCGGAAAACTGAAATCGATCATTGATGAAACGTATCCGCTCACTGAACAGGGTTTGCGCGATGCTCACGAAAAAAGTGAATCACATCATACGCGGGGCAAGCTGGTCATTACTGCGGGTTAGTCTGGAATGGGTGAGATGACCGAGTAAGCCGAAGATGGACGTTGGATTAAATATCAGAGGAATTACGTTCTTCAGCCTGTAGTTCAGTCGCCGTTCTCCATACAGGAGAGCGGCTTTTTTGTCTTTCTTGTTTGGTTATATGTATTTTTCAAACCATATTATTTGTACAAAGAATCAATGCAACATGGTGAGCACATACTTTTCAGTGAAGAGGAATACTGGAGCGGTTTCAAAACGGAAATCAGGACATGAACTGACTGCGGATGTCACAGCAAATTCGGTCATTATGAAGGACAAGCGGCAATATCTAACAATGTCCGTTTTGCAATAAATAATCTAATAGATCCCTACGAAGGAGTAGTAGCAAGATTGTTATTCTTGGAAGGAAATTCAATCGGACATTGGATTTTGTAACAATTTATTATGGAAGAGGACGAAATGATGAAGGGGAAATAGGTTTACTTATGCCGAGATAAAGAAACTAAATTTGAGAAACAGTGAGAATGACGAAGTTTCATTGCTACTAACTTAAGGTGGTCTTAAAGAAAAACAATAATCATATTTATGAGAAAGGGCCTACGGGCAGATCGGGGAAGGCATGGCTGCATCATGAACGCTCCGCACTGTTTAAGCATTTTAATGATTGTGATCATATAACATAAAATTAACTTTAATCGTAAATAATGTTAATGTTATGTCATTTTTAGGTTCGTTTGCTCTGATATAATTTCTGCTATGTAGACAAAAGGAGATTTTAGGATTGAAAAAAGTAATCGGTGTATTGATGGTGTTGAGCTTTATCTTGCTTTCAGGATGTGGTGGATCAGTTAAGCCTGCAACCGACACGCAAGGTTCCGGCGAGTCTCCCAGGAAACAAGTAACAACACAGCAAAATAGTGATTACTGTTCTGCAGAGCGTACAAGTTTGGATAGTGAAACTGAAAATTATTTTTATGGAACTTGGAAAGTTGAGAAGCATTTAGGATTTGCAAATTCATATAATGATGCCTCTGAATATCCAACAGGTCAAAAATTTATTGGGGATGAAATCCTTATCAAAAAAGACTTATTTTCATCAAAAGGAATTAAAAACTACAGTCAATATCAAACTGAACTAAGAAACCCAATATATGAGATTACAGCGACATGCAATAATAAAGATTCCTTTTATAGATCATATAAAATAGATATTCCAGACTTAAATGAAAATGATGTAGTAAAAGCAATAGGTGTAAGCAACCCTTCTACAAAAATGAGTATACCTGTAAGTTTAAGTTTTTTTGTTGTTAATAATGAGAGGCTTATCTTGTTATCAGAGGCAACTATTTTTGAGATTAAAAAAATTTCGGAGAAATAAAGAATGTCAGCTTCAAAGGCTGACATTCTTGTTTATATCGTAAAACGGTTAATGCGCAATTTAGTTAGAGCTTTTAAGCGGTGTTTCGAGATGTTTTGTTGAGATACTCCCAATATTCTGGCTATTTCTTTGTCATTTAGTCCTTGTACGTAAGATAAAATCCATATTTTCTTTGAATATACGCATATTTTTACAACCAACTTGATTTTTTACCTTTTTAGAGCACGAATTTATAAAAAAATCACTTACCAAAGAAAAAAAGGGGGTTGATATGTGTTAACAAGTTCTTCGCTCCGTATGCTCAAAAAATGCAAGAACTAATTCTAACAGTGAAGTGGATGTTGTTTGCGATAATAGTGGGAAAATATATCTTTAAAATGTGAAGCAAATACGAAGTTATAGCATGTTATCTTAAATCGTTATAATAACGTAAATAAGAAGGTCGCTCATGTGAGCGGCCTTTTTGTATTGGAGGCAAGAGTATGGAAGGTCACTTTTACAGCAGAAATGAGCCGGCTATTCCGAGGGTTTCAGAGAAACAACCTGAAAAATGTCGGGGTTGCTGCGTGGGAACATGGACGGGTATTGTTCAGTTCTGTATCGTGCCGCGTTGCTGGAAGGAAAAAGCTTTAGAGAAGGTGGCGAATACGCTTGTTAGCAACTCTGTTTATATTCAGGATGATGTGCCTTAGCATATCACTGATATGGGATGCAATAAGGATACAGACTTTCCCAAGTATCCACCGGCTGAGATAGCGGCCCGCCGCGCGCGGCATTTATCGACACCGCCGCTGTCTCTTTATCGGAATAAGTGCTGAACTATGTTAATTTTTGGAGGTCAACAATGCTTATTAAAAACAACTATCAAAAGATTATTCCAGTGTTGGGTTCCTTGGTAATATGTAAGAATTCGCTTCCTAGGATAGGCAAGGCATGTACCTACTAACAAATTAACTTAGATTCTTCACCAATGTGCAACGTTGATATATAATAGGGGGAATTTATTCTATTCTGCATATGAGGTGAAACGGATGACCAATGAACTTATTCAAGCGATTCAGCTGTTAAAAGAAAAGAAATGGGTAGATCTGACCCATACCTTCGGTCCGGCATCGCCGCATTTTTCTGCTTTTGATGCTGCGGAGTTTGATACGTTGTTTAATCATGATCAAGGTTTCTTCGCTCAAAGCTTCAAGTTTCCCGGCCAGTACGGCACCCATCTGGATGCACCGATTCATTTTGTGCGCGATACACGTTACTTGGACGAATTGGGACTCAAAGAGCTGGTCTTGCCGCTCGTCGTAATTGATCACTCTGCTGCTGTAGAGAGTAATCCCGATTTCACCTTGGAAGTAGAGCATATCCTCGAATTCGAGCGGGAGTATGGCAAGATTGAAGCAGGCAGCTTCGTCGCTTTGCGAACCGATTGGAGTAAACGCTGGCCGAACCATGAAGACTTTGACAACAAGGATGCCGTTGGGAATAGCCATGCGCCCGGATGGTCTGTTGCTGCATTAAAATTCCTGTTCGAAGAACGCAATATTCAAGCGATTGGTCATGAAACGTTTGATACAGATGCCGCGGTAGATTACCAGAAGAACGGAGCCCTGTTAGCGGAGTATTATGTGCTTGCACAGGATACTTACCAGGTCGAATTGTTAACGAACCTGGATCAGGTTCCCGCTAAAGGAGCTGTCATATTCAACATCGTACCTAAAGCGGAGAAGGCATCAGGATTCCCGGTTCGTTCATTTGCCATCCTGCCTTAAAGGTGCATCTGACCATACTGTAAGTAGGAACTACTTTAACATTCTAAAATATATGTAGTGAATCAAGGGAGGCTTATGTGGCCTCCTCTTTTGCTTTGAAGTCTATCTATTTATTTATTTATCTATTTATGACTCGAAGACGAATCAGAGCTAAATCGCTCAGAGATGTTTTTCTTCGTCTTTCGCCGCCGCATCCATCGCTTCAACAAACCTTCCTCTTTGCGTTCCTGTAATGTTTCCTTCAAGCCCTGAATCATGAACTCGGATCGGCGTCTGTCGTCACGGCTGATCTTACGTAATTCCTTGATAAATTTGTCATCCATCGTATTATGCCTCGCTCATTCAGTGTATAGAAACATTATACCGAACATACGTTCTTTTATCAAGTTTTACCATAAGGAATGGTATGATCCTGCTAGTGAAAAGGAACACAGGTTTATCTCCTTGTTTGTGAGAAAATGAGTATAGCGAGTGTCGCTTATGTTAATCGAACGATAGCATGTGCAAAAGAAGATACGGGGAGTGATGGATGATGACACAGCCTGCAAACAAATCATACCTACTTGCAACAATGCATGGCTTGCTTGGGGTTGGAGCAATTGTGGGAGGATTGATGCTGACGATTGATCCATCCGGAGGTATGTTGAATATGCCTGTTTCGTTGCTGGAAAACTCCCCTTTTGCTAATTTTTTTATTCCTGGAATGATATTGTTGCTGGTTCTTGGAGTTTTTCCTGTAGTGATTGGTATGGCTCTGTTGAAAAGGTCTCATTGGTCGTTAGCGGAAAAGTTGAATCTTTACTCCGAACGTCACTGGGCGTGGACTTTTTCCTTGTATACAGGAAATGCTCTGCTCGTTTGGATCTTTGTGCAAGTGTACTTTATCCAATGCGTAACTCCCGTTCATTTGCTCTATTTTGCTTGGGGGCTGGGCATCCAGGTCGTAACATTGCTGCCAGAAACACAACGAAGATACACAGTATAAATGTTACTGGATACATCCATTTCTGCTGAATCAGTTAGTAAAGGGCAATGAGATACCTTTTACAACGATTAGCTTGCTTTTCCTTGTTGACAATGATTAATCAAGTCTGCATACTTATAAAATAAACTTTATAAAGTAAGTTTATTAAGAGGGTGCATTCACTCACAAACAAGTGAAACAAGAAATAAGGAGGAGAACGATGGCATATTTAATTATGGCTCTTATCATCTGGGCAGGTGTTTATGCAAATATGGCTCTTTCCAATCAGTCGATGGACGTGCAACCTGTACGATCTATAGATGACCTGTTTGAATGAGCATTATGTGCAAAGCGATGTATAATGTTATGATATGGAATGCAATAACATCAATACAATTGCTTTGGTCTGTTGAACCGGAGTAGAAACGAGAGGCTTATGAAAAAAGCGAACGCTACAATGATGAAACACATCAATATGAATAATGTGCGTGAAGTCATGCAGCAACAGGAAACCGCAACGAAACCGCAGCTTGCTTCATTAACGAACCTTAGTGTAGTTACCATTAACGCTCTAATTCAGGAGTTATGTGATGGCGGAGAGCTGATTCAAGATCAGATCGTTCCATCGAACGGCGGTCGCCCTGCCCAAGCATACCGATATAATTACAATTATAGACTTGCGCTAGTTTTGTCCATGAAAGAAATGAAAGGTCAGGGGTTAATCTCGGCCACGGTAATCAATCTCGAGAATGAGGTTGTGTTGAAGGAGGAGAACATGCTGCCTGTTTTTGATAAAAAGCATGTGTTGCAACTTATAACACGTTTCATCGCGGCACATCCTTCCATCCATATGATCGGAATAGGTATCCCGGGTCAGGCTGTCGACGGGGATATCACGGTAAGCAGCCATGATGAGCTTATTCATTCCCATCTGATTCGGGAGATCGAGCGTGAGTTTCAGTTGCCTGTTATTGTCGAGAATGATGTCAATGCAGCGGTTAGCGGCTACTACACACAGCATATGCATACAAAGGGGCAGGATGTGGCAGGCATTTATTTTCCAAATCGTTACCCGCCTGGCATGGGCATGGTGTTGAACGGACAAATCATTCGTGGCAAAAACGGGATGTTCGGTGAGATCAAATATCTTCCGTATTCACCCGACTGGAAACAGGAAATGAGCAACGAGGACTATACGGGTCATGTGTGCCGGATTATACAAACGGTTAATGCTGTTGTTGCCCCTCATCAGATTGTGATCTATCAGGACCGAGTGAAGAGAGAGGTGCTCGACTCAGCGTGGAGACAATATGTAAAAGAGCATGAGATGCCGACGTTGCCGGAGATTGTACACCAGAGCTCGTTCCAGGATGACTTTGATGCGGGATTGAGAGGTGTGGTTCTTCGAGCTTTGAAATCCTCTATCTTGTCTGAAGTCTTATAATCCGCAGGGCAAGTACTGTGGATTTTTTTGTGCTGACATAAGTCCACGAATTGCTTCGGAAATTTCTTGTTGACATGAAACCAGTTACACGGGATAGAATCTATTAGGGGAAGAAGAACTTTCTGCACACTTTATAAATATTGTTTATAAAGATGTTTGATAAAGATGTTTGATAAAGGTGACTTTGAATTTTCACGGGCTACAGAGGTTCTTTAAGACGCTTAAAGACGTTTGCCAACATCACCTATCAATCAACTGGAGGGACACATCATGATTAAACTGGTTGTAACCGATTTGGACGGAACTTTTCTAAACAGTCAAGGATCATTTGATATGGAGTTATTCAACGAAGTTCATGAGGAGATGAAACGTAAAGGCATTACTTTTGTAGCGTGCACCGGAAAGCAGTGCGAACGGGTGGAGAAATTATTCGGCGAACATAGCAGAGGTGTTTGGATTCTTGGGGACAGTGCAGCCCGTATCAAGAAGGATGGGCAGATGGTTCGGGAGTTTAGCATGGAGCCTACGCTAGCACTGCAAGCCATTCAGGAAATTCAGGCATTTGATCCCCAAATGACCATTATCGTTTGTGCAAGCGATACCGCTTATGTGCATTCTTCCATTTCGGATGAGATGTATAAGGTGGTGAAGAGTTCGTATGAGCAGGTCATCAAAACGGACTCTTTTGCAAACATCAGTAGCTCTTTTATAAAAATTACGGTGTTCGATCCCCAGGGACGCTGCACAGCGCTGCGAAAACATGTGGAACAGACGATGGAAGGACAAATCTATATTGTTGATTCGGAACCCCGGTGGCTGGATATTACGGCGCTGCATACGCACAAAGGTGAAACGGTCAAAAAATTGCAGGATATGCTGGGCGTAACTTCGCGCGAAACGATGTCCTTCGGTGATGGAGAAAATGATGTTGAACTGATGGCAATTGCCAAATACAGCTTTGCTGTGAGCAATGCATGCGAGAATACCAAACGTGTCGCACAATTCATTACGAAATCCAATGACGAAAATGGTGTATTGCGAACGATTCAGGCGATCATGGATTTACAGCAATAAACATAAGATGAGGGGAAATCGCGATGCGTGAAGAAGAGAGAATTATGAAGGGCATGTTATTCAGTCCGGCTGATCCGGAACTGAAGGAAATCAAAAGGAAAGCTCATCATCTCAGTCAGCGTTATAGCCAAACCTTCGAAGAACAGACGGAGGAAAGACAGCAAATTGTACAACAGTTAATAGGTGAGATGGGGAAAGGCGGATTTATGCAGGGTCCGATTTTCTTTCACTATGGGGTGCATACCCGGATCGGTCATCACTTTTTCGCGAATTACAATCTGACCATACAGGATGATGCACAAGTGACGATTGGAGACTACACCAGCTTTGGTCCCAATGTCACGATCGTTACGCCTGTTCATCCTTTGATTGCGAGTGAACGGAGACAGATGCTGAATCAACATGGTGAGCTGAAATCACTCTGTTATGCCAAACCCGTTACGATTGGTAATGATGTGTGGTTGTCCGCAAACGTTACCGTGTGCGGCGGCGTCACGATTGGAGACGGATGTGTCATTGGGGCAGGTAGCGTGGTTACGCGTGATATTCCACCGCATTCGCTTGCCGCAGGTGTACCTTGCAGAGTGATCCGAAGCATTACAGAAGCGGACAGCATGAGGCATTATCCAGACATTTTGGCAGATTGCCAAGTGCCGGAATGATGAATAGGAAAAAGGCTGTCACCGATGGATCTGCATGATCCTGGTGACAGCCTTTTGTGTTCGGACGGTTTATTTTGACGCGTTATACTTGCTCAGGAGTTCTTTCACTTTGGCAGGATCAGCCTTGAGTTCATTCCCGGTTTGGACAAGCGGGCTTACGGTGGAGTAAGCCTTCAGTTTGTTGTTTTTGTAGAATTGCAGAATCTCATCCTGATTGATGGAATACAGCACTGCTTTTCTCAGATCACTGCTCTTGGCTACTTCACGATTAGCTGTGTTGAACAGCAGATACGATACGGCATTGCTTGGAATGCTTTGCAGCTGCAATTTGCTGTCATTTTGGATAATATCGTATTTCGTCTCAGGCACCCCGTAATACAGGTGGATTTCACTGCTGCGAAGAGCAGAAAGAGCGCTGTCTGCATCTGCAATGAAGCGTACGTTTACCTGATCAATCTTCGGTGCGAAGTCGGAACCTTTGCGATATCCCGGGTTTTTCAGGAAGACGCCTTCGTAATCATTTTTATAAGAAAGAATGTAAGGGCCGCTTGTATAAAGTGTGTTGTTATAGTTGGCACCCTCGGTCACGGTGTTCTGATCGCCATAAGGAATATCCTTGTTCACATCGAAGGATGCGACGTCATACGTATTGATGCTTTCCACTTGTTTCTTGGATACGATCCCGGCCGATTGGTGCGCCAGATAGTTCAGTACTTGCGGGAAAGGTTCAGTGGTCGTTACTTTAACCACCTGGTATTTGCCTGCTCCGTTATTCGCTTGTTTTTTATCGCTGACCAGTTCCTTAATATCGCTGTCAAGTCCTTGGTTCAGAGCCTCAAGCACGGTTCCGCTACCCCCGGATTGTTTCGCTGACTCCAGTGCGCTCAGATCTGTTACCAGTTCCGCTTGTTTGATATGTTCATGCAGACTGTATGTGCGGTGATCCGGGACGGAATCTTTATTTTTGGCACGGTCGAGGGAGAAGATAACGTCATCTGCGCCCACACGCTCTCCGGTATCGACAGCCTTTTTATTCTCGATTTTGGCAAAGTTGATATCGTCACGAAGTACAAAATAGTACTCGGAGTTGCCATCTGCAATCGTGAAATTACGTGAAAGCGATCCATCCGCTGTCAGTTGATCGTCATCCGTCAGGTTCACCAGGCGGACATACATATTGGTATTAAGTTGGTTGATGGAACCGTCGTTTCCTTTGATCGGATCAAGGGAAGTCAGTACGGATGCTGCTTGTGTCAAAATCAACGGATCTTTACTGTTTTTGGAACTGTCCTTGAACTCAATCGGTTCCCACGCCAGCGCACGGGATTTGGACAGACGAACGGTATCGACATTCAGAATGTCCTTGTTCACAGCCTGACTTTTCAGAGAAATATACAGGGGAGCGATGTACGCCTGATCGGTAACCAAACGGTCTTCCAACTTTTTATACGTTTCTTTGTATTCATCAGGTGTCTGCGTAGCGGCCTGATCGATCAGCTTATCGATCTCTTGATCCGCCAGGATACTGTAGTCCCCGCCTGTTTTGAAAAGGGAGCGAACTGCATAGTCCGGATTACCTGTTACCGTTGTCCAACTGGACAATGCGATATCATAGTTGCCTGCGTCCTGCTGGGACTTAAAGCTGCCGTAATCCGGTTGCAGATTCAGCTTCACATTGAAGCCGTTTTTGGTTAGCTGATCGCGGATAATATTGACATCATTCTCAGATGAGCTCATGGCGAGCAATTCGATGTCCACCGCTTTTGGTGCTGTCTCCGTCGTATCGGAAGGTTGGTTCTGCTCTTGCGATTCGGTTTTGGTTTTCACATTGCAGCCGGAGATCACCAGCACGAGAATCAGCAGCAAGGCGACAAGTGTACGTTTGTTCATGGGAATACCTCCATTATATTAATAGATGTGATGTATGATTTTTTTTTTTGAACTATTTCATTTACACAAAAACGGAGAGGACAGAAAAAAACCTGGAAAAACGGAGTAGTCGCCTTTATCACCGGATTTTTCCCTTGAGAAAAGGGAATCAAAAAAATCTGGGGATAACAGCGATTGGAAGGTTATTCTGTCATCGGAGTGCTTCATGTAAACATCTTTTAGTTCAACTTTTAAAAATCATGTAAATTAATAATCATCGTCACGCCTCCTCCAGCTTGGGATCAAGGGCATCCCGCAATCCGTCACCGAGAAAGTTAAACGAAAGAACAAGCAGAATAATCGCGAGCCCTGGATAAATTGCTAGATACGAATGAGTCTCCAGATAGGTGCTGCCCAGCTTCAGAATGTTGCCCCATTCCGGAATATGTGGTTCTACACCGAGTCCAAGGTAACTCAAACTGCTGGTTGCAATGACAGCTCCGCCAATCGTCAATGTGGATTTGATAATCATCGGTGCTAGCGAGTTGGGAATGATGTGTCTGAAAATAATCGTACGATTGGTATATCCCAAGGCACGCGCCGCTTCAACAAACTCAAAGGTCGACACATAGAGCACACTGGCTCGCATCGTGCGGGCATAAGTGGGAATCGAACCGAGGCTCAGAGCCACGATCAGATTTACCGTGTTAGCACCGAAAGCCGCGATAATCGCGATAGCGAGCAAGATACCTGGAATGGCATACAGGATATCCAGCAGTCGCATGATAATGTTATCCGTATGTCTTCCGTAGAAACCTGAGAAGGCACCCAGCACACCGCCAATCACAACCGGAATCAGGGTTGACATAAAACCGACAATCAAGGAAATCCGTGCCCCAAACACGATTCGTGAAAATAGACATCGACCGAAATCATCCGTTCCTAGCGGATAGGCCAGAGAAGGTGACTGAAGCAGGGCCGAATAATTATTTTCCACAGCCATGCTGTAGTCGAAGGTAAAGAAACTGCAGATGGAGATGGAGAACAGGAAGATGATGAAAAAGAGTCCGGACATCGCGGTCATATTGGGAGCAAGACGTTCCCACAGATCATTCCAGAAATTCGTTCCATGCTTCCCTTGTCTGCGGAGCCGGCGAAGGATCGAGATCCCCAGTAGCAACGCGAAAACGTTGCCCGTAATCACGCTAACGATCATCACTCCACCTACCACCATCATCCAGCGAGGTAGAGGAGAGGTCGCATCAAACCTTGACACAATGATCAATACGATCAAATCCATGACGAGAATACATAGCAGGGCTGCCATCGAAGGCAGAAAGGTATCCGCAACATAAGGCTTGAACACATTCAGAGCCGATACACCGATCACAAATAACTGGGTTAACAGTGCGTATACAGCGAATGTATACTCAATACTTTTTCGTTTTCGAATCAGATGGAAGGCAGCCGTTACAATAAAAATATTACCTGTCAAAGCAGCCAGCAGCTGTACCCATGCGAGTCTACGTGTCAGAACACGTATAACCCCGCGATGTGTTAAGTCCTGCCTGATTAGAATCACAAGCAGACTCTGAATGAGGGTGAAGAACAGATAAATGCCGGCTACTCCAGCTATAAAAGGCTTGAACGTCTGCCCGCTCCAGTCATAACTGTTCAGTAGCAAGAACAGGGTCAGCAGAACTGAAGTGATCCATGCGAAGCTGGCTTGACTGTATTCACGCGAAGACTTGAGCCGGAAACGCATTTCTTGCGTAAGGGAGCTTGATTTTGTCATAGTACACCTGCTTTAATATTGTTTCATTTTGGAGCGAACCCTTGGATTGATAAACGCGTAAAACAGATCAACCGCAACATTCACAATGGAAATCGTGATCGCTGTGTAGATTACTCCGCCCATGATACTTGGAATATCGGGTATGAATTGCTTATCCACGATGTAACTTCCCAGTCCGCTGATATTAAATACCTTCTCTGTTACAGCAGCCCCGCCAAGCATAGCTCCGAATTGAAGCCCCACAACAGTAATGATAGGAATCAGAGCATTACGCACCGCGTGCTTCAGCATTACTTGACGTTCACTTAGGCCCTTGGCCCGGGCAGTCATGACATAATCCTCATGAATGACCTCCAGTGTAGATGAGCGGGTCATTCGTGCAACCGCAGCCGTAAGTCCTGTCCCTAGCACAATGACCGGCATAATCATGGACAGCCAGTTCTGTGGATTAAAGGTAGCGGGAAGCCACTGCATTTTAATTGAAAAATTCAGGATGAAAATCAGTCCCTGCCAGAAGTTTGGAATAGACAATCCAATCAGAGCGATGAACATAAATGTGTAATCAAACCAGGAATTAGGCTTAAGCGCCGAGATAATGCCAATAGGCAAAGCGATGACAACGGCGAACAACAGGGAAATCACGGCGAGTGTCAGCGTAATCGGGAACTTTCGGGCAATAGTATCCGTCACGATCTCATTCCCTGCAAACGACTTGCCCAGATCAAACATCGCAATACCCTTGATATTATTCCAAAGCTGTGTCAGATAAGGCTGATCCAGGCCGTATACATGATTAAAGGCTGCGATCTGTTCTTGTGTTGCCGTTACGCCGAGAATGTTGGCCGCCGGGTTGAACGGAGATAAGTACAGAATCGTAAATACTAGTGTTGCTACACCCAGAATGACAAAGAGGGTCATGAGCAGTCTTTCAAATATGTATTTTAGATAAGCATTACCATAGAGAAACAGGATGAAAAACATCAAACAGCCGGGGATGATCGATAAGGCAAGAAACCAAGGTTTCTCTATTAGCATACCGAATGTATCTTGAATCGCGAGACGATGCTTGCCCTTTTGTTCTAACTTTTGGGACGTTCGTTCCAGCAACTCTTTCTGAAACGTTTCCTCAAGCCAGCTCTCGGCCTGCTGTCTGAATGCTGCCTCGCTGACCTCTTGTTTGAAAAAACGATGCTTGCGCCTCAGTTGTTCTTCCAGTTCCAATCGTATGGTATCCCGGTAGGAAGTGGTGAGCATCTCCTGTTCAGCTTGTTTTTTTGCAGCTGACCAGTCATCTTGTTTGCGTTTGGAACGCCAGACCATATAAACGATCAGGTTGATCGGTAATCCGAGAACGATCAATACATATCGATAGACGGGATGAAGCAGCATTTTTCCATAAATAAAACGTAGATGATTCACCAGACGGGTGGTGTGATGACTTTCTACTCCAGTAGTCAAACGGTAATCCTCCTTTCACTGAAGTTTAAATTGCATTATTCCGATCAATATAGTATATATTATGTAGGGTAGGTTTAATTGTCAAGGTATGGAATTGGTTACATATGAGAAGATAGAGCAGATATGAAAGGAATGGTGCACATCGTGGAACCTTTGCTGAGAGTAAATGATTTGTCCGTCTCTTTTTACACGGGTGATAGTGAGTTTCAGGCGGTCAAGCAGGTCAGTTTTGAACTGCAGAAAGGGGAAACGCTGGGCATCGTCGGGGAATCAGGTAGTGGTAAAAGCGTAACCGCACGCTCCATTATGAGGCTGCTTGCCTCTCCACCGTCTCAGATGAAATCGGGTGAAATTCGTTTTAAAGGTATGGATCTCGCCGGGAAATCACAAAAAGAGATGGAGCATATTCGTGGTCGGGACATTGGCATGATCTTCCAAGATCCGATGAGCTCGCTTAATCCAACGATCAAAATTGGTCAACAAATCTCGGAAAGTCTGATCAAACACCAGAAGTTATCGAAAAGGGAAGCGAAAAAACAAGCCATCGCCATGATGGAACGAGTAGGCATCAAACAAAGCGCTATCCGTTATAATCAGTATCCGCATGAATTTTCCGGTGGCATGCGTCAGCGGGTGATGATTGGTATTGCCCTAGCTTGCCGTCCTGAACTATTAATCGCCGATGAGCCGACTACAGCTTTGGATGTAACGATTCAGGCTCAGATTTTGAACCTGATGAAAGATATGCAGGAGCAATTGGGGACGTCGATTATTCTTATTACACATGACTTGGGTGTGGTTGCTGGCATGTGTGACCGGGTGGTTGTAATGAAAGAGGGAGAGATCGTGGAGACAGGTACTACAGCGGAGATTTTTGAAAGTCCAAAACATCCGTATACCGTCCGTTTGTTAAACGCGCTACCTCGGCTGGATGAGAAGAAGAAACCTAAATTGGTCTCTCAGGTACCCAAAGATCTGGAGGACGATCAGCCGCTGCTGGAGGTCAAATCTCTGAGACAGTATTTTAACCTCGGAAAAGGCAATACGTTAAAAGCAGTGAATGATATCAGTTTTCATATCCGTCAGGGGGAGACACTTGGCGTTGTAGGCGAGTCAGGCAGCGGAAAATCCACGACAGGAAGAGCGATTCTTCGCTTGCATGAGCCAACGGGAGGCGACGTGCTGTTCAAGGGCATTCCGTTGCAGCGACTCTCGCCTGGAGAGATGAAAACGATGCGACGACATATGCAGATCATTTTCCAAGATCCATATGCTTCACTGAATCCCAAAATGAGAATTATGGACATCATTGGCGAGGCGCTTGATATCCATCAGCTGGCAGGTAATGCCGCACAGCGACAGAAGCGAGTGGAAGAACTGCTGGAGATGGTGGGGCTTGATTCATCGCATGCACAGCGATATCCACATGAGTTCTCGGGTGGACAACGTCAGCGAATTGGCATTGCAAGGGCGCTGGCGGTAGAGCCAGAGTTTATCGTTTGTGATGAGCCGTTGTCGGCACTCGATGTCTCTATTCAGGCGCAGATTGTGCAGTTGCTTGAAGAGCTGCAGCAGCGCTTGGGTCTAACGTATTTGTTCATCGCGCATGATCTGTCGATGGTCAAACATATCAGTGATCGGGTCGCTGTCATGTATAACGGCAAAATCGTGGAACTGGCCGAGAGTGAAGAACTGTATGCTAATCCGCAGCACCCGTATACGAAGGCGTTGCTGTCAGCCATTCCGGTTCCTGATCCGGCGGTGGAGAAAAATAAGCCACGTATCGCTTTGGTAGATCAGGAGAAGGAAACCAGTGGCACGGGAGACCGATATAATCTGGAGCATTCGCGCTGGGTCGAAGTGAAAGAAGGACATTGGGTCGCCCTGTCTAGTTAAACGCTTTTGTTTAGTTATGTAAAAAAGAAAAAAGAACCCCGGCGTGATCTGTTTCAGATCGCTACCGGGGTTTCGGTTTTATTTGAATTGAACCGACTTCTTAATATTGTCGATCTCGGCTTTGCTTTCTTCATCGAGATAAGTGAAGATGAAGTTGAACGCATAACCTTCAATGATGGTGCTGTAGTATTCCTGAGTGATTTTGCTTCCGTCAGCTGCATTCGTCGTGATCTGCATTAGATCCATTTCTTTGCCACCGATGGTTTCTTTTGTGAAGTCCTTGTATTCATAAGGGAAATTGCTGTCTTCCATGAACTTCTTGGTAGCTTTCAGATAGTCCTCTCCTGTACGAATGCCTTGCAACAAGCTAACCTTCTCGGCGATGACCATTGCAGATGGACCAACTTTGCCGCCATCGAGCGGATATTGGGATGCCATGAGCAGGTTCAATGTCTTGGCTTGAGACAGTTCCATCTGCTTTTTCTTCTTTTCATCGTCACCGGCAATGGCTTCAGAGGAAGCACTCGTCAGTTGATTCATGCCCTCGGCATCCTGATACTCCCATGCCTCGGGGAATTTCAGGGATACGCCAAAATAGTCATTAGTGTAAGAACCCTTTTGTGTTGTCCCCAGCTCTATTTTGGATGAGTTGTCGGTTTCTTTGTTATCTTCGCTGGACGCTTCTGATTTGTCGGCATCATCTGTTTTGGCTGTGCCAGAAGCTGCGCCTGTAGTTGTTTCGGCGGCAGCAGGTTCGCTTGATTTTGCATTGTTATCTGCTTTGTCTCCGCAGGCAGCGACTACGATCATCATCATGATGAGCATAGCGAATAAAGATGTTTTTTTCGTAATAGACATAATACCCTCCTGAGATGTGTGAGTTATTCTCTCTCTTTGTTGTGCGCACTAAAATTGTAGCACGTGTGTTCTCCATTTCCACCTATAGGAAACTATAGGGGTCTCCTATAAATAAGACAATTGACTAGCCATTGAAACAGATTCTGTGATGCAATTCCGTTGATTAGCCGATCGTTTTGATCACATTCCCTTCCTGATCTTTAATCTGCGTGGGCACAATCTCAATAAGAAGCTTGTCCAGTGAAGGGACCTGAAAGGAACCGGCCTGCGGGCGAAGCTGTTCTGTAATTTCAAGCACAGCTTGCTGATTCACGGTCAGTCTCACCTCTCGCTCCGTTTCTACCAGAGATGGATGCTCCCCAGCTTCAAAGACAATATTGATATTTGGCCCGATCAGGGACAATGTTGCTTTTTTGGCGATTCGGCTCCGCAGGATGCTGGCTAGAAGGGTTGCTTGTTGAGCGCCCAACTGAAGCTTGGCAGGAATGTTTTTCTGTAGCAGTTTTTTGCGTGCAGACTCCCAGCTCAATTGTTGTATGAACAAAAAGGCGGTGCTTGAACCGTCTTCCTCAATGCCGCGCTCCGTCGCTTGGATCACCGAAGGGATATCTGCATAGGAATTCCTCATCAGATCCGTTACATATTTAGGCATATAGCTTTCACAGGCAGCTAGGAAACCGCGGGTATTCCAGCTCTGAATCATTTCCAGTTCACGGCAGGTGATGCCGACCATTTGGATAAATTGAACAGAACCATTCGGCGTATTCAGTTCAGGTAAATCTGGATCTTCTACGAATGCGAGTGCGGTCAACAGCGTATCGGAGTTCAGGCAGATCGGGCCGTTGGCATCCAGATAATCTCCGGGCTGAAACAGGTTACCGCTGTTAAAGACGTATCGCCCCATATTTTGGAGCAGATTGAGTGCCCAGACCGGCGGCTCGGATTCATTTTCACAGCGTGTAAGGCGAAATGTAAGTTCAAAACCATATCCACTTCTGGATGCATCATCGCCCTCTTTGCCGTAAAGCTCCGAGAAGCCATAGGTTACAAAATGCCAATGAGGCATCGGCGTATCTACCGCATAGGCACTTATCCCGTCCAGTGGGTCAGGTCCGCCAAGCATATATGGAATGGCTGTGCCATAATGTTTAGGTTCCTGCTCTCCGTATAGTTGCTGCGCAGCTTGGTCAATGGCGTCCCAACCAGATGTGTTTTCTTCTTCGGCCATGATGTGTTCCTCCTTGATTGTTCTCTCCCTGAAAATCATTTAAAATTAAGTCTACTAGTTATAACAGCGACTACAAGCGGCTTAAGTCTGAATTCTCTGAGATAGGACCAGGGAGTTACACATCTTAATGTGAAGGAGAAATGTTACATGAGTATGCAAGATATGTATTTTTCTGTGTTTAAACAGGAGCACTGGGATTCCTTCGTCGAACTATTTGATGAATGGTACGCTCAATTGCCCAATGAATGGAAAGAAGAGGCACGATTAAAAGGTATTCCAGAAGATATAAGCCGGGTGCTTTTGTGTGAAATGAGAGATTCCGCGTTGAAGTGGATAGATAAAAAGGTTCCAGCTCTGGGGGACCAAAGTCCTGCAAGTTATCTGGAAACGGAGGAAGGAGCCAATGCCCTACGGGCAGCAATTTTGCGAATGCCACGTTAGAAGTAGCTTTAGAAATGACGTTAGAAATAAGATATTATTCATTATAAATACGTTGTATAGGTAATTTTAAAGAGGATCTAGACCGTACGTTTTGGGTGAATTTGATTTTACGAAATAAATATGTTACGCTTACATCACAAGAGCAAAACAACAGAATATGTTATAACATCTTTTGATGGATTGTAACTGTGAAGACAGGCAAAACCTAAACTGATGGTGAAATGAAAGCCCCTTTTTTGGTGCTATTTTACCCTGAGTTTAGGTTTTTCTTGTTTTCTGCTCTGTTTTGGAGTTGTTCTTGCCTATGGAAAACCAAAAATTATTTCGAAAAGAGGTTGTTATGATGACCACGGCAAAAAAAGGATTCCCTGAAAACTTCCTGTGGGGCGGGGCTACAGCTGCGAACCAACTGGAAGGCGCATTCGATAAGGACGGAAAAGGTCTCTCCACAGCGGACATGATCGCTCATGTGCCAAAAGAAAAGCGTACGGGTGGACATGCCATGGAAATTTCCTCTTCCCGAATCGAAGAGATTCTCTCTGGCAAAATTGAAGAACGTTTCCCGAAACGTTTTGGTATTGATTTCTACCACCGTTTCAGAGAAGATATCGCACTGTTCGCTGAAATGGGCTTCAAAGTATTCCGTTTGTCCATTCACTGGGCACGTATTTTCCCGAACGGTTATGACCAAGAGCCAAATGAAGCAGGTTTGAAATTCTATGATGAAGTATTCGACGAATTGCATAAATACGGGATTGAACCGCTCGTTACACTGTCTCACTATGAGACTCCACTTGGTTTAACGCAAAAATATAACGGCTGGGCAAGCCGTGAAGTGATTGGACACTATGTGCGTTACGCGGAAACCGTATTTAACCGTTACAAAAATAAAGTGAAATACTGGCTGACATTTAACGAGATTAACGTGATGGTATTCAGTCCGTACACTGGCGGCGGTATTCTGATTGATAAAGTAGACAATAAGCTGCAAACCACTTACCAAGCCTTGCATCATCAATTTGTAGCAAGTGCTATGGTAACAAAGCTGGCACATGAGATTATCCCTGGCTCCCAAGTGGGCTGTATGCTTGCGCGTATGGAAACCTATCCGGCGACTTGCAATCCGGTCGATGTACAACTGGCTCAGCATGAGAATCAGCTTAACCTCTTCTTCACGGACATGCACGCTCGCGGTAAATACCCGAACTACATGGCACGTTATTTTGAAGAGAATAACATTGTTATTCAAAAAGAAGCAGGCGATGATGAGATTCTGCTGAATAACACGGTTGATTTCATCTCGTTCAGTTATTACATGTCCGTGACCAAATCGGCTTCTGCGGATGCGGCTGAAACTACAGGCAATCTGACGGGCGGCGTGAAAAACCCTTATCTGGAAGCTTCCGACTGGGGTTGGGAGATCGACCCGATCGGTCTGCGCGTAACGTTGAACAACTTCTGGGATCGTTATCAGAAGCCGCTCTTTATTGTAGAGAATGGTCTGGGTGCGTATGACAAAGTGGAAGAGGATGGCTCCATTCATGACTCTTACCGGGTAGATTACCTCAAAAAGCACATCGAACAGATGAAAGAGGCGATCAAAGATGGAGTAGAGCTGATTGGTTTTACTGCATGGGGCCCGATCGACCTCGTGAGTATGTCTACCTCCGAAATGTCCAAGCGTTATGGCTTTATCTACGTGGATCTCGATGATGAAGGTAACGGAACACTTGCACGCTCCAAAAAAGATTCATTTGATTGGTACAAAAACGTCATTGCGAGCAACGGTGAGCAACTTTAATTCTTTCGCTCTGAAAGAGAATATACATCCGCAATAAACACCTGAAATAAAGAGATATTCAGTGATGACATTCTTAGGATTGTTACCGCACAGGAGCGGGCAAAACCTGACTTAAAAGTGTGATATGAGCTTTCGCTTCATACAACCCTTTTGGTTGGCGCTTGTCCGCTTTTTACTTTGCAATCAACCATCATATGAGCTGGAGGGGTTCTTTTGAAGAAGCGGAATAGAGGCGTTAAACATGTTTCTTGTATGTTGGCATTAACGCTAAGTCTGAGTGTGATCTGGCCTGGGACAACAGGTGCAGCAAGCGCACAAGTGACGCAAATTCAGGCAAATACGTTTGTTGGTGATCCGGGTGAAATGGTCGAATCTTTTGACATTACGGTTTCAGACGTGGAAAAATACAAAAATCTGAAGGCGTCGGACTTTGATATTACAGGGAACTATGACGGTTATCCGTTAAATGCTGCAGGAGAAATTGTGCAAGACAATTACGAAGACGATGGCATCACGTTGTCCATGAAAGATCATACCATTCATATGACCGTGAAACCTTTCAAATATCCTGGAGGTCTGAAATCCGAGTTTGCCGTAACCAGCCAATTGTATCCAGAGCTTTCTTTTGATAAAAAAAGTGTAAATCAGGTAAAAACCCGCACCGTCGATGAGTTTGAAAAAGCAGAATTTACTGCAAGCAACGGTGTAACGCTATCCTATAACCTGAAGCGCAGTCCTTCCAAGGAAGCGAAGCCGCTCATGGTATGGCTTCACGGCGGTGGTGAAGTTGGAACAGACGGACGCAATCATCTGACTGCGAATCGCGGTGCAGTAGTCTGGACAGAATCAGGGCATGATACTTCTGTACTAGCGGTGCAATATCCTGAGAATTACAGCTTCAAAATTTACAACAATGCAGAGCAGCTACCCATAATGAAGGTATACTTTGAAGCTCAGGTTGAGTTGATCCAAAAGCTTGTTGCCGAAGGAGAAGTAGACCCTGACCGCATTTATCTGTCTGGTGTATCTAGTGGCGGTGGAGGTGCATTCCGCTTCCTGATGCAGTATCCTGATCTGTTTGCTGGAGCAATCATCGTTGCTGCCAAAGATACCGTTGCGGATTATACAGGTTCCGTTGACGCCTTCAAGCAAGAACTGAAAGGCATTGTGGATGTACCGATGTGGATTATGCACGCTCAAAATGACCCAACAACAGATAGTCGTACTAGTTCACTTGCTTATCAGGCTTTGACCGAAATGGGAGCCAAACAGGTACATTTAACGTTATACGATGATGCATATATGGACAGCCGCAGATTCTACGGAGGTTTGAAACACTGGTCATGGGTGCCTGCCTTCAACAATAAAGAGGTTATCGCGAGTTTGTTCAGACTTCATAAAGGTACAGCTGGAGAGCAGACAGGTCCCTCATCGGAGCATGGTGTAAAGCCTACGGAACCTGTAACTCGTGCGCAGATCGCTGTGATACTATCGGATGTTCTAAAGCTTTCGGAAGGAACTGAGGATTATCCTTATGTTGACAGCGCTCCTGACTGGGCTACTCAAGCCATTGCGAAGGTGACCAAGGCAGGTCTAATGAAAGGTATCGGAAACCAAAGGTTTGCCCCAGAGAGCGAAGTAACACGTGCGCAAATGGCAGTTATTGTAGACCAAATCCTGACTAATAAGGATTGGAAGCCTGCTACAGATTCGGTGGAACTCGTGTTTGGCGATGTCGACAGTAAGCATTGGGCACATGCAGCGATTCAGAATAGTGCTCGCGCTGGTGTAATGACGGGTGTGAGCAAAGGGAAGTTTGATATGAAGCAAACCGTAACGGGTGCACAGCTTGAGCGGATCATGGAGCGTTTAGAGCAAGTGGGGACCAAGTAATCTTAGAGCGGATAATAAATAAATTCTAATTATTCAATTGTCGAGAGGATGAAGCAAAATGACAACGCCATTTCCGAAGGACTTTTTATGGGGAGGTGCAGTAGCGGCCAACCAGCTTGAGGGAGCATATAATGCCGATGGCAAAGGTTTATCTGTACAGGACGTTATGCCACATGGCATTACAACCCCAAGAACTGAAGGGCCTACCGAAGATAACTTGAAATTAATCGGGATTGATTTCTATAACCGCTACAAAGAGGATGTCAAACTGTTTGCCGAGATGGGCTTTAAGGTGTTCCGTACATCCATTGCCTGGTCTCGCATATTCCCCAAAGGGGACGAGCTGGAGCCGAACGAGAAGGGTCTGCAATTTTACGATGACCTGTTCGATGAGTGTCACAAGTACGGCATTGAACCGCTCGTAACGATCTCTCACTACGAGACGCCGCTGCATTTGTCTAAAACCTATGATGGATGGGTTAATCGTAAAATGATCGAGTTTTACGAACGCTATGTTACCGTGCTGTTTAATCGTTTTAAAGGCAAAGTGAAATACTGGTTGACGTTTAATGAGATCAACTCCATTCTGGAAGAACCATTCATGAGCGGTGGTATCTATACACCGAAATCCGAGTTGTCCAAACAAGATCTGTATCAGGCGATCCATCATGAATTGGTTGCCAGTGCCCTTGCTGTCAAATTGGGACATGAAATTATGCCAGAAGCGAAAATCGGGTGCATGGTGCTGAGCATGCCGACATATCCGCTTACACCGAATCCAGACGACGTTGTTGCAGCGATGCACGCAGAGCAGCGTAATGATATTTTTGCTGATATCCATGCACGTGGTTATTATCCGAAATACATTAATCGTTATTTCAAAGTGAATAACATCAACATTAAGTTCGAAGACGGGGATGAGGAAATTCTCAAGCACACCGTAGACTTCATCTCCTTCAGCTATTATGTAAGTATCTGTGAGACCGGTGATCCGGAAAAACGTAAAGAGGGCAAAGGAAACCTGTTTGCAGGAGTTCAGAACCCCTACTTGAAAGCAAGTGAATGGGGCTGGCAGATTGATCCTCAGGGCTTGCGCGTAACCCTCAATAAATACTGGGACCGTTATCAAAAACCATTGTTTATTGTCGAAAATGGTTTGGGCGCCGTAGATGAGTTGGCTACAGACGAGGACGGCAATAAAACGGTTCATGATGACTACCGCATTCAATACTTGAATGATCACCTGGTGCAAGTTGGTGAAGCTCTCGAAGACGGTGTCGAAGTGATGGGGTACACGTCATGGGGCTGCATTGACTTGGTGAGTGCATCTACGGCAGAGATGAAGAAACGTTACGGTTTTATCTACGTAGACCGTAATAACGACGGTTCAGGAACGCTGGAGCGTTACAAGAAAAAATCGTTCCACTGGTATAAAGAAGTTATTAGTACTAATGGCGCAAGTCTTATCGATAATAATGCAAAATCATAATTCCAAAGTCATTGTTGTATGAGTGCCTTTTATGTCGCATTAACGCACATTAACCGCTTTCAGAAAAACGTTGTCACATGCGATTTAATATGGTAAGATAGGCCCAAGGCTAAAGAATACTGGATTGTTACTGTTCAATCAGGCAAAACCAGAGGCAGGCATACTTTGTGACCTGTTTTGGTTTTGCCTTTTACTACTTTGACGGTGCAAGGTGATGTGAAGAAATGAAAATTGAGAAGGTACTCAACAACAATGTAGTCACTGTAATTGACCCGGGAGGTAACGAACTGGTCGTTATGGGACGTGGAATTGCCTTCAAAAAGCATACTGGTGAATTCATCGATGAGAGTCTCGTCGAAAAAATATTTTCGCTCGAAAGTAAAGAAGTTTCTCAGAAATTGAAGACGCTTCTGTCTGATATTCCGGTTGAATATGTAGAGTGTTCAGATGAGATTATTCGTTACGCTGAGACGGTACTAGGTGAGAAGCTTCATGAAAGCATCTACATTTCACTGACGGATCATATTCATTTTGCTATTGACCGACATCGTCAAGGATTGCAGATCCGCAATGCATTATTTTGGGAGATCAAGCGCATGTACCGGAAGGAGTATGCGATCGGTCTCAAGGCATTGCAGATTATCGAAGAAACGTTAGGTGTTCTTCTTCCCGAGGACGAATGTGCATTCATCGCGATGCATCTGGTTAACGCCCAGATGAATGGTGAGATGAGAGAAACGATCAGCATTACGAATATCGTGAAGGATATTCTGAACATCGTTCGGCGCAGTTTCGTGATCGAGCTCGACGAAGATTCACTAAGTTATTACCGATTCCTGACCCATTTAAAGTTCTTTGCTCAACGCGTATTGCAAGGTACAGCGATTGAAGACAAGGAAGAGGATAATCCGCTTCATGACTTGGTGAGCAAACAATATCCGGAAGCACATGCTTGTGCAGTCAAGATTAATGATTATACACGTAAAATCTATAATCGGGTCTTGTCAAAGGAAGAAGTATTGTATCTCACGATTCATATCGAACGCATTGTCCGAAATGAACAAACAATCGAATAATTTGGGATTGTTACTGCAAAAAAGGCAAAACCTAAACGTTGAATCATGATAAGCTATTCTGCTTTGTCATGGTCCAGTGTTTAGGTTTTTTTTAAACCTTCAATACACATAAAAGGAGCAAAACACAATGGATAAACAACAATTGTCCAAAGATATTCTGAAGCTTGTTGGTGGCGAAGAGAACATTGATCAAGTGACCCACTGTATGACAAGGCTCAGATTTAACTTGAATGACAACAAAAAAGCCGACAAAGAAACATTAAAGAACACACCTGGGGTTATGGGTGTTATGGAGAATGGTGGACAGTTCCAGGTCATCATCGGTAATGATGTACCGAAGGTATACAACGCGCTGGTAGGCAACATGTCCAAAGGTGCAAACGCCGGATCTTCTACGGCTTCTACAGGCCCGAAACAAAAGAGAAATCCGATAAGTGCCCTGTTTGACTTCATCTCAGGTGTATTTACTCCAATCCTCCCAGCGATTACCGGCGCAGGTATGATCAAAGGGATCGTGGCGATCCTTGTAGCGTTTGGCTGGCTGTCTGATAAGAGTTCGACTTATGTTATCTTATCTGCGATTGGTGACGGTGCTTTCTACTTCCTGCCAATCATCCTTGCCATCAGTGCTGCTAAGAAATTGGGAAGTAATATGTATATTGGTGCAGCGCTCGCGGCCGGGATTATGCATCCAACCATTACAGCTTTATTGGCAGAAGGAAACTCATCGTTCGCGGGGATTAAAGTCGTCGCAGCAACCTATTCTTCAACGGTTATTCCGATTGTTATTGCGATCTGGATTGCTTCTTACGTGGAAAAAGCGGTTGACCGCATTACCCATTCATCAGTAAAACTCATCGTCGTACCAACGGTGACCTTGCTGATCATGGTTCCACTTACATTGATTGCGATTGGACCACTGGGTTCCATTATCGGTAACGGTATGTCTGGCGGTATTGCTTGGTTGTTCGAAAATGCGTCCATCCTTGCAAGCATTCTGATTGGTGGTACGATGTCACTGTTAATCATCACAGGTATGCACTATGCCTTGTTGCCAATCATTGTAGGTTCCATGACAACATTAGGTTATGACTTCATTATTCCTTTGATGCTAGCAGCGAACTGGGCTCAAGCGGGTGGAGCGATTGGTGTAGGACTTCGTTCCAAAAATGGACAAACGAAATCTCTGGCTTATTCAACAGGTCTGACAGCATTTATGGGGATTACTGAACCGGCGATGTATGGTGTTAATATGAGATACAAAAAACCGTTTATTGCTGCACTCATCGGTGGGGCAATTGGTGGTGGCTTTATGGGTATTGTCAAGGTAAAAGCATTTGTACTAACAGGCCTTGTAGGTTTGCCAGGACTTGCGGCATTTATCAGTCCGTCCATCAGTACATTGATTTATGGTATACTGGGTGGTCTCATTGCGATTGCTTCTGCAGCAATAATTACGTACATCCTGGGATTCCAGGAAAATAATGCGCCACAAGCAGCTGCAACTTCAGCTTCTACAGAAACTGCAACGACAGCAACTTCAGTTCCAGTGGTAGCGGAAGAAACACAAGCAACGGATGAGCAAGTATTCAGCCCGATCACAGGTGAAGTGAGACCGCTTAGTGATGTTCCTGACCCTGCATTTTCTGAAGAAATTATGGGTAAAGGTTTTGCGATTCAACCGGCGGAAGGCCGAGTTGTTTCTCCAATCAACGGAACGGTATTCTCATTATCGAAGAGCGGACATGCTATTGGTCTCGTAAGTGATACAGGTGCAGAAATGCTGATCCACATCGGGATTGATACGGTGAAGCTGAAAGGCCAGTTCTTCTCGCCTAAAGTTCAGGCAGGAACCAAAGTGTCTGTGGGTGATGTCTTGATGGAGTTCGACCGGGAAGAGATTGAAAAAGCGGGTTATACAACGATTACACCGGTAATCATCACCAACATGCATCAATATACTTCGATTGAGTCTGCTGGTCGCACGACTGTTAAGGAACAAGAACTGCTGTTCACGGCAAAAGCATAATTCAATATAACAAAAGCAGTTGCTTTCCTGGAATATTTCCAGAGGAGCAACTGCTTTTTTGATCTTTTTTAACGATATAAAGATGTCTCTATTTCGTATGTACATTGTATTTATTTGACGATGATTTTACCTTGTCCTGCTAGCATACGCATTTCCCGAGACAGACGATCCTGATCTTCAACTGCGACTTCAAGTTGAACACCGTAACGCCATACCATGTTATGTTCCATACCCCAGCGAAGTGTGCCTTCAATATATAATAAATCTTCAAACAGCTTCAAGTTGATGCCGATGCGAATATCGTTATGCTCTACAGGGAGGGACAGTGGAAAAGCAAGCTGACAGCCCGAACGACTGATATCACGTAATTCGGCCTGAATAGGCTTGGAGGGACCGTCCATGCCATTAATGCTCAGGATATAGATTTCGAAATGCATAGGTTCTTTCAGAGTATAACGAAAAGGTTCTTTCCTATTATTAATTGGCATAGATTCCTCCATCAAGTTCAAAAAAATTCCGTTATGGATATATCGTCAATTGTTAACCAGAAATGAAGAGTAACGTTACAGAGATGGTTCGGGAGTTCGATTTTATGTGTGGGGCGGGCTTGTTATAATAAAAGATGAAGGAGAGGATGAGCATGCAAGGAACATTTCAGATGGATACAGATACAGCGACATTATGTTGTTATGATCTGGCGTCATTAGAGCATCGTCTTCAGGATACACCTGACTGGTGGTCGATCCCGGATGATGAACTGGAGGAGGTCAACGCAGGTCATTGTCTGTTTCTGAATCTGGGTGAGGACGGAACGTATGAGGTGCACTGGAAGGTGCAAGCAGCTGTTCTGGAACCAGAGAGTGAGGCGGATCAGGCAAACATATATTATTTTCAGGTTCCTTCGGGTAAGGTTTATTTAGGATCAGCAGATGATGTCAGCGGCGGTGAACTGGAGCCGGATGAATTATCTCAAGGGATCTTCTTACAGCTAAACCCTGGAAATTATGCTTGTACTGTATTTAAAAAGGAAAATCAGATATCGGTTACGATCCAACCTAGTGACCAGGGGAAGAACAAGGTACAGGATTTGATCCGACTATAGCGTGCCTTACATAGATTGAATAAATCACATACCTAGATCATTTTTAGGAGAGATGGATATGCATCAATGGAGCGGGACACCGATCATGAATGCTTCTATTTTGCACCAGCGGATAAAGGCACTTGCCGCACTAGATATCATTCTGTCTGAAGAGGACTGGCTCCGCGTACATCGTTATCACCATAACACATTACAGCCAGATACAGCATGGGGAAGCGTGAATAACGGGGCAGGGGATCATCTGCATGTATTGTTTACGAATACGGGCACGTTACTCAAAGGGTTTGATCATGAATCTCCGCTTAGTCCGCATAACCGTGAGGATGGTGAGATTTACCCGGGGATGTATGATGAGGTGCCAGAGGTGTTCATGCGTATTTTGAGTCAACACGAGGAAACGCTGGCTCGGAAGGATGTAACCTTCTGTATCTGGCAGGAAGGGCACAATCTGGATTGGAAAACAGGCAGCTCAGTTGGACTTGCCATGGCTCAGGAAGACCAATCGGATGCTGAGGGTGGAGTAGCATTTCTGTTCGGTTATATCGAGGAAACACCGAAGTCATACATCGATTGGGCAGAAGATTACTACGATATACAGGATATGTCTTTGACAGCTGTAACTGAAATATATAACAATGCACCGATTAGTGCCGACCTGATTCGAGAATTGAATCCGAAGCGTGATGTGCTCGCTGTGATGGATGAACTCCAGCAATATGGATACGCAGTACGATGAAGTGAAGTCGAGTAAACGATGTATGATGGAGGAACTTCATTATGGGCTGGGAGTATGGGATCAGAACGAAGGAGCAGGAGTACACCAGGTTGCATGAGATCATGCTTCGACTGGCGGCATCACTGACACATAGCAGGATGTATAGTCTGGAGCAACACACCGATGGTTTTAGTCTTTTGCGTGACGATGCATCATGGCCAAGAGCTTTGGAGGTAGTGTTGGAGGAAGCAAGCGGGTTGGATGAAGTAGCGGATGGTGAACGATACATCTACTGCCTGTTCCATATCTGGGGGGAGGAAGGACGAGCCTGGAAACAACAGATGGAGGGTGTGACGAATCAGTATCCAGGAGTATTTGAATGGTTTGAATTGTGAGTGCCTGAAGTGGTGATTCGGAAAGGAGTGAATGTTGTGCAAAGACAAGCCAAAAGCAAAATTCCGGTACTCTTGTATCAGTATGAAGGCACTGAGAGGAACATAGGGTTTACCTTATCCCCTCTATATATGAACGAAGATGTGCGTGAGATAAGGCAGGAAGATATGCTGTTCATCTATGATGAGGATTTTAAACATATTCGTCCAGCAATCAATCGTGTTTTCCCTTTAACGGACCCGCGGAGTGGAGAAGAATTAGAGGCATTTGATCCATGTTGGGACAATCCGATTGTGAAGAAGGTATGGGCTGTTGTTTTATCTGAGCTGGAACAGGTTAAAGTTGCTGAACCGGAACTGCGGGTGTTTTTGGATTCGTTGACAGTTTGGATTCGGAACGTTCTGGAGTCAGCTGATGGAATTGAGATTACGGGCAATCTGTGAGTAGATGTAATTCGATTACGAGTGCAGGAATAGTAGCTCCTATCTATAGATGGTGAGCTTTTTTTCGTGCAAAAAAATGAAAACGGTTTGGTCGGTTCTTCCGTCTTATACCAAAGAGAGAGAGAGAAGGAGGGGAACATTGTGGATAGCGAAACAGGGATGGAGCAGATGAACTGGATACATGTGCACGATGAATCAGCGTTTATTCATTCCGTTATGGAGCATCAGGATACGTTGTTATCTATAGCTTATAGCTATTTGCGGAATCGGCAGGATGCGCTGGAAGCAATACAAGAGATGACCTGCCGGGCCTGGATTAAACGTCGTTCGCTAAATAATGAGAAGGCATTTAAATCATGGATCATTCGAATTTTGATTTATGTCTGTATTGATGAACAGCGTCGCCGCAAGCGTACTATACCTCAGCCGGATGAGAGGTTGGAGAAAAATATCCCAGCTTCATGGATGATTAGTGCCCAAGATAATCGTATAGCCATGCAGTCCCTTTTGCTGAAAATAAAACCGAAGTATAGGCATGTATTATTGCTTAAGTACTACAACGATATGACACTTACGGGTATTGCTTCAATCCTTGGCAAACCGGAAGGTACGATTAAGACATGGCAGCATAAGGGTCTTGAACAATTACGGAAGCTGATGAAGAATAGGAGGGATTGGCATGACAACTAGCCCGGAGGAAAAAGCATTGCTGGCAGATGCATACGAGGTTAACAAGGAGCGTAGAGAATTAGATCCGGCGAATATGACTGCTGCCATACAACGAGGCTTGGCGGAAGCCAGAACGAGTAGATCAAGTAAAAGAAGACGAGGAAAATGGATCACGGTGCTATGCGCTGTATCACTTGCCGTGGCGAGTATTCTGTTCGCATCACTTGGAGACTTCGGGCAGCAACGGTTGACCTCTTCCGAGTCTGAAGTTCATTGGGGAGAATTGGAGCCTTTTCGTGAATTGCTGCGCAGAGATCAGGAGAGTGCTACCCTTACCTCAGCCCTCAACCACAATTATGTTCAGCGTTTAGATCAGACGGTGACGATGGGGAAATACACGTTTACGCTGGATGCATTGATGGCAGATGAGAATCGAGTGATTCTCTTATACTCTGCTAAGACGGATACACCGAGTGGTGTATATTCCATAGAGAACACGAAATTAATGGATGCATCCACAGGATACGTGATTGATAATGGCAGCATTAACGGTATCCGTTTCTCAGATGAGAATCATATTCTTCGAGGCCGAACCACATTTGACCGAAGTCGCAGCAAACCGCTTCCGGAAAAATTAAATTTTGAATTTCAGCTTTCCTCTGTCGTTCCTGATCGCCTCGATGATGGAAAAGGGAAGGGAAAAGAAAAAGAGCAGGAGCAGCAGGGGGAGAATTCGCAGGAACGAAAGTACGAATTTTCTAAAAAAATGAATGTTGTCGTTGCATTAGACCCGAAATTTTCAATTCCTAAAACGGAGATTATTCCTGTGAATCAAACGTACAAGTTTGGGGAGTACGAAGTGTTGATCTCGGACGTGGAAATTTCGCCGCTGGTTACACAGGTAAGGGTTGATTATGATCCCAAACAAAAGCTTGACTATGAGAAGGAGTCGTTCATTAGCGATATCATTCAGCCGTTGGAGATCGTAACGATCTCCCAAAAAGGGAAGCAGACAACCTTATCTAGGAATGGAGGCAGAGGCACAGGGAATGGCATGATGTATTCGTTCAGCAGCAATTTTCTTGATGAACCCAAATCGATCATATTGAAGATGCAAGGAAAACCCGGTAAGGTTTACGGAAATATAGAAGATGCTGCAAAAGATCAATTCGAAATTAAAATTAAATAGATGCTTAAGAATAGATAGGATGAGTTCATGGGTTACGTGTGACATGGTCTCATCTTTCTGTTTTTTCACGATATCTGACCTCCTGTTGCAAAAAAGATAAGATAATTGTCTTTTTGCAATAATTGTATTGTCACAATGCAGGTTACAAGCTATAATCGAGTTGTTTGAAGGGACAAATTACAAAGGATGGTGATATTTTGAAGAAGTTTTCATTGCTTTTACTCGCAGTCACTTTATTGTTGTTAACGGTTTCAACAGCCCCCGCTACATATGGTGCAGCTAGCTTTCCTAACACGGGCACAAATGGTTTGACTGGTTTTGCAGGTAATGCGAAGAATGAGAACGGTGTATCCAAGGCGGCCACGACAGGGGGGCGGAACGGTCAGGTTGTGTATGTCAGTAATCTGAATGATCTGAGAACACACATGGCAGGCTCTACAGCCAAGATTGTCGTTGTGGAACAGAATATTTCTTCATCCAGCTTGCAAAAAGTTGAATTTGGTTCCAACAAAACACTGGTAGGTTCTTTTGACAGACATACGTTAACGAACATTCACTTCAGATCCACTTCGGGATCAAGCAATGTGATTTTTCAAAATCTGACGTTTAATCACTCCGCGAACATCAACGCCAACGATGATATCCAGATGTATATTACTTCCGGCTCCAACTATTGGATCGATCATGTTACATTCTCGGGTCATAGCTATAGTTCTGGCGGCAGTGACCTGGATAAGCTTCTGTATATCGGTGACCGCGCAGACTATATCACGATCAGTAACTCCAAATTTGCGAATCACAAATACGGCATTATTCTAGGACACCCGAATGACGGTAACAGCAGCTATAACGGTGTGCCTCATGTGACCATGTCCAATAACTATTTCGAAAACTTGTATGTACGTGGTCCTGGACTTATGCGTTATGGTTTTTTCCATATCAAAAACAATTATGCCAATAACTTTAACCAAGCAATTACCATCGGAGAAAAAGCGCGTATTTATTCGGAAAACAATTACTTTGGCGCCGGAGCTGAAAAAGGCGGCATTCTGGACGACAAAGGAAAAGGAGAATTTACGGATACAGGTAGCACACCTGCTCTGAACAGCCCGGTTTCTCCAAAAACCAATTGGAGACCAAGCAATAATTACAGCTATCAGGTTGAAAGCGCAGCCTATGCACGTGAGTTCGTTACGAAATATGCCGGATCATCGAATACAACACTGGTATTTGGCAAGTAACAGCCGGACAGCATGTTAAAGGTTCCTAATAAAAGGTATGACAGAGTCTGCTTTATGCGTATCTACGCATGGGCAGGCTCTTTATATTTTGTTTATGATAATATGCAATGATATTATTTTTTAGATGATATTTCATTTACATGATGTACAGCCGATATATTGTTAAGTAGCGCTGTGTGTATGTTTATGAAGCCTATATGCACTATAGTATGACAGGGTGATTTTTCGAAGCAGGGATCATTACCAGTCACTTCATATCCATTCATCGCAGCTTACATCTGGTTAAACCTACATCAAAGGCGGGGTACTCATGAATCGGTTGGACGAAATTATTTGGAAAAGAAATAAAATGATTACAGTGATGTTGTGGATTGTCGTGACTTTTGGAATGATTATCGCTTTTACAGATCCCAAGTTATTCGTTTCTAACGCTCTAGTCATTGTGTATGGTATTTGGCTTATGTATGCCAATGCCAAAAAGAAGCATATTCATCTTATTCCATGGATCAATGTTACACTGATTAGTGCTTGTGGCATTTTTGCCGGTTGGGGGACTGTGGATCCGTTTATAGCAATTGTTATAACGAGTCTATTATTAATGTATCCTGATAAGCGAGTGTTCCTTACCGGTTTCTCGGTTTTACTTGCAAACAACATTTTACAGCTTGTAATCGTTCCGGTTTCTACCCAGGAGCAGTTTATAGAAAATATTACGAATGTGGTACTTTTTGCAGTAGCAGGTGTGATTTTAGTCCTTGTATCTACATTGAATCAAAAGTTATTTCAAGAGAGTGAGCATAGATGGAATGAAGTAGAACATTCACGGAAGCGTGTAGAAGAAATGCTGGAACGAGTGAAAAAGTCCGTTGTTGGACTTTCCCACTATACTGAACAACTCAAACAAAAGGTGGATGCTACAGGGTCCATAACAAATGAAGTAACACTTGGTTTTGGAGAAGTTGCCAAAGGAGTTGAGTTCCAGGCAACAAGTATTGCCGAAATTTCAGAGTCTCTTGCTCTGTCTGACCGCCAGATTCAAGATGTAGCGTCCTATTCCCAGCAGATGAAAGAGCTATCTGCAGACATGGCTTCAAGCACCCAGTCGGGCAGTGCTCAGATGGATCAATTGAATATGCAGATGAGCGAATTGGATACAGCCATTCATACAACCGCCGATGATATGCAGAAGTTTAATGAACAAAGTGAAGCGATGACGTTGATGCTGAACAGCATCTCCGATATTGCCACACAAACCAATCTGCTGGCATTAAATGCGGCCATTGAAGCTGCTCGTGCAGGCGAGCATGGACGTGGATTCGCTGTAGTATCGGAAGAGGTCCGCAAACTTGCTGAAAGTTCTGGCCAATCCGCTAATGAAATTACAACAATCCTCACGGGGCTGAGAACGCAGACCCAAGCATTAACCATGAGATTTGAAGGGATTCGCCAATCTCTACAGCGTGGAAGGAACAGTGTGCAGACAGCAGGGGAAGTGTTTCAGTCCATTCATCATAGCTCACAGGACGTCCTTACTCATGCAACCGATATGGAGACAAGCTCGACCACAATGAAGACTTCCTCAACACGGGTAGTGAATGAGGTTTCGGAAATTTCCAGTGTAACACAGCAGTCCAGTGCAGCAACAGAAGAAATCCTAGCGAGCATGGAAGAACAGCGCAGCCTGACACAGAATATGGTGGAAAGCTTTGGGGAGTTGGAGATGCTAATCGTGGATTTGAGCTTATTGGTGTCCGATCATCAAGTAGCTAGTATGGGGACAGGTCAGGAAGCGAATGCGCAAAGGAAAGCAGTTACGGCAGTAGCTTAAAGTTATAAAATCGGAAGCTCCTTAAATGTGGATCAATCGCAGGGATTGAAGATGTGCGGGAAATTCAGATCAACTAAATAAGTTTACTTAGGAGTCCGGAAACGCGTAAATAGACGTGTTTCCGGACTTTTTTACGTCTAAAGAACGCATTGAACCGCTTCATTAAGGTGGGCATGTCGTGAAAATATATATTTTCTTAACATATATTAATTTTAGACATAAATTACCGATATACATAAAGTGGCGCTGACTGCACGTTTATGAAGTTAATATGTACTATGCTAAAGGCGCAGGAGTTACGGAACTACGTATAAGCAGGACTATGGACTGAGATTAAACTTACAGTGGCCTACATGTGTTGAATTTTTTAACTTACATAAAGGACGGGGTAAGCATGAATCGTATCGATGAGATCACTTGGCAGAGAAACAAACTAGTAAGTTACATGATGTGGGCCATAACGGCTATCAGTGCGGGGATCACGATTATTGTTCCCGATCTATGGCTATCCACGCTACTCTCCGTTGTAGTTACTTTAGCAGTTACCGTATGCAATTTCATGAAAAAAGGTATACATATCATTCCATGGTTTGTGACCGTAGCGGTGATCGCCAGTGGAATTTACGTAAGTCGTGACGCGATGAATGTTGTGCAAGGCATACTTATTGTTTCACCGCTGCTGTTGTATCCGAATAGTAAGCACTATAACATTGCTTTTTCGGTGATGCTTGCTTTTTTCACCGTTCAACTTGTTCTTGTATCATCGGCAAGTATAGAGTTACTCTTTGCTGACTTGATTAATTTCAGTATGTATATCGTAACTGGAATTATAATGATCACCGTGTCTAGGGTGAACAAACGATTGTTCATGGATAGTGAAGCACGAGGAGCGCAAGTGGAAGAGTCACGCAACCGTGTGGAAATCATGTTGGAGCGGGTCAAAGAAGCTGTTGTAGGGCTGTCCCGCTATACAGAACAATTGAAACAAAAAGTAGATGAGACCGGTGCCATCACCAACGAAGTGACGGTCGGATTCAGCGAAGTTGCGAGAGGTGTCGAGTTTCAGGCGACCAGTATTGCTGAAATCTCCGAATCGTTATCCCAGTCTGACCGCCACATTAAGGACGTAGCGTCCTATTCCCAACAGATGAAAGAGCTGTCCGTAAGTATGGCTTCAAGTACACAGACCGGTAGTGCACAGATGGGTCATCTGAACGAGCAGATGCATGAATTGTACCAGACCATTAGCACGACAGCTGATGATATGAAGAAATTTAATGATCAGAGTGAATCGATGACGTTGATGCTGAATAGTATCTCGGATATCGCCACTCAAACCAATCTGCTTGCGCTGAATGCAGCCATTGAAGCTGCTCGTGCAGGTGAGCATGGACGCGGGTTTGCTGTCGTTTCGGAGGAAGTTCGCAAGCTGGCTGAAAGCTCAGGGCAATCGGCGAGTGAGATTACCTCGATCCTCACCGGTCTGAGAACACATACGCAAGCATTGACAAGCCGATTTGAAGGGGTTCGTCAGTTGTTGCAAGTTGGAGCAGAAAGTGTTCTTACAACAGAGCGGGTATTCCAGTCCATTAATAACAATTCACAGAATGTGTTGACTCAGGCTACAGAAATTGAGACAAGTTCAGCAACGATGAAGGAATCCTCGACTCGGGTGGTTAATGAGGTGTCCGAAATTTCCAGTGTAACGCAACAATCCAGTGCTGCAACGGAAGAGATTCTGGCGAGTATGGAAGAGCAACGTAATCTGACACAAAATATGGTGGCAAGTTTTACCGAACTGGAGAAACTTATTGTCAATCTCGGTGATCTCGTATCGGATCAGCATGTTCGTCAAGCCGATAAGACATCTCAGGCAGCCTCTGTCCCTGTGTCAAAAGCTGTTCCAACTGAAGCGATCCCAGCTTAAGTCGGAATTCCGTCTTGCAAGAGATCACTAACCGTTCATATTAAATTTATCCAACTAGGCCTGTCCGGTGCGTAATTACTCGCTTTGCGGGCTTTTTTGGCGTTCAAAGGTCTCTTGTAGCGACCTATATTTTTAGATAGAGTAGGTGTAGAAGATGTCGGGAGCGTATGAGGGATATGGGGGACGGAATAGAAAATAGTAAAGGAGAGATCATTTTGAATTGGACAGATATTAGTAAAATCAAAGATATGGAGCACCTTTGTGAAGTTATAGCTTCATCCTCATTGGATGTCAATGAACGGGATGAACGCGGACGAACACCTCTTATGCTCTTTTTGACTCAGCGTGCGCCTCTCGAGGGTATTCGCTATCTGCTGCAAGCCAATCCCGAACTGGAAGTGGAGGACAAACTCGGGGATACTGCTTTGAAAAAAGCCGTAAGGTTCAACCAGCCTGAAGCAATCAGTCTATTGCTGGAACATGGGGCTAGACTGGATTCGCCTAACGGCATTCTGGCTACAGCTTGGAACTTGGCAAGAGATCGTAATCCAAACCTGGCAGAGATGCTGTTAGATACACCTGGAGCCATACGTTTGAAATTGACGGCTGAAGAGCAGCAGATTGTGGATGACATCATTTACGAGGAGTCTTCCGATGCAGCCTGTGAGAAAATTCGGATGCTGGATTCAGAAGTGCTGATACATGCAGTGGTGAATGGCTTTAATTGGGATGATAGTCCCGGACCGATGGTTGTAGCAGCTGAGCATTCAAAATGTGCCGAGATTACAAAGCTTGATATGGCTGAATTGATGGAGGCGGATTACTGGCTGGAGATGGATCTGGAAGAAGTGAACAGAAGAGTAGATGGGCCTACATATCGGCATCTCGCAGTATTTTTGACTAGAAAGGGTTGATTCAAAAATGGTGCATGACTCTTTCCATGAGCAGAACCAAAAGCTAGAGCAGTTGCAGCAGGAACTGAAGGAAGGCAACATCGAGCATTTTTACATTACGGAGCCTATACAGCATCAGAGCCAGCAGTTGGTGCTGGCAGGCAGTTTTGACTTTTCGTATTATCACAATGTGGAGATTACCTTTAGTGAGGTAGAGTTCATTCTGTGTCCGGCGACGATATTTATCGTGGAAAGGTTTCGGCTGGCCACGGAAGAAGAGATCGTTCAGTTAAATTCCATGATGTATGGTTTTGAAAGGAATGGTACAGTCTTTTGCCTGGAAAATGAATTTGAAGAGCAACGATTTTATATCGTGGCGAAGCAGATGACCTATCAGTTTGGCATGGTTTATTACTATGATCGGCCGAATCTGCAGCCGGGAGAGCGAATTGCTGAGTTTGTAACCAAATCGGAGAACGTTCATGAGTAAAGCTAATCAGGAGACTCGCGTTCGATTATACGATCGACATTCGCTTCATACCATGGATTGGCCCGATACGGAGGATGCGAGGTACGCACGGGCGTATTTGGAACCGATGATGATGCATGGGACTAATGAATACATGGCTAACGTAAACACCACGTTGCTCCTTGCTCGGATAGACAATCTTGTGCTGCCGGTGACCGTGAATGCTGAGGAATACGATAATGCTTATGTCTGTTCCCCGTATACTCACTATGTGCGGTACGCCAAGCAGGAACTAACCATGTTACAGAAGCCGATGCTGGAAAAAGGACTCTCCGTGCTGCTTAGTTTCATTGGCTGGGGCATGAAAAAGTCTCAGATCAACAAGGTTGTACATGTGAACAACTGGCTGTTATCAACTAACCTGTATCCTGCTATGAGTGCCGAGCAAGCCACGCATTTGCTTGAAACAGTAAGGGAGAACTATCCGGGGCATACGGTTATCTTTCGTTCTTTGAGTTCCGAACTGCACTCGAACCTGATAACAGGGCTTCAGGAAGCGGGATGCCGCTCTATACCGAGCAGGCAGATTTATTTGTATCAGGCGCATGATCCGAATTTCGGCAATGCCAAGTCTCGTTGGTTGCTGAAACGGGATCAGGCAATGATGGACAAGCATGGCTATGAGCTGGTTTCTGGTGCAGACCTTAGAGAAGCGGATATCCCGCGAATTGTGGAGCTGTACCGGATGCTTTATTTGGAAAAGTACTCCTATGACAACCCACAGTTCAGCGAGCGTTTTATTGCTGGTGCTATAGTGAACGGCACGTTAAGCTTACACGGATTGCGCAAGGAAGGGCGCTTGGATGCGGTAATGGGTTACTTCTGCCGTAATGGGGTGATGACCACACCGCTGTTCGGTTATGACACAGATATTCCCCAGTCTGTCGGTCTGTACCGCATGCTGTCGGCATGTCTCATTGGACAAGCCAGGGCGAACGGGAAGTTGCTGCATGAGAGCGCTGGTGCAGCGCAGTTTAAACGTAATCGCGGCGCGATAGCGGATTTTGAATATTCCGCTGTATACGACCGGCATCTCTCATTCCGCAGACGGTGGTGCTGGGCATTACTAGACCGATTGTTGAACAGCATAGGCGTGCCTTTGATGCGCCGTATGAAGCTGTAAATCCAAGAAACCAACAAGCCAAACAAGGAAGCAAAGTGCTCTACTCCTTGGTACGCTTTACTGTCTTTTACTACTTGAGTGACTAGCACCGGGTGCTTTCAGCTGACCTCTTGATATGTAGTCTTATTCCAGATGTTCGGCGAGCTGTACCTCGAACCCATCCGGGTCAGCAATGTACATAAAACGCAGACGTGGGTTCGGCTGCACAGGTTCACGCAGGATGGGGATTTGCATTTCCGTTAGACGCTCCATAGCTGCTTCCAGTGATGAGACTTCGTAACCAATGGAGATGCCAGCCTCGGGCTTCAGTACCTGCTCACTACCTTCAATTAACTCTAGTGAGGTCTCACTCGTCTCACCCAGACCAAGCATGGCAATCTGCCGCCCGCGGCTTTCAAATCTGCGCTGAACGGTAAGTCCTAGTAAATTGTGATAGAAGTGAATGGATGCTTCCAGATTACGCACACGTAGTGTAATCCAGTTGAGTTTGATTAACATGTTGGTTCTCTCCTTCGGAGTTGCGTAGTGTCAGTTCTTGTTTATTATACAAGAAGAAAGCTGATTCTTCTGATTTTATTGAAAAATTTTACAAAAATATATATGTAAGCGTTATTTCAAAGTGTATAATACAAGTTAAATTGAGAGGAGGAATGAAATGAAGACGAAGGCGTTTGAAAAAATGAGTTCAACCCTGCTGGCAACGATGCTGGTGATGACGACGGTTCCTTTTCAGCAGGTTGCTTTTGCACAAGAACAACAGATTGAACAGGGAGCAAGTTCTGGGGCTGCGGCGGTTTCTGAGCAGAACCTCAAGGTGCTTCATACCGATTTTGAGGATGGGACGTTACAAGGCTGGCTTCCGCGTGTTGGTAGCGAAAGTTTGACGGTTTCGCAGCAGGCAGCGCATCAAGGTACTCGGAGCATGCTTGTCTCGAACCGTCAGCGCTCCTTTCATGGGCCGATGCTGAAAATGAAAAGTCTGTTAAAGCCTAACTCTACGTATAACATTTCATTCTATGTCAGGCTTACGGAGAAACCTGCTTCAGATCAGACGATTCAGCTAACAGCCTACAAGAAGAATGGGGCAGAGAGTTGGAACATGCTGGACAAGGTCACGATTCCCAAAGACGACTGGCAACAATGGCATAAGGTTTCGGCCACGTACCAATACAGCGACAACCCTGAGGAGTTGAATTTTTTTATTGAAACACCTTATATCTCCGATGATACGGTAGATACCTTATCCTTTTATGTGGATGATGTGACGATTGAGGAAGCTGCACCACTCGCTATTGAGACCGATATTCCTTCCTTGCAAGATCTGTACCAGACCGAATTTCCGATTGGGGCCGCGGTGTATCGCTGGCAGCTTGAAGGAGCTTATGGTCAATTGTTAACCAAACACTTTAACAGTTTGACCGCAACGTACGAGATGAAACCGAAGTTTGTGTCCCCTTCCAAAGGGGTGTATGACTTCCAAGCCTCGGATGAAT
The DNA here is from genome assembly GCF_050435065.1 of Paenibacillus sp. 4624. Lineage (NCBI taxonomy): Bacteria > Bacillati > Bacillota > Bacilli > Caryophanales > Paenibacillaceae > Paenibacillus > Paenibacillus sp. 4624. Next base: position 301,016 of record NZ_JBNDJR010000001.1, read on the forward strand.
ATGTGGACTTTGCACAGAAAAATCAAATGGGTTTACGTGGACATGCCTTGCTCTGGCATATTGATGCAGCTGAGTGGATGTTCAAGGATGACCAGGGCAATCCTGCGAGCAGGGATCTGCTACTCAGTCGGGTCCAGAACTACGTGGACACAGTCATGAAACGATATAAAGGTAAAATCTATGCTTGGGATGTCGTGAACGAAGCTATTGCGGATAGCAACGGGGATGCCAATGGTTTGCGCAAAAGCCCGTTCTACGAGCTAATCGGCCCGGATTATGTTGAGAAAACGTTTGAGTTTGCACGCGCTGCTGACCCGGATGCGAAATTATATTACAACGAGTATTTTACCGAAGTTCCTGAAAAAAGAGAGCATATGTACCAACTGGTCAAAAGGTTGAAGGAAAAAGGGCTGATTGATGGTGTGGGTCTGCAATCTCACTATAACCTTGAATCTCCGCCGATTGATGAGATAGAGAAAACAATCAATCTGTTTGCTGGTCTAGGTCTGGATATCCAGATTACCGAGCTGGATGTCGATAGCGGTATTCCTTATGGTGAGACATTACCTCAGGATGTTGCGGTGAAGCAGGCTTATCGATACAAAGAGCTGTTTGACCTGTATCAAAAACATAGCGATGTCATCTCATCGGTGACTTTATGGGGATTACAGGATGAGAAATCGTATAACAATCAAGCCTTTTTGTTCGATAGTGCTCTGCAATCCAAACCAGCCTACTGGGGATTGGCAGATGAAACAAGCCTGCCTGTTCTGACGCAGCGTGCGGTTACATTGTCCGGTACGCCGAATACGAAGGCAGCGAAACAAGACCCTCTATGGAACAAGTCTGTTTCAACATCTTTGAAAGGCAATTCAGGTTCAGCGGCGTTCCGTACATTGTGGGACAAAAATAATTTGTATGTTCTGGTTGATGTAAAGGATACGACCAAACATGCCAAAGACAAAGTGGAGTTGTTCGTTGATCTGAACAATGGCAAAACCCCTGTGTATGAGGCAGATGATCGACATATCACCATAAGCCGTGAAGGCAAAGTGACAGGAGCTAAGCCGAATACGTATCGTGTTCGTGAAACGGCGGGCGGTTATCAGGTTGAAGTATCTATACCATTAACTAATGCACAAGGAGCAGTTTCACGTGAAGTTGGCCTGGATGTAAGGGTGAAGGATAGTGTAAATAACAGTTCAGAAGAGCAGCGCGTTCTGTATTGGAATGACCGCACATTATCCCAGGATCAAGATACCAGCAAATATGGCGTTATTCAGTTTGCAAGTATGCCGAAGTCTGCGAAAGCCTTGAAAGGAACAGTAACGATTGATGGTGAGAAGGATACGAAATGGAATAAGATTACTCCATTCCATGTTACACCACTGAATCAGAGCGGAGGAGCATCGGCTGAGGCCTGTGCAATGTGGTCTGGTCAGGACTTATATCTTTTCATTGATGTCACTGATCCGCAAATTATAACCAACGCCACCGATCCATGGGATCAGGATTCGGTTGAGATTTTCCTGGATGAAAATCATCAGCGCACGCCGTTCTATCAATATGATGATGCCCAGTTCCGGATCAGCGCAGATAACGTGGCTACGTTTGCGGGCAGTGCCTCGCCAGGACGGCTCCAAAGTGCTGTGAAGAAAACCTCCAAGGGATATCAAGTGGAAGCCAAAATCAGATTTCAATCCCTCGTTCCGAAGGAAGGTCAAGTTATGGGATTTGAACTTCAAATTAATGATAATCAAGGAAACAACAACAAGAGTACGGCAAAATGGAATGATCTCACCAATGATAGCTGGAAGAACACTTCCCAATATGGCATTCTGACGTTTTCAAAATAAACCGATAGAGTGACTGTGAAAGAATAAGTAGGCAAGATGATGGGCTTGTTCATCAATGATCCATTAAATCAATCATCTAATTATCAGAAAAACACCCAAACACGGCGAGGTCGTCTCGCTAGGTTTGGGTGTTCTGTTTATGCGGTATGTCGATTTTATTGAATCAGATCCACAGCACCTTGCGGTACAAAAGCATCTACGCCGTTATACACGATTACACCCTCAAGTGCTGTCTTTTTGCCATTTACAAGTGCAACATTTTTGTAGATTTGCAATTCAAGCTTGGTGTTGTTTTTTGTTACGAGAATCTTCGGATTTTTAACATCGGTTAAATCCAGTTTGTATGTGGCACCTTTGGCAGTAAACGCCTGTTTGGCAGGTACGAACAGTTGCTTGCTTACACTGTCCAGATCCAGATTGAGCACACGAGCCATGTATTTGGCTACGTCCGTGTTATCAATGACACCAAATGGACGATCATTGTTAGGGGCATACGTGTAAAGTACTACGTCTCCACCGGTGTGTCCGCCTGTTGTCCAGCCGATACCCGCACGTTTGCTGATCATTGGGCCTACCACATAGTTCAGGCTGCCCTGCTCAGCGGCTTTAATCGCAGCAACCTCTTCGGAAGTCAGATCGGAAATACCGTAGTATTGTTTCATGACAGCCTTGATGTTGGTGCGTTTCGCATCCAGCTTCGATTCTACACCCTCACCTGTAAGCTTGGCCTTTTTCAAAGGTCCGATAAAAGTGGACAACGGCTCTTTGTCATACGTACCTGTTGTAGCTGCATTACCAATCGTAAGTCCGCCATTCTGATGGTCAGATACGGCAATAACCGCGGTTTGTCCATCTGCTTTGGCAAAATCCATCGCTGCTTTTACCGCATCATCAAAAGCAAGTACGTCACTGATAATCCCAATCGGATCATTGGCATGAGCAGCCCAGTCTACCTTGCTGCCTTCGACCATCAGGAAGAAGCCATTCTCATTTTTGGAGAGAACTTCAATCGCTTTGGATGTCATCTGCGCCAGACTTGGCTGCTTGGCCGGATCACGATCCATATTGTATGACATGCCGGCTGGAGAGAACATGCCCCACAGCTTGCCCGAAGTAGATGCTTTCATCGCCGCAGGCGTAGTTACATAATCGTAGCCGAGTGCTTTAATGGAGGCAACGAGATTGTTACCGTCTTTGCGCCCGGCAGGTTCCAGATACTTACTGCCACCGCCCAGTACAACATCGATGCCATTGAAGACTTGTTGTTTGCTGAGTGCGTCGTAGTTTTTACGATCAGGGTAATGCGCCGAGAAGTCTGCTGGTGTTGCATGCATAATTTCGGATGTGGCTACAATACCCGTGGCTTTACCCGCAAGCTTGGAAGCTTCCAATACCGAAGCAACAGGTTTTCTTTCATCCCCTTTTGCAATCGGTTTTTGTCCAGGCATGGTGGCTTTGTCCGGCAATACACCGACAAAACCGGTATGAGATTTATGTCCTGTCGCAAAGGCTGTTCCTGCAGGAGCCGAGTCCGCAATCGGCGCATCCGCAGAGTGTGTACGCACCATACCGCTTGCCATGGAATCAATGGTCAGAGAAGAACCTTTGTACCAACGAGCCAGAGCGGTAGCATCATTAGCCATACCGTCAGGAATGAGAATGATTACATTTTTGATAGGTGAACCAGAAGTTGTTGAAGTACCGTCTTCCACAGCCCAAGCTGCACTACTGCCTCCCAGCGTAGCCGTAACAATGGTGGTCACCGCGAGCATCATTTTGGCTGCACGGGTACTGAAGCGATTTAACATGAACATCCTCCTAATAAATATGTATAGTTTATCCAGAACCCAGTGTATAGGGCAATTGCTAAACGAGCGTTAGTTTTAGGTTAATTAATTGTAAAAATTACGATTATAAGTCAAAGGTTACATAATAGACGAACTGGACAAAACGTAGAGCACTCTTGTATGGTAAGGATGAAATCGGACATGAATGAACAAGTCCAATGATGGTTTTGAGGTGGTTCAACATGAAAGAATGGTCAGAAGCCATTCGGTGGTGGAATAACAATCAAGTAAAACTTATCGATATCCGCCATAGCGTATTGCATTCAGAACAAGAGTTATCGAGAACCATTTTGCCAGCTCATGCTTTTTTGATCATAAGTAAGGGCGAGGCGGACATTCAATTCGGGATAAACAGATTCACATCGGACCAGACTCACATTCTACATGGTGAAAAAGGTACGTCACTGCGGATTCGTTGTATGCAACAACCACTAGATTATTATTTACTTCTATATAAACCGCAATCGGCTGCGTTACGTTTCGACTCATCGAAAGATGATAGTACACGAGGCGTAAATTCGTTTCAGGGCGGAGAACCCTATTATTTTGCAGCATCATACCCACTAACGCTTCTTACGATCGTGGAAAAAATGGCGGAGTTCTGGATGTCTAGTGATGAACTGGATCGGTTGCAGGTGACGGGATTGTTCTATCAATTTGTGTACGAGCAATTTCGCCAGTGGAACATGGCACGCCAGCGGCAGGTCGAATCGCTAGAGCTGGCGGAGCAGATTGAAGCCTACATTCAGGAGCACTACGCTCATTCTATCTCCATGGAAAATATGGCTACGCATTTTCATTACAGCACGCATTATCTGGCTAGGGTATTCAAACGCAAGTACGGATGCAGTCCCATGGATTATGTCATTCAGACTCGAATCAAACGAGCGAAACATTTGCTTACCGAGACAGAAGCACAGATCCGGGAGGTGGCTGAAAGCGTTGGGTACAAGGATTTGTACTACTTTAGCCGTATTTTCAAACGCACAACAGGTGAGACACCGGCACAGTATAAAATGCACAGTCATCGAATCAAAGGTTCAAATCGTACGAACAAGAGGTCTGAATCGTTCATTGCTGACAGGGACATCCGTAGTTATATTGGTAATAACGATAATCATTATCAATACAACATATGGAGTGTGGACGAGTTGAACCTTCGTTTTAAGCCTACATTGGCGGTTAGTTTATTATTTAGTTTATCGCTGCTGCTCGCGGCATGCGGGGCGGGAACTGAACAGCCAGAGCCTGCAACGAGTGCAGAACCGGTACAGGAATCTACTCGAACGTATACCGATGCGACAGGAAGAAAGGTTGAGATTCCGGCACAGCCTTCCAAACCAGTTATCATAACCTATGGCGGATATCTGTTACCTCTCGGGATGAAACCGGCCGGAGCAAACACCGAAACGCTGGAACAATATCCAGAAGAACTGGCAGGTGTACCGGACATTGGCTCAGGCAATGGCAACGTTGAAATGATCTCAGGTCTGGAACCGGACGTGATCATTGTACCGGACTATACAAGCAAGGAAATTGTAGACACATATGCCAAAATCGCACCAACCATTACAGTGGCATGGGGCGGTGATCCAGATGTCATAAATACCCTGAGAACGATGGGTGACATTATGGATCGTAAGGATGAAGCTGAGCAATGGATTTCGAAGTTTGAAGATAAACTGAAGAGCATTCGCAGTGAACTGAACATTAATATTAAACCGGGCACAACAGCCATGTCGTTTGTAATCTACAATAAAGAGGTATTGCTTGGCGGTGAGGGCGGTACCTTAGGCAAGTTGATCTATGAGGATTTTGGGTTCTCCATGCCTGAGCAGTATAAAATTTATTCGGATGGCGGCACAGTGTTGTCTTTGGAAAAACTGGCGGACAAGCCTGCCGACTACTTTTTCACTCAGATGGAAGATGAAGAGATGGATCAGATGATGGAACTGTTTGAGGAACCGGTATATCAGAGCATTCCCGCGATCAAACATAATCGAATTATCAACGTGTCCAGGAACTACTGGAACTATGGGCCGTATCTGGCGGATAAAGGTCTGGACAGTTTGATTGAGCAAGTGAAAAAGCTGCAATAGCTGTAAAAACAATAACTGAGCGGTCGGCTATAACAGCCTGATCTCAACGAATACCCGAACTTAAAACCATGAATGTATCCATCCGGATGCGTTCATGGTTTTGTTCATAGCGTGAGCTGGAATCTGTAAGTAAGATGTGGTATTTTTCTAAAAAGATATTGCTAGCGCTTTCATTGTGTGCTAATATCACGGTAATAACAGGATTGTAACCGATCTCAGGGCAAGACCTGTTCCAGTTCATTCGCTTCGTTCGGAAAGATCAGGCGATTGATTGCGTTTTGACTATATAAGATGAATTATTTCTTTTACACGTTAACGAAGAGGGCAGAAAAAACCTGGAAAAGCGAAGCGTTCGCCTTTATCACCGGATTTCCCCTTTAGAAAAGGGAATCCAAAAAATCTGGGGATAACAGCGATTGAAAGGTTATTCTGTCATCGGAGTGGATTGTGTAAAATCTTTAGTTTAACTTAAATAGAGTAACAATAATTCCATATCACACCTCATTTTCTCAGGGTTGTTACGTATTGCAGGCAAAACCTGAATTGAGGGCAACAGACGAAGTGATCCAACGTCTGTGTGCCTTTGATTCAGGTTTTTTTATATAAAAATCCGCCTGAATGTCATAACCGAAGGGTTGCAACAGTTCATGTCAGCAGAAAGGAGGGCCGTCTTCCATTTACCCACGATCAAGAAATAGAATGATCCAAACTTTGGAATACTGTATCGAGCGGTGCGATATTTCGAAACTATTTTGCCATCATACACGACTAGACAGCGAGGAGATTAAACCCATGAAAAAATTGAAACGTTCTATTGCAGTAGCGGCGATTCTAAGCATGTGTGTATCGGGTCTACCCGCATATGCAGCAGGTAATACAGCTTCATCCTTGTCCCCGGCTATGGACAAACTGGTAAAAGCAGAGCTTATTCGGGGGAATGGGCAAGGCGTGAACGCGGCTTACCTGAGTAAACATGCCACACGTATTCAAGCCGCAGTGCTATATTTGCGTTTATCTGGTCTGGAAAAAGAAGCACTGGCCTATGAAGGAACCGAAACGTATACGGATGCCGCGCAGGCAGGCAAGGTGTTGCAGCCCGTCGTTGGATACTTGAAGCAGCATCCTTATTTGGCTGGCGTGGTTACGGAAACGGAACGTTTTACCCCTAACGCTTCACTGACCGCAGAGGAATATGCGGCGCTGCTGCTCAAAGTTCTTGGTTATGAAGCAGGCACGGATTACAAGTCAGGAGAAGCTTCCGCGTTTGCGGCAAGCCACGGTATCAAAGCCCTTCAAGGAAAAGGCACGACACAGTTGACCAACCGTCTGATGGCTGAAGCCACGGCACAGGCTTTGCAGGCTCAGCTCAAAAATGGTACAGGTACGTTGGAACAACTCTGGTCCAAACATAAGCATGCGGGAGCATTCAAACCTCAAACGTTGCAACAAACAAAATACGGTGCCATCGATGGCAAAACCTATGAAGAATATGGCACGCTTGGCTGGCTTGGTGTTCCATATGCGGCACCTCCGGTAGGCGAACTACGCTGGAAAGCACCGCAAGAACCGAAGGCTTGGACAGGAATAAGAGAAGCTAAAGAGTTCGCGGCAAACAGCCTGCAAATATCCGGTAAAACAACAGCAGGCAGTGAAGATTCCTTATATCTGAACATCTGGCGTCCGAATACAACCAGCACAAAACTGCCGGTCATGGTATTCCTGCACGGCGGCGGTAATATGACCGGATCAGGGAAGGACTTTCAGGGGGAACAGCTAGCACGAAATACGAATAGCATCATCATCTCGGTGAACTACCGTCTGGGAGCGCTTGGTTTCTTCCAGAATGCCGCGCTGAAAACAGGCAACCCGCTGGATGATTCCGGCAACTACGGCCTGCTGGATGCATTCCGTGCACTAGAGTGGGTGCAGGATAACATTGCAGGTTTTGGCGGCGATACAGGAAACGTGACACTTGCGGGTCAATCTGCTGGTGCGCGGGATGTTCTCGCAACGCTTATCTCCCCGCTTAGTAAGGGATTGTACCAAAAAGCGATCGCGTTCAGCGGTGGTTTGACGACGGCTTCACCTGAAGAAGGACAGCAGAAATCCGAGGATGCGATCGTGAAGCTGCTTGTGCAAGAAGGCAAAGCTACGAATGCTGACGAAGCCAAAGCTTGGATCAGCAAACAAACACCTGCACAACTGGAAACGTATCTGCGTGCATTGCCTGCGGATAAACTGGTGACTGTATTTGGTGCAACGGCCATCCGTATGCAGCCATTCCCGCATTTGTTCCGTGATGGTACAGTCATTCCAAAAGAAGGTTTTGATGCGATCAACAGTGGTAAATATACGAAAGTGCCTGTATTGCTCGGCAGCTTGGAAACGGAATTCTCCGCTTTTGCTTTCGGTGATCCTAATTTTGCTCCATCCATCAATGATGGTACATTGTTTACTGATCAGACGAAAGCAGCTCAATATGCGGCTGCAATCAAATATGGTAGCGAGGCGTACGCAGGTTTTAATGCGGAGCGAGTCGCTGAAAAATTAACGAGTGCGGCAGGTCAGCCGCCAGTATATGCATATCGTTTTGCATGGGGTACCCAACCTGGTGTCATCTCTGAACGTTTGCGCACCCTGTTAGGGGCTCCGCACGGTGCCGATATGGACTTCTATACAGGAAAAGCAGCAGGTATTGCGGCTTACTTCCCTGAAGGTTATTTCAGTGATGCCAACAAGCCGGGACGTGAGCAACTGTCTGCTGCGATGGCAGCTTACCTGAAGCAGTTCCTGTATACGGGCAAGCCAGGTACGGGCGGAACGTCTGCACTTGCTGCATGGACGCCATGGACGAAAAATGCCAAAGCACCGATCATGCGCCTGGATGCGAATAACACAACTGCTGAGATCGGCATGTCCTCCCAATATAATCAGGGCAAAGAAGCTGTAAATGCGAAGATGAAGCAAGAATTGCCTGAAGAGACGTACAAACTGTTGAACGAAAAAGTGCTTGCAGGCCGTTTCTTCTGGGAGTAATGAAAAATGACAAGAATTAAGTTGAGAAAAATCATAGGAATTAATTTAAAATGAGAAGGAAGGACAGGGGAACGTTGCTCCTGTCCTTTTTCTGTTGTCTTTAGAATCGATGACATAACTCTACTTATCTCACATGCTACCCTTGACTTTCCCCTGCACGGGAGACTATATACTCACGTTAAGCTAATGGATTGGAGATGATATATTGTTCAAAATCAGTACGTTTGCCAAACTCAGCAAGCTTTCTTTAAAAACGCTGCGCTATTACGACCAGATCGGTATCCTCAAGCCGCGTAAAGTAGACGAGGACACGGGCTACCGATATTATTCCGCAGATCAGTTGCTCGAACTTAACCGGATTCTGATCTACAAGGAATTGGGCTTTACGTTGCCGCAGATCACGCAGCTACTAAAGGAAGACATTTCGCATGAGCAGATTCAGGGCATGTTGAGACTGAAGCGAAGTGAGATTCAACAAATGATTGATATGGAACAAGCCAGGCTTGTCCGCATTGAGGAACGTATCCAGCTTATGGAGAGCGAAGGACAATGGGAGACAGGGCAGGAGATCCGAATTAAAGCCGAGGTTGCTCAGACCTTTATGTTCTTTACTGCAAACGGGGGAGAAGAGCGTATCCCAGAGCTTCTTCGTCATCTGGATTCACTGCTGACCAAAGACCTGCGCCAATGGATTCAGGGCCCACAGGTTGTGTTGTGGCGAGAGGTGGATGGAAAAGAGGATGAATTCGAGTACGAAGTCGGTTACTTCTTGACGGGTGAGCCTCCTGCAGTTGCTGAGCCATTTCAGCTTCGGAATTTGCCGCCGGAACCGATGGTCGCCTCTATGGCGTTTCATTCGCATTCAACCTTTGATGGGGCAGCCTGCGTGCATTTAGCACGGTGGATCGAGAAAAACAACTACCAGATCAAAGAGAACGAGCCGGGCAGAGAATACTATTTGCCCTTATCTCCTGAACAGGATGCTCAGTACATCGAGATTCAGATTCCTATCACATGCAGGTAACGATATAAGTTGAACTAACTTATATCGAAGGCTTAAATACAAAACGAACATAAAGAAGATGGAGTGAGAACGATTGAAAAATAAAGGCACGATTTATATTCTGGCACTGGCTGTATTTCTGATCGGCACCATTGAATACATTATTACCGGGATCATTGCGATGATGGCGACCGATCTTGGCGTATCGACGGCGGAAGCTGGCATGCTTGTCACGGTATTTGCCCTTGCAGCAGCTATCGTTGCACCTATTCTGATCGCTGCAACAATCAATGTCGATCGCAGGAAACTTTTGCTGCTCACCTTTGGGGTATTTATTGCCAGCAATGGCATCATGATGTTGGATCTCTCGTATGAAGCGATGATCTGGATACGCATCATTCAGGGAGCAAGCGGTGGCATGACAACCGTTGTTGCGATGGCGGTAGCGACAAGGCTTGTAGAGAATGAAAAGCGAGGTAACGCGATTGGAATTATTCTGATGGGGCTAAGCAGCTCGCTTGTACTTGGTGTGCCGATCGGTACATTTTTCAGTGAAATGTTTGGTTGGAGAATATTATTTATTGTCATAGGTCTGCTCAGTGTTGCTCCATTTCTGATTATCTATAAAAAGGTTCCTTCCATCCGAGAACAAGAGAAGGTTACAGCGGGCATGCAACTCTCGATTTTGAAAAATAAATCGATTCTTATCGCATTGATGATGTCACTGTTATATGTGGGCGGCTACGCAACCTTGTTCACGTATATTACGCCGTTTTTGCAAACGACTTCGTCCCTTACCATGACAGAAATTAGCCTGATCTTGTTTTTGGCAGGGATCTGTAGTTTTATCGGTTCCAAATTGGGCGGACAACTGGCGGATGCCAGAGGATCGAAGTTCACTATTTTTCTTGGATTAGTGTTGCAAGGTCTGACGCTTCTGTTATTTGCTGTAACGGGTGCACATCTGATCTTGCTGATCCTGGTTCTGATGATATTTATGTTGGCCACATGGAGTATCTCTCCTGCCCAGCAATTATATCTGGTGACGCTCGCGCCTCGTAGTCCGGACATTGCGTTAAGTTTGAATACGTCATTTATTCAATTTGGCTTTGCATTGGGTTCCGGGTTGGGCGGGCTTGTGATTAGCCGTTCATCGGTTCTGGCATTGAATTGGGCCGGTTTTGTTGCTGTAGGTTTAGCAGTTTTATTAGCAGTACTACAGTTTAGGGGAGCAAGTACAAGACAAGGAGTAGCGGCTTCTGCACAGGAAATCAATACGCAGTGAGATGCGGTGAAGTATCGAAAATTGGTCAGACAAAGTCAGAAGGTCAGATTTAGTCAAAATAAACGGTAAAACGATCTATGTTTATTTATTTAGCCAAAATCGCCGATCATTGCCTTATATCGCTTTATATCGGCTTTGAACCTTCGTAGCAACATGAATACAATAATAGATGTAAGGAACAACAAACCCAACCACATTTAAGGAGATGATGTTCATGTTTGATCTGATTCCATTTCGCAGAAGAAATGATGACCCGTTCGGACAGATGCTGAAATCCTTCCATGACATGGTTGACACTTCATTCCTCTCTTCGTTTGGAAGCAGTATGCAACCATTCCGTACCGACATTCGTGAGGAAAATGGCAAATATCTGGTCGAAGCCGAGTTGCCTGGCTTTGCCAAAGAAGACATCGATATTCAGGTGCAAGGCAATGAACTCGTCATTCGCGCCAAACGTAACGAACTGGTCGAGCAAAAGGACGACGATAATCGAATGATTCGTCAAGAACGTCGTGCCGGCGAATTTGTCCGCCGTTTCTATGTAGACCATATTGATGAGGAACAGATCAAGGCAAGGCTGGAAAATGGTGTGCTGAAGCTGGACATTCCGAAACGTCCGGGCGATGAACAGATACGCAGACGTATTCAGATTGACTGATGAAGACATAATCAGAGTCGTAGGATTGCAAGACAGGATTCAAGACGTAAAATGAAATGAAAAGGAAGGACTTAACATTCGTTCACTGATGTTAAGTCCTTATTTTATGTAATTCATGTTTCAAGTTCCACAGGCAGGAACGAATTCCCTGTGAGGAGAAGGGGAGTCTGTACATGAAAGGACTCTGTTCCTGAATAGGAGCACTGGTTTTATTTTTCAGCAGCGGCTTGCATAAGTGCATAAATTTTACGTGTCGTATTGACGTTTCTAACAGTCATGTACGAATAAACCTTCGAGCTTGCGAGTTTATTCATACCGCTTTTCGTTGCTTCCTCTCGACTAACCGAATACAGAAGTGCACCAGGTACATAAATAAGCTCGCCTATACCTGGTTTCAGAGGCAGTTTCTCCAGAATATCGACATCGTTAATTTCCTCCCACAAAAAGAAAACATCACTTTTGGCCTGATCATCATTTGTCCAATGGGAAGGCAGTGCCTGCATGACAGCTGCTATCTCATCCATGTCCCGTACGAGCACTTTAATCTGTAAGCCAAAATCCGCAGCAATGGCCTGTTCCAAAATGGCAGATATTTCGGCATGGGCATCGCTTCGTGCCTGATCGTCGGCAAAGATGATATTGCCAGAATTGATGTACGTCACCACCTTGTGCATCCCTGCTTGCTCAAAGGTTTCCTTAAGCCGTTTCATGCCGATTTTGTTATTGCCACCCACATTAATGCCCCGCAACAAAGCGACGTAGATCATGGATATATCCTCCTAACCACTTGAAAGGTTTTAAAAATGAAAAGCGCTACTGACATACTGTTGGACTCGGTGAAGACACTCAGCCCGGGCTGGGTGTCGCTCCTTCTCATTCTCATATACTTCATAAAGATAGATACTCGATAAGATGTTTTGTGTGTGCTTCTCCGAGCAATTCCCTTAATTTTGGCTGCACCTGGACAAGGTATTCGGGTTTGGTTTCATAGGTTTCTTCGTCCTTCACTTCTCCTGAAAATGAACGTGCGTTTTCAATCAAGATGGCAAGAGCATTGAAAAAGTCTGCTAGGGAATCTGCAACTCGTTTCGGTTCCCCACCCTCAAACGCAGCATAGACAGGAGAATCGGGAGCTTCTACGTCAACGATAATGGGATCATCATTCACATTGGCAATGACAACATGATTGGGTGACCAAGAATCGGATTCTTTGTAAGGTTCCTGCATACCGACCCAGCGAAACCCCAGCTGCTGACGATGCAGATGCTCGGGAGCAACGAAAAAAAGCAGAGCGGCATCGCCGATTTCGACAGCTGCACTTTTCATTTTCAGTGTTCCTTCGGCCTGAGCGTCTACCATCTCGTAGTGACTATAGAAGTATTGAAGTTCCGACGAAAGGGTAACACGTTTGTCCACTTCCGGCTGAACCGGAAGCACCCGAGGCCGAAGGTCGTGATTTTGAAAAAGTCCGTAGGCTTCATTATATAAGTCTTGTTGTTCCACAAAACGGGTTAAGGCTGCATTCAGTGATTGCATGATATGCCTTCCTCCTAATCAGTTTGTTATGACTCATGTAATAGTTACGAAGGGGCTGCTTTAGCTTTGGATGCCAGACCAGAACACATTCCAGGTAATTGCCATCGCTTGCTCGTACGATTGCCTTGTCTCGTACACGAGCTGTATATCAAGACCGTCCATCAGAGTGACAAAAGCTAGTGTTGCTTCTTCCGGGCTCAGACGAATCCCCACATGACTTGCGAACAAAGCGGTTACTTCTTTTTTTAAGGTGCCGAGATATGTCCGGTATTGAGCCAAAACAAAATCATTCACTTCCAGCGGCGCCATAAAGGACAGAATGTACATAAAGGCTACATTGGGCTTCGTAAGGAAGCGATTTTTATGTTCCAGCAAAAAGGCATATAATCTCTGCTCCAGCGTATCTCCTGCAGTGGAAATCCCCAAGAAATCTTGTACAAACTGTTGCTCCTCTTGTACAACTTCCTCGTATACTTCCAGCAGCAAGTCCTTTTTGGAGGAATAATGATAAGCCAGTGATTGTTTACGGATACCGGCTTCTTCGGCAATCTGTGCCATCTTTGTCCCTTCGTAACCGAAACGATTAAAATGCTGAATCGCAATCTCTTTAATTCGTTTTTTACTCAATGTGTACCCCCAGTGATCGATCTTCGTACTGCTTCTGCTTCAGAGCGTATACCGAATATAACAAGATGTATATCACTAAAACAGCGATAGAGATAGTATACACTACCGCGTAGGAGAATGCAGATGCCACCAGACCCAGAACCAAAGAGCCGCCGCCGATTCCGAGATCAAAAAAATTAAAGAACGAAGCCATCGCATTCTCATGCTCATGTTCTTCCACGAGATTGACACACCATGTTTGGATGGCGGGGAAAATGGCACCAAACCCAAAACCGTACAGTGCGCCAGCAATCAGAAAATGGATCTGGTTCTGTGAGAGGATCAGAACGAGGAGCCCTGCGATCGCGAAAACCGCCGAAGGAAGCAGTACAGACCCTGGACCCAGGCGATCAAACATAGTTCCTGAGAATAGTCTGACGACAAAGCTGGCAATCGCCACAATAAAGAAAAACCAGGCAATATTGCTGAAACCCTTCTCCGCAGCAAACAAAGCGACAAAAGACATGATCGAACCGGCTGCAACGCCAACCATCAGGATGAGCAATGAAGGAAATAATACCTTTTTCTCAATAAGTTTTACGGAAGCTGCAAGATGACCGGAAGGATTGTCCTCAGACTCTGTCTGAGAGTTTCTGGATACAAAAACGGTCATCAGAAGTGCCAATAATAAGATGCACATTCCGCCCAAGAACAGGCTCTGGTAGTTGTATTGAAGGAGCAGGCTTGTTCCAATTAATGGACCAACGGATATAGCGACGGTTTCTCCAACTCCGAAATACCCCATGCCTTCCCCACGCCGGCTTTTCGGAATGTTTTCCGTAGCAATCGTTGCAAAATAAGTCGTTGCCAGACCAAAACCGAATCCGTGGATTACACGTAGTACAAGAATTATCCCTATACCTGACGAGAGGTAGTATGCGCCAGTAGCTAATGCACAGATGGCGATGCCAATAATCAAGAGGAACTTTTTGTTCATCTTTGTTGCCAAAACGGAAGTGAAAGGTCGAATTAATATGGCTGAAAACATAAAAATGCCGGTTACAAGCCCGATCTGTGAAGCATTTCCTCCCAAGCTGGAAACGAATAAAGGTAAGGTGGGAAGCAACATTTCAAAGGCCATAAACAAAAGTGCATTGGCCAGCATGATAAAGATAAATGATTTTCCCCACAGTTTCTGTGGTGATATGTCTGATGTCAGGGTGTTCATGATATTCCTCCAAAATATGTTCTAATATCTCGCGATATGATGATTGATTTTATCTGACGACGGTCAGATTGTAAAGGTGTTTTTTCAATTGGAGACAACTATTTCATGTCACATAGAGTAAAAATATTAATATTTTTTACCCTAATCCCAACATTTTCCGATATAATATTCTGATAAATTAAAATTATAATCTCTCTGAGAGGTGAGTCAGATGAGTGTTGATATTCTTGTACGCAACAATGTAAATGTTATGGGAACGGGCAACCAGACGATCATGTTTGCGCATGGCTTTGGGTGTGATCAGGATATGTGGCGACATATCGTGCCTGCTTTTTTTGAACAGTACCGTATTGTTATCTTTGATTATGTAGGTTCCGGACAGTCCCAAATTAACTATTATGATGCGCTTAAATATAATGATCTCCATGGATATGCTCAGGACGTGCTGGAAATTATGGAAGTACTTGAACTTCGGGATGTGATCTTTGTTGGTCATTCGGTCAGCAGTATGATTGGCATGCTAGCCTCCATTAAGGCACCGCATCTTTTCAAAAATATCGTCATGCTTGGGCCTTCTCCGCGTTATTTGAACGATCTGCCCCATTATTATGGTGGATTTGAGCGACGGGATATTGATGAACTGCTGGAAATGATGCAATTGAACTTTATCGGCTGGGCAAGTTATCTGGCTCCTATCGTGATGCAGAACCCGGAACGAAAGGAACTAACGGAGGAGCTGGAAAAGAGCTTTTGCTCCCGTGATCCGCACATCGCTCGGCAATTTGCCGAAGTGACTTTCCTGTCCGATTGCCGGATCGAACTGGATTTGGTGTCTGTGCCTACCTTGATTCTGCAGTGTTCAGATGATAGTATCGCTCCTGTGGAAGTGGGGGATTATTTACATTCCCATCTGAAAAACAGCAGGCTCACTCAGATGAACGCCAAAGGGCATTACCCTCATCTAAGTGAACCTGGCGAGACGATTCGATTAATTAAAGATTATCTGGCTAGTGCATAACGTACAGAGGAAAGGCTGTTTTTTATGGACATTCAATTAGATACGGCACCTTGTGGATATTTTTCAATATCGGATTCGGGCGTCATTATGTCGGTAAATCAAACGTTACTGGACATGATTGGGCGTGAACGGGATGAATTGATGGGCAAACATATTGAATCCGTGATGTCGGTCACCAATAAAGTGTTTTTTCATACGTATTTCTATCCGTATATTCAGCTGTATGGTCATGTGGACGAGATGTATTTTTCGTTTCGCAATCGTGACCAGGAGGACGTCCCGGTGTTGCTCAACGGGGTGCGTCAGATGCGGGACGGGCAACGTGTAGTGGACTGCGTAGTCGTCATTATGCGGAAAAGGATTGAACATGAAAAGGACATTTTAAATACCAAGACCAAGCTGCAGGAGTTATATCAGGCAACACAAGAGGCGAACAAAGAGTTGGAGCGTCTGCATGAAGAATACAAAATCAAAGAGCAGGCGCTGATTAAAGTCAATGAACAATTGGAGTTGATGGCGTCTACGGACCTGTTGACAGGTCTCAAGAACCGAAGGTTTTTCCAAGAAAAAATGGCTCATTTTCTATCGCTCTATCATGAGGAACAGCGTGAATTTTCCCTGCTTGTGATGGACATTGACCACTTCAAAAGCATTAACGATACCTACGGACATCCCATCGGTGATCTGGTACTGGGTAATTTGGCTACGCTGTTGTTATCCATCTCCCGTGAGGTTGATGTGGTGGCACGTTACGGTGGTGAGGAGTTTGTGATCATTCTGGCGAATTGCGGAGAGGAACAAGCCATCCGTATCGCAGAACGATACCGGTCACAAGTCGCTTCGGCGGATTGGGGGGAATATCACGTTACGGTGAGCATTGGCGCGGCGACGATCTCGGTAGCGGATACGGAGTTGTCTGTGTTTCAAAAAGCAGACGATGCGCTCTATGCATCCAAGACGGGCGGGCGAAATCGGGTAACCCATGCCGCTGGTTTGATCCAGCGTTAGAAAGGGTTAAGCATCATAAAAACGGATCAGCAGGCAGAGAATCTTTGCTTAGTCGATCCGTTTATTTATTATTGCTATTCATCTTTGTTCTGGAAGGGGAGAGGAAAGTTCACGGCGTATAGACGGTGGTTAAAAAAGGGAGACAATGTCTATCTCGGAGCCAGATAGCCGTAGGAGTGGCCGGAGAGCCTGTTCGCAGGCGATAATCTCCTTTAATTACAATGTAAAAGCTAATTATATCAGATTTGAATGGTAGAATAAGCCATGATATGCTTGGAAAAGTCATGAATTGGAGAGGAGTCGTCGAATGATGAATAATCGGTCTGCTGATGAATTAATCGATCAGGAAAATCATGCCTGGCCGGAGCTTAAAGCGCTTATGGATCAGGGGGGAAATACATATACCTATGTTCCGGCAAAGCCGGAGATGGGCAAGAATACGCTGCACCAGCTCCAAGTGAGCACTCGTTCTTACCTGGGGGCTGTCGCCTATGAGACAGAGGGCATGGTGGTGGATCATGGATGGATTACGCTGCTGGGCGCAGGCGGTGAGAGTGTATATGGCAGTTTGACCAGCTGGAATGGCTTGAGTGCTGAACTTGCTGTAGAGGCATTGCCGGGCATGATGGTCGTGGCCTATGATGTGGCTGGTGGTTTTTTTGCACTGGATACCGGCAAATATGGCGGGACAGGACAGATTTATTATTTTGCACCGGATGCCTTGGAGTGGGAATCGACAGAGCTCTCGTTCTCCGAGTTTATGACCTGGCTGGCTGAGGGTGATCTGCAATTATTTTACGAAACGTTTCGCTGGAAAGGCTGGCAGGAAGATATGGCGCAACTGGACAAAGGCCAAGTGTTTGCTTATTTTCCTCCGCTCTGGACGAAGGAAGGTAGCGGAAAGAAAAGCAGTAGAGCGCCAGTTCATATTGCTGAAGCCTGGAAAGCAGCACTCGAAGCGAAGTGAAAGGTACTGGCAGCGCAGGTGAGTTGAAGTTGGCTGGGTGAGTTCATTTAAAATTGATCAAGCTTAGAGAGGACGAACAGGAATGAGTGACCAGAATGATCGTGCAAGTGTGACGCGTATTCAGTCTCATTATGGTATTGTTTTTCCACAGGACTATCTGGACTTTATTCAGTTGCACGGCGATGCTTCTTTTGATCTGATCCAGGGTACAGAGACGGAAGATTGGGAGATACGTTTTCATGCATTGGATGATCAGTTTATTGCGAATAATACGACATTGGTGGATGAAGTCAATCCTGATCCGCAGCGGATTATTCCGATTGCGTGGAGTATCAGTAGTGGTAACAACTATTTGCTCGATTATCGTGGGAGCGAAGAGACGCCTTCTGTACTGGTGATGGAACATGAACTGGCGATGGTGCGCGAAGATGCGGAGAGTGAAGCTGAGACGATGGAAGAGGCACAGCAGTTGATGGAGGAAAATGTGGAGCCGCTTGCTGCCCATTTCCAGTCCTTTGCGGCCCTTCTCCGAGTGCGGCCATCGCAAGCATAGTTTTTTGTTAGAGATAACAAAAATTCAGCAAAAAGGCTCGCAAACGATGCGAGCCTTTTTTTACATGAGTTCAATTTATAAGTTTTAGCCAGACACTTCGACGATAGGAGCACGCTTCATTAGCGACCCGATGGTACAGAGGTTAAATCACGATTAGAAAGTGAAGAAGCTTTACTATGCCATAGCGTCAGTCCAAGCGAAATGAGACATACGACCAGCAGGCAGCCATAGACCACGTGATAAGCTTCTTGTACCGTTACGCCGGGTATGGCGTGCAGAAGCAAACCGCACACGGCTACAGACACCGAACCGCCAAAGAACTGGATCAGTTGCAGTAAGCCCATGCCAGAACCAATCTGGTTTCTCGGCAGTACACGTGAGGCTTCGTTATTCAGGGAGGCCATGGAGGCTGACAGTGCTGGCGAGAAGAACACATAACCGCCTGTAATGATCAGGGCGGACTGGTCAAGTCCAAGCATAAATAATACCAGAACTGCCGCCAGCATACACTGCCCAATCAGCATAAACCGCATATTGCCATACCGATCTATCCAGCGCCCGACATAACGGGTACAAAATGCCGAGATGATCGCTCCTGGGGCAATGAGCAAGCCGATGGCAAGGGCAGAACGATGATACAGATCCGCAAGCACTAACGGCATAAGGAACAGATTTCCGAGATTAACCACGAGTACGCAGAAACCAATGATAATAAGCCTGGTGAAGCCTGGTGTTCGAAATACCTGTGGGTTCACAAAAGGCAACCTTGCTCTGCGAATATACAGAATATGAGCAAACAGAGAGGCTATGCCGATGCCAAGCCATATCCATGACCGCTGTGTAATGGCTACCAGCAGGGTGGTTGCATTAATGATGGTGAGCAGTGCGCCTGTAAGGTCAAAAGGCTGTTCTTTGTTCACGGTCTCCCGTGGTAAAAAATAGAGCAATACCGGCAAGGCCAGCAGCACCAGCACCGTAATCGCAAACAATCCGTTCCAGCCCATGTACTCACTGATCAGTCCGCCAACAATGGGGCCAAGACCGAAAGCCATTGCGCTGCCTGATGAGATGAGTGCCAGGGCTGCTCCGCGTCGTTCAACCGGAATGTAACGGCTTGCTATGACTAGACCGAGGCCAGCCATAACCCCAGCCCCAGCGGATTGTAGAATGCGCGTTGTGAGCAACAAAGCAAAGTTGTGTGCGAACAGACCAAGCACGGACGAGCAACCGAGAATCAGCAACCCAACCGTGACCAGCTTGCGTACCGGAATCCGGTCAGACAAGCGGCTGTAGATTACGGTTGACAGGGCATATCCGATGGAATAACTGGAGATAACCCAGGAGCCCAGGTCAGAAGTAATCTGAAGATCACGGATAATGACAGGCAACGAAACATTAAACATGGTCGTGTTCATTACCACGATGAAGAGGCAACACGTCCAGAGTGGCATTACAATTTTTTCTTTCACATAACCATTCCTGTCTTGTATAGAGTTATCGTATGATATGAACAGACCTTGGCATTAGCATTACGTAGGATGGAGACAAAACAATATTCTATTTTACTCCCCCAATGTTAATATGGCAATAGTGTCATAGTTATTCGAGTGACTACATATTCAGGCGTGAACAGGTTTAAGAACGATGAGGATGAAGGAGATTAGTTATTATGAAGCCAAAATTATTAGAGTCCCACAGTGTGTTCCCAACCCTTGATATGAGGAGAACGGCTGCATTTTATGAAGAAAAGTTAAAATTTCGTGTCGTTGAATACTTGGACGTCGCAGAGCCGCATGTGTGTCTGTACCGTGATTCTACCGAGATTATTTTAACCCAAAGCAATGGACAGAAAGTGATCCCCAACAGAGAGTTATACGGCTACGGATATGATGCCTATTTCATTACGAAACAGCAGGAAGAGCTTGAACAAGAGTTGATCGATGCGGGTGTAACGATTGTTCGTTCTTTCCATCACTCTGACTATAATAACAAAGAATTTGTGATCGAAGATATCGATGGACGATGGATTGCCTTTGGCATCAAGCAGTAAAATGAGGAGCAAGGTGCAGGAATAGAAGCAATAAGCAAGAATCGCAAATCAATCTATCTATGGTGTGAAAAATAAACCCGATAAACAAACAGGCGCCCTTCCAAAAAGGGGCGCTGTCTGTTTATTCAATCTATAGTGCACATGGCGATGTCCATCGGTACATCTTGTATCAACTAAGCCGTCGCGGTTTGTTTGCCGCGATTGCGAATCCATTTGATGACATCCATCAGGATAACCGCGCCGAGCGCAAGCCCACCTGCGATCAGGAGCTCATCCCAGCCGAAAGTGTCAGGAATGGCAAAGATGCTGCGAACACCCGGAATCAGTGTTATGCCGTAGAGGCAGAGGCAGACCACAATCGAACCAAGCACCAACTTGTTGGTCAGGAAGCCCACCTGGAAGATGGTCTGGGTGTTGGAACGTGCAGCAAAGGTTTGGAGACTGCGCGCCAGAATAAGTGTAGTAAACGCCATCGCGACACTCATCTCTTCCGAGATACCAAGTCCGATATACTGCGACAAAATCACGGCAACGCCGATGAGCAACCCGCGGGTAATGACAGCCTGCAGCGTTCCGCCTGCAAAAATACCTTCGTTAATGTCACGCGGCTTGCGCCGCATCACATCCGGTTCGGCTTTTTCCGTGCCGAGCGCAATGGCTGGCAAGGAGTCGTTAACCAGGTTGATAAACAGCAACTGGAGCGCTGTGAATGGATTGACCCAGCCGACAACCAGTGCGAAGAGGATGGCGATAATGGCGCCGAGATTACCGGCGAATAGATAGGCGATGGCCTTTTTAATATTATCAAACACCATCCGTCCAACACTGACCGCATTTACGATGGATACAAAATTATCATCAGTCAGAATCATCGCCGCCGCATCTTTGGCGACGTCCGTTCCGCTGCCCATCGCTACGCCAATATCGGCTTGTTTCAGTGCAGGTGCGTCGTTGACGCCATCTCCGGTCATGGCTGCAATTTTACCTTTACGCTGCCACGCACGCACGATCCGAATTTTGTTTTCTGGGGATACCCGTGCATACACAGAGATGTGCTCCAGCTGCCCATCCAGCTCTTCATCTGACATCTTATCCAGCTCGGCACCGGTGATCGCGAGATCATCTTTATTTGCCAGCCCAATGTCGATGCCTATGGCCTGAGCTGTTGTTTTGTGGTCACCCGTAATCATGATGGTGCGAATGCCTGCTTTTTTCGACTCTTCAATGGAGCCATAAACCGCTTCACGCGGTGGATCAATCATCGCGGTCAGACCGACTAATGTAAGATCGGATTCGTCATCAGGCGTGACCTCTTGTTTGTCATCAAAACGTTTGTAAGCGTAGGCTAGCACCCGGAAAGCGCGTTTGGAGAAGGCTTCATTTTTTTCTTCGAATTGAGCACGAATTTCAGGGGTCAGCGGTTGTGCCTCACCGTGAATAAATACATGACTGCATCGGCTGAATAATACATCCGGGCCGCCTTTGGTTAACAAAGCAGTCTGCCCCTCAAAGGTATGCACCGTGCTCATCAGCTTGCGATCCGAGTCAAACGGAAGTTCGGCTTCCCGTGGGAACTGATCACGGATTTCGTTGTAATCCTTGTTTACGCTATTGCTGAACGCAATGAGTGCAACTTCGGTGGGATCACCAAGTTCCTTGCCCTCCTGATTGATGTTCGAATCATTGCAGAGTACGGCAATATGTAACAAACGACGTTCTTCTTCCGACCATTCGGCAGGGTCATCGGGAAACTCGTCTTTTGTACCATGAGGAATGTAATAATCCACAACGGTCATTTTATTCTGAGTGAGTGTGCCGGTTTTATCCGTGCAAATAATGCTTGCCGACCCCAACGCTTCCACCGCGGGCAATCTGCGAATAATCGCATGTTGCTTGGCCATCTTGCTGGTGCCGAGAGACAGTACAATGGTGACGATGGACGAGAGCGCTTCAGGGATGGCGGCTACAGCGACAGCTACAGCAAACATTAATGCATTAACGAGCGATGGACCAATATTTTCGGAGCCTTCCGTCAGCCACACACGTCCGGCTTCAATGGCAAAAATAAGAATGGACAGACCTAGGATGAAAAAGCCCAGCTTCTTGCTGAACGATTCCAGCTTGCGCTGCAACGGTGTTTCCTTGGCTTCTGCATTGTCAATCAATTCGGCAATTTTCCCGATTTCGGTTTTCAGTGCCGTACCTGTAATGACAATCGTGCCACGACCATATACGACCAGCGAGCCGCTGAACGTCATGTTGCGCCGATCCCCAATTCCAGCCTCTTCTGATACCACATCCGCATGTTTCTCTGCAGCCTCGGATTCCCCAGTCAGCATGCCTTCGTTGATTTTGAGGCTGCCGGATTCCAGAATGCGCCCGTCTGCTGGCACGTAATCCCCGGCATCAAGCAATACGATGTCGCCGGGAACGAGTTCCCGCGCAGGAAGCGTTTGTTTCTGACCATCTCGGATTACTTTGGCTTCGGGCGCAGACATCTGCCGCAGGGCATCCAGCGAGCTTTCCGCCTTCTTGGTCTGCACCACGCTAATGACAGCGTTAAGCAAAATGACGAGAAAGATGATCAGGGATTCGATCAGATGTCCAAGCACAACTTGCACAGCGGCTGCGATGAGCAGCACGATGACCATCGGATCTTTAAAATTTTCAAGGAACAGTCTCCAGATCGGTGTTGCATCTTTTCCTTTTAACTCGTTATATCCTACGGATTCTAATCTCTTCGTTGCTTCGGATGTGGAAAGACCTCTTTCGGAACTTTGTACCTCCTGCAATACTTCTTCTGCACTGCGCCTGTAATGTTGCAATCGACCAGCTCCTCGGCATGTGATTTTATATGTGTATTACCCGATCAGACGAAAACTAGAATCGCCTATGGATGTTGTTTTTTCAACATTTGATATGTAGTTTGACGATAGGACTCGGCAGCGTCCGTTACCTATGTCATTATTCATAATTCCAGTGATACTTATGCGTAGATTATAGCATCACTGGAATGAAAGTTTTCATTTTACAGCAGGAGCATCCGTTACTCTTTAAATCAGGCGATATCCAGGAGGCAATTGCCCCGTCCGCTGGATTCTTCGAATCTGTACCGCTGTCAAGCGCTGGTTGGAGGAAATCAAGGATTCAACATCGCCTCTCCTTAGAAAGTTATCCAGATCACGGATACTACGATTTCCCCGAAGGATCACAAAGTTACCCCGGATGATAGTCTGATATAAGTTCGAAAAGGGATAATATGGGTGTTGATTTGTAAAACTGTGTGTAATATCACAATTGTGTGCCTCCAGCTCTGTTACGCTAGTTCATAACAAAGAGTTCATTTGGTTTGGAGGGAATTCATATGTTTTGTTATCAATGTGAACAGACGCCGAGTGGTGGATGTAAAGTAATTGGGGTATGTGGTAAAAATGAAACGATTGCCAGCTTGCAGGATACGATGATCTTTGCACTGAAAGGGATTGCGGCTTACGCAACACACGCACGGCAGCTTGGTTATACCGATCCTGAGGTGGATCGGATTACACACGAAGCTTTATATATGACGCTTACGAACTCAAACTTTAATCAGCAGGAACATTTAGAGATGGCGATGAAAGTCGGAAATGCTGCCATTCGAATCATGGATGTACTAGATCGTGCGCATACCGATCGATTTGGTATACCACAGCCGATCACGGTGAGTCAAAACCAGATTGAAGGTCATTGTATCGTTGTGACCGGTCACAATCTGTATGCTCTCGAAGAATTGCTGCGTCAGACAGAAGGCAAAGGCATTAACATCTACACGCATTCCGAAATGTTACCGGCGCACGGTTATCCGGCTTTAAAGAAATATGCTCACCTTAAAGGCAATATCGGTAAAGCCTGGTACGATCAACGCAGACTGTTTGAGGAATTCCCGGGTGCGATTCTGGCAACAACCAACTGTGTTATGCCGATCAAAGGCACGTATGCGGATCGTTTCTTCTCCTATGAAGTCGCTGGTCTCGAAGGAGTAACGAAGATTGAAGGAGAGAATTTCTCACCTCTTATTGAGCGAGCGTTGTCACTGCCTGTAGCGAACATCAGATCCGAGCAAGTATTAACGACAGGTTATCACCATGAGACCGTGATTGGGCTTGCACCTGAGATTATCCAGGCCGTCAAAGACGGACATATCCGTCGCTTCTTCGTCATTGCAGGCTGTGACGCACCAGGTAAGGGTGGCAACTATTACCGTGAACTCGCTACGTCCCTGCCGAATGATACAGTTATACTCACCACGTCTTGCGGCAAGTTCCGTTTCAATGATGTGGATTATGGTACCGTAGGAGACACAGCCATTCCGCGGTATATTGACCTCGGACAATGCAATAACTCGGGTTCAACGGTGAAAATTGCGATGGCTTTGGCCGATGCTTTTGGCTGTACGGTGAACGAGCTTCCTGTAAGCATCGTGCTGTCATGGTTTGAGCAAAAGGCGGTAGCCATTCTTCTTGGATTGTTCAGCCTCGGCATCCAGGATATCCGGATTGGGCCTAAACCGCCTGAATTTATTTCGGAAGGTGTACTGGATGTACTCGTGGACATGTTTGGCCTGAAACTGATCACGACAGCAGAAGAAGATATGAACGCGATGCTGGCGTTGTCATAATTCTAATAAAACCAAGGAACGAGAGCCTGCACCAGATGCAGGTTCTTTTATTTTTTAGGTCATAATGCCTTCGCAACGTATAAGCGCAACTGACAAGACACTCTTATCTGCGATCCTGACGTATCTGAAATTTATAGCCAAGTCCGCGTACAGTCACGATATATCGATGAGAGTCAAGCGGATTCTCGATTTTGCGTCTCAGGTGGTGGATATGCACCATGACCGTGCGAACATCACTCCAGTTGTCGAGCCCCCATATATGCTCAAACAGGTAATCGGTGCTAAAAACATATCCTGGGCGATTTGCCATCAGGAACAAAAGCTGAAGCTCTTTGGTAGGCAGTGATACCTCTTTCCCTCCAACGTAAACTTCATAACGCTCAAAATGTAATTCCAGCCAGCCGTCTCGCCATACTTTTTCGTTGGGATCAATCAGATTATTGGAAGAATACCTCCGTACAGACTTAAGTCTCTTTTTCACTCGTGCTGCCATGATGTCGGGATCAAACGGTTTGGTAATATAGTCATCCGCGATTTCCAATCCTTGAATAATATCTTCAGTCTCCTGCCGACTACTCAGGAAAACAACAGGCAGGTCTGTCCTTTCCCTGAGATGTTTTATCCATACCGTTCCCAGGCCATCGGGCAGTACGATATCACACAGGACAAGATCGGGGGTACGCTCTTCGAACAGCTTGGCGGCATCCTTTAACGTATGTGCTACAGACGTACTGTAATTTTGATGATGTAAATAAATCTGTACCAGTTCCGCAATATCCGTATCATCCTCTACGATGAGAATATGACGTGTCTCTTCACGGCTTGTCATTCGGTGACACCCTTCCTTTCCACGCAGGTAACCGAAAGCAAAATTCGCTGCCTAGACCCGGTTCGCTGGTTACTCCAATGTCTCCATGATGATAATGCATAATTTCCTTACAGATGGACAGGCCAAGTCCTGACCCTTTGTGTTCATCCTGAACGGATGGTGGTCTCGCCTGTTCGAAACGGTCAAAAATTCGTTCCTGCCACTTAGGCGGGATACCCACACCTGTATCTTTGACACAAATGTACGCTAACCAGCCCTGCTCGGTATCAGGAGTTTCTGCCAACCGTAGTTGCACATGAATGATGCCCGCAGGGGAAGTGAAGCGCAGTGCATTGGAAATCAGGTTGGATACGACCTGTTCCAGTCGAATCGGGTCCAACTGCACTATCCAATCTTCATCCTTGGGTTCCAGCAAGCCTGATTTTTCAGGCATATCAATAACATACTGAATGCCTTGTGCGTGAACATCCGTTTCATATTTAAGAAACAGTTCTAGCATAAATGGGATCACGTAGACATCTTGCATCTTGAATTGTACTTGATGCGTTTCGAGCTTGGTCAGGTCAATCAGATCATGGATCATTCGTTCAAGCATGAGAGAACGAGTATAGATCCGATTCACATATTTCGGAGCATCCGTTGTAATAATTCCATCCCTGAGTGCTTTGGCAAAGCCTTTAATCGAAGTAATCGGTGTACTGAGTTCGTGAGAGATGTTGGACAGCAGCCGGGTGCGAAACAATTCGGAATCCGACATTTTTTTATTGGCTTCCTGAAGTTCCTCGTTTGTTTTTCGCAGTGACCGTGTTCGTTCCTCAACGATCTGCTCTAACCGTTGGTTCGATTCCTTGAGCTGCAGCGATAGTTGCTCTGATTCGTATAATGCCCGTGAAAAACGAGACGAGAGATTGTATGCCTGAGTCAGCAGGAACACGAGTAACCCTATGGACAGCATATCCTCCGTGGGCAGATGAACTGTGTAGAAGAGCATATCATTGAGAGCAAAAGCCATAAAAAACAGAAAGCCAATCATGCTCGTAAGAGCCCCTTTACTCCGGTTTATCGCAGATCGGAGATAGATATACAATGTGTACAGCAGAGACGGAAACAGGACTCCCCATGTAAAAGGGGTCAACATATACGTGTACACATGAGCCGGCGTGAACAGAAAGAGAGACATGCAACCCGGGAGAATGATCCCTGCCAGCACTGAACTATGCCGGACAGCTTCCGCAGGGTATTCTCGATTGATAAACAAAATTAGTAATAAAGCCGTCATGGCTACTGATATGTATTCTGCTTTGACTGCCCATTCCCAAGGCAACCCAGGCAACAAATAAAGCGCGGTTGATTCCCCAAGCACTACAGTACGCACACCAACCGACATACAGAGCAGACTGTACAGCAGGGCAGAGGTTTCTTGTTTGCGATTCCAGAAGACGAATGCGTAATAGAGGGACATTACGCCGAAAATACCAACAATACCAGATTGTGCAGAGACATGCAGGATACGTTCCCATGAGATGGTGTCGGCTGTACCCAGCTCCATACGCTGCCATATTCCTGCGTTGCGCTGAGAAAAGTTCGACACTTGAATAATAATCTCGTTCCATCCCGTCCGCGGTTGAAAATAAACAATTTCAGGATAGCTCTTTGGTGTTTCGGAGATTCGATCGGAACCTACGCTGCCATTCCCGCCAACAAGCTGTCCATTGATCCAGATGCGGTAAGCGGATGCGATACTTTTGGGATACAGTGCCAGTGTACGTGCTGCTTCGCTGACATCCTTCGGCAGCAGGACGCGCAGTCGATACGTTGCATAGCCCTCGCTTGGCAAAAACGAACCATGGCTATCCGAATAGGTTGTCCATGGTGCTGGCAGTTGTACGAGTTCGGAGACTGGTGGATAAGCAGATTGAAAGTGTATCGGCTCGAGCAGTTGCCGCCAGTAAAATTCCCATTCCCCATCCAGCGCGATACTCTCCGCTTGACTTGTGATTAGACCGGACCCATCCAGCGTGCCTTGTTTGGCGATAGGAGGAGCGGTGTTTATTGTGGTTGAAATGGCATCATTATTGCCCCACTTATGGAATAGGACTATCGCAGCAAAAAGTAACATAAACAAGCTGATCAGCATGACAGGATGTTTGCGGATAGGACTATATGCTGACTTGTTTTGTTTCATCAAGATTGACCTCCGGCCAAGGTGAATTTGTATATTTTATTATAGATGGATGTTCGACTTGTCGAAAGGGAATTTTGCTAAATTTCGATAAACTTAAACAAAACTTAAACTACTCTGAGTACAATAGTCCACATGATACATAGGAATTAAGACCCGGTAATAGGAAGGAATCTGTTGATGAAGTATTACTTCTCTGACTGTAAAACTTTGATGTACCAGCATCGATATATGGACTTTTTACTGGCTCATTATAGTGAGTTGAATATGCCGTATTCTTTTTCCACAACGCTAGGTTATATCTCTAGTCCGCTATTTATGACCGGGAGCACTATTTTGTGCTTTGATGATGAAGATGAGACGGCGGGGGCGTTTGGATTTATTCATGGTACAGGAGAGCATAATTATGAGGATCAGCATGTGATACAGTTGCAGGTCGCTTTTGTTGTAAGTCAACATCGCGGAAGCCGAATTTTTATAGAGGGACTACGGTTTCTGGTACAGCATCTGGATGAATACGCCGATGAGGTTGTACCTGTAGAGGAAATCCGATTTTGGGCTCTTCATGAAGTGAGTATGCACCGACTTTTTTCCAAATTCGCAGCGAGAGTGTCCAGTACGACGGTTGAAGCGGGTATGCTGAATGCGTATGCTGTGGAACTTGTTGAGCTTCGTGCGTATCTTGCATCTTTTGAACGAGAAGATTGTGTGAACAAGGTAAGGAAAGGATGAAGTCATCTTGATTTTGCAGCTTAAGGGCCAGGATTCATTACAAGACGAAGATTATGCTCGTTTTGCCCGTTTTTATCTGGCGAACTGTGATGAGTTTGATGAGCAGTACATGCTTCATGATGCCTTACTTCATTTGATTCATACGATTCAGCAGACGCATTTGCTCTTATTTGACGATGAGCAGGGGCATGTTAGCGCGTTTATCCAGTATCATTATACCGAAGATCAGCGTACAGCATTTATTGAATCAGCTGTATTGGCTAAAAAGTATCGAAGCAGCCGAGCGTTTTTTGCAGGCCTCAGAGATGTCGTGTTATGGATATGTCAGGAAAACCCTGAGGTGCAAAGCATACAGTTTTACGCAGTTGCAAATAACCGCTATACGAATCGATTATATAGTAAATTCGCTGTATGGACTGATATTCAAGTGCGGAACGGTAGAACGGAGCATGTGTATACGGCTGATTTAGATCCTTTGCTGATCTATCTGAAGATTCAAACGAAGGGTTAACCTGATCCATACACAATTCAAACTGAAAGGAGGTGAAGAGCAAATGGTTCCAATGCCGAGTTCGTACAACAAGCCTGAAAAAGGTGGACGTATTTTTAAGTTTGAAAATGTGTTGAAGCTGAATGAACAACTTCGCGTGAGCACAGCCCCTACGAAGTAATCTTCGCCAAGCAATCCTTCATATTCCTGCTGAGGAACACGAAAGAAGAAGCAAGCTGATCACAAATGTGATGGGCATGCTTCTTTTTACGTATCACCATGAACCAGAATTGTGAAAATCTGGTGAACGGTACTGGGACAGGTCCCGTTTTGGCTTTTTTTTATATATAATCAGAGGAAAGAAGAAGGGAGCTGTCCGATGAAAAAGACACTATGGATCATTGCCAGTGCTGCTGCTGTAATCCTGCTTGGAACATATCTCATCGCTAATACATTAGGGAGAGAGCAGGCTGCACAGGCCGAGGAATCTGATATTCCAAAGCTGGTTGAGGATATCAGTACAGGCCGTGCGAAACCGCAGTCTGCTTCAATCAATGCAGCAACGTTAACAGTAAAAGAGGCGGACGGTCAAAAAGTAACTTATGACCTGCCAGAAGATAAATTTTTCCTGTCGATCGCTCCTTATGTAGAACAGACACATCCCTGTGAGATTCATAGTTTAACGGGTTGCCAAGGAGAGATGGCGAATGAACAATTCAGTGTGACGATTCATGATTCCGAAGGCAACACCTTGATGAAAGATGAAGTGTTGAAGTCCGGTGCCAACGGATTTATGGATTTTTGGGTGCCACGTGACAGAACGTATTTAATCCGTATTGTTCACGGCGGAAAGGTGGCTGAAACACAATTATCTACATACAAAACGGATCAGACCTGCATCACGACAATGCAGTTAATCTAAGCTGAGGTTCAAATCGGGCAAGCATCAAGCAAAGAATAGGCAGAACAACGTACAAACTGATGCTGTAAAGATACAATAAAGACGAGGAAAGGCAGCCCCAAGGGTCATGTCTTTCCTTTTTCTATTGGTAAATCAAGAATGTGAAAATTATGAGGCAACGTTGACAAAAAAGAAGTTCATAGGTGATAATGATAATTGTTATCATATAAATACATACAAACATAGAGGAGATTAGAGATATGAAAAAAGGGTTACATGCACTATTCATCATGATGGCATTTGTTTTAGTGCTGGCAGGATGTGGTAAAAATGCTACAACAACAGAACCAAGTAAAAATACTAATTTGGGCAGCGCTCCTGCTGAAGAGTCAGCTGGGCCGGTTACTGTACAGCATAAACGTGGGGAACTCACACTGGACAAGCCAGCTAAACGTGTCGTGACTCTGGAATGGACATATACAGAGGATGTTGTTGCTCTAGGGGTTCAGCCTGTCGGTAACGCAGATAATGCCAACTATAAAGTTTATGTAACGGATCAAGCTGCTCTGGATGATAGTGTTACAGATATCGGAACACGCAGTGAGCCGAATATGGAGGCTATAGCAGCTCTGAAGCCGGATCTGATCATCGCTAATGCAGACAACAATTCAAACGTATATGATCAGTTGAAAGCCATTGCTCCAACGCTGGAGTTCGATCCATATGACGGTGATGGATATAACTATGACAAAATGACGACCATTTTTAATACGATTGCAACAGCTCTGGGCAAAGAAGATAAAGCAAAAGAAGTGCTCAGCAATCTGGATCAGCATTATGCAGAAGCCAAAGAAAAACTGGCAGCTGCAGGGAAAGAAAACTTCCACTTTGCACTAACACAGGCATTCACGTATCAAAATGCAGCTTCCCTGCGCATGTTCAGCGACAACTCGGTTGTAGTGGGTACGTTGAACAAAATTGGCATGGTCAATGACTGGCAGCCGGATAAACTTGAAAACTACGGTTTCTCTACAGTTGGGATTGAATCTTTATCCACAGTGCAAGATAGCAACTTTATCTATATTACACAGCCAGACGATGATGTATTTGGCACAGCGATAAAAGACAATTCCGTTTGGAACGGTCTGAACTTTGTGAAGGATAAGCGTACGTATCAACTGGGAAGTACGACATGGACATTTGGCGGCCCGATTTCTTCCAAAGTGTTGGTTGACGGTGTAGTTGAGGCGATTACCAAATGAGTCTGACTCAACAAGGAACGAAGCCAGCCACGAACTGGCGTATGATAAGCATCTATGGGGGCGGTCTTACCGCCCTTATCGTGCTTTTTTTTGTAAGTCTGTGTTATGGGGAAGCGGCCATTTCGTTGCATGATGTTTGGGGCGCGCTTACAAATAGACAAGGTACGCTCGAACATAATATGGTATGGGATTTGCGTATGCCGCGTACGGTGATCGGTATTCTGGCAGGGGGTGCGCTGGCTGTTGCGGGGGCGTTGTTGCAGACCATTACTCGCAACCCGCTTGCAGCCTCAGACACGCTTGGAATTAATGCGGGCGCGTATTTTGTTGTGGTGCTCGGTGCCATTCTTTTTCCATCTTTACTCAGCCAGTCACCGTTTCTTTTTGCCGCTATGGGCGGATTGGTTGCGGCGTTCGCAGCTTATTTTATGGGCGGTGGGCGTACGTCAACGCCGGTACGACTAGCATTATCGGGTATGATCGTGTCCATGGTGCTAGGTTCATTTACAAGTGCCTTGCATATTTTTTTCTCGATGGAAACTCAGGGTTTATTCCTGTGGGGGTCGGGAACCCTTGTCCAGAATGACTGGACAGGTGTGAACTACGTCTGGCCTTGGGTCACAGGTGTAACGCTGCTGGCTCTGATTCTGTCCAAACAGTGGGATATGCTGGAGCTGGATGAATCAACCGCATCTTCTTTGGGCCAGAGAGTTGGACTTGCTCGAACAGGTGGGCTGATCATTGCCGTTATTCTGGCTGCAGTGATCGTCAGCGTAATTGGGCCGATCGGCTTTGTAGGTCTGGTTGCTCCACATCTGGTTCGTCTGAGTGGTGTTCGCTCCAATCGGCTTTTGATTCCAGGTGTATTCATCTGGGGGGCAGCGTTGCTCGTAGGTGCGGATGTCCTTGCTAAGATGATACACAACTCCAGTATGGAATTGCCAACTGGTGCTGTGATGGCGATTATTGGTGCACCATGGCTTATCTGGCTCGTGCTGACTCGAATGAAAGCAGGAAATGGTGCTGGCATGACGACATCGATGAGTACGGGGGGGCTTGTACGCCGTTTTGCCTTTACGCCTATCGCTACTCTGTTTTCTGCCATTACGATCCTATTGCTGTTGCTCAGTACGATGTTCGGTGGAATGCGTATTCCACTAGCCGACCTGCTGCCGAGTTTGTTTCAGTCGGATGGGTTATTCTCCGGAATTGTGCAGCTTCGTATCCCGCGTACTTTGGTGGCTGCAGGGGCAGGGGCGGCTCTCGCAATCAGCGGGGTGCTGATCCAGATGGCCGTTCGTAATCCACTGGCGGATGCATCGATTGTAGGTGTATCTTCCGGCGCAGGACTTGGTGCCATGATGGTATTCATTCTATGGCCTGGGCTGCCTATGTATGTGTTGCCTGTTGCCGCTATTGCAGGTGCCGCCATTGCGGCTGCGGTCGTATTCTCGCTTTCTTGGAAAAAAGGCTTGAATCCTTCCGCTGTTGTATTGCTGGGGATTGCCATGTCGGCCATTGCTGGCGCAGGTATTCAGATTCTGATCGTACGAGGTGCCGTGTATGGCAGCAGCGGTTATATCTGGCTGACAGGCAGCACGTATGCCCGTACATGGGACCAAGTCAAAGTAATCGGTGTATTCCTGCTCATTTTGGTGCCAGTGGCTTGGTGGCTTGCTCGCAAATTTGAACTGCTTGTCTTTGACGACAACAGCGCTTCCGGGCTTGGGGTGAATGTACGTCGCACTCGCTTGCTGGCCATGACTGTAGGAGTACTGCTCGCGGCTGGCGCGGTCGCTTGTGTTGGAACGGTTGGATTTATTGGTCTGATTGCACCACATATGGTTCGGCTGCTGACAGGACACAAACTGAGACAGTCGATGTTTCTGTCCGCGCTCGCTGGAGCCGTGATGCTGGTGCTCGCAGATACGATTGGCAGAACGGTGATGGCGCCAACGGAAATACCGTCAGGCATTCTCATTGCGATCATCGGAACACCATACTTCTTGTATCTGATGTACCGATCGAACTGGCGCAAAGCAGTGAAGTGAAAGTGGATGTGAAAAAGCACCAAACCCGTTTTCAGAAGGGTTTGGTGCTTTTATTTTTGTTTCAAAACCAATCTGTATCACATGTGACATAACAGCTCATCATAGCTCATCAATCCTACTTTTCAGGAATTAGCATACAGCTCGCTTCTACGTAGTGAAGGGCTTGTTGCAGTTGTTCCATATCCTGAACGAGTGCAAGTCTGACGTAACCTTCACCTGAAGGCCCAAAGGCACTGCCTGGGGTAACAATGACACCTGCCCGTGTGACGAGATCAGTAGCAAATTGCTCGGAAGTGTCGTAATGTGCGGGAATGCGTGTCCAGATGAACATCGTAGCTTCGGGTTTGCTAATCGGCCATCCCAGCTTGGCGAAACCTTCACACAGCATATCCCGTCGTTCTTCATAGACGGATCTTACCCGCTCCACATCGCTTTGATCACCCGAGATGGCTGCTATTGCTGCCTTCTGAATCGGGATAAACATGCCGTAATCCATATTGGATTTCAGCTTTTTCAGCATGGAAACAACAGCCGAATTTCCCATACAAAAACCGATTCTTGCCCCAGCTAGTCCGTACGTTTTGGACAAGGAGTTGAATTCAATCCCTACATCCATGGCACCGGGAAAGGCCAGAAAACTACCGCATGTTTGTTGGTCAAACACAAGCTCGCTATACGCGTTATCATGCAATACGATAATATCGTATTTTTTGGCAAAAGCGATTAAATCCTCGTAAAAGGAGTCCGGAGCCATCGCTGTTGTTGGATTGTTCGGATACGATACAAGCATGAACTTAGCCCGTTCGGCTATTGCCTCAGGGATGTCTTGCAATTGGATAACATAATGATGTTCCTCTTTTTGCGGCATATAATATAGTTCAGCCCCAGCCAGAAGGGGGCCATCTGCAAACACCGGATAACAGGGATCAGGTACCAGAACAAGATCACCTTCATCGACAATCGAGAGAGAGATGTGCGCAAGTCCTTCCTGCGAGCCGAGCAACGAGCAGATTTCTGTCGCCGGGTTCAACTCGACTTGATATCGCTGCCTGTACCAGTCACTTGCCGCCTGAAGTAGTTCCTTCTGATCGTTCACAGCATAGATGTAATTAGCCGGATCAGCGGCGGCTTCACCGAGTGCTTTCATAATGTGCGGAGCTGGCGGGATATTTGGTGTTCCGACGCTAAGATCGATGACGGGTTGCCCGTTCTCCAACCGGCGGCGCTTAATGTCCAGCAACTTGGTGAAGATGCCTTCACTAAAGTGATCCATTCGTTTTGCAAATCTCATGATAAGTCCATCAGCCTCCAGTGCTCTTCGTACACAACTATTTTAATAATAAATGGATCGCGTACAAAAGAGAAGAGCAGGAGGGCAGCACAGCTTATTCCACTTTAAAATGACTCAGTTCTTCCTGCAGTCTAGCAGACAGTTGATTCAACTCATTGGACAGATCGGCCACTTGTTGAATACTTTCCAGTTGTTCCTGTGTGCTTGCGCTGACTTCTTCGGTTGAGGCAGAGTTCTCTTCCGTAGTGGAGGAGATAATCTCCAGGGCCTGGAAAATCTCATCTTTGTGCTGATGCACACTAGAGGTGCTGTTCGTGATCTGTGCCATACGAAGCTTCAGTTCTTCCAAATCTTTATTGATGTTGTAGAATACCTGCTTGGTATCTTCTACAGACTTGGTGTTCTCTTCGGCAATTTTCATTCCTCGCATCGTGTGTTCTACAGACAAGGATGTTTTTTCTTCGATGACACTTACTTTTTTGTTAATCTCCTCTGTAGCCAGAGCTGTTTGTTCTGCGAGTTTACGAACTTCTTCTGCAACGACAGCGAATCCTCGGCCATGTTCCCCGGCGCGTGCAGCTTCAATAGAAGCATTAAGGGCAAGCAGATTGGTCTGAGAAGCAATTTGTTTTACCGTATCTACAAAACTGGAAATCTCATTCCGGCTCTGATCAATCTCTTGAATAATGGAGGAGATGGATTGAGTAGAACTGTGGTTCTCCGCTGACCATTTGGACAGTTGCTCCACTACCGCGAGTCCTTGACCGCTTTGATCAACAGAGGTTTGCACCATGGACCCCATCGCTTGTGCATCAGCAGCAATTTCATCAATTTGGCTTGATAATGAGCCTGTTTTACGTAAAATGTTCTCCGTCTCAATCGACTGATAATTGGTTGCATTCGCAATCTCATTGATCGCCGTAGATGTATCGTTCATGGTTACAGCGGTTCTGGAGGATATTGACTGCAAGTCATTGGATGAATGATTCAGCACTTGAGCTGAATTGCCAACAATCTTCAACATGCCTTGAATCTTCTGCACCATGGAATTCAGGCCAGTCGCAATTTGTCCAATCTCGTTATTGGATTTGATATCCAGTTCAACGGTTAAATCACCTTGCTCAATCTGTTTGATCTTACTCAGTAGCTGCGGGATGGTGCGCAATAGACGACGAAGCGTAATATAACTGATAATGACCAGAAGAATTGCAGCTGCCGTGAACCCGCCAAGGGTAATCCAGGTGAATGTTCTGAGCTCTGCTAAGACTTCCTTCTCCGTAATCGTCAGACCTACAGACCATCCGGTGTCTTTACTGGTTGCATACCCGATGTAACGACGTTCCCCATTGTCGTTTATCAGCTGTATGCCGGATTCACCAGCAATCATTTTTTTACCGACTTCTCCCATATCACCTGTAATGTTCTTGATATTTTCCTTCAGTACTTTACTCTCGTCCGGATGATACAGAATATCCCCATTCTTGGATAACAATATGGAATAACCTGTGCTGCCCAGAGAGTAACTCTCCATAATACTCGGGATATTACTAAACAGAATATCTGCTGCGGCGAAACCGATCATGTTGTTGTTATCATCCTTGATTGGATAGAAAATACCCATGAGCACTTTGCCTGCCGAAATGTCAATGTACGGATCGGAAAAGTAGAGTCCATCGGCGTCTTTGACCGGTTGGTAGTAAGGACGTGCCTGGATATCGAAATCCGGTGCGGAAACGACACCGTCATTTTGCAGCCAGAAGCCTTTACCATCCATGCCAGCAATCCAAGCATCGTTGAAGGAAGGCTCTGCCTCTACAATCTTAGCCAGTGTATCCCTTGTTTCTGCAGCATAAGTAGAAGTGGCTGCTTCTGCCGCTGATTTCGTTGTTTCTATGTATTGCCTGAATAATTGGTTAGTGGACATTTGTTTAACCAGTGAGCCTTTTTCTTTAAATAGTGCGTCGAACTCACTGACAATGGCTTGTGTTTTAGTCTTGAGCATGGCTTCTTGCTGTTGCACCAGTATGTTTCTTGTGCTTGTAAACATGAATGTTCCGAGTACAGCGAATACGACAACAATGATGACGAGCAGTACAGCAGCGAGAGTATTGGCCATACTGGAAGTCCGCGCGCCTGTTTTCCCCCGTTTTTTTAGAATGTTTAACATGGTTCCATCTCCCCAGATTCTTAATAAGAAGTTCCCAACTCCTGAGTTATATGTCGGCATATAATATAGATTTATGTATATTTTTGTCGAATGAAAAAAAATTTAATGAAGAGCCAGAACATCGTTGGGTGGTTCGTTTAGGGAAGGTTGTTTATAATGGAATGGAGTTAGGATAGGATGTAAACCAAACAGAATGGGAGGATGGAAAATGACCTCGATTTGGCATGCTTCGATACAGGGAATGCCATGGAATGAAGAGAAAATGAACCAGGCCGTGCAGCATTTGCGCCGCAGGGCGACGGTTCATTTTCGTGTTGGGGTGGATACGTATGAGAATTTGGCCGAATTGGACATGAACGTTTTCGCAACTAGGTCTGATCTGATTCTCCATATTTCGAATGCGGATCCTAAAGCGGAGTATCCACCGAGCTTTCTTGGGCGATTAGCGCAGTTGAAACATGTATCCGCTTTACAGCTTGACTGTCCACAGGTGCAGGATCTGACGATTCTGGGAGCGTTGGAACAACTGGTTTTCCTAAGAGTGAATTCACCCGCCAAAGCGATCGATCTGAGTTTTATTGAGCACTACAAACAATTAAGGTATCTTGAACTACACGGTAAATGTAAAGGCATGACCGCGATAAGAAAATGTCAAAGTCTAGAGACCGTCATTCTGAATTGTCCGGTGGACTGCCTTGAGATATTAACAGAATTGCCGAAGCTACAGTTTTTGTCCCTTGATCATTGTGAGTTAAAGAGCGAGCTGGAGGTACTGGCACAGTCCACCATTTCTATGCTTAAGCTTAGCTCGGTGCGGAAACTGATGAGTATCCAGGGACTAGAGCAGATGCACGGACTTGAGTATTTGCATGTATCCTTGCCGAAGCTGGAGCAATGCTGTGATTTCTCGCAGATGCCCCGGCTCAGACAGATTGAACTGGTTTACATGAAGTCGCTTCAAGATATCGAGTGCTTATGGACAGCCCGTGCACTGGAGGTCTTGGAGTTGAAAGAGATTAATACAGCCCTCAAAGCAGTATCTTTTGCTAGAATGGCAGAGCTTGAGCAGCTTCGGCAGGTGGATTTCCGTTTTATTGACTTTAATAAAGGGCGCATTGCAGCCATACGGGAACAGCTGATCCAACAGGGGAAGTCACATATCATCTATGAACATATTCCTGAACAACAACGAGTACAATCGATGGCGATCGAACATTTATCCCAATATTTAATGTGAAGAAACGTGAATTCAATCCAATCAAATCCAATCAAATCCAATCAAATCCAATCAAATCCAATCTATCCTTCTTACTACGTATTCATATCCGTAAGGGCAGGGACGTTAATCTCTTTCACACAGGCTGCATTGGACAGGCTGACGATACACCGGACAATTGAAACCATGTCTTGAAGCGGAATGCGTGTCCCGCCATACTCGGATAGTGCGCGTTCCATTCCTTCTTCATAGGGAATCCCTGCTGCCAGTTCTCCCGGATTAATGCACGTTACGGCGATGTGATCCCGCCGGGTATGTTCTCTGAGCGCTTCTGTAATTCCACGGATGGCAAATTTGGAGGCAACAAAAGAAACCTGAGTGTTGCCCGCATTGCTTAAACCTGCTGTGGAGCCGATGAGAATGATCTTGCCTGCGGCAGACTTGCGAAGCTGAGGCAGTAGAGCTTGAATGCATACAATGGTGGACGTTATGTTCACATGGATCAGCTCTTGAATATCGGAAGGCTCATCCTGATCAAAGGTGTAATGTTCTTCAAATCCTTCCTTTTCCCAAATACCTACGTTATATATAAGCACATCCAACGTTTCGTTGCGTAGCTGCTCTGCAATCTGTTTGGCAGCCTGAAGCTCCGAGAGATCGGCCTGAATCCATACGCGCTGTATACCGTCCTCCAGTTGCAGACTCTCGGGTTTGCTGCGGGATACAACCCACACTTTATCTCCTGCCTGCGGCACTCCGCGGACAAATGCGTCCCCCAATCCTTTACTGGCACCAAATACAATATATTTTTTCATACGTTAAAACCTCCTGATGACACAGTTTGGACCCATTACTCAAGCGTCCTGTTTGCTAAGGCAAAGGAGTTACTCAATGAGTGTGGTATAAGAGGAATCCAACCTACATCAAAATTAATAATCATAATGATAGTTTACTACATAGGTGGGATATGGAAGGTGAAGGTTACATGAGAGATGCTTCATTCTTAGAACTCCGTTTGTTCATATATAGAAGGGCAGGACTACGGGGCTATAAAATAACTTCATCGTTATTATCATCGGATAACAAAACAATGTCTTCCCCGCGTTGCTGCCTGAGCGCAATATTTTCTCTTCCCCAGGTACACATGACATCCACAATCGTATTTGCTGTGACACCATATTCCGTAAGACTATACTCGACCTTGGGAGGCATTTGCTGATAGACATGTCTTGTGACAAGACCATCACGTTCTAATTCACGTAATTGTTGAATCAGTACTTTTTGGGAAATGCCGGGCATGCTGCGCTCTAGTTCTCCTGTTCTTTTGACACCGGACATTAATAAACAGATGATGATAGCTTTCCACTTGCCGCCAATAATTTCGAGTGTGGCTTCAATGCCCAAACGATATTCCTTCATTCATATCACCTCGCTGTATTTATACGTGTTTACAGGGATAACTATTTATTTTCTCATAGTTACAAAGCAGAAGTCCATACACACCTTGAGGTAAGTATCTTACTTCATTGTGTGTATTTTCTTTTGGGGTGACGGGGTGGATAATGATCCGTAATCAAGAAAAGAAATCAATCTGTTTTGGAGAGAGGAAGGGATTAAATGGAAACACTGGTTATTTTGGCACATCCGAATATGACAACTTCAAGAGTGAATCGCCGCTGGAAAAAGGAGCTGGAGCAGCACGCAGAGCAGATACGTATTCATGAATTGTACGAAACTTATCCTGACTGGAACATAAATACTGCTCGTGAGCAGGAGTTGCTGGAGGCACATGATCATATTATTTTGCAGTTTCCGTTCTATTGGTACAGTTACCCGCCGCTGCTCAAAAAATGGCTGGATGATGTGTTCACGCATGGATGGGCTTATGGATCAGAGGGCAACCGATTGCATGGAAAGCGGATGGGACTGGCAATAACAATCGGGGATCAGCGGGAGAATTACGGAAAAGGACAACCGGTAGGTTGTAGTGTCGAAGAACTGATTGCACCATTCAAGGCAAGTATGAATCATGTGGGCGTTACGGCACTGCCGCACTATGCTGTCTTTGGTGCCTCATTTCAGGCAAGTGATGAAGAGATTGACCAAAGTGCTGTAGCGTATATTCAATATATTAAAGCGTTCAAGTGAGATATTTTTATAAAATAGTGAAAATGGCCTGGTTCCGCACATAGCGGAGTTCCAGGCCACAGTTGTACTTCAAGTGTACTTCAATTCGCAGTACTGATCCTAAAGATCAGCAGTACTTTCATCACGCTTACTCCACACGGAAGAAGTCAAAATCAGCATAGCCTCCGGTAGATTTGGTAGCGTAGTTAAACAATGCAAAGCGATAACCCATAAAGTGTGGCAACGTATACGACATCTGTAGCGTATTGCCAATGGTTGTCCAGTTCGTTCCATTCAGACTATAGGCGAAATAGGCTTTATCTGTCTGATTGGTGAAGTCACAGATGACCCGCAGATAAATTTTGTTCTGGTTCAGGGGCACACTTGCCACTTCAGTCATCGTGCCGGAACTGGCGTTTGTCATGACGATTGATTTGGTATTGCCTGTCATCTTGACGCCCACAAAACCATATCTGGCCTGAAAAGCGGCTAGGCCGGCATAATCGCCATCCTTCATACCTGCCGTTTCC
Organism: Paenibacillus sp. 4624; assembly: GCF_050435065.1. Classification (NCBI taxonomy): domain Bacteria; kingdom Bacillati; phylum Bacillota; class Bacilli; order Caryophanales; family Paenibacillaceae; genus Paenibacillus; species Paenibacillus sp. 4624. Next base: position 342,201 of record NZ_JBNDJR010000001.1, read on the forward strand.
AAGGCGGTAATGCCTGTACTTTTTGGCCCAAACGTGCGTTGTGTCAGCGTATTGCGAGCTTCCAATATATTTTTGCTGAGCTTGCCTATGGTCAGCCGCATGAAGCCGGGACGCTGGCTCAAGGACCATTTCGACGGGTCAGGATTATGATTCCACTGCCAGAACTTCGAGAGAGTAGATGTGCCCGAAGGTGCATTAAACTCATCTGAACCGAAGATTTTAGCGGCTGGCTGTCCTTCCACAGGCATGTTCATTGTCAATGGAACTTTGCCATTCACCCCGAACACAGGCCAGTTATCCGACCAGCTTACCGGTACAAGATATGGAATACGCCCAACGGCTCCTCGGTCGCGAAACAGGAAACCGTACCATGCACCAGATGCGGTATCCACGATACCACCTTGCGCGATGCCCGAATCTCTGAGCACCACTTTACCAGTATACGGCCCTGTTAACGTATTTGCGCGATAGGCGAGCTGGATACGTCCATCACCGGAAGGCCAAGCAATCAGGAAGACGTAATACATGCCATTAATCTTCTGGATGTGCGCGCCTTCTGCTTTTACAATCATATTAGAGCCAGCGATATGACTGGCATTCGGGATCAGCACCTGGTTCAGACCGCCGGATTTTACAGCTTTGGCATCAGGCGTCAACTCGACAATGCTGATGTTATCACTGCCATGGACAAGAAACGTACGGTTCCCGTCGAAGAGCAGGGATGGATCGTGGTAATAACTGTTCAAAGTGTAAGGCGTCCAAGTTCCGGTTTCGATGTTGCTGGTCTGATAGATGTAAGTCCTTCCTGTGGAAAGCGAACCGAATGCGACGTAATAGGTGCCATTGTTGTAGCGAAGGCTACTGGCCCAAGAACCGCGCCCGTATTCGTTCTGACCGTTATTCAGGTTCTGTACATCACTGTTGCCGAGTGTGTCATATACATAGTTCACAATGCTCCAGTTGACCAGATCGGTTGACTTCATGACAGGAACGCCCGGGTTCATATGCATGGTGGTACTGGTCATATAAAAGGTATTGCCTACACGAATGACGTCACTGTCGGGTACGTCTGCATAAAGCACCGGATTGTTAAAGGTCGCCGCAGAGGCGGGCTGATGAGTTAGAGGCAATGCTGTCAACAGCAAGGGAATGGTGAGCAGAAGCGCTCCGATTTTTTTCCACATAACGATGCCTCCCTGAATGTCATGATCACAAATTATAGAGAGTATTCCAGATAATCAATGTAAGCATCCCAGGTTCCATTATCTGTTGTTACAACGAGCTTTACTTCCTGATTCCCCGTAGCATGTGTGATGTTTGAAAGCGTCTGCACCGTTGGTTGTGTTCCGGTAAAATAAAATGAACCTGCCGTTACACCGCCGATCACCAGATCGACACGGGCTGTACTGTTATTGTTGGAAGCGCCTCTTAGAGAGAACTGATGGGTTGGGAAAGCAAAGTATTGATTGTAAGACGCAGAATCATTGTTCGCATAGAGCGCCACGCCGTTAAAAGGAGAACTAATCAGCCCGGCATATTGACCGGCAAGGGTCATGCTCTCTGCTTCAACCCGAGTAACATCGGGATTGGGGTTCGGATTTGGATTAGGGTTACCTCCAGAACCGGAGGTGAACTGCCAATAATCCAGATTGAACAGGTTTCCGTTACCTGAGCCTGTAAACACCAAATACAGATGATGTCGTCCTGTTGTATTGGTAATATTGGTTTCGAGTTCACGCCAGTTCTGTACGCCACCCGTTGAAGTGACGTTAAGCGTGCCGATCAGTGTGCCTGTCGGGCTGCCAAGCCGGAGTTCAATGTTACCATTTCCGGTAGAAGCGACATTTGCCTTGAATTTCGATGCACCTGTTGAACCAAAATCCACATTGCTTACAGCGACCCAGTCCCCGTTATTGATATTCGTCACATTTTGGTTGGCTGTTGGTCCACCGCTTGCTTGAGTCGGCTGCGTATTGATGCCAGCTTGCCAAGCAATCGTCTCGGCTTCTACTCTGTTATACGGATTAAGGTTAGCTGTTTGAGGAACACCGGTCATGTTACCCTGTACTTCCTGAATTGATCCGTCCGCGTTATGCGTCAGCCTGTTGATGTGAGTAGAACGGTATCCTTTGCCATCACCGAGGAAGGCTTTGCTCACTGTTTGTGCATGATACGCAACATACCACTGGTTATTGAACTGGAACACGGCATGGTGGTTGTTGCCACCTACACCGAAGAACGTACCCGGATTTTTGAGGAAGTGTCCTTTGTATGTGAAAGGCCCCATGGGGCTGTCACTTACCATATATCCGATTTCACCTTTTGGGTAGGCTGCCGGATGGTTTCCAGCAAAGTTAATGCAGTACGAATAGTAATATTTGCCGTTGTACTTATGAATACCTGAATCTTCGAACATATAAGGTGCATCAATGGTCGTGGCACTGCCAACTACACTGGTCATGTCGGCGCCAAGACGAATAACACGCGCTGTTTTTGGATTTGCAATGGAAGCTGCATTATTTTCGTTCGGAATACCGCCGCCTGCATAAAGATAAGCGGAGCCATCGTCATCAACAAGCACAGCTGGGTCAAAGAGCCAAGTTACGCCCGACATGCCAGGCGTCCCATGTGTGACAAGTGCACGTCCGATAGGATCAGACCAAGGACCGATTGGAGAATCAGCAGTCAGAACACCGATACCTGCCCCTGAATTGGCGAAATACAGGAAAAATTTATCTTTGCCTGCGATCGTTTTCTTGGCCATCGCTGGCGCCCAGGATTGGCTTGCCCATCTGGCAATGCCTTGTCCATTGTTGGCATTGTTTGTACCGGCTACCGGAATGTAGCCGTGGTCGGTCCAGTTCACCATGTCAGCTGAGGAGATTACGCTGATTCTGCCGATGCTGCCGTAGTTATTTTCGCGGACAGAGCCGTCGTTGTTGTAGAGGAAGGTATCCCCTGTCATATACACGTAGACCCGGTTGTTGTGTACGAGCACGTAAGGGTCAGCTCCCAATTTGTGATCGACGAGCGGATTGGCATTCACAGGCGTTTTGGCAACGGCATTATTAGCTGCATGGCTGGACTCGGCGGGTAGAATGGAAAACACCAGAATTAGTGACATCAGCAAAGCTAATGGTTTACGGATGATCATGCGTTCGCCTCCATTGAATTAGTGTGGAATAGTGTGATTGGGTGTTACGCTAATTGGTTGAACAGAGCTGTTGGATGAGAGAGTTACAGTGAGAAGAAAAAGAAGAATGATGAGTTAATGTTCTTTATTACACCTCCTTTCAAAGATGAGATGGATGGTATCGTTCATGATGGTGATCTATGGCTTAAGCTAATCAACATGTACAGAAGAGATTGATTTACTGTAGCAAGTTGATAGCTGTCACCCGGGAATAGGGGGAGGAACTTGTGAGTGTGAAAAAAAGTGTATAATTTGTCCTGTTGTTTATTGTAATCGCTTTCAATAAAATGGTTTTAAAAGGGAGAAAGAGGAGTTGTGACTTAATTTTATGTAATTATTTTTCATTTTTGTTTTAAAATGTTTTTTGTAGTTGACGATATCATATCACATTTCTGCCACAATACAATCATTTTCTATCACAATTTGTAAGAAAAAGTGAGATAGGAGTTTGATTGCTTCAATCGCAACCTATCGTGCAACATATCAAGTGGGTAGTTTTCACAATTCACATGTTTTTATCATTCATTTGGCCAAGTTGAAGCAGTAGGTTTATTTAATGTTAAGAGTGACATCAATACGATCTATCCAATGCTGGCCGTAGCTCCTTCATTTCGTGAGGAACGGTCATTTTTGGGTTGAAATACATTCAGATTATACATATTTACAAGCTTTGTATGGATGAAATTTTAGATGTTAATGGTACTTATCGTTAGATAATGGTGAACTGTCCTCTGTCTATAGTCCACACCGCTGATCTAGTGAATGAATATGACTAATATGTGATCCATGATGCCAAGTAATGCTAGAGTAAGAGGTTCACAAAAGGTGGGATGGGAAAATGGCTATATTATCAACTGGACCGATCGAAAATAATGCTGTTTCCGGGGGTAGGCCGACGAAACAGGTAACGATCAGATTGGTGAGTCGGGCTGTTGCAGATGCGGTAAGTGTATCTGTTCAGGGGTATGTGCTGAGTACAACAAGAACGCTGTATGTAAGTGAATTGATCAGTATTGCACCTAATGAAGCAGTGACCCGAAATTATTTTGCAGATGTAGACGCCTTTGAATTTGAGTTTGGAGTAAGTAATGAACGTGTGGGAGAAGTCGGAATTTCAGTGTGGGGCAAAGATGCGTCAGGTCAATTGGTGGATGCACACCGGGTAGTGGAACACGAAAAAACAGTTAAAGATCTTTAGAAAATAAGACTTTTTTCGAAAGAAGGGAATGTAGCGATGAGCTTTTTATCGACAGGGCCGATCGAAAATAATGCTGTTAGTGGGGTAAGACCCACTCAATCCGTTACGGTTAGAATTGATAACCGCAGTGAAGTTACAGCCTCGTCTGTACAAATACAAGGGTATTATATGAGTGGCGGGTTGAGAGTTTTGTATGTCAGTGAATCTTTGGAGATCGCGCCAAATCAAGTAATAACGAACAACTACTTTGCTAATCTGGATGCCTTTGAATTCACGTTTACTACAACAGCGACGGTTAATGATCCTGTTCAAGTTTCCGTATGGGGAAAGAGCAGCACAGGCTCTTTGGTAACAGCACATCGTTTGGTTTCTTCCGAATTGCTTGGTACCCCTGGAGTCACAGGCGCGACAGGAGCCACCGGAGCAACAGGTCTGGCGGGAGTGACGGGTGCGACCGGAGCAACAGGCCTGGCAGGAGTGACGGGTGCAACCGGAGCAACAGGTCTGGCGGGAGTGACGGGTGCGACCGGAGCAACAGGTCTGGCAGGAGTGACGGGTGCAACCGGAGCAACAGGTCTGGCGGGAGTGACGGGTGCGACCGGAGCAACAGGTCTGGCAGGAGTGACGGGTGCGACCGGAGCAACAGGTCTGGCGGGAGTGACGGGTGCGACCGGAGCAACAGGTCTGGCGGGAGTGACAGGTGCGACCGGAGCGACAGGTCTGGCAGGAGTGACGGGTGCGACCGGAGCAACAGGTCTGGCGGGAGTGACAGGTGCGACCGGAGCAACAGGTCTGGCGGGAGTGACAGGTGCGACCGGGGCGACAGGTCTGGCGGGAGTGACAGGTGAGACTGGAGCAACGGGTCTGGCGGGAGTGACAGGTGCGACCGGAGCAACAGGTCTGGCGGGAGTGACAGGTGCGACCGGGGCGACAGGTCTGGCGGGAGTGACGGGTGCAACCGGAGCAACGGGTCTGGCGGGAGTGACAGGTGCAACCGGAGCAACAGGTTCCGGAGCTATTATCCCTTATGCATCAGGACTGCCAGCTTCGTTAACTACAGTACTGGGCGGACTTTTAAATACCTCCAGCCTGGTTGGTTTTGGTAATAATGCATCTGGAGTATCGATTAACGGCGGAGTTATTGATCTCACAGGTGCTGCAGGAACCTTGCTTAACTTTGCTTTCTCGGCATCCCGTGCGGGGACGATTACTTCACTGGCTGCTTATTTTAGCACGACAGCGGGACTTAGCTTGGTCGGCTCTACAATAACGCTGACGGCACAATTATTCCGTTCCACTACACCGAATAATACCTTTACGGCTGTACCAGGAGCAGTTGTAACTTTGTCACCAGCACTGACAGGCGTATTGTCATTAGGCACGATCTCCAGCGGGTTGACTACAGGCTTGAGTATCCCGGTAGCCGCCGGTGACCGTTTGCTTATGGTCTTCTCTGCATCAGTAACCGCCGGACTTGATGTGGCTTCAACGATTGCCGGATATGCAAGCGGTGGTCTAACCATCACTTAACGAAATTTCTATAATATATGATGTGCAAAAATCAGAGCCTCTTGCCATTATGGTGGGAGGCATTTTCTAATTACAGCGAGAATTTGGAGTGAAATGATTGTTCTATTTACGAATCCAATTTACAATAGCGATGTAGGAAAATACATATTTTAGGGAGAAGAAAATGAGAAGAAAGTGGTTAGTGGCGTTATTAAGCGTGATCATGTTGTTTGGTGTTGTACCTGCATACGGGGCTGAGGATTCCGGTAAAACTTTAGTATGGGAAGGTTATGAAGATGACGGAGATTTGATGGGCATCAACGTTACAACATTCACAGGTAATAAAAGCAAAACAGAGTCTATATTCCCTAAGCAAGTTTCAGATGTGAAATGGGTTGGAGAGTGGATATATTTTCTGATTGAAAATGAGCAAGACCCTTGGAATCGACAGATGGCTAAAATTAAGAAAGATGGTTCGACATTAACCTTACTGAACAAAGAGGATAATTTTGCAAGGTTTACTGTTGTAGGGGATACGATTTATTTTGTTAAAGATGAAAGGACTGCGGAAACGCTTGATGCGTTGTCTTTTGGCTCAATGAGAACAGATGGTTCAAACGAACAAACGATATTGTCTAAATCTCCTTTTTATAATTTTAAAATAAACAACGGATATATCTATTATACAAACAGGGATAATGACAAGTTTTATCGTATGAATTTAGATGGTACAGGGTTGAAGAACTTATCTTCTAAAGGTGTGGAGTTATACGAATTTTATGGGAATGTTATGTTCTTTTTGGAGATCGTAGACGGAGGCTATAGTTACAAAGGTCATTTTTCCGATTTAAATGCAAGTAGAAACAAAACATTTGCCTCTAAAGAGTATATTGATCCCGTAGCATATATAAATAATAAGTTTTATTATCGAAGTTTTTCGGTAGACAAGAATGGCAATAATAAGAGTGACTTGTATATTTATAATCGTTATACAGGCAAGAAGAACAAGCTGCGTTCTTTAGACGCAAATGATCGATTTATAGGTACAGTAGGGGATGGTCTTGCACTCCTATCGTTTGAGAAAGGTACGATTTATAAGCTTGGATATGATGGTAAAATCAAAAAGTAATGATTAGCCTAACGATGTGGCAGTTTACCATATATCACAAGGAAACAGGGATCTCTTGCCGATCGTGGCTTGAGGTCCCTGTGCTTTTTTACATCTTTAGTTATGAGATGTGCTAAATATGAGTCTTTCAAGGTTTAGCATAGCTTCAGCGTATCAACGGTACAGCTTCAATTCAGCAATAGACCACCACCATTCGGCAGTGTCAGCAGTCAAAGCGATTTTGACATATCGTGCCTTCTGGTTCGTGAACATCACGGAGATGACAGGATCTGTGCCCACAGCATTTGAAACCATATTCCATTGCTCGCCATCCGTCGAAGTGACGATTTTAAAACTGCGGGCGTAGTCATTGGTACTGCTGCCTGAATCCATAGTTAACCGGCTGAAATTCTGGATGCTTCCCAGATCGATCTGAATCCACTGGTCTGTTTGTTGTCCAGATGCAGAGGTCCAGCGTGAGTTCAGATCATCATCCAGCAGTGCACCAACGTCCTCAGACGTGGAAGCTTTAGCTGTCCAAGACGTCCGATCCAGTTCCGTAGGCAGCAGCTCATCCTGTTCCCCGGGTGTCCAAGGCGTCTGATCAGCGGTATAAACTGCGATTTCAGCTACAGACCACCAGTGAGAGTCCGTTCCAGTCTGAACTATTTTGATATAGCGGGCCTCATGAGGAGGGAATGCAATGGATAGCATGGCATTTTTCCCTTCACCTGTAGCTACAGTTTTACCCCAATCCATGCCATCCAGAGAGGTGAATACTTCATAACCACGAGCATAATCATCACCGCTGTGAGCACTATCCAGTACAATCCGGTTCACCGTCTGTGAGTGGCCCAGATCCAGTTGAAGCCATTCGCCGCCTGTTTGTGTCTGGCCGGAAGTCCAGCGTGTTTGGTCCGAGCCATCCAGTATCGACGATGAAGCTTCGTTACCTGAAGACGCTGTGACGGACCATGCATCCGGAAGCAGACGTTTTTGTTTTCCTGTTCCATAGTGCTGAACGAACAACTCAGAGACCGACCACCATTGGTCGGATTCACCCGTCTGCACGATCTTCACATAACGTGCCTGCTGCTCAGAGAAGGAGATGGAGAGACGTCCTGACACGCCTTCACCTCCTGCAATAGATGTTCCCCAGTTTTGCCCGTCATCGGACACGAAAACGCGATATTGCCGTGGATAGTCATCCTTGGCATTCCCCGGGTCCAACTCTACCGCGTCAAAAAGACTCGTTTGCCCTAGATCAATCGTAATCCACTGTCCGCCCGTTTGCTTTCGTCCGTTCGTCCATAACGTCTCTTTTTTTCCATCCAGCATGTGAGCTGCGACATCCGTTCCTTGTGTGGAGGAAGCGGTCACGTTCCAGGTTGACCGATCAGGCAACGGGACTGGAGCTGGATTTGGATGCTCAGGTGCTTGAGCCGATTTCCCAAATCGGGCAAGCTTGAGTTCCGAGATGGACCACCAACTGTCTGCGGGAGCAGTCAATACAATTTTGATATAACGCACAGTCTGCATCCCCAAATCGACGGACAGGCTTGGAGATGAGCCTGTTCCCTGTGCAATCGGCTTGCTCCAGTTCTCATCGTCTTCCGAAACGTAAACTTCATACCCGTGGGCATAATCACCCCAGTTATTGCCGGAGTTCATAAAGAGTGTATCCATCATCTGCTCGCTGCCCAGATCAATATGGAGCCAGTCTCCAGGCTGTTGCGTTTGTCCGGATGACCAGCGGGTAGCCAAATCTCCATCAATCATGCGTTCCACTGCTTCCGAACTGGAGGAGGCGGTAATCGTCCATGTGCTGCGATCCAGATAAGTAACGCCTTGTGAAGCATCCGGCTGCTTGACTACCGTATGCTCCAATGGATTGACCTTCACTTGAGCCTTCGCATATACAGTAGCTGACCCTAAAGCCCCGCTCGCATTATAAAAGTGAACCGTTTTGGCGGTATCGGACGGATTCCAGATTTGTGCTGTGTAGACGCCGTCCTTTTCGTAGACAGTTACTGCCGGAGAATCAGCCCAAATATCCATTGTACGTGTTCCTGTGGATGCCATACTATGCATGAACCAGTAGGCGTTAAAGACTTCGTTTTGCTGCATCTCTTTGGTATCCCACTTCGCAAGAGCAGCCTGTGGGTCCCCGATGGATTGGAAAGGCCAGATGATGTGCTGCCATGTGCGCTCCAGTTGACCACCAAGATCCTTGATCAGACCGTTGTAGAGTGCCGCGGTATTCTTCGGATCACGGCCATAATAGGTCATCCACTCCGCCGGCGGCAGCCAGTGAATGCCGTAAATATGCTCTGCGTCGTTGGAGAAGTACGTGCCATACAGGTAAGCACTGCCGTATACATGACCTACAGTAGCGTGTTTGTATCCTTCTAGCCAGTTGTCTCCATCGTAGTTGAACCAATATTGCTCAGCCGCTTTTTCCTCGGTGACAAAGCCCCAGATGCCTGTATCGCGATAGGCTTTATTCCCTGTTACCTCGCCCCACATATATTGCCCGACCCAACTGAACAGAGCTTCGCCTGCAGCTTCCTGATTGTTTCCGCTGCGATTGTCGGCATAACCGCCCGCCCAGGAATGGCCTGCATAAGGATCAAAATTACGCATCCATGGAAATTGATCGTCTGTGCGCGAAGGATTGGCATAATCCCGGATCAGCAATTCAACCATATCGCCATAATCTTCTACAAAAGTTGGATCATACATAGCCAGCACCGCAGATGCAAAGACGTAATAGCCGTACGTAAAGTGATGATCCGTCAGCCCGGTATTGACCCCGAACCCGCTTCCATAAGGGAAGATCGTTCCCCATTGCTCCGAGTAATAAAAATAATAGGAGTGCAGACGTTCATCCGGTGAATAGGTGTACCAGTCCGTCAAAATGCTCCTTAACAGGGACAAGTAGTGGTCCCGACGTTCCTGATCCCCAAGCTGATCGCTAATGAGCACACCCAGAGCAAGCGGATGAAGCTTTTTCCCCTGCCAGTACGGATCTTCACTCATTAAATTGCCTGACGTATCCGCATCAAGCTGGTCCAGATAACTGATTAATTGCGCGCGTGAGTATGTCGGATCATCCGGCTCCACAAATTGCGGAATAATGCCGTAGAAACGATCCTGTGTCGTAAAACTGTTGCCTTCGCTCACTTTCATCATTCCACGAATGGAAGGATACGTGAGCTCCGTGAGTGGAGTTGTTGCAATTTTCCACTGGTGCGGAAACAAAGCCATTAATGTGTTCGCTGAAAAGTTGGCACGCTTCGTTTGTGTAACGGAATTGAAGGTCGTTGTAACTTGTGAAGTGCTCTCGTTATAGTCGTAGTTCACCTTCGTATCCGTCACAAAAGCATAGGCATGCTGGTAATAGTATGCTAATTCTGACGCAGACGGCAGGGTAGCCAGCGATAAATAATTTCCGCTTGATCCCAGCTTAATCTTAAGTGTATTGCCAAGCTTTATAACTGTGGTTCCTTCTGTTGCATAAAGGCCATAGTTTTTTATAAAGGTTTGCGGCGAAGGTGCTCTGTCCTGATTGGTGACTTCTACACCGATGTGATCCCCAGTCCAGGATTCCCCATCCTGCAGTACAATCTCACGGTTTTGATCATCAAAGAGGCGTGTGATGTTCGGTGAACGGAGCAGGATGGTGTCCGGGTTCTCGAACGTGTTGTACAGGAAAGGGGAGCCTTTGACAAAGGTTGTATTGACCTTCGCCGTGTCATCATCACTCATGATGATGTTTGCGGAATAATCCCCGTATCCTGCTACCTTGGTATTGACCTTGGCCGGGTTCATATTGCTTGTCGTCAGGATAAGGTCAGCTTCACCATCGGCATCCATCGAGTTGCCGTCAGCAGAGAGGTATCCCGCACCAGGATTCAAAATATGAAGCCCTTGCTTGGTGTATCGGTTTTTGAACGGAAGTGTAACCAGACTGTTTCCATCTCCTAAATCCGAAACGAGAATCGACTGCCACCAGTCATTGGATGGAATCGGCGCGGTAATGTCGGCTGTGCGATTTTTCGGGTTTTTCGGTTGCAGCATGGTGATGTCATTAATGGCGTAACTGCCAGCCCCAACCTGTACCGAAGACATTTCAGGCAGGGTCGGAATGGTATAGACCGGTTTTTCATCACCTTGAATATACTCATACACATCAAAGGCATATAGTGAATAGCCGTTGGTTGTACCTCGGCCAAGTCCTGCGAACTTTACATATCTGGCTTCTGCATACACAGGAATGTCATCTCGTCCACCGTTGCTGTGTAACTCTCGAACCAACGTAGTCCATTGCTTTGCGTCGTTGGATACTTGAATGTCATAAGCACGTCCAAACGCATTTTCCCATAGCAGCGAAATTCCACCGATTTCATGAGGCCTGCCAAGGTCCACAACAATCAATTCCTGATCCTTGTAAATGGAAGACCAGCGTGTACCTGGGTCACCATCCGTCACATTGCGCGCTTCATAATTGCGCTTCTCCATCTTGGCCTTGTCTTCGGCGGAGCGGCTAGGTTCATCTATCTCTTCCGACGATGCCATAACCGATTTACCAAGGGCAAGGTTGACGGCAACTGGCTTTGGAGGCGGATTTGCTCCGCCCGTTCCATACACATCGAACGCGTACAGAGAAACACCGTAGGCTTGCTGTGCCCGTTCATGACTGAATAAACGCACATATCGTGCATCGGCGGAAACCTCCACTTCCGTCAAACCGCCCTGACCCTTCGTTGTGGAGTATACTTGCTCCCAGTTAACTTCGTCATCCGACACTTCAAGGTCGAAAGCGGATGCATAAGCATTTTCCCACTGAATCGAAATGTTCGAGATGGAGGCAGATGCGCCAAGGTCAACATAGATCCACTGAGGGTCCTGCTGCCATGCACTTTCCCATCGGGTATTTAGGTTTCCATCCACGGCAAGATCGGCTGTATTCCCACCAAGGGATGAGGAGCTATACACCGGTCTGTTCAGGGATAAGAGATATGACCCTTCTGCTGCAGCGTTCGCTGCCTTGCTTGGCCATAGCGGCAAGCTGCTAACCAACAATAGCATGGATAACAGCAAGTTCACGCAGATGCTGCGTTTGTTTCGTTGGTGACTCCTTCGTCCCTTCATATCTTCTTCTCCTTTGTTAGCTCTTGTCCGTTCACCAGACAGAACTTTCTCTTTTTTTCCTAACAACCTGTTATATGTATGATTCTGTTCTCCCGTGCCGCATTCCTGAGATCGATTTCAGGTTGAAAACATGGGGTAAGCGGATGTTCATTTGTTGTATATCGATCATTGGGAGTGGATTATAAAGTTTTTTTAATCGTTTTCGTAGAAAAAGAGACATATGTCCTACAGGAGGCAAGCGTGGTGTGTAACTATGAAATGCCGAATTAGGATTACGGTCCGATAGCAATATCATATTTCTTTCTGCTGTTATCTAAGTGGAATATGCTTCTTCCTCAAGCACATCTGATCGAGGCAGGTTGTTTACAGGGAAGTCAAAAAGCTCGCTTATCGCGAGCTTCAAGATTTTCTATAGGAAAGATTGAAGTAGGTCATTAAACATGAATTAACGGTTATCTTTACAAAAACTTATTTTACAGAGCAACCCCGATACATAAGTTATTACTCTAGCATAGAGATGATTGCTTGCTGCACAAGCTCAGGTTGTTCAAGGTACACATAGTGTCCTGAGCCTTGCGCAGTGACATGAGTAGCCTGATTAGACAAGGATGCTAAATCTTGTTGCATTTCAGCCCATTTGATTTCCATTTCTGGACCCATGCCGTGTTCTGTTGCAGAGATTACAGTTAATGGTAAATTTCTCAAAGCATCCTTCGAACGCAGTTTTTCAATGTATTTAAAGCTCTTGGTCACTTCCGCGTAATTTCCCTCCGCAGTAAACTGTGATTGATACATTTCAATAAATTCGGGTGGCAAGGTTGCCAAAACAGCTTCCTCTTGCTTTTCGTGAGAAGCATCGATCAGCACAGCTCCTGCAACTTCATTAGTATAACGGTCAGCAAATCCTCTCACATTTAATCCGCCAATGCTGTGTCCTACCAGTACATATGGACCTGGAATATTAGCCTTTCGAAGTAGCTTATGTAACTCTTTCACCTGTTGTTTTGTTGTTTTATCTTTGGTAGTATCGTCACTAAGGCCGAGTCCAGCACGATCATAAGAAACAGTTAACGTTTTTTGGGATATCTCGGATTGGATACCAGACCAGACGGATGAATCGTCACCATATCCGCTAACGAAAACAACGGTAGGAAGAGACGTTTTCACTCCTTGAATATTCGCATACAAGGCAACCCTTGTACTTACTTCATAGAGCCCGCTAGAGCCAACCTGATTCGTTTTCCCTTCTGCAAGTGGAGCTGTCATCAGAAAAACCAGGCAAAAACTTAGAGATAAAGATAGCCAGCGTTTCATCATACATACCCTCCTAATGTAGGAATGATTAAGATATTCATTCATATTAGAGTATATCCTTCGAAGGTAAAAATGTAAATAATTATGTTAATTATATAAAATTTTAATAAATATTGTGCAATCTAAAATTGAGCCTTGGAGGAATACTATGAAGCATGCTTACCTTGTTTTATTGTTCGTAGCGATGTGGCTCACTAGTGCATGTGAACAATCTGATCGTAGTATGAACAAAGGGGACCATGGGGCTTCTGCTACTCAGACAGGGACGGACACGATCCACAATCTAAGTATAACTACTTTGGATACTGAAAAGGCTTATGAACTCTGTGCAGAGGCTTTATCTGGATATTACAAAGCCATATGGAACGGTCTGGAATTTGACGTTAGTAGATATGTAGATAATCAGAATTTCCAACGTTATACGGAAAAAAAGATTAAATCACAATATAATCTTTTTCGGAAGAACAACCTAACCTATAACCAAGTAAAAGAGGTCAAGATGGATGCTGAAAAAGTAGACATTGTTGAAGGAGAGCAAAATGTTTACTATCTAAAAATGAATGCACGTATTATAAAGGATGTAGGTGAATATGCGGAGTCTACCGAATTCTTGGTACAAGATCTGAAAGGCAAGTTAGTTATTGTGGACTGGTATACATCTGGAAAGGATAGTTACGATTCCATTATGCGTGGGGAGAGTCAGGTGATTAATAATCCTGCCATCTGGGAGAACAGTGAATGGGCAGGTAAATTGAAATAGTGGATAGGTAAGAGCCGTGATCCTTGTTATTTACTACACCCTAGCTTCAAAACGTGAAATCTGTGTTATGGCCTTCAGGCTGTCGGTAGCGTATAAACAAGAATTAGTCTCCGAATGTAGGCTCTTTTGCTTCATCTGCTTGGCCCTGCAGTATATTGCACGATCAGTGATTCGGCGTCAATGGTCACCGTAAGATCGAAAAAATGGTCGCTGTGTCCCTTTCTCCAGTCCTCAGGAATATCTTCGGAATAAAACCAGAAGCGAAGCAGTCGCCGCTCTACATGTTTCATGATATGACTCCGGCATAGTCGTTCACCTCTCAGACACATGGATTTCTTCATATTCTCCACTATATCTGATATGTGTATTTTGAAACAGGACGAACAAGCCATATCAAGAACATTTTCATTTATTTTAGTAGGGACATTTCCGGAATTATTTCTCTTTTCATTCTTTTCTATTTTTCAAAATAAATGAAAGCAGGTGTAAACATTAATACTCATGTCTTAATTTACGATGGATTTGTCAATTTCGAAATCATGCTGGCAACCTATCTAATGAAAACGCAAGGGGAAATTATAACAGTGGGTTTAAGTTCCGAGATGGTCAATTCCCACGAAGGTTTTGCAGTTAAACCCCAAAAAGATATAAATGAAGTAGATTGGGACGAAGTAGAAGTACTTATTATTCCAGGAGGAGATATTGGAGCAATTGAAGGGAATAAGCAACTAATATCAATTATCAAGAAGTTAGATATTAACCGAAAGTATATTGGTGCTATATGTTCAGCAGTGGAACTTATTAAACAAGCAGGGATATTAGAAGGAAGAGAGTATACTGACAACCATACAAACCATGTCGATACATATAAAGTTAGTCGAAATATAATAACTGCAAAAGCTAATGGATATGTAGATTTTGCGATTGAGTTAGGGAACATGTTGAACATTTATTCCGACAAAGAAGATTATAATGAAACCGTTAGATTTTTTAAGTATTTTGAAAATAATTAGCGTATGTTTATAGTTCTTTTAATATGAACAAAAAGGAGTGTGGAAAAATGGATATTCAAAAAGCTACGGAAGAAAAGCTTGAACGTGCAATGCAAATGGGTGTTCCAATCGATGCTTCAATTCTTGAGGATCTTATACAAAAAAATTTACTTACTGAAGAGGCGGTCCAACGTTTATCAGCTCAAAAAAATTATGACAATAAAGAGGCTGGAGAAAATATAGTTCCAGTGCGTATTTCAGATGATGTTATGAATATTATCGATGATTTAATTACAAGTGGCCATATAAACAGTCGCTCTGAAGGCGCTCTATATTTAATAATGTTAGGTATAAAAAGCCATTATTCTTTCTTTAATCAACTCTCAAAAGAGGTAGTGGTTATGGAAGAACAGCAGAAAAAAATTAAAAACCTCATCGAGAATTCATTCATACTTCCAGAGTGACTGACCTTCCTACCTCAAGCCTTAGAAGGAATCGAATTAAGTCTATAGAATGAATTCGCGAATTGTAATCACTGACGAATGCCTAAATCATAATTGAGCATATTTATTCAAATATCCGCAATGCCAAAGAGCCCGCGTTCTTCGCAGGCTCCTTGTTTTATCGAGGAAACGTTATTCATCTCTGCCGCCATTTCATTCCCTCATAACTGATTCAGTTGCTCGGCTTCCGGAATATAGCTTCACATTCGAGAATCCGGCTTCACGAACCGTTCCTCTAATGCTTCAACGCCTGATCCACAACCATTTTCACCAAGCGCATCTTTCCGAAAATAGTTAAGGCCTCTGGAACATGTCCGGCCCTTCGAGTATTTAAATTGAAGAGGTTTGAAACCACGACATGTGCCTTCACTAAATAAAATTGCCAACCAAAGCCCGTGAAAAAGTACGGCCTTTGGTTGGCAATTACGTTAATCGACAGTTGATTAATTAGGAAGGGGAGTAATCTCCTGAAATTATAAATTTTAATTCCAGAATCAATAATTCTCTCTCATTATTGTATTCGAGCAGGTACTGAAGTAGCATTTTCGTATAGTACCATTCTTTTGATGAAGCGAATCCGATCTGGTATATTAGCCAATTGCTGTGCTATTTAAGTATATATTTTGCAAGGGTATTGCGAAACCAACGGTCTGTAAGATAGAGTTCGCCGTTACCCGCATAAATATAATCATGGCCAACATCGATGTCGTACCACAACGTGGCAAGGTGGTATTTAACCTGTAAATTCACAGGGTCAAGCACGTAGAAATCCTCCCGAGCTGAATCCCCTTTGAAATTATTTTCGTCGATAATAGCCGGACGCTCCTGCCACTGATACTGCTTCTCCACAGTGATATCGCCCGAAGATGTGATGCGGGAAAGCCAGTCAGTGTCACCGATATTCCCAAGCTGTTGCTTGCCTAACAACTGGTTGTCTTTGTTGTAGAGGCTGAATACAGTCCCGTTACTTTGGATTAGATAGTTGTTGCCGGTAATGCTGATCTTATCCTTGGGATGAAGAGAACGCACCCATTTCTTTTTGCCTTCGGAGGTAAATGCGATTACTGTAGCTTCATTTTTACTAAACTGGTATACCAAAAAGGAGCCTCCACGAAATGGCATCACTTCGATTTTATTAGTGTTGTACTGAACTAGCGGGACTTTAAGGGCATTGAGGTTAGGGTAGATCCTAGTGTGATTTTGGTCAGAAGTATGAAGAATGAATCCATTGGACACCACTTGAAGTGCCCCTGTAGTTAACAGGCCTTTATCAATCTTGAGCTTCCGTACAGGATATCCGTTATTAGTGTACTCCTCAAAATAACGGATAGAGGTCTTACTTGTTGAAGAATAGATAGAATAGTAAATTAAGATATTTCCGCTATCCAGCACAAACAAATGAAATGGATTGTTAATTTTTTTCGTCCACTTTAGCTTCCCGTTCGGATCGACTCCTGTGAGTCTATATTCTGTTCCATTGTCGTTTCTTTTGTAAAAGTAGCTGTAACCATCCTTGCTATAATATGGTTCAGAGCCACTGAAAGGTTTATCCTTTTTGATGTCCGAATAGTCGTAAATCCAATGAGTACCTTTTTGGCGATCGACGGCCCCATAAAGAAAATTTGTGAAAACGAACTTTGAAGGCGAGAGAGCCACTTTCTTCTGTACATCAAAGAACACACGGTTCGCGCTCTGTACACTATTGTATGAACTACTGAGTGTGTACCCCTTTGGTAGCTTAAAAGTCCATTCAGGCTCAGGTAACGGCTGCTCCGTAGCCTTTGCAGACACGGAAGAGCCGCCAATGACTGAAAGTTGCACAACAAGCAGAATTGTGAGTGCCACGGCAGCACATTTGAATCGTTTTAAATTCATTACTATTACTCCTCTTTTTATATATGTAAACCTCACTTTGATTTTATTATAAGTATTAGAAGAAAATGGGACAAGTAAATGAATGTAAGAAAACAGGATCAGTATGGATGCAGTAAACAAACGAAGATGTCAGCTGGATCGTTTGGTTATTTTTGATCATGAATGTTCGTAATATGGGCGCAAAGTGTCCATTACTGCATCGGTACAGCAGCCTCCACATAATATTGTCAAAGTTGTATCTCGAATCTGTCTGCATGAGGAGCGAATTGGCGACCATGAGTTTTTTTATGCTGGACTACATAAATATCTTCAAACCTATCCTATCAAACAACCTTTACGAAGTATGCCGAGAAAACAATTTAAATCTTAATGTTACAAAAGTAGGGGATATTAGCATCTGAAGTTATACAGAAGCAATGGAAGCACAAAGAAGCCCACGGTTTTGACGCGGGCTCTTAGTCTTTATTCTTCCGCCGTCGCCACCGCGTTCCCCTCTTAACTGATCAAGTCGCTCCAACTCACTTGATTTTGTTTGTTCAAATCTCTGAAGGGTGTTTATCAAGTTTTCGAAATGTATTTAAGTTTTATATGTTTTTGTGTTTTATATGTATTTTAGTGTTAGGTATATTTACATTTTTTTTGTTTTTATCAGTTTTTCTTGGTATGCATTTATTTAATGTTATATTTACTGACAATAATATATTGTTGAAAATGTAGTTATATGTTATTGTTTGTTTGTGTTAGGAAATATTACATATCACAGAGGGGGAGCGTAATGTTTATTAACCGAACAATTAGGAAATTTGGGGTTTCAGTAGGGATTATAGGTATGTTTGCATTTGCTCTACCTTCAGTGGGCTTTAGTATGCCGCTGCAACCAACAACCCTTGATAAGGTAGAAGGTGATTATTATGTAACGTCTGCGATTGGGAACATTCGCTGGGGATCACTGCCTAATCGAGATAGCTCTCCGATTCTTACTGTACCATCAGGAAGTGCTGTAACATTTGATACGGTATCGCATGAGGGACTGATCGAGGATCAAGGGAGAAATCCAGTGGAGTACTTCGGCAAATTCGGTATCTCTCCCGATGGAGTGTTGAATGATGCGAAGGAAATTGCCTCTTCTGCGATTCAGCATGATTATGTAAAAGACGGACCTCATATTATCACTGGGCCAGTAGCGGTTGAGGGAGCGGTGCCAGGAGATGTTCTTAAAGTAGAAGTCCTTTCGTTGCAAACTCGAGTTCCCTATGGTGTCATTTCTAACCGCCATGGTAAAGGTGCCCTTCCTAACGAATTTCCAGAAAATACAGGCCCACAAGAGGGAGCTAGCGCAACAAAACCGGAATTATATAATAATGTATCTATATTTACTCCTATTGAAGAAATCAACGGTAATTGGTATGGTTTATTACCAACAAAAACTGGAAAAAATGTACGTTTCCCAATTAACCCGTTTCTAGGTGTTATGGGGGTTGCACCAAATACCAGCGAAGTAGTGAGTTCTATCCCACCTATAGAAACAGGAGGGAACATGGATATTAATGAGTTAGGTGTCGGTGCAACTATTTATTATCCGATTCAAGTTAAAGGCGGTCTATTCTATACTGGAGATCCGCACTTTGCTCAAGGAGATGGAGAAGTAGCGTTAACTGCATTGGAAGCTTCCTTAAGGGGGACAGTTCGGTTAACGGTGTTAAAGAAAGGTGATCCATCAATACCACATCGTGGAGAATTCACGCAACCCTTTGCTGAAACAGAGGATTATTGGATTCCCATTGGACTGGACCCTGATTTGGATGAAGCAATGAAAGAATCAGTGCGTGAATCGATTCAGTTCTTATCCGATAAGCTTGATATGGATAGAAGTGTAGCTTATGCGTACCTATCGGCCGCAACGGATTATGAAGTATCTCAGGTGGTAGACCGAACTAAAGGGGTTCATGGACTCATTCGAAAGACCGATTTCCTTGAATATGTTGACGTTGCAATGAATGTAGGTGGTACGTTAATCAAACCGGTTGTTCATAACGATGAGTTCTACGTACCGATTCGAACAATTTCGGAGCTATTGGGCGGTACAGTAGTGTGGGATAATAAGACGCGTACAACGCAAATCAAATTAGGCACGAAAAATATAAGTGCTCAAATTGGTTCAGATGTGTATTCAATTAACGATAAACTAGTGTTCAATAGTAAAGTGCCAAAGCTTTTAAATGGCGAAACCGTAGTTCCGGTTTCCGTTATTAATGAAATACTGGGTGCTTATGTAAACTGGACGACGATCGACAAGACGTTAACAGCAAATGTATCGTTAAGTAAAAAGCAATAATAGATTTCATTATTCAACCGTGGTGGACAGATGTCCATCACGGTTTTTTGTTATGATGAATCAAAAAAAGCTGCCACCTGTCTACGATGGGTAAGAGGAAGTCGTTGAATGATGCGTATGTAGGAGATTTGGATACATTGCATTAGATAATTGCTCAGTAGCATCTAAAGCTACCTTTGCACTGCCATGTGTTACGTACAGAAAGGCGCTTGCTGGAAACAAATTTTCTCATCCGAAAAAGAAGACCTAATGAACTGTTTTTTTAGCATTTTAGTGAATCACGTAAATTTATTTTTATCCTACATATAACCTTTTGCTGTGTTTGTCCATCTAATTTAATAGAGGGCCCTCAGAAGGAGTGAAATTCGTGCATCAAACTATGGAGCAAGAAGTCAAAAGAGCACAGCAGGGAGATCGTGAAGCTTTTATTCAGCTATTCCGGAGGCTGGAGCCCGAGCTGTACAGTTTGGCAAAATCCATTGTGGGACGGGATGAGGATTGCGCGGATGCTCTTCAGGAAACAACACTGAAAGCATATAAAGGCATAACCGGTTTACGGAATACAGCTTATTTTAAAACATGGCTTATTCGCATTCTCATTAATGAATGTAATCAGGTGCTCCGTATGCGCAAACGAACCGTTGTCATGGCGGAGCTGCCTGAGCAGACTGAAACACGCGGCAATCTAACACATTTTGTAAACAGCAGGCAGCAAGATTTAAGGGAAGCTGTTGAGAATCTGGACGAGTCGTTACGTTTGGTTATTCATCTGTGCTATTATCAGGATTTGCCGATCAAACAAATAGCGAGTGTTCTGAAACTGTCGGAAGGTGCTGTCAAAGCACGATTACACAGAGCACGCGGGGTGCTTGCGAAACAAATGGATTGGAAAGGGGAGAGTGCGATTGAATCAACGTGATCTTGATCAGGAACTGCGGGAATTGGGTAAAGCGAATGCGGGTAAGGTACCCGACATGATTCGCCACCGTCAGGAAGAGGTCTATGCCGCACTGGAGGTTCTCCCGATGCAAAAACGCAGTCACCACCGTAAAAAGTTTGTTCGTTCTGTGTCCCCGGTTTACAGGTTCCTTTTGACAGCTGTAGCGGTGATGATTGTTGCCATAGGCAGCTTGCTGGGCGGTGCCGCTGTATCACCAACCATAGCAGCATCACTGCAAAGTGTTCCACTCATCGGCAGTCTGTTTAAACTGGCCGCTGACGACTTAGGCCTGCAAACCTTGGAGGAGAGCGGTCTTGCAGATGTCGTGGAAGCCAGCGCCACCCATGATGGAATCACTCTCCGTATTCCAGAGCTTGTCTACGATGGCATAAGGCTATCCATGATAGTTACTCGTGATGGAGAAAAACGAAGTGGCGGTATTCTTGACCAAATTTCTACGGGAAACGGAACAAAGTCAAAATATCCTAAAGGAGCCATTCATTCCTTCGATGCACAGATCGATGGACGTCCCATCGATCGGCAGGACAATGGATGGAATATGGGCTTTAAAGTAATACCCACTTCCGATCCAAATACAGCTATTTATGAATTAACACCACTTTCCGCATCGCAACAGTTCACATCAGCACTTCCAGATGCATTTACGCTGACAGTTCAGATTGGTCTGGAGGGGATTGAGGAGCCATTTGTGATGGAATTTCCAGTACGTAAACAGCAGGCCAAAGTCATGTCCACCATTCAGAAGTCGAGAGAATGGAGAGGCCACAAGCTGACCTTAAGCGAAATCCAGTTCACACCGATTACAACCCAAGTATTGTTAAGTGTTGTTTCGGGTGATCAGGAATGGCAGCGCCGGCTATGGTTCGAACTTTGGGATGACAGGGGCAATGTGCTGGGTTTCATTAGCGGATATGGTGCGCATGAAACCGGCCGCGCAGGAGAGCTTCGTTATAATGTGCTGTTTGAACGTATGGCAAAGGCTCCTTCATCGATCAAACTGAAAGCTTTTTTGCCTGAAATGGAGGATCCTTCATCCTCTTCAGGACACTTCAAGCTAAACGAGCGCGGGGAAGTCATTAAAAATTATATCAACGAGCTGGAGATCACCGTTCCGGTGGATCAAGCAGAGATACAGAAACTATACGAGATTAGAGGAGACGATAAACCATGAAAAACACATCTAAAATGATTGCGGTAACAGCTTTGGCAACAGGATTGTTAGTTGGAGGCGGGGCTTGGGGATACCAAGCAACAACGGTTGATGCTGCGGCAGCTCAAGCTACTGGAGAAAAAGGGAAGAATGCGATTAAAGCGGACGCGGTTCGAGTGACTCAGAGTGGAATTACGCTTGAGGTGAAAAAAGCTGTGTTTGACGGAAACCTTATTGATATTTCAATCGACCGGACGGGCAAGGGACTAAAGAACAGCTTCGTGTACAACGGTGCAGGAGATGAAAGCAAGCCTATGGATGAAGGGACTCTTGAGTCTATTGACGTTTATATTAACGGAAAATCTATTATGGAGCTTGGTGGAAAAACTCTTGGGCAAAGGCCTAACCTGGGGTGGGGGCCTGGAGATCATTCTAAAAGTGTTCGTGTTAAAATTACGGATCCTTCATGGTTAGGCGGCAAAGGCTACACTTTTCCAGAGAAGTTTCAGCTTAAACTAAAGGTAAAACTTGCAGGGGTGGATAAACCTTACATTGTTGAACTTCCAATGCAAAAGACAGCAGACAAACCAGTGGTGTTAACAGACAGCTTGACCAAACAGGCTGGGAACATAACTCTTGAGCTTGGTAAAATAAGTCTTACATCAACTTCAACTCGTATTCAACTGATTGGGAAGGGAGATACAACCGAGCAGCTTTCTCGTATTCTGTATGAGTTTGTGGATGACAGCGGCCGTCAGCTGGATTGGTGGACAGCATTTGGTACAGATGTAAACAATAAAGAAAAAGCACTATATAAGGACATCGTGTTAACTCCGATTAATGGTGATGCTAAATCGATAACAATCAAACCGTTTTATCCCGAGATGGAAGTACCTGGTGCAACAAGTGGAGCGTATAAGCTGGATGCCGATGGGGAGATCGTGAAAAATTATATTCAGGAGCTGGAGATGGAGGTTCCGTTAAAATAAAGTTAATAACGATAGATTAACTTTGGAAGCCATACGAAGTTAATAGCCGAGTTAATCAGGTTATGACAGAAGCCCGCGAAAAACGCGGGCTTTTGTTATATCTAATAGGCTGCTTAGTTTTCGATGATAATTCTGTCCAACTTGAGATTAACCGGATGTGCCAACGTATCTCCAACCGGGCACTTGCTCTCCAGGAATTGTACAAATGCTTCAACCTGCTCTTGGGGAGAATCTGTTTTGATACGGAATGTATACCGAATATCGGAATAGCCCGGACGCACCTCTGATTTGTCGAAAAAGCCATCCAGGTCAATATCGCCTTCTACATCCACAAAGAAATCCTTGAGATTCACCCCGAATTTGGGTGCATATACCCTAGCTACGATCGACTGACATGCCCCCAGCGAGGCGAGTAAAGCTTCCACCGGATTCATGCCGGTATCGGTTCCACCCAAGTTTTTGGGCTCGTCGATAATAAACTCGAAGTTTCGAGATGCTACTTTCACTTGAACTCCGTTTTGCAGATGAGCAGATGCTTTAAACGTTTGGAGGGCAGCCATTTTGTAGTCTCCTTTAGTGGGTTTATTGATACTGATTTTATTCATAGTTTTCCGCTATGATTATATTAAATTGAATGACTCGCTCTGTCAATCCTCAATTTTCCAATATTTTGATCTCGGGAACAGCGCAAAGAAGCATATGCTGGTCTCTAAAGTTGCTTAGGCGGATATTCAGTGTGTTTTGCCGCCGTTCGTATTCGTGATTTGAAAATACGTATTTAATTCGAGATAACTGCTTATTACATGTAGAAGCGGGTGATTACCAAAAAACCACCCCTGTTCCGTAAAATTGAGGGAGAGAGGTGGTTACACGAACGATATTTAAATCCTTAGATTAATGATTAATGATTTTTTAATTCTGCGTAAAATTGATGTTTTTTTAATTCAGCGTATCAATGGTACAGCTTCAATTCAGCAATAGACCACCACCACTCAGCATTGTCCGTAGTCAAAGCAATTTTGACATATCGTGCCTTCTGGTTCGTGAATGTCACTGAGATTAAAGAATCTGTTCCCACAGCTTCTGAAACCGAATTCCATTGCTCGCCATCCGTTGAAGTGACGATTGTAAAGCTGCGGGCATAGTCATTGGTACTGCTGCCTGAGTCCATAGTTAACCGGCTGAAATTCTGGATGCTTCCCAGATCGATCTGAATGCACTGGTCTGCTTGTTGTCCGGATGCAGAGGTCCAGCGTGAGTTCAGATCATCATCCAGCAGTGCACCAACGTCCTCAGACGTGGAAGCTTTAGCTGTCCAAGACGTCCGATCCAGTTCCGTAGGCAGCAGCTCATCCTGTTCCCCGGGTGTCCAAGGCGTCTGATCAGCGGTATAAACTGCGATTTCAGCTACAGACCACCAGTGAGAATCCGTTCCGGTCTGAACTATTTTGATATAGCGGGCCTCATGAGCAGGGAATGCAATGAAGAGCGAGGCATTTTTCCCTTCACCCGTACGTGACTCCGATACCTGCGTTATTAAAAGCAGCATCAAGACGGCCATATCGTTCCACTGTAGCTTTAACAGCTTCTTCAACATTGCCTGCATCTGACAGCTCGGCTGTGAAATATGCAGCATCTCCACCCGATGTCACAATTTCATTCCTGACTTTACGCAATTCAGACTCTGTCCTCGCGACGAGCATCACAGAAGCTCCTTGCTGTACAAACAGCCTTGCTGCCTCAGCTCCAATGCCTCGCCCCGCACCTGTAATCATTACTACCTTGTTCGCCAACATTTGTCCTGCAATGGTTGTCATATTCATTCTCCTTGCCTAGAATTGTTGATCTCATCAACTGCCTTCAGTATACTTTGACTACTACATGGTCACGAGAACCTGCTTGATGGTAGGCTTGCAAGTGATAGGATAAGGGGGAGGTTTTAATTGAACGACAGTGAGCGCCGTTTAGCGCTAGGTAATTTCTTAAGAGATTTACGATCCTCAGTTTCTCCCCTTGATGTTGGCCTTTTGCCTGGCAATCGTCGTCGCACACGAGGCTTGCGGCGAGAGGAGGTCGCTGGGATCGCTAATATAGGACTCTCATGGTACACGCGCCTTGAGCAAGGTCGTGATATTCGTCCGTCGGTAGGTGTACTGGAAAGCTTGGCTTCAGCACTCAAGCTGACACCCAATGAGCGAAGACATCTCTTTCTGCTTGCTGGAGAATCACTGCCTCCTCAATCAACTATCATTGAAGAGAAAATCAGCCCATCCATTCAGGATATGCTGAATGAATTGAATCCTAATCCGGCCTATGTCATCGGGAAAAAGTGGGGTTTTTTAGCTTGGAATAAAGCGGCAGATGCTGTATTTATGATTAATAGGGTGTCACCCCCGCATGATTATAACTTGATGTGGCGCCAATTTACCGACCCTATGTGGAAAGAAGGATCGGAGGATTGGGAAAGTGTCTCACGAAGAATGATTGCTGAGTTTAGAACGGCAAGAGCACGTTATCTGAACGATGATTCATTCGACAAGTTAATTGAAGATCTGAAGAGGACAAGTGCTGATTTTACAAGGATGTGGCAGTATCATGAAGTACCAGGCTCCCTTGACGGCTACAAGAAGCTTTTGCACCCCACTTTTGGAGTTATTGAATTTGAGCATGTCACCCTTCAATTCCCAAACGAACCAGATCAGCGAGTTATGATTTATATGCCTCACCCGGCAACAAAATCCCGTTTAGAGCATTGTTTCACGCGCGAGTAGACAACCGTGATGAAAGAGGATCATTTACTGCTATGGGATTATGCGAACATTCAGCTGAAGGATATTCGCCACAGAATTTTGGATGCAGGGGAAAGGGGAAGTGCTTATTGTTAATTCAGACTCTTTAAGGACACCATGCTGATTAAATGGAGCAATCATTGGGTCTAAATGATTATGTACGGAGGTCTTAAAGCAAACACATGGTGTGTTATACGATGATTATGTCTGGACTCGATTTCTAATGAGGAGTTGTCTTGTGCTGGTGTCCATCCCCATTGTGCAGGTGAGAATAAAGACAGCGCTACCTGAATCATTCTGGTGGGCGCTGTTTGTGTACTGTTTTTTGAGCTTGATAAAAAGTGTTGAAATCTGGATTGCCGTTCTTGGCGAATGGACAGGCGATTTTGTAAGGAACTCAGGAAATCTTAATTGGCCTTCAGTTCCTCTTTTCAATTGTAAACTTTCAATAGATTTATAGACTTGCTCTAATTCAGCTCAGTCTGCCCACTTGCGAGTCGATCTGCGATCTCTTCGGCTTGTAGAATGGAGGTGTAGGGATCAGCGGTGAAATATTTATGGATATCCAGTTTGAAGATATGGTTGTTCTGCACCGCAGGCAGGTTGTCCCATACGTTAGGCAACAGGGAATGATCCTTTGTGCCTTCTGTAACCATCATCAGCAGGTAATCACCCACGTACTCTCCGAACACCTCTGCGCTAGCTTCCAGGTTTTCTTTACCTTGGTCCAGAATATCGGACTTCACCTTGGGTGCCGGAGTCAGTCCTAGCAATTCATAGGTTGCTCTTCCACCACGATTGGCACTGTTGCCGATAATGGCTGGGTTCTTCAAAAAGTTAAAATCGGCAACGGTGAAGGTGGCATCGGCCGGAATTACACCTTTGATTTTGGCCTGAGCCGCTGCAATCCGTTGACTAAACGATTCGTTCCACGCAATGGCTTCTGCTTCGCGATTCAGAATCTCGCCCATGGCGGTCACCTCGGCTTCCATGGAATCATACTGATCGGGTACGAATACAACAGTCGGAGCTATTTTGGAATAGGTCTGAAATTTCTCCTGGTCCCATGTGATAATCAGATCCGGTTCCAACTCTACCATTTTCTCAAGTGAAACCTCACTATGGTTACCCAAATCCGCGCTATCCACAAGTTTATCACGCAGGAACATGCCATAATCCAGCAGGCTGCTCGGTACACCAACAGGTGTTACGCCGACAGCCAGCACATGTCCTATATTCCAGTCGACGACAACCCGCTCCGGAGTGAGGGGTACAGTGACGTCTCCCATCATTGTGGAGAGTGTTCTTGTCTGTGGTGCGGTGTTTTCTTTTTCTGTCGCGGCTGGCCCCACTGCCTCGTTCCGGGTACAACCACTCATGAATAGGACCATGAACAGCAAAACAGGCAGGGATATACGATACCAAGCTTTCTTAAACAAAATGACGACCCCTCTTTCTAATTGATAATGATTTTCATTTAATATAACTCTAGAGGGAAACTTGCGATTGCACAATAACCGATTCGGAAGCGAAAGCATAACCATTTCAGAACTCAATCGACAGGTTGAATTGAGAATGGTTATCATATATGATGAGGCAAAGCTTTGGATGGTAACGAGAAATAAAGAAAGGACCATGACGATGAACATAGAAGAATACGGGGCATTATGGGAGCATATAACAATCCGATTACTGGATATTCGAATCATGACCGTTAACATCAGTAAAGATCCTAGTACGTGGACGCTTCCCTCGAATGCTTTTTTATTAGTTACGAATGGCAAGGGAAAGATCCTGCTTGGGCAAGCGATGCATCAGATTAAAGGAACTTATATTCTGCACGCCTCCAAAGGAACGCGTCTGGATTGTCTGGTTAAGAGTCCGATGGAAATACATATGTTGTCTTATTCGTCATTAGAGCCAGAGAAGGCAAATACAGAAAGTTCCTTAACCAATACTGGGTCAGATTCTCTGCAAGTAAGTTTCGGGTTTGAACCAATGCATCCATTGCCTTTAATTGAAATCATGCAATTGATATACAGACAGTGGAATGAACTACAGTCAGCAGGCCGGATTCAAACCAAGGCATTATTCTACCAATGGCTCGCCGAGATGCTGAAACAAATGCAAGAGCAGAGAAAGAACCGTACGAAGCTGGATCGGGTAGATCAGGCGGTGCGATATCTGACTCGTCACTACGGGGAACCACTCAAAATGGAACAGGTAGCTGACATGCTGGATTGCAGTCCGAGGTATCTGAACCAATTGTTTCAGCTTCAATTGAACACAAGTCCCAGTCGTGTACTGTCACAGATTCGGATGGAACAGGCGTTGAAACTGCTGGTAAGCACGAAAGGAACCTTACAGGAAATCGCAGAGAGAGTAGGCTATGAGAACGGTTATACACTAAGTCGCTATTTCAAAAAACATTACGGGGTTTCTCCGGGCGATTACAGAAAACGTCGAGACAGTAGCATTCCGAATTCAACCCCGAATATATTCCAACCACACGCTCTTCAGAAAAGTCATTATTCGGAATGGAGCCAACGAACGGTATCCTTAGTTGAAGCTAATCAAACTCGGCCAGCTCAAGAGAATACAGACCTGACAGGAGTTCAAGCGAGGAAGTCCTCGGCGTCTGCCGTGCCAGGAGCCAGAACTCGGATGTTTGCCACAGGCTCAGGCGAGATTAGGATACCTGAAAAACCTAGTCGTGTTGTCGTGGACTGGCATTTGGGAGAAGTGCTGGCACTGGGTGTGACACCTCTTGGAGCACCGCATTCACTCATTGAAAGCAACCAAATGCTGGGGCCTTATATCTGTGATCAAGTACAGGATATCGGCAATCACAATTTTATCTCGATTGAAAAGGTGGTTGAACTGGAACCGGATCTGATTATCACCTGGAATCATGCTGCCAACGCTTCCTATGCCCGGATTGCACCTACAGTTGTCTATGGAGGGAGTGGGTACGGCTCTGTCGAGGAGGGGGTCCGTGAGATGGGGCGTATTCTGAATCGCCATATAGAAGCCGAAACATGGATTAAGGAATACGGGCGAAGAGTACATTCTATACGACAAACGATCACGGACAAGTTCTCCACAGAGAAGACATTTACGGTCATTGATCCAAATTGGGGAGAACATATTACCCTTGTGGGAGATACGGGGACTCGTGGAGGTAAGGCAGCCTACGGGTTATTGAACTTGAAGCCAGCAGCCAAGGTTCGCCAGGAACTGCTGGAGCCAGGCCTGGAATACCTGGATGTGGTGCGGAGTGCGGTAGGTGGGTATCTGGAGGACTACCTGTTAGTGTTGGATAACGGTCCAAGTCATGGGTCTGATGAGCAATCTACAGTCAAACCATGGCAGAAATCGATCGAGACAGATCACTGCCGGATTATTAACCTTGATTGGAATAGGTATTTTCTCTCCGACCCGTTGTCTGCGGTGCTGCAAGCCGAGGAAATGGCAGAGCGGATTATGACACATGAATTGTCTCTCACGCAATGAGCAGTAGGACTTATCGATTTATATTTCATATATTCTTATCCCGAAATGTGACAACCCTATACAAGTATGGGCACTGAGAGCTGGATACCGTCGTATCCGGTCGTGGGAAAAATAAAGGTTGCGTCACCACGCTCGTTGAACGGTGGATACGTCTGTATACAGCAATTCTCATACCCAATGGTACCGTATTGTCTAGGGATATTGCACTCGGTGTAGCCATCTCACAGCACCCCCTAGGGACGTTCGTTTCAATATTTGATATCTTTATCCTGTTGCTCACTTTTGCAATGTATCTGTACAGTAAATATTTACTCCGGTGTGGAGTATTGAGGTAAATACTTAGATACATCAAAAACACCACGATGAGCTTTCAAGCCTATCCTGGTGTTTTTGCATATCTCAAGCTAGGTGTATTTTACCTATTCGAGCCGTCATTATTCAAAGTCAGACTTCCCCGGTAGCCACCGCATTCTCCTCATAACTGATCCAGTCGCTCCAGCTTCCGGAATACAGCCTCACATTCGTGTATCCCGCTTCCTCCAGCGCAATCACGTTCGGGCAGGCGGAGACGCCTGATCCGCAGTATACAATAATCGCATCATCTTTCCCCAGCTTCGCGAACCGCTCCTCAAGCGCGCCAACACCAGACCAGCTACCATCTGCACCAAGCACGTCTTTCCAAAAATAGTTCACAGCCCCCGGAATGTGTCCGGCCTTGGCATCGATCGGTTCCTCCAGCCCTGCATAGCGGCGGGCATCGCGGGAGTCGATGAGCACGGCGCTGCCGCTTGCCGATGCTTGTTGCACATCCTCTACACTCACCAGCATCTGCGGATGCAAACTCCACTCGAACGAAGACGGAATCTGTACCGGCACGTCTGTTGTCACCGGGAACTTGGCATTCTGCCAAGCCGAGAAACTCTCATCCATGACATAGACTTGCTCATGTCCCAAGTAGCGGAGCAGCCACCACAAACGTGATGCGTTCATGCCGCCTTGATCATCATAGGCAATGATGCGGCTGTTAGAGCTGATGCCTGCTTTGGCGAGGCGGTTTGCCAGAACAGCCGGATCAGGAAGTGGATGGCGTCCGCCGTGCTCGGTGACCGGAGCGGAAAGATCCTTTTCCAGATCAAGGTAGACAGCCCCTGGGATATGTCCGGCTTCATAGGCTTCACGTCCGGCATCGGGTTGCCCCAGCAGGAAGCGGCAATCCACGATGGCAACATCGGTTTCGTACATTCTGGCGAGCAGCCAGCGCATGGATACAATATTTTTCATAACAACACACCGCCTTCATATGTAATGGTTCAAGTTATATAGTCGGGGTCTGCGGCTGGCAGACCTGACCGGGTACTTTCATTTTTCATCGGTACAAGTTTCATAGAAAACAGGGTTAAATCATTAAATCATTAAGCCATTAAAACATCTACACCGTCTTCGGTTCAACGGGAACCGAAGACGCGATCGGCGCATCAGCCGGAATGGGCTGGGGTTTGGTTTTGCCATACCGAATGAAGATCCACACCCCGAACAGGATCACGACACCTGCCGACATTTGAAGTGTACTCAGTGCCTCACCCAGCAGCACCCAAGCCAGCAAGGATGAGAATACAGGCTCTCCGAGAACACCCATAGATACGGTGGTAGCATTCATGTATTGCAGCAACCAGTTGAAGAGGTAATGTCCAAAGATGGTAGGGACGATGGCCAGTAGCAGGAAAATCCCCCACTCCGAAGCCGCATACCCGCCGAACGGATGCCCCATGAACAGATTGTACACCGCGAACGTACAGGCAGCGACAAGAAACACCCAGAAATTATACGAGAATGCACTGAGACCTGTTCGCAAAAATTGACCCAGCAACATATGCACAGCCACTGCCATCGTGCCAAGTAACGATAAAATATCTCCCTGCAAAGCAGTACCCGCCACCTGAAAATCTCCTGCACCAATAATGATTGACCCGAACAGCGCAATACCCATGCCGATGAGCATCATGCGGTTAATTTTGGCTTTAAACAACCACACCGACCCAGCAAGAATCAGGATTGGCTCCAGAGCAAGGATGACGGTGGAACTGGCGACACTGGTTAATCTCAGTGATCCCATCCAGAGCAGGAAGTGTAGCGCAAGCATCACGCCTGAAGCTAGTAACAAGATCCACTGGCGAACATTCAGACGAAGCATCTCATGCCTGTGTGGCCAAACGAAAGGCAGCATGAGCACATTGGTTAGAAACAGACGATACATGGCAATGACCGCAACATCTGCGTCAGACCAGCGTACAAAAATAGAAGAGAAAGAAATGGCAATAATGCCAACAAAAAATAACAAATAGATGGATCTGCCGGCACGGTTCATGCTTGTCATAGGTGTAGCTCCTTCTTGTAAATAGATAACCTAAATCACCTCATTATACAGGAGAAGGTCAGCGCAGGGAAGATCAATAGCAGGCATGAATTCAGTTGCATATCAGGAGCTAGAGAAACATGGAAAAGAGATAAGTAGATTGTAACCGAGCTTGTAACTATTCTGTCATTCACAGGGACGGTTTTTCTATTAATCTTCTATATAGAGACGTGAATCGATATAATATTCCATTCATCGGGAAAAAAAGACAGTTGGGAAGTGGCTAGGTCGTGAGAGTACAACAAGAAACAACGCGAGAGTATGGAAATGCGATTCGCAGTGTCAGTCGAAAACAAACTCATAAAAGAAGGAAAATCCGCTACGGCAGATTGAGCGTGGCGATCATGCTCTTGCTTGTGTTTGTTGCGGGCTTGACATATGTGTTTATCGGTATGACTCATTGGATGAAAACGGTATTGGCACCACCTCCTATTGCTGTCATTGAGCAACCTGCCAAACTGGGGATGATTCAGGCCACACCGGAGGCGAAAGAGGAGCCGGCACGATTTATGGGTCAGGTTCGAAAAGTGGTGTACATAACATTTGATGATGGGCCAAGTCAATATACAGATCAATTGCTTGATATTTTAAAACAACATGAAGCGAAGGCAACGTTTTTCATGATTGGGCGGCAGTTGAATGAACATCCGGATGCGGTGAAACGTTTGGTGAAGGAAGGCAGTTACCCTGGATTACACAGCATGACACATAACTATAACAAGCTCTATAAGAGCGGAAGCTCGGCGAACTTTGTGAATGAGTTCAAAAAGGAACAGAAAATGGTCGAGAAACTGATCGGATACACACCGTATCTCATCCGCGCTCCATACGGAAGCAGTCCGCAAATTGGCGAATCATTCAGGGGAGACATTGCAGCGGCGGGTTTCAAAATGTGGGACTGGACGACAGATTCCCTGGACTGGAACCTTCCCGGTCAGCCGGATAAAATCGTAGCCCGAGTGAGCAACAGTGTGCACAGGGATAAGGAAGTTATTTTGATGCACGAACGGGAACAGACTGTGCAGGCGCTACCGCGCATTATGAAGCTGCTTGAAGAACGGGGTTACGAATTCGAGGTGTATGATCCGAGCGCACACTGGGTCGCCAATTTTAGTGGGGATACCCGTCTGTGAACGATAAATGGCGCATAGTAACCGTTGTATGTTACAAGATGACGCCGGGTGTAGTATGTACATGAGAAGAGCATAATGATGGACCTTTAATGGTTATGGCAAGAGAGGGAGAACACATGTTAATCACGAGCAAAAAAATTACACTTGCAGTATGCAGCCTATTGCTGATGCTTTTACTTAGCGGGTGTGGAGAGCCGCAGGAGCCTGCGGCCAATCAGGTAAATCGTTTGGTGCAGAGCGGTCAGGAGATCGAGAAAAGCCTGAAGGCTTTGACACGTTATGAAGCAGAGGATATGGAATTATACAAAACCATTTTAAGCAAAGGCAAGAAAAAGAACAGCAATATCGAAGCATTGCTTGATCAAGCAGAGGCTGATATTAAGGAACGTCGAGCGTTGCTTGAACAGACGGGGAAGGTTATGCAGGACACAGGAAAGAAAATTGAAGCACTGCGCAGTTCTCTGAAGGAGCTTACTATTGAGAAGGAAGAGACGCTTGCTCATGCAGGTAAAGTGCTGGATCAATACGAGGCAAGAGCCAAAACCTTTGAGCTATTTGTAGTTTCATATGAGCATAGCCTGAATGCTGA
Source organism: Paenibacillus sp. 4624 (assembly GCF_050435065.1). Classification (NCBI taxonomy): domain Bacteria; kingdom Bacillati; phylum Bacillota; class Bacilli; order Caryophanales; family Paenibacillaceae; genus Paenibacillus; species Paenibacillus sp. 4624. Next base: position 375,679 of record NZ_JBNDJR010000001.1, read on the forward strand.
GGAACAACTGTACGGGCTCATGCGAGCAAATGTTAAGCCGAATCTGGTTAAAATCAAACGTGCCATCCGTACACGTAATGAAGAATACGCCAAGCTTGCGGAAGTACGCAAACAATTCAACTTGCAGACGCAAGCATTCAACGCTGCGAATGCGCAATTGGTCAAGCTGGATCAAGCGGGTTAAGCTGGAGAATTGGCCTTTGAATACCGTTTATGCGTGATTGAGCTACCTGATTCCCGTGTAAGTAGATATTATAGGAAGCTATATAAATAGAACGAATCGTCTTTGCACAAATCAGCGATTGAAAGGGTGCTCTGCTACCTGGATTGATCGTAGTGTGAAGCATCGCTGGTTCAATGGATGTAGCAACATGGACAAGCAGCATTGCGTTTAAGCTAACGGAGGTGTTCATATGCGAAAAAGGAATAGGGCAAAGGTCAGCACTACATTAGTGGTTCTGCTCATGGGATTCTCGCTTGTGGCTTGCGGGAGTAGCGCGCCTACACTTCAACCATCTGTGAACAATACAAAGGAAACATCGCCAGTTCCGGAACAGAAGCCCGAGGAAAGGGATGTCATTGAAACAGAGGGCATTCTGACGGGTTGGGCGGACCCGCACACGGTTGAGATTCGTGTAAAGGATAAAGCGATGTCTTTTCAGGTGGGCGAGGATATGCAGAAATTACTGGACGATATCGATGATGAGGATTCGGTTCGTTTCAAATATGTAGAAAAAACGGTGGATGCATCAACCAAACAACTGGTACTCACTGGTATTACTAAAATTGCATCTGCGGATGACAATGAAACCGGTACTGGGGCGGGAAACATCGTTACATCAGAACGTCCACAATCGTCAGAGCTGGAAGTGACGGTAGAGGGAATCACGGAGAAGCGGCCAGTAACTCTGGTACAGACTAAAGGGTATTCGTTATATATCTTTGAGCCGATGGCTTTTGATGCAGAAGACCATGAGTTAACGATGAAGATTGATCCTGGATACAAGGTAGAGATCGAAAAGCTACCTTCCGACTTTAATCTGGATTATTTAAAGATGGACGCGAAGGCGGAGTTGTCCGAGGTGGGAGAAGTCAAAGAATTAACGCCTGAGCAGCTCAGCAATGGGCCGATGAAAGATGCAAGACTATTTATGATGTCTCAGAATGGGAAGAAAACGCAATATTTCATCGTCAAAGAACTGGACAGCAATGGATTCATTTTCCACATTGATGCGCCAGTGGGTGAACCTTCCGAAGGGTTCCTGCCTATGGTATATGCATCGGTGAATTCCATTAAGAATGAATAAAGCAATAGCTGTGGGCAGCGTGTCTCCTGATCAGAGGGGATGCGCTGTTTTGCTGTTGACGGAGAGAGGATGAGCAGGTGAGCAGATCTTAAAGCATAGGGTATTTTGAAAAAGAAACATAGCAGAGCCGGAAGGAACAGGACCAAGCACAAGTTCCTCCCGGCTGTTTGCCGTGTTCATGATGTTGTTGGTCAACGGACATGGTCGATCCACAGACTGAGCTCAAGCTCAGGTAAGTACCTTGTGCCCTTGAAGCTCTTCATAACGGGTGATGATGTGATGATGAAGGACATGTTCTTCGGGAATGCCCATACGTTCGCGGATAAAAGGAGAGAGTCCATCTTCACGGATATAACGTTGCAGTTTCATGGCTTCCTCATCGCTTTTGTCATCAAACAGCATAGCGGCCGCCATCGCGGAGGTTAAGTGAGGAATAGCGATTCCGAATTCACTGGCCTGCATCGCTGGGCGAACAAGCCGGTCATGAGGTGAAAGCTTGCGAAGTGGAGAACGAGCGACCCGTGTTACTTGGTCGGTGAGATTGGGGTTGGCGAACCGTCCCAATATGGTATCGATATATTTTTGATGTTTATCAGCGTTGAAACCGTGTTTACGGATCAGCATAGCTCCCGTCTCTTCCATGACATAACGTACCTTGGCGCGAAGAGCCGTGTTGCTCATAACCTGCCGAATGGTCTTCAAGCCTGCGAGGTAACCGAAATATGCGGCGACACAATGGCCCGTGTTGACCGTAAACATTTTGCGCTCAATATAAGGTTCCAGTGAATCAACATAGTGAACGCCCTCGATTTCTTTAAACCCATCCAGCATTGCCGGGCGGTGAACGACCCATTCATAAAAAGGTTCAACCGTGACCTGCAGCGGGTCTTCGTGGTTCTGAGCCGGAACAATCCGGTCCACAGCTGCATTGGGGAATGAAACAAAACGTTCGGCTTTGGCACGGGTGGACTCATCCAGAAAAGGATAGATACGCTTTTTCAGCCGGGTGCTCCCGCCAATCGCATTTTCACAAGCGATAATGTGCAGAGGATTATGATTATTGGCTTTCATGCGCAGATAGATGCCTTTTGCAATCGGTTCGGCGATATCCCCTAAGGCAGATACACCTACTGCTGTTGTAATGAGATCAGCGGATGCAATCTCTTCCGCGACACGATGCTGCTCGTTTACGTTAATCGCGGTTACGTTGTTTACAATAGTTGTATCCTGTTCGTTATTGGCAAGAGTGATCGGATACTCTTGCCTCTGTTGAAGCAACGATATATTCTTTGGGTTACGAGCGACAAAGCAGACGTCATAGTTGGAAGCGGACAACATATGACCGATAAACCCGCGGCCTATATTGCCCGCACCAAAATGTACAGCTTTCATGTGTGAACTCCCCCCTTTAAGATTGGATGACGAAATTCGTTCAGACCTACACGGTGGTGACGAGTGGCTTCGAGATCAAATCGTTAAATTGCAGGTCGGTCAGGCAGGATAGCCGCTGGTGAGGCATCTCGAATTCCAACGTTCCAGTGATGGTATTCGAGATGACAACGCAATGCATACCCGCAGCAGCAGCTGCACGCGCGCCGTTAGGTGAGTCCTCAATGGCTACGGCCTCGTCTGGAGTTACTCCAAGGGCTTCAAGTGCATGATTGTACAGTTCCGGATCGGGCTTTACATTGGCAACATCATCTGCCGTGCGAATCACTTCAAAATAGTCTTTTAATTTCAGTTGCTCCAGATGTTGCTCTACCCATTCACGTTTGGAACTGGAAGCTACAGCGAGCTTTATACCGGCTTTGCTTGCTTGTTCCAAATATTCCTGTATACCTGGGCGAACCTTTTCTTTGTTCATTAATGCAGCATGTTGCAATTGAATCGATTCCCTGAACGCATCCCGATCAATCGGAAGGTTCAAATCTGTGATGAGGTACTCGTACGGATTGAAGGTTTTGAGACTGGTACCAATGCACTCAGAATACATCTCAAGTGTCAGATCAACACCATGTTCTTTGTACGCATCACGAAATGCAATATACCACGCTGTCTCTGTGTCAATAATTGTTCCATCGAAGTCAAAAATCAGTGCCTTAATCATACATTTGTTCCTCCTGTTTTCAGAATTTGCGTTGGGTTTGAAAAATAAATCATTTCATTTTGTAAACTTTCTGCAAATAAATTCCCGTATATTCATTAACATGCGGAACATTAGTTGACGCGAAAAGCTGAAAATGAATATTAATCTGGGAAAAAATATGCGTTCGAACTAACAAAACCGTATCATAGGACGAAGAATAGGGTCAAGTGTGTTACGAATGTTTACATTGAAAATTTTCATATATGTGATTTGTTTTCAGAAAGTATCATTCCTCGCAAACCGTTAAGCCCGTTGCATGTAAGCGATATACTGGATGAACTTTTTTTTCAGCACAAATAAAATAATATTTTTTTATGAAAATGGATTGGATTTGATCATTCAACAGCTTTCGACACGTTTATAATAGAAGGAATGATTCAGCGTGTTTGGTTTAATTTGCTTTACGCCAGATCAGCGCATGTGGGAAAATAAGAGAATGAGCTTGTAAAGCTGGGTAGGAGAGAATGGGGTTTGTAAATTTAATTGAGGAAGCACAATGAGGCCATGAATTGCCTGTTAGATAAGTGATGTGAAGGAGGAAGACAACATGTTGCAAAGAGATCGTTTTGAGGGCAGTTTGATCGGGCTCGCAGTAGGAGATGCGCTAGGAACAACCGTTGAATTCAGCAGTCCGGGCACCTTCGAGCCTGTTACAGATATGGTAGGCGGCGGAGTGTTTGGATTAAAAGCGGGAGAATGGACTGACGATACCTCTATGGCTCTTTGTTTGGCGGAAAGTCTGGTGCGTCAGCCTAATTTTGATCCCGCTGATCAGATGCGCCGCTATACGAATTGGTATAAGATCGGTTATATGAGCAGTACTGGAGATTGTTTTGATATTGGTGGAGCTACGCGAAGCGCACTGGAACGATTTGCTCGAACCGGTGAAGCCTACAGTGGATCAACTGACCCCATGACTGCCGGGAATGGCTCTATCATGAGACTTGCTCCAGTTGCCATGGCTTATGCGCTTCAACCGTCGGAGGCGGTTCGTTACGCAGGGCTGAGTTCGCGGACAACACATGCAGCGACGGAAAGTGAAGAGGCCTGCGAAGTGCTGGCAGCTATTCTTGTGGCGGGATTCCGAGGAGCAGACAAGGCCGCAATGTTATCTCCAGAGACGATGAAGCGCTGGCGGACGGAGCAAGGGAGTTCTTTTTCACCTGCCATCGAAGAAGTGGTTATGGGATCATATGGGCGTAAAGAACCACCCGAGATTCAAGGCAGTGGGTATGTGGTTCGTTCTCTGGAAGCCGCGCTCTGGGCGTTCAACAAGTCATCCAGTTTTTCAGATGGCGTATTGCTTGCCGTTAATCTGGGAGATGATGCAGATACAACCGGTGCTGTCTATGGACAGATAGCGGGTGCATATTACGGGCGAAGTGGGATTCCATCGTATTGGCAGGACAAGCTGGCGATGAGAGATACGTTTGATCAGTTAAATGAGGCATTATGGCTAAAAGCATCGGGCAGCGCCGCGCAGGAGAAGTAGGAAGTCCAGGCTTACGGATCGTATGTTAGGCAGGTAACAAGAGATGAAATGAAGAGAAGATCATAGAACATCATAGAACATGGAGAGAAAGAGCTTAGCGTAAAACAATAGATACATGAAGGACAGGAGAAGAGAAAACATCATGAGTAAGACAGAACATTCCTTAGAACCTACGGCGGGTGAAAAGGCAGCATCCGCGAGTACGTCACAGACTCCAGAGTCTGGTAAACGAAAACCGTTTCCTTTGTCACTGTTATGCTTGACGATTGGAGCTTTCGCCATTGGCATGACTGAATTTATTATTATGGGTTTGTTGCCTAATGTGGCAACGGATCTTAACGTCAGCATACCACAGGCGGGACAACTAATTACGGGATATGCACTCGGTGTAGCCGTCGGCGCTCCCATTCTAACTGTATTCACGCACAAGATTCCGCAGAAAAAACTATTGGTGCTACTGATGTGTATTTTCATCTTGGGTAACGCGTTATCTGTCATTGCACCCACCTATGGGCTGCTCATCTCGGCACGTATTCTGACGGCATTTGCTCACGGTACGTTCCTTGGTGTAGGTTCAATCATGGCTACCAAGCTTGTAACACCAGACCGGAGGGCGGGAGCGGTGTCGGTAGTGCTTGCGGGACTGACCATCGCCAATATTATCGGTGTTCCATTTGGTACATTTATCGGTCAACAGCTCGGCTGGCGTTCCTCTTTTGGCGCGATCACAATTCTGGGCATTATTTCACTGTTTGGGATTATTCGTTTTATCCCGGTTATTCCGCAAGGTACACCAGCTAACCTGGGACAACAGTTCCGCAATCTGATCCGTCCACAGGTATTGCTCGTGCTTCTAATCGGAGCGCTGGGTTGCGGAAGTTTGTTTGCAGTTTTCACCTACATTACGCCGATGCTGGTTGATATTAGCGGCTTTGCGGAGCAGAGTGTAACCTGGATTCTGGTGTTGTTTGGCTTCGGTGTTACACTAGGGAATATGGCTGGTGGTCGTCTGGCGGACTGGAAGCTTATGCCTTCGCTTATTGTAAACTTTGGCATTCTTGCAGTATTGCTTGCTGCATTAACGCTGACGCTGCACAATCCGGTGTTGGCCGTAATCACGATCTTCTTCTGGGGGGTCGCAGCCTTTGGCATTATGCCAGGACTGCAGCTTCGCATTATGAATATGACGCGTGAAGCTCCGCTACTGGCGACAACATCCAGTCACTCTGCGTTTAATCTGGGGAATGCGGCGGGGGCTTATCTCGGCGGATTCGCTATTACACATACAGGGCTGATCTCAGTGCCAATCTATGCTGCAGTAATTGCAGCACTTGGATTGCTTGGACTTTTACTCAGTTTCTTTAAGCAGGATCAGAAATCTTCGCCTGAAGGTGCAGATGCTATTCGTCCCGTATCGGTACATTAGATTACCATAGATGGACTAATGACAATGAAGAAAACCTCAGTCTCTTGTTAGAAACAAGAAAACTGAGGTTTTTTGTACTTTATATTAATAGATTTCAAGCTCGTTAATTCGAACATAGGTTGGCTGATGTGAAGGCCCTTTGCTAGCGACGACACGTACCTTGGAGGTGTTAACGGCTGCAAAAGTATGTGATCGTGTCGTTTCCTGGTTGCCTGTGACTTGAACGAGATTTACCCAGCTTGAACCATTCCAGTATTGCAGGTCGTAGTTGGCAAGGACATAACCCTTGGTTGTGTATAGATCGATTCGCTGGATGGAACTGGATGCAGGCAGATCAAGAATGACATATTGCGGTAATGACGAATTACGATTATTTGCCCAGCTATAGCTTTCCCCGAGTGCCGTGTTACGGTGGCCATCATTGATTCGGGCTGTGGAGTACCCTGGATAGGTGGAGGATGCCGTTACGGTAGCATTTCTCGCCAGGTTCTGCCCGGTTCCCGGATTTGTAGGGTTTTTCACCAGTCTTACGAGGTTCCAGCGTAGCTCAAAGAGTTTGAAGGACTTATTAAATACAGCTCCTTCTCCTTTCACAAGCGCATCAATGGTAAGGGACATGGTACTTGGAACGCTGTTGCTGCTTGTCCACTTTCCTGTAGCCTCAATGCCTGCGAACACACTGACCTCTAATATTTTTTTGCCTGCAATTTTCAAACTCACTTCGGCTTTGGCTCCTGCCCAAGCCGTAACTTGTCCTTCAATTTTATGTGTGACGGTAAGATAACGGCTCACATTGCTGTAAGGCTTGATTTGTACAGGAATATAGGCCCGTGTTTTACCTTTTACTCCTAAAGTTACGGTATACCCCTGATCCACTTGGAATTCAAATGTGACATTGCCATCGATACCAATGACAAGGAATACCCCAACGGATACGGAGCCCAGACTACCTGCACCGATATTGAAGCCCATAATCGGCACTTTAACTTCTTTTTTGAATTTGGCGTCGCCTTTAATGTAGACGTTCGCTTTCTCGCCTGCTGTGAATTTCAGATCGTATTTTCCCCAGAAACCGTATTTTCCCGTTACTTTGGGTGCGATCAATGTAAGTTTGCCGCCCGCTTCAACGTAAACTTTGTTACCGTTTGCATTTTGTTGATTCACAAGCACTTTTTTGAAATCACAGACAAATTCGTTGCCCGATTTTTTACAAGTGGCAAAATCACCTGCTCCAGCGGTGCGAATAAGTTCATTCATATCAATGGCGTTTGCTTCAGTAATGTCTGCGGAATTTGCTTGATTCAAACCTGCGGAAGCTTCTTCACCCTCATGGATCAAGGTTTCGTCATTCTCATGAATCGAAGTTTCATCACTTTGATCTAATATGATGCCACCCAGGTCCGTAGGAGTAGCGGCTGTAAGGGCTTCATTGGTCTGAAAATCTGGATTAGAGAGATTAGCCTCTTGCTGGAGCGTGTTATCAATGTTGAAATGTTTGATCTCTTGATCCATGTTTGTCTGCTCATCAGATAGGGAGGATGCTCCGAGCCGTTCATTGCTTTCCAGCACCATATCCAGATCAGGCATGACAATATTTCGCTCTTCCAAAGAAACTTCCTGCTCAGGAATATCATAATAATCAAACAGTTCATCTACACCAGGTGTAGTGTAATCCACCAGTAATCCATCTTTGCTTTTGCTGGTGCTAGCCACTTTGATTGCCCTGGCGGAGGACTCATCCAGAAAAATCTGACCAGGTGAAAGCAGGTTTCCAATCTGAGCGGCTTCTCGGGAATTCAGTTCGATTGAACCTTTTTCTTCCACCGTTTCGAAGACGGAATTAACGACGGGTAGTTTTTGTACAATGGAAGATGGCATAGGTTGCGTCGGTTTTAATTGGTAATCGACCTGTTCAAACTGACCGGAGGATGTAATCGGATTACTGACCCCCAGGCCGTCTTCCGAAATGGTAAATGTAATGCGGAAATAAGCTTCCGCAATGGGGGCATCCACATTTGTTTTGCCTGCCCAGATCCAACGTGCACTTGTTTCTTCCGGCATACCTTGGATTTGTCTCCACGGGTCAATGCCATAACGTCCAAAATCGGAAGCACGTGCCCAGGATGTATCATCGAATCTAGGTTGTTCCCAACCCTCAACGTATCGTTCAGATACTTTCCAGTTGAAGTCGGTAACCAAATTTTCATCTTCATAACTGAGATCTGCCAGCAGTCCGGCGTACGAACCCCAGTCCTTGGCTTGAACCGCAATCACATTTGTACCCGGTTGAATGGGGACAGGGAACGTATACGCTTTGGTCCAGTCATCCCCTTTACCTGCTTGTTTGCCGTTTACAAAAAGTGAAAATTCATTGTCGGCTGTTATGTATAGTTTTCCCTCGTTGTTAGAAGCAGAGTAGGCATTGGTAGGCCAAAGGCCGACAAGTAAAGGCAGCAATAACGTGAAAACCAAAAATGAGGCCCATGTCTTTTGAATAGATGAGCGAAGTTTGTTCACAATCATTTCCCTCCCAAGAAATAGTTGGTTTGCAGAACAATCAATCATGCCGCCTGACTTGGTGAAATAAAATGCCTTGAAGGAAGAAAAAACGAGAAAAAAGTGTGAATTGGTATAGACACCTCCTTGTTTGAGATTATAATAAGGTAAAATATTCAATTTAACAACAGTAATTTACATTTTTTATAGTGAGGTTTGTTAGAAGAGAGAAGCGTGAATTCTTTGCTTTTATATAAAGGTAGATTACGCGTAGATACAAAGTGTCGAATATAGTTGCAAAAAATGGATAAATAAGTTTAAATATACTATATAAGTAATTTTAAAAAGAGAAATCAAGTTTAATCTACAATTTTCAACGTATTCTACCCGCATTGCGTATGACGGAAGGGAGGTGGTGGATTTATTTGTAAGGGCTTTCATGACAGAGGTATTGCTTGTGATTAACCCAATTGAGAGGAGAAAAGTGAATGAAGAAACGTATTTCTATCCTTTTAAGTCTTTCTATGGTTGTTGCTATGCTTGCTCCAACGATGGCGTCTGCCACGGAATCTAGCGAAATTTCTGCTCAGAACACTGCATATGAATCTACCAATGCTTCCAACAATGAGGTAAACAATACTCTAAATTCAACGCCGGTTGTACCGGCACCACCGGGGTATGATGGCTACCGCAATAACATTCCGCATGGGAATATGAACCTCATTACCTATAATTCTACGACGGTTGGCAATGCACGGAAAGCGATGGTGTACACGCCGCCTGGATATTCACCTAATAAAAAGTATAGCGTGCTGTACCTCCTGCATGGTATTGGCGGGGATGAGTACGAGTGGGCTAATGCAATGAAACCGAAGAACATTCTGGACAACCTGTATTCTGAGGGCAAACTGTCGCAGATGATCGTGGTTATGCCGAATGGCCGTGCGATGAAGGATGACCGCCCGATAGGTGATATTTATGCACCGGATAAGGTCGCCGCGTTTGAACGGTTCGAGCAAGATTTGCTCAAGGATCTCATCCCTCACATTGAGAGAAACTATCCCGTCTATAAAGATAAGAACAATCGTGCACTTGCTGGTCTGTCCATGGGTGGCGGACAATCTCTCAACTTTGGATTGAAGAATCTGGATACGTTCGCTTATGTAGGTGCCTTCTCGGCAGCGCCGAATACGAAGCCTGTGAACCAATTGATCACGAATCCTGGACAGGCAGCCAGCAAACTGAAATTGCTCTGGATTTCCTGCGGAGGAAGTGATGGCCTGTTGTGGGTGAGCCAGAACTTTAAAAATGGTCTCAGCAGTATGAACGTTCCACACATTTGGTATCAAGATGTTGGCGGACATGAGCCAAAAGTTTGGAACAGTGGCCTTTATCAGTTCTCGCAACGCATTTTTAAATAGTACACTAGCTCCCATCCAAAAGTAATCATCTGAACGTGCCATCCACACTATTCTCTAATAAGAGTGTAGCGTTAAGATGGGAGTGTTCGGATGAGCATCAGCCTCAGGCATGTCTTGTACATGGCCTGAGGCTTTATGTATTTTTGGGTGTAACAGATTCAGATCGGAAGGGTAAACAGTATAGTATAAGATGAGACGTACATAGGTAGTTTCATGAAAGAGGAGGAACCAATTACGATGTTTTATTATAAAGGTGCATTTCGGGAAACGGATAACGTTATCTATTTTAAAAGCGAAGTTCCGCTGGTGCAGCATGATGTGATTTTGTTTGGGGAGAGAACCTATTTTATTGAAAGTGTGGAGAAAGAGTTTTTGCTGCTGGAGAGAGTGGGTTCAGTTGTAACGGTGAGCGTGTAACGTGTTTATTTTGGTGCGGATTTAATGGTACGTGCACTTCTAGGCCTCTGCCCACATACAATAGATCGACCCTGTTCCCTTATGTGCTCAGGCCAGATCGTTGTAAAACTGCAGGAGGTGTCATCTGTGCCCGGATTGTTTACCGCAATAGCCCTGTTCATCAAAGAATTAACGTTACTCGTTTCGTATGTCAAAAACAATGCGTTTCCTCAGCCGCTCGCTGAGGATGACGAAGCCAAACACCTGCGCCTCATGGCTGAAGGTAATGCCCACTCGCGCAATCTGCTCATTGAACACAATCTGCGTCTTGTGGCGCATATCGTCAAGAAGTTTGACAATACCGGAGAAGATCAGGAAGACCTGATTTCAATTGGAACGATTGGATTGATCAAAGCTATCGAAAGCTTTCAGCAAGGCAAAGGCACAAAGCTTGCTACATTTGCAGCGAGATGTATTGAAAACGAAATCCTGATGCATCTCAGATCCCTGAAAAAAACACGAAAAGACGTATCCCTGCATGACCCCATTGGGACGGATAAAGAAGGAAATGAATTAACCTTCAATGGTTATCCGTATACGGGGTCATTTTATCTTCACATCCAACTCAATACTGAAATTGTCTTTAAACTCATGCTTCTCTTTGGTATACACGATTTTGTTAATAACACTTTTGAGCAATGCGTTTTGTTTCGCCGGATCGTCCGTCTTCTTGTATAACTTGATCACGTTTTTCACCAAAGGAATGATGTTCAGTTGTGCATCCTTCTGTTTCAATTCCTCGACAATATCGGCTTCTGTTCGAACAATCGCTTGTTGAGTTGAGGAAATCCGTTCAGCCAGGGCAGCAGAACGCCCCAAATAAGTTTCCTCGTCATATATTCCACGTTCAAGAAAATCGTGCAACCTTCCTTTTTGCTGTTCCAGTTCTTCGGCTTCTTTCTGGAACGCCTTAAGTTGTATTTCCTTCAAATCCAAAGCGTTCGATGATTTTTTAACGGGCTTGTGTTTATCCCACTGAATTCGGTAGTTTTCTAGCCACTGTTGCAGACCGACGATAACTGCATCAAATACATATTTGGCTTGTACGCTTTTGCAGTCACATGCTTTATTCGGACACATTAAATGGCTTGGTTGGTCAGTGTATGGGCGCAGTACAATGGCATAACCACATTTTCCGCATTTGATCAATCCAGACAAAGGGTTAACTATCCCACTTAATTGTTTGTATGGCACATGATAATTCTCTCCAAGCAGATCCATAGAACGGTAATATAAAGCTTCAAATTCCGGTGTTACATATTTACGATGCTTACCATATACCTTGGTGTATGTTCCTTCTTCCTGAGTTTTAACGACACGTCCAGTCGTCGTCTTTTTTGACCGTTTCTTTCCCCAGACGACATATCCGATGTTTACGGGGTTTTTCAACACAGTAAGCACCAACTCTGCCTTCCAGAGTTTGCCTGTGTATGTCAGAAACCCGAGTTCGTTTAAGTGATTGGCAATCTTCGCAGAACCCAAACGTTTTTCTGGATCTTCGTGTGCATATAATTCATACATCATCGTCATAATTTTATGTTGTGTAGGGTGAGGAACCAGGTATCTAGATTTATATTCCTTTTGTATCTCCCATCCATAAGGAGGACGAGTTCCAATGTAATTCCCTTCTTCGACTGACCGCACACGACCACCTTGTAGCCGGCGGTTGATAATCTTTAATTCTTTGCGGGCCATGAAAGCTTCAAACTCGCTGTATTCTTCATCAAATTCATTATTAAGGTCATATACTTTTCGCGGCGTAATAATCTTCGTGTTTGACTCTCGAAATGTCTCCAGGATCAGACCCTGTTCTTGCATGTTACCGCGTCCGAGCCGGTCAACATCCATGACTAAAACAGCGTCGTACTCTCCCAACGACACTTCTTTCAACAATTCATTCATCTGAGGGCGGTGAAGCAAACTCTCACCGGAGACGACTTCTTCACGTATCTTGATTATATTAAGACTCATTGATTTGGCGGTGCGCATTAAGGACTTTTTGTGCTTCGCTAATGTTTCTCCCTCGCCACGTGCTTCGGCCTCCATGTCCTGTCTGGATTTACGTAAATATATAGCGACTCTTTCCATGTCTAACCTCCGTGCGTTAATTGTTATCTTCTATGTCTGTATTGTAGGGTATATGCATGAAAAAAGCACCCCGGAGGGTGCAGATTATTGGTTTGAATTATTATTTCTCGTAAATAACGATGCGAAAGAACCTAAAATAGAAGCTAAGGCTATCAAAGAAATGTAGATAGCATATATAAATGCCGCTGCCGCTATAATCCAGTTAAGAAACGGAATGTCTTGCACCCAATCTATAATATTTGCTGTTCCTCGAGTAAGAATGTTAATCGCTGGTCTCGGGTCGAATATAACATATATATAGAAGATCATTTCAATTAAGATGACCCAGTATTTAAAGTTTAATGTTTTGTATGTACTGAAATCATAATTTTTTGCCGCCTCTTGCTTAGCCAATGTTACTCCCCATACTTCGTTAAAAAACAAGAATAATCCGCCTATTGTTATTAGAACCCAATCCTTTTCGTTTCCACTTATCCCGATAACGGTAAACGCTGTGAAAGAAGCGAATAAATAATGTGGCAATAAAGATAAGATGTTAACCACAAATACACCCGCTCTATCATTTAACAGTAGAATCACTAATATAATCACTACTTTTTCGATAATCTTCCACAAAAATGAAAACACTAAAATCACTGCTGCAATTGAATAAATAAGATAAAGCCAATCCCAGTTCCAATTCATGTTTCATATTCTCCTCATTAGTTCCGCATCGGTTGCGGTAGTTTACTATTATGCATGCCAAACTATTATATCATTTCCCGTTATTTCCTTGGTATATTTTGTCCGATGCTTCCATGACTTTCTTGCATTACTATGTATACATAGCATCTAAGGGGGTACATAGTTGGAAATCATAGGTATTAAAATGCATGGTAGACAGGACGATGATTCAGATTTCGTTCTATTTTCGCTGGAGGAAGACGTGAATTTCATCGAACCCTGGCAGATTAGTGGTAATGCCGGGCGCACACTGGCCTTTCATGGTCGGAAGGGATCATTTATCGCCATACATCTGATGAAGGACGCAGACACAGCCTACAGTCCATATGGATTCGAGTCTATGGATAGGTCTACAATTGTTAATACAACTAAAATTAAGAGTAAAGAAGCAACTGATAAAGGTACATGGATAAACTTTTCTGACGGATCTCGCGTACATGTTCGAAAAAAGTTCACGAATTAACACTGTCAAGTGGGGTTTAACACCATTAAAGGTGCTATTTTTTTGCACGATTCGACAGCATGTGACATGTAAGGTCTGATATAGTATGTGTACCAACTAAATCGAGGTACATAATCTTATGACTACTCGATTTTTGTTGTACCCAAGTTCGCTATATAGCGAACTCTCACCCCGGTCGGAGTGACAGAAACGTCACTCAATGCTGCTGACTTCGATGCGCTCGTACAGATCATCAATATAGCAACCAATCGCCGCGGCAATGGTCATAGCGGTTGCTAATGACATGGTTCTTCTGTTGGTGGCGTATTCTGATATTGAAGACTTAGGAATGCCAGTTACGTCACTTAACCATTGTTGTGTACGTTTAATCTCGCGTAATCTTACTGTCAGCAGGCAACGACCAGGTTTGTACACCATGATCTGGCCTCGCTATATATTTTTTTATCTTGTAACAGAACAAACGTTCCCTTAAAATGAGTATTACCAAATGGCAACTATGACACGGGAGATGATCAGATGGACACGGAAGAAATTTTTGAAATACTACAGAGTTGTGATATCGATCAAATAACTAGATTAAAATCCGTTGCCCAGACTCTTAATTTGGAACGCATTGAAAATCGTTTGAACCAGCTGATCTCTCTATTAAAAGAGTGAGGCTGGTTGCTTCATTTTTTGTTTTCTTCTTTTAATGCATCCAACATATCAAGCAGTATCTTTCTTTTATGATCCGGTAAGTTGTTAATGTCCTCCGCAAGTTTTCTTGTTTCTTCTGTTAAGTATTGTTCCCTCGTTTCGCGAATCGTGTTCGATTCTGTTTCCTCAAAACCAGTTAACTCAGACGGTGAAATCTCAAATAAGGTAGCTAATTTATTTATCATATCCAAATCTGGTTCTCTCAGGTCGTACTCCCAGTTTGCATATGTACTGCTCCTTTTTAATCCTAATTGTTTTGAAACGTATACTTGAGACCATCCGAATTTCTCTCGCTCTCTTCGCAGACGCTCTCCTAAAGTAGACATTTGCACACCTCCTAATATTTAATCTTACCACTCTTACACAATAAAAATAATTATTTACACGAAAAGTGTTGACTTACACGGAATGTGTATGTATTATAAAGACATGAGTTACACAATATGAGTAAACGAGGTGAGAAAATGAGAAAAAAACTTCGACAACTTCGAATGGAACGTGGCATCAGCCAAACATTCCTTTCTAAAGCACTAGGTTATCGTTACCCCAGCGGATACGGAAACATTGAAGCAGGGCGAAACAAACTCGGTTACGATCAAGCAGTTATTATTGCCAAGTTATTCGGTGTTGATGTTTCCGATCTAGAAGAAGAGGAACTTTTTTTTGAGAAAAACTTACACGAAACGTGTAATAAAAAATTAGCTTAACAAGGAGCGAATGAAAATGAGCCAATTAAACATTGTTAACAACCAGGGAAAGTTACTGGCAGATAGTCGCGACATTGCAACAATGATTGGTAAGCAACACAAGCATTTACTCAGAGACATTGATGGTTACATGAGTGTTCTCATTGAGTCCAACTTTGGGCCGAATGATTTCTTCATTGAAACAACATACAAAGACTCGATTGGAAGAACACTCAAACGTTACGACATCACAAAACTCGGTTGCGACATGGTAGCCAACAAAATGACCGGGCAAAAAGGCGTACTCTTCACCGCCACATATGTATCACGATTCGCTGAAATGGAACGCAAGCTTGCATTGCCTGCTCTACCACTGAATTACAAAGAAGCATTGGTGGCTTTAGTAGAGCAAGTCGATATGAACGAGAAACTACACACGCAAAACGTACTTCTTGAACAGAAAGTTTCGGAGTATGAGCCAAAAGTCACTTATGTTGACCGAATCCTGAAATCAAAAGGAACAATGACGATCACACAAATCGCTAAGGACTACGACCTGACAGGGCCAGCATTGAACAAAATCCTTCATGAAGAAAAAGTTCAGTACAAACAGAACAGACAATGGCTCTTGTACGCAAACCATATGAACAAGGGATATACAAGATCAGAAACAATTGACATTACCCGTAGCAACGGAGATCCGGACGTGACGCTTAACACACGCTGGACACAAGAAGGACGACTTTTCATCCATAAGGTACTTAGCAAACGCGGAATCATCCCGTACATGGATCGAGAGAATCCCGGAGCCTAAAGGAGGCTTTACCTCATGAAAGTTGTCCAATCCAACTTAGCGCATAAGATCATTCGAGGTGATTCGATGATCGAAGCAGAGTACAAAGTCGGTAATGCTCGGGTGAAGATCAACACAGAGAACATATGTAAGACTGATGAAGAACGCGAACAAGTGGATCGTGAAGTTGCACTTGCGGCATGGTCGATTGTTGAAAGCTTGGTAGCTAAAGGGGAGGCGGTTTAACCCTCCTGTGATGGACAAGCACAACATTTTGATATGTACGACATTACAAACCCTATATATTGTACACAAATTCATTTGATACGAAAAGGAGTGACCCATACAATGCCTAACCTGAAACTGATCCGCAAGAACAGTAACAACCTGATCCCCATCGTTAACCCTGCTACAACATGCGGATGCAATAAGCCAGCAGAATACGAAGTATACAGCGGAAACAGCAAGCAAGGGCATTGCCTGACATGCATGCTGGAGGCAGTAGACAACAAATACGCCGTGAATGTACGGAAGATTGGAGGCGGAGGGTATGACGATGCCAGCTAAGGGTCTGAGAAGTAGTGAAACGCCATTGACGGAATACCGAGTGGTGACCGAATCTGGCCGCATATTTTGCTGGAGCGCATTCGATTATGACCACTTATTCCGTAGCATGCGGGATCGAGGACATACACCTGTTTACGCCAAGCCAATGAGCGAATACGAAGCTGAGGTTGCTGATCGAGAAGAACAAGAACGTTTGCATCATGAACTGGTACAAGCCATCGAGGAGGAACGAAAGACAGCGTGAAACAACAGACATTCAAGAGTGTGGACGATATCCTGCGGCACTACGGGTGGGAGGCTCCTATAAAAGTAGTGGAGGTGAGAAAGGATGAAGGTTCCGCCAACAGATCGCAGACACTTCGAACAGCTGGAGAAAATCGCAAGCCAGAGAGGGACGCTGACGGAGACACTGAGACGAGTGTATCAAATGAACTGCGCCATAGCGATTAGACGAGAAAAGGCCGCCGTAGCATCGGCAGCCCAAGAAAGACGATTTGCAAATTGAATTACACCCACTATACCACAACGAAAGGAAGAATGGAATGCCTACACAATACAGATACATCCCACAGCATAAGGACGGACATTACTTGGATCGTGTTGCTCAGCCCACTGAGGACTACATGCATGCAATGAGATTCAGCAGACAAGACGATCTGGAGCATTGGTTAACCACTCGTCACTGTCCAGATGCACCACATAGATTCGTAATACGCCGCGTTCGCGTGGACTATGAATTGGAGGCTGAGGTACTTGAACATCTACCAGAAGCTAATTGAAGTCCGGAAGGAAGTTCCGTATCTCCAGAAAGAAAGTGAAGGGCATCAATATAAATATACTGGCAGTTCACAAGTCCTGGCTGCTGTACGCAAGAAACTGGACGAGCTCAATCTACTGCTCATACCACGGATCGTTGATACTAATATCCTTGCAGAAACAGTAGATAGCACTGACAAGTACAACAATCCAAAGAAAACGACAACGTACTTCACGGAATTAACTATGACCATGACGTGGGTTGATGCTGACAATCCAGAGGATAAGATCGAATGTTCATGGTATGCACAGGGTGTTGACATAGCCGGGGAAAAGGGCGTAGGAAAGGCGCTCACTTATGGAGAGAAATATTTCATGCTGAAATTCTTCAACATCGCTACAGATAAAGATGATCCAGACGCATTCCAAGCCAAGCATGATTTGGTCGAAATGATTAACCAAAAACAAATTACTGAAATTAAAGAACTATGGACTGGCCTTGGATATAAAGAGCCAGACCTCAATAAACAGACATCCAAGCTATATAAAAAGTCATTAGTTCAGCTAACAGAGAAAATGGCGCAAGAATTTATCGAAAATTTAAAGTCCATGAAGGACGCAAAGGAGACTGCTTAACATGCTCAATCGTTCAATTCTAATCGGAAGACTCACCCGTGATCCCGAGTTGAGATATACACCAAACGGAACAGCAACAGCTTCATTTAATCTTGCGGTGGATCGACCATTTGGTGACAAAGAAACAGATTTCATCCCTGTGGTTACGTGGCGACAAACTGCTGAAGCTTGCGCCAACTATTTGCGCAAAGGACGCTTGTGCGCTGTAGAGGGTCGCATTCAGGTGCGGAACTACGAGAACAACGAGGGCAAGCGAGTATACGTGACTGAGGTAATCGCGGACAACGTGCGGTTCCTAGAGGGACGAATCCAAGAGAAAACGGAAGATCAGATTGAACAGACCAAATCTGACACTGGTTACAGTAACTATCCTTCTTCAGATGACGACCTACCATTCTAATGAGATACCAAGACACCCTATTCTACGACGACGGCAGTCCGCTGAAACCGCCAAGCATAGGCCCATTTACGAAGGAGGAAGATACACATGGCACTGGCACGCAAGAAGGAAAAGATCATCATGCCGTGGCGCATGAACCTGTTCACCAACCACAACCGCAAGGAGAAAGCGCCAAAGAAACGCCGTAACCACGCTCTGGACGATCCAGAGTATATGACCAAGGAAAAGGTGCGGCAGGCGGTAATCGAGCGTGAGGGAGGCAACTGGTGCGCCATAAGCGGCGTGCCGGGCCCCGGCCTACACCTTCACCGCATTGTGTACGGATCACAGGGCGGAAAGTACGAGGTAGACAACTGTATCTTACTCAGCACGGAAATGCACGAGTTGGTACACAAGAGCAAGAAAACATGGATGCCCATATTACAGGATCATGTACGCTGCATGAAGTTAGGTATGCCAGAGAAGTCACCAATACAACGTATAACCCACAGGGAGGAATAGAAGATGGATGTATATTGCACCTACTGTGGGAACCTTGCTGGTTGTAGGTCATCCAAAGAGTGGTACGGCAGAGACTACGGATCAAACATTTACTATTGCCGACCATGTGACGCATACGTAGGGACTCACAAGGGATCAATGACGCCGCTTGGAACGCTAGCCAATAAAGAGTTAAGAGCGTTGCGTTCCAAGGCTCATGCGGTCATAGATCCGTACTGGAGACGTATGGGATACAACCGCAAGACCATATATCGGTTACTGGGCGAGTACATGGGCACGGAGCCGAACGATACGCATATCGGAATGTTCAACATTGAGCAATGCCAGAAGGTCATAGACGGGTTTCAGGCATTCATGAAGCAACCGGTTAGGGGATAGGGAGGGGATAGAGCATATCCCCGGATAACAGAGGAAGGGAATACCCTCCCTTCCCACCACATACCAAAGGAGCGAATGAACATGGGATTAGATATCACAACATACAAGCGATTGGCGAAGGTGGAGAAACCTCAATTGGACGAAGATGGGGATGTGCTTGATTGGAATACGGAATGGCGTACAGGCGACATGCAGTGGCAAGAGGAGTATTGGCCTGGGCGTTCCGAAGGTGTTGATTCCGATACGGTGTACACCTTTGAAAAAAGCGAAGATTTCCGCGCTGGAAGCTACAGCGGGTACAACTGGTGGCGGCAGAAGCTTTCTGAATTTGCAGAAGGAGACGCATTCCGAGAATTGATTGAGTTTTCGGACTGTGAAGGGGTTATCGGATCGGTTGTATCTAAAAAACTCGCTGCTGACTTTGCCAAATTCGAAGATGAAGCCAAAGAATACGCTGAGAAGATCGAAACCGGAGAGTATTGGTTCAAGATGTACGGGACATGGAAAGAAGCATTTGAGATGGCGTCAGACGGCGGAGCAGTAAATTTTCGATAATTCGGGGGTTTAGGCCCACCAAAGGAGAGATAACACATGATACTTTTGATTGCTAAACGCAAGATAAAGCTTCCGTGCGCTATCTGTAACAAAAAGATTTCCAAGGGTGAATGTTACTGGAAAGACCGACGCTATTATAACGACGATGACGGCTTTGGGACTGTTGAGTGGCATTACTGCCCACGTTGCAAGTACAAGGAAGAGGATAGGTCTTTCAGGATGATTGACCTTCATATGCGCTGTTCTCACCCTCCGGCATTCGTTCACTATGAAGGTGACCCAGATAATTACAACGGTCATGTATGTGGGATATGCAATGCAAAGCACTTAATAAAAAGAGGCGATGTCTATACGACGTCCTTAGAGGATGTTGTTTGGTAATAAATTTGAGGCCATACGGCCTCTTACCAAGGAGGGATAATATGGATTACGCAAAGCTCACCGAAGATCTGAAAGCCGCACAACGTGAAGTATGGCTTGTTACAGGCGAAATGGAAGACGGAGGCACAGCGAACTTGGACAAAGTGTTTCTAACCCTGCCACGAGCACATGAAGCTAAGGTACTGGAAGCTATCAGAAACGCTGGACTGTATTGCAGAGCAAAGCGGCGTTGGATCGGTGACGGATATATGCTGACGGTCAGCAAGGGGCAGGGAGACGTAAATACAAAGGCTGTGACGGTGTTTGTAGCTGAGATGGAACGAAGAGGTTACGAAGTGCTTGCGTATCGCCAAATGGATTAAGGGAGGGATATACCATGCGTTACCTAAAATGTATCGCCCCATGTAGATGTTTCACCGCAGGCGAGTTGTATCCCATTATCAAAGAATTCGAAGACAGATACACATTGATCGATGATACCGGAGAATGGCACATCATGTACAAAGAAAGCATGATTTTCAAAACGAGTTTTGGGGAGGAAGAACAGTCGTGATACAAAAAGGTGATCTGGTAATGTTTTCGGCTGGTGGAGTTGGCAAGATAAAGCGAATGTCAAAAGATCGGAGTTGGGCGGATGTCAATTGTGGAAGCTGGTCAAAAAGAGTTCCTGATCCAGATAAGAATCTCCAGCTATATAAAAATAAGGAGGAAGAACAGTCATGAGTAAGCAGGAAGAAATCAAGTTTATGTTGGGCATGCCGAACGAAGATTTTGGGTTATGGGTAGACGCTGGAGAGTATTCGGATCAGAACGTGATTGATCTCCACGGGGAAGCGTTGCGGCTCCTCAATGAACTTGATAAAGCAACAACCTTAATCGGGCAACAGGCAATGGCAATGAATAGGCTGCAAAATCTGGCGAACAGGCAAGGCAAGGAACTTGGAGAGGCAAGATACGCATTGAACGCAATTCAAATGGGTGAATGGGCATGTACTCACGATAATCATGGATTGGAAGTGTGGACAACACGGCGGATTAACCCGGGTCAGATAGCGCGTGAAGCTTTGGGTCAGGAAGGAGAGGGGAACCAAGATGCTTGAACAATACGACAAGGAATCGGTGTATGACGAACGTATCTCGCCTCTCATGAAGGAAATAATCCAGATTTGCAAAGATGAAGGAATACCGATGGTATCGAGCTTCTATCTGACGTCAGCTCAGAGCCATCCGAACGGTAAAGAACTGTTTTGCACAACGACGCTTCCTGTTGAAGGTAACACACCAGAATTCATATCTGATGTAATTGGAATGTTTTCGATTCGCCGTACAGACATTTAAGGTGAAGGCCTTTGGGACTCTCACCACTAAGGAGGATATAGTCTATGACGATCAAATGGGAAAACTACAATGTTGTGTGTACTGCATTAGGCAACCAACTTGTGATAGCAAAAGTGAATCAAAGCGGAAAGTTCCCGTCCATTTCAGATAAAAGTACGGACAGAACAAAAGAGATTGTGGGAGCAGTGTACCAACATATGCAAACAGCTTACGAGAGGGTTAAGGCAGATGACAACAAAGCGGTAGGGCTGACATTCACATTTCAAGACGGAGGGAAATTGGTCTACGAACCAGCAGATAAGGTTAGGGAGGATATAAAGCAAAACATCAAGGGATGAGGTTTGGTCCTCTCCCTACTAAGGAGGATATAACATGCCAGTCATTCATAAATACGTCATACATCCATCCGAACAGATTCAGCACATAACAGTCCCGCACGGCAGTAAAATCGTCTCCTGCGGCGTACAGGACGGTCAGATGGTCAAGTGGGTGATGAAGATCGAGGATACAACAAACCCGGACAAAATGGATCATCTGCGCTTCATGGTGGTTGGAACCGGATGGCCCATAGATGGGCGAGAGTACTTCCCTGATTTCAAAGGAACGATCCAGATAGACGGATATGTCTGGCATGTACTTGAAATGCAAAAATACGATTTTGTTAGGGAGGATATATAGACAGCAGTAACCAAAGAAATCATTCTCGGAATGATGCCGAGCCGCGAATTAGATGCTCTTGTTGGAAAGTACGTGGTTGAAGAAATTCCAGAAATTAAATGGTACGCCGTTAACAAGGAAGAGACTGTGATCCATCAAGATTTTAACTATCAATCTGAAGCGGATGAATGGCTTGAATTCGATAAAGAACATGGTCCAGAAAGAGGTCTTAAAATTGTGCGGCGTGAACTGTACTCGAAATATTCAGAAGATATGTTTGATGCATGGGCAGTAGAAGAGAGAATCGCGGAATTGAGGTTACAGGCTAAATATTGCGAATCATTAAAACAGGTTGTGGTCGGTACAGGCGAGTATGTTGGAATGTTTGATTTCATCCACACAACTCCAGCACAACGCTGTAAGGCAGCTTTATTGGCTGTACTGGACTTATAACAACAAATTCAAAGGAGATAGATACCATGAAATATTTCGAATTCAACGGTCCTTACTGGGCACTGATTAAAGCGGAGACGGAAGAGCAAGCCATTGAAAAGTATAACGAGATCGTAGCAGATTACGATGAAGAAACGGACGATGAAATCAAAGAAGTTGAGCGTGATTATGCTCTTGTGGTTCACGCAAGAACTCAATCTGATGATGGCGGACTGGTACGGACTGTAACTGAAACGTTAGAAGATTTTAATAAGCCAGAAGCGGACATATTGGCTATAACAAGTGAACTCTGCTAGTTGGTTGGACTTATAACATAGGAGGGATAGACGATGTCACGCCTTAAATTTCAAATGTGGAAAGCTGAGCCGCGTTACGGTGGATACATGTCCTTATTCACGGATGGAAAAGGAGTATGGACGGAATCGTGGTGGAGTTCACCACCCTCATCCATTGACCACGTTGGCCGGGAGTACATCCCAAACAGGCATCCTAATGTCAAGAACTTGCGTCATGATCAGTTTGTTAAACAGCAGTATAAGCAGGAAATGGCGAGACTTAAATCATTGGCCGAAGGCGACCAATCGACTGAATAAACTTAACGAAGTGGAGGCCGGATAAGGTCTGGTCTCCCCAAATAGGAGGATATACAAGATGCGTGAGATTAAATTTGCAGCATGGCTGACGGAACACTGCCAGATGGGCAAAGCATTCACTATCAAAGATTTGATCGAAATGGATTCTTTGCCCTTCAATGGAAACGTGAAGTGGTTGCAATACGCAGGCTTCCATGATGAATCAGGCGACCAAGTCGAGGTATTTGAAAGTGATATCGTCGAATTGGAATATGAAGGCGAAACGCACATTTGTGAAGTGAAGTATGAGGGCAGCGGATTCATGTTTGTAGCAGATTCCTTGGCAGACGGGTACCTTTGGGCATCTGAAGTGATTGAATTTGATAGATCATACTGCTGGGCAGAAGGCGTTAGGGTGATCGGAAATTTACACGCTCGTCAAGTGTTGGCTCCCAAGGAAGGAGCGGATAAGCATGATTGACTACTCTGATTTAAAACTGATCGATTCCTACGAATACGATATTACTCCCAATGAGAAGGGCGAAATGATGATAGTTTTCAAAGTTGGAGAGGGCAGCTATATGCTACCAATCACGATAAAGGAATTGCGACAAATTCTGTGGTTCGCAAAGCAAAAATTGGGTGGGGAAGGAGCGGATACAGAATGAACAAAACAGAATTAGAACTCAGATTACTGATGAATAAATACTGTGATGAGTTAGCTGAAATAAAAAAGGACATCAAAGAGGCTCAAAATGATAAGGATGCAGAGGCTGAGGTCATCGGAAGAACGCTTGAACGTAATATGCGAAGGGTAATCTCTAGTCTATTTAATACAATGAAAACGCTTGGAGAACTGGACGAAGAAGAAATTGAGTTTGGTGCAACGAAGAAATTGCTGCTTATCAACCTACCTGGGTAGGGATGAAGCATGAAACCACGAGACATCCAAGAAGGACGCACCTATCACAATGGCAGGGTGAAGTTTCGCAAGGTTGTACTGATCGGTAATCGACACAAAGACGATGCAGACCTGTATTACCAGCCGGAAGGTAAAGACTATTGGCTTACGATGACACTTGTGGGATTTGCTGAATGGGCAAAAGGAGAGGGTAGAGAGTCTATACCCAAGGAGGATACAAATGATGGCAGCTAACAACGTACATCTACACTCACAGTTGATGTTTTGGGACGACGAATTGGCTCGGGCTGTGTCCGATCTGCATCATGCAGAGAAGTATGACGACCGGGGAGCAGTCGATTGGCACGAAGAACGGGTACGGTGGGCAAAGATGAAGATAAACGATATACGGGACAGCATGGGAAGTAAAAAAGGAGCTTAGGTGGTGCAATTATGGACGGTTGGATACGGCTACACAGAAAAATCATCGAGAGCGCTATTTGGGACAAGCCACCCCTTTACATCAAGGTATGGATGTTTCTGCTCATATCTGCGCAGCATTCTCAATACAAAGGGTTGCAGCGAGGGCAGATGAGCCTATCCATACCGGACATAATTGAGGGCTGCAAATGGCGCGTGGGGGCTCGTACAGTCAGGCCCACAAAGGATCAAGTCTATCAAGTAATTGACTGGCTACGAAAACCCAATGAAAGGGGTCACGAAAGCAACGCGAAAGCAACGATGATCACGACGACGAAAGCAACGCATGGAATGTTGATTGAAGTCGTTAACTACGCGGTTTATCAGGATTCGGAATCTGACGAAAGCAACGACGAAAGCAACGACGAAAAGGAGACGAAGCCTGCGCGAAAGCAACGACAACCCAACAATATAAACAAGAATGTAAAGAATGATAACAATGTTAAGAATGAAAAAGATAAAAAGAGTGTACCCAAAATCCAATTTGCTGAATTCGTTTCTATGACTCAATCGGAATACGACAAGCTGGTAGAACATCATGGAGAAGATAGAGTCAACAGAATGATAGAGATATTGGATAACTACAAGGGTGCAAACAAGAAAAAGTACGCAAGTGATTACCGAGCCATTTTGAACTGGGTTGTTGATCGGGTTCAAGAGGAGGAACGTAAGCTAAAAGTAATACAAGGAGGCGGTCAAAGTGGAAGGTCGAGGATCAATGAACGGAATTTTAGCCCGGATCGAGCGTCTCAGAAGTCAACAGAATACATCGGAACTCCAGGAAGTCGGAAGGTCATTGTTCCCGACGACTTTGAACAGCAGCTCCGAAACTTCGAATGAGGGATGTCCCAAATGCAAATACACAGGAACGATAACTGATCTTCGCTGGGTAGAAGACGACGAATACAAGAAGCCTGATGGCACACCCATGAAACGGGAGGTTACAACGGTAAAATTATGTGACTGCTTTTATGAGCGGCAGTTTCAGAACTACAACCCAACTGATGGACTGGCGGAAAAAGAGAAGGGATACACGTTTAGTGTGGCTGTGATTGATGAGGAGAATAAAACACAACTCAAATTAGCTACAGACTTTGTGCGAAACATCAAGGAACACATGGAAAAGGGCAGCTGGATGTACATCTTTGGTGACGATCTCCGAGCACGGGAGAAGAATGTATCAGCATTTGGAACAGGGAAAACGTATCTGATGGTTTGCATTGCTAATGCGCTGGCTCACCGGAAGATACCAGGAATCTATGTGACTGAGGATGACCTGTTTGGTGCAATTAAAGAGACATATGGTAAAAAAGCCGATGAAAGTGAGTCAGAAGTGCTCAAACGTTTCCGACAGGTACCCATACTCATGATAGACGACATATTCACCGCACAGTACAAGGATTGGGCAGAAGATAAGCTGTTTAGCATCTTAAACGGCAGGGAGCGCGAAGGGAAAGTAACTATCATGACCAGCAATTATGAGTTAGAGAGAATCCCATCGCGGCTGCCAATCAATGGGGCCAAGTTGGTAAGCCGTATCAAGGGACGAATTGGTGAACGTGAGATAGAAATGATCGGCCGGGACCGCAGGCCAGAACAACACAATCAATCAGCATAGGAGCGATAACCATGAAACCAATAGACGATTACGACCTGATAGACCAAGACTACGATGAATTCCTGCGCCGGGGCCGAGAGGCTTTCGGCATGGAAGGGAGGATTGGGGATGAATCACAAAGAGATGCACGACATCTACGCACCATGGGAGTACCTGCTGCGCGAGAAACTGGAGGATGCCGACCGGATCGCATCGCGAGTTGATTCCGAAGCCGCGATGTTTGGGATACCTGCATCGGTACGCAGGCAATACATTGCAGATAAAGTGCTCAAATTGATCGACGAGATCGCAGAAGAACGGGAAAGCCACTACAGACGAAAGAAGGACGACGACATGAGAAAAAAGCACTGGGCAGCCGGAGGACAGATCAAGGAGCGCAAATCCACACGTAAGGGCCGGCAGAAGGGAGAGCAATACAAGATGTACGTGAAGACAAAGGTGGAACCGGGGCCGGACTTGATTATACAAAGCTTGGAGGTGCCACTTACCACGGAACAGTCAAACCGGATCGTCGAACTGGCTGAGTACGGCTGGCTACGGTCAGACATTGCCAAAGAGGTGGGTATACCAAAGACGCGCGTCAATCATGAGCTGGTGAAACGGAAGGGAGGTGGTGCAGCTTGAGGGGCAACAAGTACGGCGCCAAGAAGACAACGACAGACGGGATCACCTTTGACAGCAAAATGGAGGCTGAGAGATATCGGATGTTGATGTTGCTTGAGCGAGCCGGAGAGATAAGTGAGTTGACCCTGCAGCCGGAATTCCAACTGGTGGAACCTTTCACCAAGATGGGCAAGAAGAAAAGAGGCATAAAATACACAGCTGATTTCATGTACAAGGAGAATGGGGAAGTCATCGTGGAGGATGTAAAAGGATTCGCAGCACGGGACTTTTCGCTGAGAAAGACGCTGTTCGATGTGAGAAACCCAGATATCATTTTGCGATTGGTGACCAAAACTGATGGAAGGTGGACAGTGAAATGATTGGACGGTACGTACACGTGGGAGACGGATGGGTGCTTCTGGACGATTCTGGGGCGTGTAGAGGACGTTTGATAGAGTTTGACGGTAGATTGGTAGGATCAACTCAAAAACGTCTCTACGAGCCTACAGGGTGGTTTAAAATGGATGGTTGGAAAGTCGGAAAGCGAGATATTGCATGATTCGATTTGTCAAATGTGACATGTTGCAGATAAACCACAAAATATTGTGTAAAGCGTAGAAAAATGTACTTTATAACCACTAAATATGCTATAATAAGATATATAACTATTACTATCGGAAAACGGGGTGTATGTAGGTGGAAAAGCAAGATCGTATTAGCGAATTACGGTATGAGTTGAATGTCGAAAAGCAACGCGGTGCTATGGCAGATGCAGGTAAGTTGGCTGATCTACAGGCGGAGATTGACTTCTTGGAGCAACAAAACGTGGAAGAGGCACAACAAGAAGTAGCCTACATCATGGATAACCTCGACTTGGAAGGCGTAACAATGCGAGAAATGTTTAAGAATGAGTCAACGGAGTCCGCAGAAGCAGCGTATCAGGTCGTGCGGATCGCTGTGCAAAATGCATTGCTGCAACGTGACGAGCGCTGGATGACTGAGGTTAAAGACCTGCGCGAACGCCTGGCATCAGAAACGGCGTCCAAGGATGCGGCACAATCAGCGGCTGACGAAGCTGGAGAAGCGAATGCAAAACTGGTGACGGAGATTCGGGACATTCGTATGGAGTTGGAGGACACAGCAAGCAAACGTGATGCCGCGAATGCACAACTGGAGGAAGCTAAAGCAGAGATTACACGCTTGAATGGTCATGTGGATGATCTGCGCCAGCAATTGGCGGTGGGTGCTGCAAATGCAGTTAAGGTAATTGACACTGGGGACGTGATGGCGGCTTGGAGAGCGCAGAAGGAACGCGAGGAAGAAGAAAGACGTAAGGCAGAAGAAGCGAGAGAGGCGGCTAAACCTGCTATTTATGACGTGCAATGGGGAGATCACAAACGTTCGTTTTACATTGCAAAACTGGCTGAAACGGATGAAGAGATCAAAATCCCATTCTTGACAATCAAGAGTTACCGGGAGGTGAGCGCCGAAGAGGCGCCGCAATTTCGAATCGCCCAAGAACCCGAACGTGTTGATGCGGATTTGGCACAACCTGAAAGTGTGGAAGAGAGCAGCGAACTGACGCCTCCCACATGGCAGTTTCCAGAAGCAGACGAAGCCGAAAACGGACACGAGTTGGCTGAAGAACAGCTGGCAGGAAGTGCTACTGAGACGCAAACGGGAGAAGTTACGCGAGCAGAATTTGAAGAACTCAAGAAACGCGTAGCCCTGTTAGAACCGCCACAAACTGAGGTGGCGTAATGGCGAAATATCGGAAGAAGTCGGTTGAGGTTGAGGCGATACTGTTTGATAACGTTGGAAACGTGTATGACTTTGTTGGTGAAAACATGACTCAGCCGCTTGGAGGTAAAGTCGGGATAATTACTTTGGAAGGTACGATGTGGGCTTCTCCAGGAGATTACATCATCAAAGGCGTAAATGGTGAATTCTATCCGTGCAAGCCTGACATATTTGAAAAGACATACGAACCAGCATGATCTACCACCGCAAAGCAGAAACCGTGAGAGCGATCCAGATCAAGGATTACTCTCCGGCTACTGTTGCCGCAGTAAAGGAGTTTACAGGCAGTGAGATGGTGGAGCATCGGAAGTACATCCGGGCCGGGCAAGACGCAATTCAGGTGGCGATACGAGGTGTACACGGATACATTAATTTATACCGTGGAGATTGGCTTGTACGATCGGATTTAACAGGCTGGTGTAAATATATGGATTACGAGTTCAAACAAAGGTATGAGGAGGGAGAACATGGATCAGCGTAACGTGACCAAACTGCTGAAAAACTATCCGCAGTACAAATATGCAGTGAAGAACTACGACGAAACAGTCGAGTCAAGGCATTACCTGCAAGCAACCAGATATTCGGATATGCCACGAGGTGGCGATGGATACGGACCGAAAGCGCCAGGAGGATATGGAGTTGGTTTTAAGGACAGCTTGGACTACCATGCGTACACACGAGCGGTGAAGATGGTGGAAGGTGCATTGGATACGCTGACCGATGAAGAGCGGAGCGTAATCAAACTGAAATGGATGGACGATCTTACACTTGGTCAGATAGCCAATCGGAAGAATTACAGCAAGGACACGATCAAGAGAACACACCGCAGAGCTATGGAGAAGTTGAACATATGCTTCCGGTTCGTGGAGATTCCCGAGATCGAAGATATGCACCTTTCTGCACCCTTTTTGCACCCCAGCGCATGATAATATATCATCATAGGGAACGGATGATAAGCGCCGATAGCTGTATGCGCAGTCGTCGTTTACAACGTTCCTTCCTTGCATGCCAAAACTGAATGCGACCGTAACGCACGGGACTAGCTCCCCGCACGATTGAGTGCAACATTACGGATAGAGAGTGACGGTCAAGCGCCGTTGCTCTTTTTGTTTTTATCATGTCGTGCAACTGCACGGAAAGATGGTGAGATGCAGTGGAGATATTCTTCAAACCGCAAGAGTCGATCCTGCACAAAGCGATCATTTACTTTGTTGTATCCGTGTTGGGTGGAGCAGTAGGAGGCTTTATAGGCGGCATGGTTGGCATTTGGTTTTTGCCGTAGGCCATCGAGTCCGACCGAATCACCCAGCGACAGCGGGGGCCGTATAGGGGTGGGTCATTAAGAGGAGGGATAACACATATGAAACTCCATAAAGACGGAACAGTAGAAGGTACACCACAGGAGATCGCGGAGTATAACGGGTTAGCGGTTAGTGGTGGTGGAGAGAGTGAGCGATGCCGACTAATCAACCGACTACACGAGCTTAACAAGAGAGCATGCGCAGCTACAAGTAGCACAGAGCATGATGAGATCATACGTGAAGCAAATGAGATACGTAGTAGGTTAAAAACGCCGGAGGAAGAAAGTGCGATTAAAGGTGTGTTGAAAGGGATTGGAAATCCATATGCGGGTGCATTGAAGCACACACATAGTCTCGCAGGAGTGAAGGTTACATCGAATGAATGGGGAGAAGTGGTTCCTGTACAAGAGAAGGTAGCTCCAACAACCAAATGGCTGTCAGAAGAGTTGGAGAAGCGCACAGGAGTAGAAGTTCACAAGATCGCTCCACACGATGAATACTCACTTATCATCGGACATGTACGACACGACAGAACAGGCCCAGCAACGATACTGATCAATATAGACTAATTGGGGAGTAGAGAGGAAGGTGATACCCATGGCAGACTTGAGACCGCAAATGATGCTGTTTGTAACGGAATATCTGCAAAACGGAAACAACGCAACACAGGCTGCCATTGCAGCAGGATACAGTGAGAAGACAGCGTCAAGTCAAGGAAGTAGGCTGTTAAAGTCTGTTGAGGTTCAACAATATCTTAACAAAACTGAACAGAATCTTAACAAGGACTTGCGCATGATGTTCGCTGAGGATGCTGTCAAGGCGTATAACGTGCTATTGGAGATCATGGAGAGTCCGAATGCAATGGACAAGGACAGGTTGGTTGCGGCACGGGATTTGCTGGATCGTGCAGGATACAAACCAATTGATAAACTACAAGCCGACATGAATGCAGAGGTTAGTTTTAAAGTTGCATTACCTGAAGGGTTTGGTGGCAATGCCGACGATTAACATCGATTTAACCGAGCTGCCGAACCTGACAAATGACAAATTCTATCCGCTCTACACCAACAAAGATAGATACCTTGTACTCATGGGCGGCGGCGGTTCGGGTAAGTCGGTGTTCACGGCTCAGAAGATAGTTGTACGAATGCTGACAGAACAAAAGCACCGCATCTTAGTACTGCGTAAGGTAGCTAAGACGTTGCGTGAATCGGTGTTCACCGAGTTGAAGAATGGCATTTACCGATGGGGACTGGAAAAGCTGTTTAAAATTCCGAAGGGTACAAGCTCAGAACTGCACATCAGCTGCGTGAACGGGAATGAAATCTTGTTTGCTGGGCTAGATGATGTAGAGAAGCTGAAGTCTATTTCAGGCGTAACCAGCGTGTGGATGGAAGAGGCGAGTGAGTGTTCACCTGAGGACTTCAGGCAACTGGACATCCGGCTCAGGGGCAGGACACAGAATTACAAACAGATGATGATCACCTTCAACCCGATTGACATTAATCACTGGTTAAAGCGTGAGTTCTTCGATATGCCAAAGCCGAATGCGATGACATTGCACAGCACATACAAGGACAACAAGTTTCTGGATGCAGAAGCCATCGCAGTACTGGAGGCGTTCAAGGAGACAGACCCATACTTCTATCAGGTGTACGCGCTTGGTGAGTGGGGCGTGCTTGGTAAAACCATATTCAACGCTCAGAAAGTATCTGAACGAATCTCATACCTTCGTGACCATGATCCTGTGGTGCAGCGAGGGTATTTTGTTTACGACAAGGATTCAGCAGATAAGATCATCGACAGATCAATCAAGTGGATTGATGCAGATGACGGGTACATTAAAGTGTTTGAGAAGCCTCAGTCCTATATCCCGTATGTGCTTGGCGGCGATACCGCTGGTGATGGATCAGATAATTTTGTCGGGCAGGTCATCAACAATGTGACAGGCAAGCAAGTGGCAGTGTACAAGAATCAGTTTGACGAGGATTTGTACGCCGAGCAGATGTACTGCCTGGGCAAGCATTACAACAATGCACTGGCAAGCATCGAGACCAACTTTAGTAGCCATCCAGTTAAGGTTCTTACACGACTGGGCTACACGAACCAGTACGTCAGAGAGCGTGAGGACACGTTTACAGGCTCCGTAGTCAAAGCCTATGGATTTGTCACAGGCAAGCTTACAAGGCCATCAGCCATAGCAGAGTTGGTCACAGTGGTGCGTGAGTCGGTAGAGTGCATTAATGACATCGACACGCTGAACGAGATGCTTACCTTTGTTCGTAGCGAGAAAGGTAGGCCACAGGCACAGGAAGGCGCACACGATGACTTGATTATGGCATTGGCAATAGCATATTACAGCCGAGGACAGCAGGAAGACAAGGTGCTGCAGAAGGCAATAGAAGCAACCGTGACCCCGTTCCCATTTCGGACGGACACAGAAAGCACAGGAGGTGGATATCTGGAATGGTAGATGAGGCAATCAAACTGGGAGAGCTCCTGAAGCTGCCGAACCTTGAGCAAGAGACGATAACACTGATCAACGGCAAGATGCGAGAAATGATTGGCGAAATTAAGCCGCTGACACCAGCGCAAAAGGCTGAGGTCGAAAGCTTAATGAATGAATGGATGGGAGGTGAGGCGAATGGACAAAGAAACAACGCTGGATAAACTGGCAGGCGAGATGCAGAAACAGTATCAGGATGGTTTGTCATACAAGCGCCGCATGCGCTTTCTGGACAAATGGCCTGAGTACGAGCGCTTCAAAGCGGGTGACCAATGGCCTGCGGCTACACAGCGCACCAAACATTTACCACGTCCGGTATTCAACGTCATTAAGATGATCGAGACACACAAGGTAGCTACGGTCATGAGTGAACAGATCAAGATGGTGTACAGTGCACAGGAGATCGTCGAGGACAATCAGATGGACGTGGATGTGGGTGAACTGTTCAGTCGCTATTCTGAGGCAACCTGGGAGCGTATTAAGCAGGATGAACTCAATGAGGAAGCTTTGGACATTGCAGCCAATACTGGCACATGCGTACTGCACTATTACTGGGACAACGACGTGAAGGGCGGAAAGCGATTCGCCTGGATCGGAGAGATGGAGGGTGAGGTGATTGATCCTATCAACGTATTCTTTGGTAATCCTCAGCAACGTAATGTTCAGAAGCAAAACTATATCATTATCAGTAGTCGCGAGTTGGTATCCAGTGTTAAAGATTACGCCAAGAACAACGGAGTCAGTAACGCGATGCTTGGTCAGATCAAGCCGGACAAGGAGACGACAGATCAAGGGTATGACATGGCGAAGGTGGAACTCAACGACACTAGTAAGGTGACTCTGCTCACCAAGTACTGGAAGGAAGGCGGCAAGATCATGTTCGCCAAGACATGTTGTGGGATCACCCTCAAAAAGCCAACAGACACAGGCCTCAGCCGCTATCCTATCGCAGTCATGCAGTGGGAGAGACGGAAGAAGTCTATTTTTGGTATTGGCGACACAGAGGGATTGATCCCGAACCAGAAGGCAGTCAACATGCTGGTAGCCATGCAGATCCTGTCTGTTCAGCTTACAGGTTGGCCTAAGATGGTGTACAAGTCACAAGCTATTGACCCGAGCAAAGTAACCAATGCACCGGGCGAGATGATTGAAGATCGTTCACCTCCAGGAATGGGTGATGGCGTGAAGTACCTTAACCCGGGTGCAATCAGTTCCAGTGCTGCCAACTTGGTTGAAGCAATCCTTGGTTATACCCGTCAGATGACTGGAGCAGATGAAGCAGCCACAGGCTCAGCACCATCAGCACAGCTTAACGCAACGGCAATCATGTTGTTACAAAAGGCTGCTGCTATCCCGATTGAGTCTATCAAGCGTCGGTTCTACCGGCTCATTGAGGATGTTGGCCGGATATGGGAGGACTTCTTCAAGGTTAAGTACAACCTACCGCGTCAAGTTAAGCTGAAAGATGATGACGGTGAAGAGTATGCACAGATGTTCAACGGTTCGCAGTTCCAAGACACTGATCTGAACCTGAAGATCGATGTTGGCCCGAGCTCCACGTACTCTGAATCTCTGGTGCTCAGTAGCTTAAATGATGCCCTTAACCGTGGAAATATCACATATGAGCAGTTCTTGAAGTATGCACCGCGCAATGTTGTGCCGTTCCGGGATCGATTGATGAAGGAAATGGAAGAGAAGAAAGGTATCATCGGCATCATTGAACAGATGGTTGCCACCATGCAACCACAGGAACAGGAGGCATTCGCCAGCCTGACACCTGACCAGCAATTAATGCTTGTTCAACAACTGATGATGCAACAGCAAGGCATGCAACAGGCATCACCCATGCAAACAGAGATACCACCGCCGATGGCACCACAAGCGATGGGCATATAAAACAACGGGCTTCTGCTGAGACTGCAGGGGCCCTTTCTATATACAATTTTGCTCCTACCATAGAGCAGGGAGGTTACACCCATGGAGGAAATCGCCAACCATAGCGATGACGTAGTGCAAGAAACGGTTGAACAGACAACTGATACGCAAGTTGACACACAAACAGAAGGGCAAGATTCCCCACCACAGGAAGAGCCCAGAGGAATAAAGGTCAAGTACAACAAGGAAGAACGCTTTGTGCCAGAGGATGAGGTACCGAATTGGGTTCAGAAAGGCTTGAACTATGACAAGGTGTCCGAAAAAGCCCAGGAAGCCGAGCGTTATCAGCAGATGCTTGATCGTACTGCAAAATATTACGGATTTGACAATTACGAAGCGTACATGACTGCGCTTGATCAAGCCGAAATGGAGCAAAGAATCCAGCAAGAGGCTGACAAGTTAGGCGTGGATGAATCGGTTATCAGAGATCACCTACAACCTTTAAACCAAAAGGTTACTGAGTACGAGAAACAATTGAATGAGTTGAAAGAAGCTGACTTGGTCCGCAAGGTTGAGTCACAGATCCAGAACATGGAGAACGACACAACCAACTTCCCGGACTTTGGCAAATACAAAAACGATGTAATCAACATGGCTGCAACCAACGGATACTCGCTTGACGTCGCGTACAAGATCGTTACATACGACGAGCGAGTCAAGACAGCTACGGCACAAGCCGAGCAAGAGGCAATACGAAAACTACAACAAAACGCGGATAGCTCAACCGGCTCTCTTGGTGCTGATGCGCCTGACCCACAGGGTGGATACATGAGTATGACCCCGGCAGAGCGTAAAGCATTCAGGGACAACAGGCGGGGCCGCGTAATATAAGGAGATGACTAACCATGGCAACATTAGTACAAGGTTATAACGCAACAACTGGAGTAAACGCCCTTACTGCGGAACAAGCAGAGTTTTACCAAGACGAATTACTGGAACGTTTGATTCCCGAGCTACAATGGACGAAATTCGGAGATAAAAACAAAAATATCCCTAAGCGCAAAGGTGCTACAACAAGCTTCCGACGTCTAAATTCTTTGGCTGTGAACACAACAGCACTGACTGAGGGTGTTACTCCAGACGGTGTAAACCTGGATATCGTGAAAATCACTGCTGTGATCCAAGAGTACGGATCATGGACAAAGATTTCTGAGTTCATCGACATGACTGGTCTGGATCCATTGCTGCAAGAGGCGTCTGGATTGATGGGTGAAAACGCAGGTGAATCCATTGACACCATCGTTCGTGATGTGGTTGCTGCTGGTACGAATGTGTTCTACGCCAACGGCAAAACGTCTCGTGCAAACTTGGTGCCAGCGGACAAGATCACGGCATTGGACATCCTGAAGGTACGTCGTACCATGAAGCGTAATAAGGTTAAACCAATCCGCTTGCCTAACGGTGGTACTGGATACGTCGCAATGGTTCATCCTGACGTCGCACTGGATATCATGCAACTGCAAGAGTGGAAGGATCAGAACACGTATGTGGACACCAAGAACCGCGAGGAAGGCATCTTGGGCAAGATGTATGGTATCTACTTCATGGAGGTAGACAACGGCGTGAAATACGCTTCTGGTTCGGCTGGCGCCCCTGCTGCCAACGATGCATACGCAACAATTTTCCTTGGTCGTGGTGCTTATGGACTGCCTGACATTGAGGGTTCCATGAAGCCAGAAATCATCGTGCACCCTGCTGGTTCTGGCGGTGTAGCCGACCCGCTCAACCAATTCAACACCGTCGCTTGGAAGTGTGCGTTTGCCGCAGTTCGTTTGCAAGAACTAGCTATCGTGCGTTACGAGTCCGGCGCAACAGTATAATACAGGGAGCCTTCGGGCTCCTTTTAATTTGAGGAGGAAACAACCATGGCAGCAAAAGAAACCGAGAAAACACCTGAGCAAATGCAAATGGAAGAGAAAGCATACGAGCGTCAAGCAGCTGAAGCAGAAAAAAGTGTACTGGAACAGTTAAAGGCGATGAAGAAAGTTAGTATCTTAATTCCAGACGACCCTACTAATCCAGATGATAAAGTGGTTCCTATCGGATTCAATGGAGTAATATACACAGTTCCGCGAGGAAAACCAGTTGATGTACCAGAGGCAATCGCTGAAATTTGGAACTATTCCTATATCCAGACACGCGAAGTCAACCAACGCATCGAAAACAGCACCAAGAAGGAAATCAAAGGCATGTGACAAGGCCCCATAGGGGCTTTTTCCTGTTTGAAGGAGTGATAACAGTGAATCTACAGGAGATCCTGGATGAAATAGCAGAGAAGTACCCGCATGGCCTGTCCAATGACAGTGTAATCCGGAAGCTTAACAGCGTGCAGGGTGAGTTGTTTCGCACAACATTCCGCATCAACACGATGTTCCAATACGATGTAACCGAAGGGATATTTGCTTACCCGCTGCCGTGTGCCAGGTCCAACGTAATAGACGTACTGGTGGGTGATGTTGAATACATTTATCAGGATGTGAAGAAAAGCGCAAACACACCGTTTTATTACTTCACAGAAGGCGATGAACTTGGTATATATCCAACACCTGACAGGGACATTGAAGGCGGTCTGATCATCTTCTACAACCGGGAGCCAGCCAAGTTAACGGCAAGCAACACAAATGTGACGCCAGATCTGGACGTAGACTTCCATCAGTTGCTGGTATATGGGGCACTTGTACAGATTGCGGAGAATTTTGCTGATGTTGCGATGGTGAACAACTTCGCTTCCAGGTACAACGGATTGATTAAAGAGTTCCAGCGGGTAGATGATGAAGCCCCGGATTACCCTGTTATTGAAGATGTCATGGGGGTGTGGAGTTAATGGTCCAAGCGAATCAGCTTATCGCAGCACAATACAGAAACGCAGATTTAAACAAACGTAACTTCGGAGACTCAATGTACTTTGTGTCTGCTTATGATGTTTTCCCGGATGGTTCGGATGCCACAGCAAAGCTGCAAGAACTTGTTAACCTTGCTCAGACTGAAGGGAAAGCGACATTGTTCTTTCCGCATGGTGCCTACAGGGTAACCAGTCTTTATAACACAGATGGAATCGTATTTCTGGGCGATAACTCCACATTTATTGGTGGATATGATGGGGTCATCAGTAACTTTGGAGAGATCACGGGTGATTTTAGCGGTGGAATGATCGAACTAAACTCCATTCCGTCATCCAAACTGAGCATATCTACGGACGAAGATCGCATCCGTCTCGCTAACCTGAGCCAAGAGGTTCTGCAAGCGATGGCTGGAACAACTCCGATCAACTCGATCCCAGC
The DNA here is from genome assembly GCF_050435065.1 of Paenibacillus sp. 4624. Taxonomy (NCBI): domain Bacteria; kingdom Bacillati; phylum Bacillota; class Bacilli; order Caryophanales; family Paenibacillaceae; genus Paenibacillus; species Paenibacillus sp. 4624. Next base: position 413,491 of record NZ_JBNDJR010000001.1, read on the forward strand.
GGATAAGAGTGTGACGCCAGACAAAACATCGTTTATGCAGACGACAACAAACTTGTTTAATCCGGCAGCAGTAGAATACGGGATTGTACACTCAGCCAATGGAACGATAGTATACAACGAAAGCTATTATGCGAGCGGGTATATTCCAGTTTCTGTGGGCACGGTGTACAAAGCCACCAAGTGCGCGGATTACGCATATTACAATTCAAGCAAAGTGTTTGTGTCCGGTGTAGTTAATCCCATTGGCCCATCAGTGAATACACTGACGCCTCCTGCAGGTGCTGCCTATGTCAGGATTACAATCAGAGTCGTTGATCTTAATACCACTATGGTGTGCAAGAATAGTCTTCCATCCAGTTACGTCGCCTATGGCACGAATCGAATAGATATCACAGACCAGGGTTTCATTGAGGCGATCAACAGAGATTTAGAATCGGGACAATCCAAATGGTCAGGGAAGACGTGGAACGTAGTTGGTGATTCAATTACCGAACACAATAGTAAAACAACTAAAAACTATCAGGATTACATCAGCGCAAAAATAGGCTGCACTGTGAACAACTACGGTATAAGCGGCACAGGCTGGCGCACACCGTCCGTCTCTGGCGGTACAAATGCATTCTATCAAAGGGTGCCTTCGTTGGCAGCAGGCGCGGATCTTATCACCGTTTTTGGCGGTGTTAATGACTGGTACCAAGTGGGCATCCCGTTTGTCATGGGGACATTCGGAGATACGGACCCGGCAGCATCATTCTACGGTGCAGTGAATAATACAATTACACAACTGGTCACAAAGTATCCGACCAAGACAATCGCGATTATCACACCAATTCCTTGTGACAATGCGTGGGCAGCCAATAGCGCGGGTGTAACGCTTGATCAAATTGCAGAGGCGATTAACAAGGTAGCCAAGCGCTACAGCTTACCTGTACTGAATCTATACCATCACAGTAATGTCTACGCATGGGATACCAATTATAAAGCATACGCCATGCCTGACGGACTGCACCCGAATGACAACGGTCATTTGGCGCTAGCTGACAAGATACTGGCGTTCATCAATTCGTTGTAAGGAGGCGTATGGAATGGAAGGGTGGAGTAATTCGCCATCAAAGACAAAGCAATCCATCGTCAACCTGAGCGGTGGAATTAATCAATCGGTCGAATCTATAGAGATCAAAGATAGCCAATTGGTAGCTGCGTTAAACGTAGATTCTTTTTTATATCCTACCTTACAAGTAACAGATGGACATACACTGTATAGTCAACACACGGGCTATATAAACCGTATTTTTAATTTCCTTGGTGTTTGGTACTGTGGTAATGGAAGAGGGCTATTCAAGCAATCTGGATCGTCATGGGTAGCTGTTTATGAACAAAGTAGCACAGACAACAGTCGTCTGTGGGATTCAGCAATGTTTTTTGATGGCAGCAAACTATATTTTTTAGATGGTTTTTCTCAGCTACGACAGTACGACGGTACAACCTTGACAACATTATCTGGGGCTCCGAACAACAGCAAATACATGACGACTCATGCAAATCGCTTTTATTTGGCTAACTCAGCGGATAACCTTCTTGCATACTCCGGACTGAGAGATGCTACAGACTGGTCTAGCACCAACAAGTACACCGGAACAGGCAAGATTACGGTTGAGACTGCAGATGGGCAGAAGCCTACAGGGCTTACAACCTTCGCTAACCACGTCATCCTGTTCAAGAAATGGACTATGCATGAACTGTTTGGGGAAGATTCAACCAACTTCCAGATGCAAAACCCCTACGGTGTGGGATGTATCTCTGACCGATCGATTGTGCAGACCAATGAGGCGTTGTATTGGCTGGCAACTGATGGCGTATATGCCTATATGGGTGGTGCTGCTCCGATCAAGATTAGCGATCCAATACAGGACTATATCAAGCGCGTCAATCAAGAGTACGGTCAGCATTGTGTGGCTGGTTATGATGGTAGATTCTTGTACTTATCACTGGCGATTGATCAGTCCACCTTGCCTAATGTCACTCTGAAATACGATATTAAGAACCGTGCATGGTGGCCGATGTCTTTCGTGGCATCTTCCTATTACTTAGACGGTCAAACGTTGTATTTTGGAACAACAGATGGTCGTATCATGCGGCAAGGAGCCAGCTCTTTCAACGGTACACCTGTTGAGTGGTCGTTTGAAACTAAGCCATTTTCTGAGGGTGATGAAACCGTCCATAAAGCTATTCATCGTCTATGGGTAGTCGCAGAAGTTCCATTGGGAGCAACGTTGCGAGTTGAATACGCAGGTGGAACATCTGGTGGAATATGGACGCAAGTGTACACCACGGTTAACAACACAGGCCAACTGGATAGCATAAAGATACCTGTGGTTGTACGTACGCCTGAAACATGGTTCCGGTTGAGGTTGAGCGGAACAGGTAAATCCAAAATACACCGGATCATCCGGGAGGTAACAAGGAGGGGTGCCTGATGGCTTCGTTTGAAATGCCAAATGTTGATGGGATGTCATCCATGGACGAACTGAAGAACGCAGTCGGCAAGATGGCGAAGGAACTCGGCTGGCTGCTGAACAACATTGACTGGAAGAACATTAATGAGCTGAATATTTCACTCAATGGTGGAGCATCCGTCAATATCGCCAACGAGGGAATAACAGTAAATGACGGGACGAAGAACACCTTTACCGTGAATACAGCCGGGCAAGTGACGATGACCGGGGCTAAGGTGCAAAGTTCGGAGGATGGATATCCAAGGGTAGAGATGAACCCAGACGATACTTTGTTCGGCGCCTATTCTTCAGCCGACAATTACATCCAAATGCGTGCGGTATCAGTTGGCACCGGTTCACCACAATTAGTACTAGTAAGTCCCGTTGGTTCCCTAAGCCTTTACCAGCAAGCGAATGTATCCGACATATATGCATTTAACTCAGAAGCGAGAATAACTGCTCAAAGAGATATAGTTTTAACACCAGGTAGCATTGCATACGATGTAATCATGCCATTTGAACAGGTTCTTGACGCTAACAGAAACACTACACTGTTTGCACAACTTCTAGGTAAAGCCACCAAAGGATCACAGACTGCTACAGCGGGAGCATCAGATGGAGGAATTCCTATTGGAACAATACTTCGAAAAGCAGACGGAGGCACAGTTCAATGGAACGGCTTACCATCACATACACATACCCAAAACTAACAATCTATGCTATGATGTTGGCAAAATCTAACACAGGGGTGTGTGCGGAATGAAGAAGATAGTAAAGAACATTGGTCTTGTAATGGGCGGAGTTGTTATTGGTGTGTCAATCTCTTTTTCAGGGGATATCAGTGCAGCGACATCTAAATTGCTCGGGGTCAAAGTCGGCAAAGTAATGACAGTGTCATTGGATAATAAAAATATCGGGGATGCGCCTGTTATTGGCGGTACTAGTTATGTGCCAGTAAGAACGGCTGCAAATGAACTGGGATTGGAGGTTTCGGTGGAAGGTAACGAAATCAAGTTAAGTACACCTGAAGAGGAGCCAGTGGTTAGTACACCAATTAATGAAGGTACAGATGAAATAAATAAGGAAGAATTAACAGTACAGATCAGCAATTTAAATGTTGAAATCAGAAATTTGGAGGATGTACTCTCTAAAAAAGAAACAATTCTGCGGAGGATTAACAGTGATACCGAATATCTAAAAAAGATGGAAGAATCAAAGGCAAGAGGTAGCGACTTCTATAGCGATGCATTAATTGAAACAACTAAAGAGGGTATCGCCAATTCAAAGAAAACACTATCTGATGCTGAAGCAGTACTTCCTAAACTACAAGCTAAACTCACTGAACTCGAATCACAGCTTGCAGCACTTAAATAATCCATAACAAGAGGGACTCCATGCGGGGTCCTTTTTCTATTGCAAAGGAGTGAGAACATGATCGAGACCACAGGTACTGTGTTGCCGCAAAAGAAGAAACAACCCACGCTGGCTGCGCCTGTCTCTGCTGTACAGGGGATGGTTGCCCCCAAGCCTACACCATCGTTATCCACTCTAGCCACGCCGGGCATGGGTAATGGCGGTGCGAACTACAACACAGGCGATCAGGCCATGAAACTACAGATTGCACAGAATCAGGCACGCATCGGAAGTGACACTGGCTTTAGAGACAACGAGGTTTCTCGCGCGCTTCAGGTTATTAAGAATCGCCAAGCACAGGGACAAGACACCTCAGCACAACAAAAGTACCTCACAACCAACTTGGGATATAAAGCACCATCAGCAACACCACCTACTCCAACGCCATCACCGAGCACTCCAAGTGCCAATACGCAAATGACCAACACCCAGCAGGGTATGGACTTACTCAGCCAGATGCGCGCTATAGCGAACCGAGAGCAAACGCCGTTCAGCTACGATCCTAACGCTGATCCACTCTATCAAGCAGCGCTCAAACGAGCACAGGCTAACATTGATAGCGGAAACTCAGCCACACAGGCCGAGCTTAATCGCCGCGGTATCCTGAACAGCACCATCACGAGCGACCGCATGTCTGAGCTAGCAGCACAAGAGATGGGCCGCGTAGAGACGGACGTCATGCCATCCCTGATGCAACAGGCGTACCAGCAGTATATGGACAACGAAGCTTTGAAACAGCAACAGTTTGGCAACCTCGGAGCGCTATCACAAAGCTACTTGGGCGAGGATCAGCGACAGTTTGGTAACCGTGTAACTGAGGGTGAACTCTTAGGCAACTACATGCCAGAGGGAGCGCAGACAGCAATCAATAACATCCTGCAGTTGAAACAACAGGCAGAGGCCAAGGGCATTACAGCACAAGAGCGCTCCAAACTGAGCGCTCAGGCTGACGGATACAGGGCTCAATTGTTGTCTATGGGTATTGACACGGCTGCATATGCGTCAGGCGTCAACTACAACACCGCTCGTACAAACAACGCTGGCATCCGAACACTAGGCGGTCAGGCAATGGACTTGAACAACAAGCAAGCTAACCTCAACGCTGCAGGAGCGTATATGGATGCGACAGGCAGAGTGGTTACACCACAAAGCGACTGGAGCGGATTGGCACGACAAGCAGCGAATCCAAACGCACCGCTAACGATGGCTGGACAAAATCAAGCGTTTAACCAGCAACAGGTGGGAATTGATAACCAGTTCCGTGCAGAGCAGTTCGCCTATGCTAAAGCCCGTGACGCTGTGGCAGATAGCCAGTGGTCAGCACAGTTTAACCAGAACGTTACTCAGTTCGGCCTGAACTATGCATTGCAACAGCTACAACAACAGGACGACAGTGCGTACCGCAATGCAATGCTGAGTATTAACCAGGACGAAAACTCCCGTGCATGGCTGGGTCTCCAGAACGCACCATCAGCAGAGTATAACGGCATGAATGCAAACCAAGTACTCAGTGCATTGCAGTCCCAATACATTGACCCAACCACAGAGAAGTACGCTGCGCCGAAGGATGCAGCAACAAGGGAACAGATTTATCAGCAAGTTGCTGGGTTTGGATTACCGCCAGGTCAAGACGATCAAGTTATGCTTTCTATGGGATTGACGACGAAAGAGATTCAAGAGTTCGATAAAAAGTACATCCAGCCATCAACCGGCACGGGAGCGGCAACAGCGGGAAAGTAGCTGGCCTCACAGCTCCCACGGCTGGTGGGGCCAAACTAAACGCTAAACTCGGCGGTGCACTCAAAAACACTGGCGGGGTATTCGAAGCGGCTGGACGCAAATATGGAATTGATCCTGCGCTATTGGCGGCTATTGCTGTACACGAGACAGGTAATGGTACAAGTAAAGCAGTCAGAAACAAGAATAATGTGGGCGGCATGATGGGTAAAAACGGACTTATGACATTCTCCAGCATCGAAGAAGGCATTGACAAGATGGCATCCAACTTGAAACGTCTGTATTTTGATCAAGGACTGACGACCATCCCACAGATCCAGAAGAAATATGCGCCAGTTGGTGCAGCAAATGATCCAACAGGACTCAATAACAACTGGGTCAGTGGCGTAACCAAGTACTATAACATGTTTGGAGGGTAAGCGTATGGCGACAAGGCTCGAACGATTTTCAGAAGAACAACGACAAAAGGCGATGCAGATCAGGGATGCAGCAATGTCTGGTACGCTTAATTTACAACAACCTAGTGCGCCAATTAACCCTCGGACACAAGCGGTGCAAACCTATTTTGCAAATCAACGATCCATGAATGACCTGAAGTCAGCCTTGCCGCCTGCACTTACCCAACCGGGATCAGACATCTATATGAACTCCACGTTGGGACGGTCGCTCGCTGGTAGCCCAAGTGATATTCGAACGTACCAACAGGCAACGGGAGTCAATCCTACACCTATTCCACCACAGCCAAGTCAGTATGAGATTAACAAACAGAAAATTGCGGACAGTGCGGCAAAAAGTCCATTTGCTAACTTTGTATCCCCGTTCTCTAACCTGATGAATGATCTCACCTACGGTAACCCCGTGGGTGGGTTTATCACTCGTGCAGTCGGTACAGGTGGAGGCATGTTGCTGGGCACGCCTTCGATGGCTCCAGGATCAACTGGTAACGCTACAGCTGACCGTGTAGCAGATATCACAGGTATAGCTGGTGGCGTACTTGGCGCAGGTTTTAACCCAGCTGGGGGAGGAAACTTGATCACAGCCCCATGGAGAGCGGCAAACGGACTGCTGGCAACGCGTGGCGGTAATGCTGTGGCGAATATGGTCGGCGGAGGCATTAACAAGGTATTGCCAAGGTTAAGTCCTACAACGGCAACCAGAGTGGCAGAGACGGCCTTGCGTGGCGCAGGAACGGGTGCATTGAGTAACACTGCCATGGGATTGATCCAAGGCCAGAACAGTAATAGTGATATCCTGAGAAACGCCGCTTTGGGTGCCGGCCTCGGTGCTGGTGGTGACTTGCTTATCGCTGGTATAGGCGCTGGCTTACGTAATGCACTGACCAAGCTTAAGGGTAACAACGGCGTACGTCAGGCAGAGGAAATACTTGCATTGCCGCTTGGACGTGGGGACGAAAGATTAAACGCCGCAACCAGACGTAGTCAGACTACAGCTGGACGCGATCCGATTATTAACTCCACAGATTGGACGCCTGAACCTTTGGGGCTTCCTGCTGGTAAAATGAGTGGGCCTACGGTTGGGCGAATAGCCCGTACACCAAATGTGTACCGTCAGAAATTTGAAAACCTGATGCGTGTGGCAAACGAAACGCAGTTTACACCGGGACGAGAAGCGGAAGAATTAGAGAGTCTATGGGCGAGCATGGCTGATCGCAATGACCCGGGTCTGTCCGAACTTATTGACCAAGCTTACGCAAGCACGCGCCGTGAGATCGCGCCGGATCTGATGCAACGTGCGCGGTCTAACCAAGCTCAACGTGATGTATACGGTGTTCCGCTTCCGGTCAAGAGCCTGGAAGATCGTATGCCACGCCCGACCGTTGCTGACAATGCGAAGATTACACAAGAGCGACTAACATTTGAACGCCCTACCCGCCGCAATGAACCGGAGGTTATTAATCCCGGTGGCAGCGCTTCAGTAAATCCAAGAACTGAGGCTGTGCGTAGATATCAAGCAGACCAAGCTACACCATCACCGGATACAAGCGCCCCATCAGAAAACTTTTTAAACAGCCGACCGGGTCGTGAATTTGAATCGCCTACAGCAACGCAACGCACGCCCGAAACGACAACCGTACCCGAGCCGGATGCACCGTTGAATTACCAAGAGGATTATCAATCCGCAGCCAATGCGGCAAAGCAGAACTGGTTTACCAATTTGTTTGGCAATCAGGGCGTGGGTATCTCGCCATTCGGCAGCAACCGCAGACAAGGTGTTAACCCGATCAGCACAGAAGATCAAATTGTCGGAAATCGAATCAGACGAGATACAGAAGGGAGAATTGCAGAAGGCAAAGCGGCAGCTAGGGCAGCTTATCAAAACGCGGTAGATTACTTGTCACCGTTAAAAAATATCAGCAAGAAGGCATATGAACAGTCTATCGATGCGAATAGGGCGAACAACATTGCCAACACGATTATCAATGATAAGTTTGTAGACCCACAAGGACGTATCATTGGCGAGAGTTTGCAAGAAATATTCAACAAGGTTCCGCGAGGTCAGTCAAAACGGTTTGTGGATTATCTGATTCAACGCCACGCCGTCACCCGTTTAACTCGTGGAGAGCGCGTTTATGCAGAGAACCTACAGATGACACCACAAAAATTAAAACGTCAAATGGAACAAACGTTATCTCGCAATCCGGAATTTGATAGCATAGCAAAGGACTGGGATCGATTCAATGAAAATTTGCTTAAAGTATACGGTGTAGATGAAGGTCTGATTTCACCACAGTTGTTCAATTCTCTAAGAGAGAAAAATCCTAATTACGCACCTATGCAGCGCCAATTCAAGCTATCAGAGAAGTTTTCACAACCATTTACTATGAAACAAGGCAATGCGTTCAGCGGTCAGAAAGCGCCGATTAAGCAGGTAAGTCCAACCGGTTCCGTTCGAAACATCGTCGACCCTCGACGTACGATCATTGAATCAACAGGCGCTTGGGTTAATGCGTCTCTTAGAAACCGCGTTATGCAATCGTTGGTCGATGCTGTTCGTCGTGATCCACAAGCGTTTAAAGGTGTAGCAGAGATTGTACAGGCCCCAAAGGGTCAACATAACTTGAAGCAAGTGCTGTCCGAAGGCGACCAAATGGACTTTATGAACATGCTAAATGACGATTTTAACAAACTGTTCAACCGCACGCGCTTGGATCAGGACAATGTTATCAGAGCCATGTATAAAGGTGAGCCAGTGTACTTGCGAATCCATGATCCAGAAGCGGTTAAGGCTTTGTCTGGTATGGGTACTGAAACATCAAACGTAGTTCTGGATGCTATCGGCAAACTTAGTACGGCAACAAAGTATTCAGCAACAGGCCCATTTGCACCGATGTTTGCAATCAAGGGTTTCTTCATGGATACACCACAGGCGTTAATCCAATCCAAGAATCCAGCTATGCATATGGTTGATTTGGGACATGCATTGATTAGTTCTATCGCTGATAGTTTGCCTAAAGGTACACCTGGAGTAGAAAAAATTAGATCACTGGCGCAAGAATACCGCCGTGTTGGTGGTGGATATTCGGCAATCTTGCGAGGTGACCGCGGTTTAAAAAGGGGGATTTCTAAGCTGAATCGTGATCCATTGCTATCCCCAAAAAATGTAGCAAAGACCGCTGGTAAGGCAGTAGCAGCACCATTCAAAACACTTGCTAAGTTTGGAGATGTCGGTGAAAACCTGAACAGGATGGCTGCATATCAAGGAGAACTTCGCCGCCGCGGGTTTGATCGCAGTCCCGATAATGTTACAGCTGCTTTGAATGAATCCCGTGAAATCACAACTAACTTTAGCAGACGCGGAAACCTTGCCACACAGGTAGAAAAGTTTGTGCCGTACTCTAATGCAGCGATGCAGGGATTACGCCGTTTTGTTGTACAGTGGAAACAAAATCCTGTGAAGACAATGGCTTTGGTCGGAGGAACAATTCTGCTACCAAAAGCGCTTGAATTGATGTCTCACTATGATGATCCAGATTACCAGAACATCCCTGCTAGGGAAAAATACCGTAACCTGATCTTAGGCAAAACAGAGGATGGAAAGTTCAACAAGGTGCCAATCCCTATGGAATACGGAGCGATGGGTGGGCTATTTGCCTCCATCTTGGAATCTGTTTATCTGGATGATCCACAAGCATTCAAAGGTTCTGCAGAAGCATTAGTGAATGCGTTCCTGCCACCACAATTGTCGGGTCCAATTGCGCCGCTTGCAAGGGGAGAAGGATTAGAACAGATGATTGTAGGTGGCCTTAATTCGACAGTAGCGGCACCATTCGTGGCAACTGCTGCAAACATTGACTATGCTGGACGTCCGATTGAATCACGTGCGTTAGAAGGTAATTCACCAGTGAATCGATACGATGAACGGACATCATCGGTAGCGAAAGAAATTGCAAAGTACACCAATATGTCACCGAAGAAGATTGATTACCTGATCCGTTCCTATGGCGGTGACCCTGCCAGATTGCTGCTACCTCTGACCTCAGAAGTTGGACAGGGCGATGTAAAAGGAACGTTGCTGAAAAACTTTATTGTCGATCCACAGTATTCCAACACGCTGTCAACGGATTATTACAAGTACAAAGAGAAGCTTGCTCAGACCGAAAAGGACGCGAAGGACGGAAAGTCCGATCTGCCATCATGGTACAGATCTGATTTGGCTAAAATGATCACGACTACACGAGCAGGATCATACAATAAGCGTCTGTCTGTGCTGAGTCAACAAAAGAGAGAGATTCAAGCGAATAAAGAATTGACAGCCAAACAAAAGACGGATCAGTTACGTGATATTCAATTCAAGATCAACGATATTTATATGACAGTAAATCAGGCAATGGAAGATGCAGGAATTCCTTTGAATTAGCACTGTATTTACGTGTTATCTGTGGTAAAATGATAAAGTATAGCGGTAACCCCGCATACACCCTAAAAAGGACTCTGGGAAATCATCCCGGGTCCTTTTGTCATTGAGGTGACGATATGATTGAAATGGACGAGAACGAGTATCAGGAGTCGGCAGTATCCGACGACACCCTGTATCTCGTCTCTTTATTTTGCGGACCAGAAATAAGAGATAAACTGCTCTATCGGAGAGTGGACGATGTACGATATCCTACTAGAAATTTCACATGCAATAGTGAAGAACGGCCTCACGCTATCAACAGCGGGAACGGTCGTTTTTTTGATCTTGAAGCAACGGAAGATGAAAGCACGGCTGAAAAGATTCATACCTTGGATGTTTCATGACGACTCCGAAATCAAGCCATACATGCACAACCAGATGATCATTATGAAGAACCAAGAGATCATTATGAAGGGGATGGGACTGGAACCATGTGTGATCATTTTGAGCGAAAAACCGCAGGGCTCAGCGACCAACTTAAACAAATTTTACTCATCATCTTGGGCGATTACTACCTATGCCCGCATTGTAAAAAAATTAAGGAAACGGAGGGTTTATCCGATGGCAGAAAAGCTAGTAGTTCTTGACCCTGGACACGGCGGGAAAGATCCTGGCGCTTCTGGACCAACCAAGAAGAGGGAGAAAGACTTCACGCTGACGATGGCAATGAAAGTGGAAGATATCCTGAAAAGCATCCCCGGTATCACGGTCTCATTGACCAGAAGAACTGACGTATACATCGGGTTGAGTGACCGTGCAAAAGTGGCCAATCGAATGAAGGCTGATTTCTTTGTTTCGATTCATGCAAATTCATACCTGAGCACTTCACATGGATCGGAAACTTTTTATAAAAAAGACAACAGTAAATCGGCGGCTCAGATACTCAACAAAGCAATGGTGAGTGCATCCGGTTTATATGATCGCGGCGTGAAGTATGGAAATTTTGCTGTAGTCAGAGAAACGAAAATGCCCTCTGTGTTATTGGAGGTAGGATTCATATCAAACCCGGAGGAAGAGAAGCTGCTATTTGATCCTGCATTCCAGGACCGTGTAGCACTGGCAATAGCGAAGGGTATCTGTGATTACATGGGCGTGAAATTCGTTGTCCAACCAGAACCAGCGCCGGGCAAGCCTATTCCGGTATCGTATCCAATCATGGAAGTCACAGTTCATGCTGAGCCGGCACAGAAATTTGAAGGAATCAATGTGAGTGGCACAACATGGTTACCATCACGGCCCATCGGAGAGTATCTGGGAGGTAAGATCGGATACAAGAAGGGTCAGGTTACTATCAACGGCACGGCTGTGGAAACGATGAATATTGGTGGCACCGGTTATGTGCCGGCTCGTGCGCTTACTGAGAATGTGGGTGCTCGGCTGTTTTGGGGAAAAGAGAATCCAACAAAAGTAGATATCTACCCTAAGGAGGCGATTTAAATGTTAGAAACCATCTGGACATCATTTATCAATAAGATTGCAGCGGATCTGGTAACGGTGATTGTGAGTGTGTTGCTTGTATTGTATGCGATGATTAAAGCGAGAGTATTTTCATGGATCAAGAACGAGATGATACGCAAAGCTGCAGAAGAAGGGTTTGCACTGGTGGAGCAGAGATTCACGGATGCGTATAAAGAAGACAAGTTTGATCGCGCATTCGCCTACACCAGCGAAAAGCTAGCACGATGGAAAATTAAGATCCCGGATAAGGAAATTGAAGCAGCTATTGAAAAAGCCGTTGTTGATTACAACGCGAAAAAGGCTGGTGGCAAGGTTGCCAGCTAAAAGGAGAGGCCCTGCTATTGCGGCAGGGTCTTTTTGCTTTATACTGGGATAAAACGAACGGAGGTTCTGTTTATGCCATTACCTGCATCAACGCACGCTTTACAAATGGCTGGATATACGGCACGGTACATGCGCGAGAAAGGATACTGGGAAGATTGCACGCCTGATGATATCCTGAGACTGGCAGAATCCTATGCGGAGCTATCAGCGTGGCAGAAGTATGTATGGGCGCATTACAAGATGAATAACTACTATTATAGTCTGTATGATGTAGTGCAGCCGGAGGAAGGTCAGACAGCAGTGATCGTGGAGAGTGAAAAGAAGATGACGCGATATCGGTATCAGGATGGGAACTGGAACTACATGCAAGATGAGACTCCATTTGATTAATTGTTAACACGGATATGTACTTAGTGTTAATGAAATTACATTAATTGATATCCTCGGCACCGAGGCGGATGATGTGGTAGATCGCGTGCAACTGAAAATTGAGAAAAGCAAGATTTATCGTAATCTTGACATTTTGGATGATCGGGAGAAAGAAGTCGTCATTGGCCGCTTTGGCCTGGAAGCTGGCGGAGAAGAGCGCACGCAGCGCGAGATTGCCAAGGAGCTTGGCATTTCACGCAGTTATGTTTCGCGGATCGAGAAACGCGCGTTGATGAAGCTGTACCATGAGTTTTATAAGCAGAAATAGATGTGAACTAATGTATGTGTTTAAGATTAGAAGGGCGGCCTTTCGTTAGGAAGAAAGGTGGTCCTTTTTCGTATATGTATGCAATGCGACAGACTCATCACGTCAGGAGCTTTTCCCATGAATACTATTCCGGAATAAAGCCCCTGGGACGCTGGAGCGGATTGAGGCACAGGTGGATCAGACGGAGCTGTTTTGATATACCGATCATGGATCAGCTTTAAAAAAACGAAGATGTAACAGGAAAGGAATACGCGCGTCGGTTTACGCGATATAACGCAAGGAGGAAAAGTCCAATCTCTGAATCTCTGATACACTCCCATTATCGTAGGCAGTAGAAAAAACTACGTTTACTCATGATGGGGGTTCTTCCCATGTCCAAAAGAAGTTCATTTTTTGATGTAGTCAGGCTGCGTCAGGAATGGGTTAATGTGTTTCCTGACCCTGAGCACCCATCGCGGTGTACACACCTAGTCGGGCAAGGCGGGTAAGCTGCAAAGCCATATGATGGGGAGAGTAAATTTTGTTGTTTTCTAGCCATTTATGAATGATTCCGGTGGTGGAGAAGCTGAGATGATCCAGTAAAATGTCCAGCGGCACCTGAACCTTTTGATTTAGTCCGATTCGAGTTATCCGTTGGAAAAAGTGAACTTTAATCACCTCGTTCAACCTGGTACTGAAATTGCCAACAGGATTGATCAGCAGCATAACGCGGTAGAACTCATCATGTTCAAAGATGTGTTCAAACAAGACCTCAAAGATCGGGTCAGGCTCGGCAAATGAGGGAAGCACATCGATGGCAGCACCACGTTCCTTGAGCACATCGTCCAGCAACTGGAATTTCTCGTTTACAATGGTATCCAGCAAATCCTCCTTGTCTATAAAGTGGGCATAGAACGTTGAGCGGTTGATGTTGGCTTGTTCTGCGATGTCTACGACACTGATATCCGGGTAATTTTGCTTCGCCATAATGGTCAAAAAGGCTTCGGAGATCATGACACGAGTTCTGTGAATTCTTCGGTCTATGCTTCGGGATTCATTCACTTATATCACCTCGAATACAACAAATTGGGATGAATTGTTGGTTAAACAACACCGTCTAGATCCGTATTTAATAAGTCTATGGGAATGAGCTTACAATTCAGCCACCTCCAGATGAAGCCAAATTGTAGTTTATTTTGACGTTGCCCAACAGATCAAGGATTAGTGTTTGGTAACCGTCAAAACTTGGATGATTGATTGTTGCACTCCAATGGATATTAGCTATGATAAACAATAAAACAAAGCAAATCAATCGGAAAAATAAAATTTGAGCAAGGGGTGATATTTTGAGGGGAGACACTTTCATTTCCAGTCTGAAGGATGGACGATGTGTCTGGCTCGAGGGGCAGCAGGTCAGGAATATTTCTGAGCATGCGGCTTTTAAAGGCACGCTGTCCACCATCAGGCAGCTGTTTAACATGCTCGATGATCCTCTTCAACGGAAGCAGGTAGGCTTTGCTCCCGATGGACAGGAACGATACGTACACAGCTCATTTCTCATTCCGTATACAGCAGCCGAGCTGAACAAGCGCAGTCAGTCCTTTGCGGTCTGGTCTTCTAGTACCAGTGGCATGATGAGCCGGTTATCTGACTATGCCCGTTCCATAATCACCGGGTGGTATGCTGCCCGGCACGAATTATCCGAACTGGACCCGCGATTCGTGGACAAAATCAGTACCTATTACCACGAGGCCAGAGACCGAGACCTCTTTCTGACGACAGCGATCATTGATCCCCAGATTGATCGTTCCAGCGGGCTGGATGATCAGCGGATCGCCGAGCGATTTCTCCATGTGGTGAAGGAAACTTCTGAAGGCATTGTGGTCAGGGGAGCCAAAATGATTGCAACGGGTGCACCGTATACGCATGATTTTCTCATCTTTTCGTTTCTGCAATTTCAGACCCGGCATCAGAAACATGCTCATGTCCTGATCGTACCCGCGAATTCACCAGGACTGCATATTGTGTGCAGGGAGTCGTTTGCTGATGCCCGAGAACGCAACCATCCACTCAGTGCACGATACGATGAGATGGATGCCGTCCTTTTTTTCGATGATGTTCTGATTCCTTGGGAAAGGGTGCTTCTCTACGGAGATTCTGACAAGGTGCTGAAACTTCGCGGGAACCGTACGGCCAATGGACTGGCATTTCACCAAAATGTCGTGCGCTTTGTAGCCAAGCTGGAATTTGTCACAGGGGTGGCGTTTGCGGTGGCTGAGTCGATTGGCGTAACCGGATTTCTGCATATTCAAGAGAAACTGGGGGAGCTGCTGACACAGATTGACGTGATCAAGGCACTGATTATTGCAGCGGAGGCCAAAGCCGTGCCTGATGCGGCAGGCGTGCTCGTTCCTGATCTAACGTATGTGGAGACGGCGCGAAATTTGGGAACCAAATATTATCCACGGGCTGTCGAGATACTTCAACAAGTTGGCGCAGGTGGCTTTGTTCAGACTCCTTCCGGGATTGAGGACTTCTACGGTCCGATATCCGAACTTATGCATTTGTATTTTGAAGGTGCTGCAGTAAGTGCTGAGAAAAAAGTGGAGCTGTTCAAGCTGGCCTGGGATCTAATCGGCAGTCCGCTCGGCGCAAGACATCTTTTATATGAAAAGTTTTATGCAGGTGATCCGATCCGTGGCCTTGCATCCCATTACGTTCGACATGACAAATCGTCGTTAACAGCTCCTGTCTGGAAGCTGATTCAAGAGAAAAGCTAGAGCAGGATAGCCATCATATGAGCAGGAGGAGAGAAAAAATGGAATTGTTTTGGTTTATCCCGACACATGGGGACGGAAGATTTCTGGGCACCCGAGAAGGCGCCAGGGCAGTGACCTACCACTATTGCAAGCAGGTAGCACAAGCTGCCGATGAGCTTGGGTTTGCCGGAGTGTTGCTGCCTACGGGAAAATCATGTGAAGACGCCTGGATTGTTGCTTCCTCGCTGGTATCGGTAACGGACAAGCTGAAATTTCTGGTCGCTGCCCGTCCAGGGCTGATGCTGCCTACCACGGCGGCACGAATGGCGAGCACATTGGACCGATTTTCCAAAGGGAGATTGCTGATCAATGTCGTAGCCGGAGGTGACCCGATCGAGCTTGAGGGAGACGGGGTATTCCTGGGTCATGATGAGCGCTACGAATTAACAGATGAATTTCTAACGATATGGCGCAAGGAACTGGCTGGAGAAGAAGTCAATTTTGACGGCAAATATTTAAAGGTCCACGGCGGAGCGGTTCTGTATCCGACCATTCAGAAGCCTTATCCTCCGCTTTATTTTGGAGGCTCCTCTGATGCTGCCATGGAGGTGGCATCAGAGCATGTGGATGTATACCTGACTTGGGGTGAGCCACCAGATCAGGTAGAGGCCAAGATCAACCGAATGCGAGAGCTTGCTGCCAAAAAGGGAAGAAGTTTGCGCTTTGGCATCCGGCTTCATGTCATCGTTCGTCCAACCGCAGAAGAGGCCTGGCAGGCCGCGAATGACCTGATCGCTCATCTGGATGAAGAAACCATTGCTTCAGCCCAGAAGATCTATGCTCGCATGGATTCCGTCGGTCAACAGCGAATGGCCAGACTGCATAACGGGGATCGTTCCAATCTGGAAATCAGCCCGAATCTGTGGGCAGGCATTGGACTGGTCAGAGGCGGTGCCGGTACAGCGCTTGTAGGCGATCCCGACCAGGTTGCAGAGAGAATGAGGGAGTACGAGGCATTGGGTATTGAAACCTTCATTATGTCGGGGTACCCGCATCTGGAAGAAGCCTACCGTACTGCCGAGCTGTTGTTCCCAAAGCTGAATTATGCACAGTATGGGAACAACGGTGAACGTTCATTTATCAGTCCTTTTGGTGAGATGATCGCCAATAATACCCTTCCTGATCATGTGGTAAAAACGCCTGCAGCTTCCAAATGATGCCGTCTGCTTTTTGCGTTATCTTCATTGAAAACATCATATTTTCTGGCCGATTAGACGAACTAAAGGCACTTCACATGTATAAGGTTGAAGGTGTCTTTTTTTGTTGCATTTAGCTCCGGTAGAGAGGGTCCTGGCCCTTGACTATAATTCATTCCATTGAAGAGGTGATTTAAGATGTCCATGCAATTTGCGTATTGGGTTCCTAATGTAAGTGGGGGTTTGGTTATCTCCAGCATCCCGCAAAAAACAGGCTGGTCATTCGAGGATAACGCGAGGTATGCCAGAATCGCAGAAGAGGCGGGCTTTGATTATGCGTTATTGCAAACCAGATTTATGGCCAGCTACGGGGCTGAAAATCAACTGGAAGCCATTGCTCTTGCCTCTGCACTCGCGGTAGTTACAGATCGCTTGAAACTGATAGCGGCCATATTGCCAGGATTATGGCATCCCGGTCCAGTAGCAAAAGCGATTACGACGATTGACCATATCAGCCAAGGACGGGTTGCCGTAAATATTGTCAGCGGCTGGTTCAAGGGTGAATTTCATGGATTCGGAGAACCGTGGCTGGACCATAACGAGCGATATCGTCGCTCCGAAGAGTTTATTCGTGTGCTGAAGGAGTTGTGGACGCAAGACAAAGCTAATCACCAGGGTGACTTTTACCGTATTCATGAAGCGCCACACAAACCCAAACCGGTTGCAGTTCCCCCTGTGTTTCAGGGAGGAAATTCGGCGGCTGCACGCGACATGGCTGCACGAGTCTCGGATTGGTATTTCATGAACGGGAATACCATTGATGGTTTCCGTTCCCAGATCGAGGATGTGACCGAGCGGGCGGCGTCCTATAATCGCAAGCTGCGATTCGGAGTCAATGCATTTGCCATCGTGCGGGATACGGAAGAAGAAGCAGTGGAGGTACTGCGTCAGATTATTCGATATGCTGATCCTGAGGCCGTGGAGGGTTTTCGCAGTCAGGTTCAATTTGCAGGCAAAGCCTCCCCTGAACAGGAGGGAATGTGGTCGAATTCCAATTTTGACGACCTGGTGCAATATAATGACGGGTTCAAAACAGGCTTGATTGGTACTCCCGAGCAGGTGGCAGACCGCATCATTGCGTTGAAAAAGATTGGAGTAGACCTCGTTCTGATCGGCTTTCTTCATTACGATGAGGATATTCAGGCTTTCGGTGAGAAGGTCATCCCGCTGGTTAAAGAGAAGGAGGCTGCGCTAAGCCGGGTTACAGCTACCTGAGCAGAACATTGATTTTAATAGATGGAATGGATGGGTACATCTGTATTCGTGTTATTGAGGGGTAATCCCTATTTTAATTAGAGGAGAGATGACATATGAGTATTCAAGCAAAGACGATTCACACCCAGCCTGACTATGAGCAATTGAGAGCTGAAATCCGGGGCATTGTCGACGAAGTCATTAAACCACGTGCGGAACTGATCGACCGTGAGGGTCGGTTCCCGCGTGAGAATCTGTCCGCGCTTGCCGAGACCGGGTGGAATGGCGTGCTGATTCCCGAGCGCTTCGACGGACGCGGCCTGGATCACGTTGCCTTTGCGATTGCGGCAGAAGAAATTGCCAAGGGATGCCCTTCGACTTCACTGGTGTATGTCATGCATGTTGGAGCCGTTCAGACGATAGCCCTCTACGGAAATGAGGATCAGAAGAAGCGCTGGCTAAAGCCGGTACGCAATGGGGCCATTGGTACGTACTCTACTAGCGAGCGTGCTTCGGGAGGTCACTGGTGGTTTAATTTCAGCGAGGCCTCCCGAGACGGAGATGATTACATTCTGAATGCCGAAAAGTCGTTCACGACAAGTTCGGGACAAGCTGATTTTTATGTAACCCAGACCCGCACGCCAGGAGCACAAACTCCAACAGATGTGAGCTTTTTCCTTGTCGATGGGCAACTGGAAGGCATTACTTCGGGGATATGGGATGCACTTGGTGTTCGAGGAAACCATAGTGGCCCGATCACGTACGAGGGCGTCCGGATTGCTGCTAGGGATAAGCTCGGTACGGAGGGACAGGGACGCGAAATTCTGGAAAGTGGTGTATCCCCCGTATATCTGATTGGCCTGGGCTCCACCTGGCTTGGAGTTGCCGAGGCAGCTCTTGAGGCTGCATCCGAGTATGTGAAGGGTATGGTTCATCGGGACTTTAACAAGCGTTTGGCTGATTACCAGATCATCCGCCAGCAGTTGGCTGAGGTGAAGGTGCTGATCTCCAGCTTGAAGCCATGGCAGTTATCTCTTGCGAGGCAGCTGGACGAACTTCAGGCACAGGGCAGACCGCAAGTCGAGCTGTTCCTGCCGCTGGTTGAATTCAAAATTCATGCTGCAGAAGTTGCTAATAAAGCGACCAAAGCAGCGCTGGATGTTACCGGAGGTTATGGTTATAAAAAAGGCGTGTTTGAACGCCTCTTCCGTGATGCACGTGCAGGCATCGCCATGGGTCCCTCCAACAACATCGCCAGAGAGTGGATTGGCAAATCTCTGGTTGGTTTGCCGCTGGAGCTATGGTACGAGGGAGGGGATTAATTCCCGCAAGAAACTAAAAAATGTTAGGACTTCAAAGCTGCTGTCTGTATCAAACAGGCGGCAGCTTGTTTACATTCTATTGGCTCCGATGCGAATTGTGGTCATACACGTTTTGAAATCTGCTTCATGATAAAATAATCAAAAAGTAATGATAGGTATTCAGCGAAGATTATTATATATTAGATGGTATATTATTTTTGCATCACAGAGAGCATGCGCAGAAAGAGAGTGGTGGTGTACCATGCAGGAAGAAACGTTGACAAGAGGATTAAAGAACAGGCATGTGCAGCTAATGGCGATTGGAGGGGCGATCGGAACAGGGTTGTTTCTCGGAGCGGGCAAAACGATTCAACTCACCGGCCCATCGATCCTGCTCGCATATATCATTACAGGTGTCGTATTATTCCTCATTATGAGAGCACTTGGAGAGTTGTTGCTGAGCAATCTGCAGTACCACTCCTTTGTGGATTTCGTGCGTGATTACCTGGGAAATATGGCGGCGTTTATTACGGGGTGGACGTATTGGTTCTGCTGGATATCCATCGCGATGGCGGATATTACTGCTGTTGGTTTATACACGCAGTTCTGGTTTCCGAACGTACCACAATGGATGCCGGGACTGATTGCCTTGGTGATTTTGCTAGGGATGAATTTGGCTACGGTCAAGCTGTTTGGGGAGATGGAGTTTTGGTTTGCCTTGATTAAAGTCATCGCTATACTGGCACTTATCGTGGTTGGTTTGTATATGATCTTTACAGGTTTTACAACGGATCAGGGTGCTGCAAGCTTTACTAACCTCTGGAGCCACGGGGGCTGGTTTCCGAATGGAATGCATGGTTTCATCATCTCATTTCAGATGGTCGTGTTTGCGTTTGTAGGCATGGAACTGGTGGGGTTGACCGCAGGGGAGACGGAAAATCCGGAAAAAGTCATTCCCAAAGCCATTAATCAGATTCCTATTCGGGTATTGCTTTTCTATGTGGGTGCTTTGTTGATTATTATGAGCATCTATCCATGGAATGCGATTGTGCCAACGGAAAGCCCGTTTGTACAGGTATTTGCAGCGGTAGGTATTGCGGCAGCAGCCGGAGTGGTTAATTTTGTCGTGCTGACATCGGCGGCATCTGCATGTAACAGTGCGATTTTCAGTACAAGCCGTATGGTATATTCCATGGCCAAAGACCGAAATGCACCCGAATCCTTTGCGCGTGTTAACAATAGAAAGGTTCCAGCCAATGCGCTTTTTTTCTCCACCGTTGTGATCTTTATCGCGATTGTGCTGAACTACATCATGCCCGAAGGGGTTTTCACACTGGTTACCAGTGTGTCAACGGTATGTTTTATATTTGTCTGGGGAATCATGGTGATCTGTCATCTGCGATATAAGCGCACTCAGCCTGACCTGGCACGTCAAAGTCGGTTCAGACTGCCGCTCTATCCTTTTTCCAATATATTCATTCTGGTGTTTCTGACCTTTGTGGTCATTGTATTGGCGCTCGCAGACGATACAAGAGTGGCGTTGTTTGTAACACCCGTGTGGTTCCTGATCGTCTCAGTTATTTATATGATCAAGAAAAGAGCGAAGCAGTAAGGGGAAATGTACCTTTTATTTAAAGCAGATAAACCGATGGAGAATAAGAACTAAAGAACTAAGGACATAAAGAATTTAAGAATTATTGAAGTAAGGAACGAGAAAAAGAAAGAGCAATCTCCAAGGAGGTTGCTCTTTTCTCTCATCCCGTTTTTTTATCTGAATAATTGGAATCAAGCCACTCCAGAATCACATCTACGGCTTCTTTATATCGCTGACCCACAAGCAGACCTGTATGTGTTGTATCCCAAAGCCCGGCATAACTGGACCCTAGTTGCTTCGCGGTTAATTGCCCTCTTTGATCCTCGTCCTCAGACAACACAGCTTTAATCACGAGACTGGGACAAGTAATCAGACTCCCATCGATGGAAAGCCCTTTTGCTCCACAGAGGGCTGAAAAGGTTCGAAATGCTTTTGCCGATTCCATTTGCAGATAGTGGCGTTGAAAAGCGATATCCTCTGAGGTTTCATCGATCGTTTCGTTCTCCTCGCGTAAAGGTGCGGGCATGATGATTCCTGGTTCTATTCGATCCACCAAGGGGTAAGGGAGGGCATCATGAACTTCTCTGCTGATACTGGTGTCGATGATAATTAAACCTGCCAGGTCAGCGGTTTCCGCAATCTTTTGGCTGAGTATGCCTCCCATGCTGAAGCCCACCACTATAAAAGGTTCATCAAGCAGAGACAGTACCTCACGAATGTCCTCCAAATAATTCTCCACCGATATTTGAGTCATGTCCATCACCCGGCTTCTATAGTGGCTTCTGAGATTCATTGCATAACAAGTCCATCCATGCTCTACAAAGTGGGGGATATACTTACTCCACATCCAGCTGCCTGTGTATGCCCCGTGAACCAATAACAGCGGAGGATGAGTGCTCATCGTTGTCGTGCCTGATCCTTGATTTGGCTTGTAAACTTCAACGTGAAGTTCATGTTTACCGATTCGCTCTACCTCATGTTCAGGTAAATATTGTGTGTAATCTATCATATAAATCCTCCTCGGGAATTTAGTTTGATATAAAACTATTAATCCAAAAAAAATTAAAAGTTATCGTGTATTTTGATCAGAATGCGAAGCAGTTCATTTTTCTCATCGTCTGTAACGCCCGTATAGAAGGTGTCCAGCAATCGCTGTGAAATATTCTCGAAAATCGGTTGTAATGCTTCGCCTTTGGGTGTTAAAGCTACATGGAGGATGCGTGAATCAGTTGCATCTCGCTCTTTGGCGACGTATCCGGTTCGCACCAATTTATCCACAAGTGCGGTTACCGTCGATTTATCTTTGCGAATGTTCTTTGCAATCTCCGCCATGGTCAACCGCTGATGATTGTAAAGTGCGTAGATGATATCTCCATGAGATGTAGCGAGATCGTGAATGCCCTGTGCCGCCATTTCGGTCAAAATAAAACGACTGGTTTTCTCTTTAATTTTGGATATAAGTGAAACAGCATCTCTTGTTTTCATATTTGTAATATAATTTGATATCAAACTAATGTCAAGTGACTCATTCAAATTGATATAGGCCGCCCTGGTTTGAGCGATAGAGATATGGCTTACCAGGGTGTGATCTATTATCGCTTTTTTTATAAAGCAAGCAGTGTATTTATTGAAGTTTGGGATTAATGGGGTGAGTGTGGTCTCCCTTGATGACCTCTTCGAAAATGTCAGTCGAATTCGTACTCGTCTTTGTGGGTTGGCTTTTACTGATCTTTTGCTGTTGAACCGTATCAGGTTTAGTTGTAATGGTGTAATTACGCAAAATCTCTTCCAGATCGCTAACGGTCACTGGACGAGCGTGACGTTTCAGGACATATCCGAGTTGCCCGTTAGGTTCGACCGTGGCTGTCTGCAAATCCTCTATACTATTAATTCCTGCCTGTCTTAAATGCATCTCTAGCTGATCCATCGTATACCGCATTCGTTTCAGATTCGGAATGATGACTTTACCATCCTCCACAACGACCTTGGAGCGTCCGCTCATTATCTGTTCAAAAAAGTTAAATTTCATTTGTAGTTGCTCTACGATGAGCAATGTTACAATAAACACGGCTGCGGAGCCAATCGCTTTCCCTAATTCATGGTTGGCAATCGGCTGTACAATCGTTGTTCCAATGGAGATCATAATAACGGTTGTTGCAACACTCATTTGAGAGATCGATTTGCGACCTGCGATTCGCAGCAGGATCATACCAATGAGAACAAGTAAGACGGATTTCCAGATCCAATCCATGCACAACATCCTTTCTCTTCCGGTGTGTGTACTCTGTTTATTAGAATGTTCTGGAATGAGAGGGAGTATACCCACTTCATCCGTTCTGGTTATACTCTGTTCTGACGCTGAGGCCCATAACAAACTTTCATTTTAACCACTTCTTCGTTTACAATAGGGTATTGATGCAGTAAACAAAGGAGCGGTTACGCATGGCAAAGCAGAAATATTACGTGGTATGGGAAGGGAAGCAACCCGGCGTATATGATACTTGGGCGGCGTGCAAAGCACAGACAGATCAATATGCCGGAGCCAAATATAAATCATATGAGTCCAAGGAAGCTGCCGAAGCGGCTTATCGTGCTGGCTGGAAGGGGAACTGGGGTTCAAGCGCAGGTGGCGCTTCCAAGTCGAGACCCGGTAGTAGCGGGCGAAGTGCCGGGATGGAGACATCCGAGGAGATAGACTATGATAGCATCTCTGTTGATGTAGGCACACGAGGCAACCCAGGACCAGTAGAATACAAAGGTGTGGATACTCGCACAGGTGAGGTGCTTTTTTCCGTCGGGCCGATATCAAAAGGCACCAATAATTTGGGGGAATTTCTGGCGATTGTGCATGCGCTGGCATATCTCAAAAAAGAAGGTAGTAACAAAACGGTCTACACCGATTCGGTCAATGCGATGAAATGGCTGAAACAAAAAAAAGTTGCGACAACACTGCCACGTGACAACTCAACGGAAGAAATCTGGTTAATGATTGACCGGGCGGAGCAGTGGCTTCGCACGAATACGTACACCAATAAAGTGCTCAAATGGCAGACAAAACAGTGGGGCGAGATCAAGGCAGATTACGGTCGGAAGTGATACTTCCACTTGAGTTTAAAAAAGATAAGCTCGTCTATTAGAAACGATATTTACAATTTCCAATTTCCATTCTATAATCATCAGCATATGATAAGTCGCACATATGGAGGAGCCTGTCATTTTTCACAGGCCCTCTTTATCTTTTTGGGCCGGGAATATCCGGATTTTGATCACTGGAATAGGTGAGATGAGTACACATTGCAGGAGGCAGACATGAGTTCCATTTATAAAAGTGAAGAAGGCAAGAGCAGTATTCTGGAAGAATACGAAATTTATTTGAGTGAGCTGGGTGAAGGATTTACAAGAGAGTATGTGGAGACACGTTTTGGGAAAACACATGTGTTGCTGACTGGGCCGGAAGATGGTAAGCCGTTATTTATTCTTCAGGGTGGCAATTGTGTGAATCCGATGACCCTGTCCTGGTTCTCTTCCTTATTTCAATCCTATCGGATTATTGCGCCGGATACGATTGGCCATCCCGGGTACAGCGAGGAAACGAGCATTTCAGCTCGTTTTGACAGCTTGGCGATGTGGGTATCCGATCTGCTGGATCATTACGATATTGAACAAAGTGCGTTCATTGGTCCTTCATTTGGCGGCGGCATCATTCTGAGATTAGCTACTTATATTCCGGAACGTATTGCGTGCTCAGTACTGGTAGCTCCCGCGGGTCTTGCTGTCAACTCCAGAATGAAAACCGCTCATGATATTACACTTCCACTCGTTAAGTATCGTATGACTTCTTCGCCAGCTTCTTTGCAAAAGATTACGGATAACCTGTCATGCCATTGTATGAAGGAAGCGGATAAAAACTTGATCGGCAAAATATTCAAATATGTCAGCCTGGAGCAGGATCTGCCCAAACTCGCAGAGCGAGAAGAACTTGAAAATTATACCTCGCCTACATTACTTCTAGTGGGGGAGAAGGATGTCTTTTTCCCAGGGGATAAGTGTATTGACCGTGCTCAGAAAATTATTCCGAATGTACAGGCGATCAAATATGATACAGGTCACTTCCCTTCTGAGGATGTACTAAGAGAGATGAATGAGGAGATTCAGCAATTTTTAAATAAGCACTATTAGAAGCATCGTATTTCGAAGATCAAATAGTTAATAAAAAACGATGACATCAATGCTTAGCATAGGAACATGGGGCAGTTCGTATTTTTACGAACAAATTAACGAAACTGCCCCTTTTGTCGATACTATGTATAGAAGAGTGCTTACATCTTTTATATAGAAAACGGAAGCTTGAACGAATTTGCACTTTCCGCGAAAAAAATGTTTCAAACAGTGGTGTATGGTTTATAAAGATGGTTAGCGATGAACTGATAACTGGTTTGATTCATTTTGCGAAGTGTTTAAGGATCAATTACACAGTCATCTATATAAGTTGAACATCTCTTTTACACGTTAACGGAGAGGACTGTGTAAAATCTTTAGTTCAACTTATATAGCAAGTCTTCCGATCGACAAGGTTGAAAAGAGGTTTGGGATGAGAAAAAATAACTGGAATATGGCTTTGCAACGCAATGTCATTTTGAATGATACATATCAGGTAAGACAGGTATTAACTAACAGTGAATTAGCGATTGTGTATGTTGGGCGGAATCGGCATACAGGTGCGAAAGTCGCTATAAAGGAATTTTTCCCCCATCGGATTGCTGCACGTCAGACGGATAAGCGCAGTGTATATTGTGCATCCCGAGGATATGGCGGGCAATTCCATGAACTGTTATCTGCATTTCTTCAGGAGGGTGAGTTGTTGTCATCTCTTAACCATCCTCACATTATTACATATGTGGATCATTTCGAGGCCAATGATACGGGATATCTGATCACAGAATATTGTACCGGCATGATCTTGACCGATTATTTACAGGAACGTAACCATGCATTGCAGCCCGAGTTTATTACCGATACGCTGCTGCCGCTGGTGGATACGCTGGATTATATTCATAAACAAGGCATTCTCCACCGGGATGTCAAACCTTCCAATGTCATGGTGATGGAGGATGGATCGCCCAAATTGCTGGACTTTGGTGCAGCTGTGCGCTGGCCGATGCAGACCGGAGCAAAACAGGCGATTTTCACCTCTAAAGGGTATTCGCCGCTTGAATTTTATTCCGAGAAAGCGGTTCAGGGACCGATGTCAGATATCTATAGTCTGTCCGCCTTGCTTCATTACTGGACTTGTGGTCAGCCGCCCATGGATGTGAAGCAACGTTTATTCCAAGATGAATTGCCATCCGTGCGCAAGCACAATGAATATGTCAATCCGTGGCTTGCCCGAGTAATTCATTGGGGACTTATGGTGCGTTCGGAGAAGCGCTGTACCTCTCTGTTTTGGGTGAGAAGATCGCTTCGCATTCAGGCCTTGGTGTGGAAGGTTCGCAAACCAGGTATGATGGAGTGGATGCATGAGAAAAATGAGCACACCCAGGTCTATGAGTCAGAGCCGAAGAAGCAGCATGAGACGGCCTGACCGTGGTGAGTTTCAATGAAAGTGGAGCAAGACTGTGCTGCGTATGTAGCTGTGGTGTTTAAATGAGACCAAATCGACTCTATCTGCAGAGAAGATTTGGTTTTTTTACTATTTTGGGTTTTACTATAATAAAGGTAGATTTAATTTAATTTAGCATAAGCACGTTGGAGGAAAGAGGGTTATAACAAATGGAGTTTGAATTTCATGTTACCCTAAGTGACCTGAGCCCGCAAGAAACGCAAACTTTTATCCGTGTCTGTGACGAAGAGAACGTAAAACCGGTCCTGATCGAACTTGATCAGGGAGAGCACATCCATCAACCGATGATTACGGGCATTGTCCATAGCGAGTATTTTCAGGATGTACAGCGTGTCATTGAAGAGATTTCAATAACGTTTAGGAATAACGGGTTTACTGTGGTACGGATCAAAGTGGAGATACCGGCCAGGGAGGAACGGTTTTTTAAACAACCGATGGTGCCTCAGTCCAGACCTTATTTTGAGTGGCATGGTAAGGTTCAAGTCGAAGATGTGAATAGGCTGAAGCATATATTTGCGGGGACAGAGGGACATATCTCCCGTAATTCGCTCCATAAGGATGGCAGTATAAGGTTTGTGACTGTGCGAGAATATGAACATGCGGATCACTTTTATGACAGTGTGGAAGAGATTCATACCATTTTGCAATCTAACCAGATAGAACTTCTCAAACAACAATATGAACTGTGTATATATGATAGTCGGGAAGAATTGGATCGGGGCTGGATCTGATTGAATCTGCCTGATCCGTTTAAGATGAAGAATGGGGGAAGAATTGTGACGGGGAACGGGAATGAGATACCGATGCATCGCTTCAATGAAGAAGAGAGACTGATTGTTGTATTGGAAGCTCTATTGAAACGGGCTACGCTAGTCAATTCATCTTTTATTTTGAAAGGCAGCCTGTTAACGAGACAATATTTGGAGAACCAAAGTTTGCGACATGTAGAGGATATTGATTTTTTGTATAAAGGTACGATTGAACACGCGGATCAGGCCAAGCAGATTTTTACGGATTGGATGATTCAGGTGACTGAACTTGATCTGAACGACGGGATTCATTTTCGCAGCTTTCGGGAGAATCCTTTCTGGCGTGAGATTGACTATGCAATGGACGAGGACTTTCCGACAGTGAATACGGATATTGCTTATGCCATTCAGAGTGAATCCAGTGAAGGGAATCGGTATGAGGACGAGCTTTTTCTCGACGTTTCATTCAACCTGAAGCTGGATGCGGAGCCTGTCCCGTTAAACTATCAGCCGTTACGGGGAGAGTCTTTTGTAGTACCGTGGACTGTACCGCTCTCCACTCAAGTGGCTTGGAAGCTGCATCAGACGATTGTGAGGCCCAGATTCAAGGATCTCTATGATTTGCAATATTTAGTATCGCACATGTTGTATGACAGGCAGGCTGTGGATGAAACGCTGCAGACGCTTGTAAACGAATGCAGCATGTCGCATTGGATTACAACGGAAGATATGAAGAAAATACTAGTAGAAGATCTGCGTGCATTATATCGCGATCTGGAAAATGACGATCAACTGAAACAGCTCGCTGGTGACCGGTTGCCCGATGTTTATTTTATGGAAGTGGCGACCCGTTTGCGGAAAGCAATGAATCATGCGGGCATTCATCAGGAAGCTTTCAAACACCTGCCGTCCCCAACATGGAATAAAGCACAGAACGGAGAATGTGAATATGAATGATTTTATGAACACGGATGATAAGAATGATGTTATTTTGGGCGCGGCAGCCCATGAACTGGAACAGATGGTGGATCAGGTCTGCGAACTGATTGGCACACCACTCGCAGAAACGACGGAACTGCAACGTCAAGTGCTTGCCGCTTTTGGTTTTGGTGCGGTATACAGCATTACTCATCGTGACCGTTTGGCCGAACCCCAGGCTCATGCACTGAGCATCCGAATGTTGACCAAGCCATTCAACTACAGTGAACAGCAGGCGGTTGATTTTGCTGACGACCTGATTCGTGTTGCATCCAATGAAGAGGCTCATCCAGTGATGAATACGATTATTCATCGCGGTATTAATGGACATATCCAGTTTACACAGGAGGATCACGAAGCTCTTGCTCGTAACATTCAGGAGATTATGGCGGCAGTTCAGCAACAAGGATAGATGAGAGAAGGTGAGAGACATCGACTACATGAAATTAAGTAAAGAGCTTTCCTATGCATTGAGACATGCACCATGGGAATACGAGCTTGAGCTGGATGAAGAGGGATGGGTAGAGATGTCACAACTGCTCGTCGCTTTGCACGAAAGCCCGGGGTGGCGGAATGTAACAGAAAATGACCTGGAACATATGATTGCAGTTTCGGAGAAAAAAAGGCACGAGATCAATGCTGGACGAATTCGTGCACTTTATGGTCATTCCACACCGCAAAAAATATCCAAAATAGCTACACAACCTCCCGAATTGTTGTATCACGGTACACCCGTACATGCTGTGTCCTCCATCATGGAGCACGGTTTGCAACCACGGCAACGGCAGTATGTGCATCTATCGGCTGATATGGATACGGCACGTCAAGTTGGACAAAGGCGAGATGATCAGCCTGTCATTCTGCGCATTCAGGCCGGGCAGGCCGCACGTGAAGGTATTCTTTTTTACCATGGCAACGAGAGTATTTGGCTGGCTGATGTGATCCCTGTGCGCTATATTGAGCAAGATTAATGGATTAGTGAAAGCAATCATGTGTAAGGTTTGTTCGAATCTATTCATAATATACACGAAAAGGGCTGTTCCCCGTCATCTGTTGACGTATGGAACAACCCTTTTTCTATATCCTGTATGTTAATGCGATGGCAACATGACGAATTTATTTACCTAAAATGGCTTTAAAACCTTCGCTTAACGGTTGAGCCGGACGTCCAAGCAATGTTTCCAGTGCATCGCTCTCGACAGCCAGTGCGCCCTGGCGAATCGCGCTTTGCATTTCAACCAGCATGGATACAACAAAGTCAGGCAAACCTGCACCTTTCATGATGTCCGCATAAGCCGCATCGTCGACATTTTGTACGTTAATCTCCTGCTCTAACACTTCACCAGCAATGGCAGCAAGCTCAGCTTGTGTGCGCAGTTTACCAGACAATTCATAGACCTTATTCTCATGTCCTTCGCCTGCAAGTACAGTAGCAGCTGCTTCAGCATAATCAAGTCGAGTAGCCCAGCCAACCTGGCTATCATTCGTTGCATGTACCCAAGGAGCACCATGTGTTGCGGCTTGTACACTGCCAGCTTCATTTTCAAGGTACCAATTGTTACGCAGGAACGTATAAGGGATGCCGGACTCACGAATTGCTTGTTCTGTCTTGCGGTGTACCTCAGCAAGGGATAGCGGGTTATGCTCGGCGTTGACTACACTTGTATAAGCGATATAACCGACACCTGCTTTTTTGGCAGCTTGAACAGCAGTCTGGTGCTGACGGATACGTGTTTCGTTATCACCGTCTGTGGAGATCAGTAGTAACCGATCTACACCAGCGAAGGCTTTCTCCAGCGTTTCCGGCTGATCGAAATCCCCTTGACGAACGTCTACACCTTGGGAGCGCAATGCTTCTGCTTTTTCAGGTGAACGCACACTAACAGCCAAGTCTGTTGCAGTGTTTGTCTTCAACAACGCGTCAACAACCAGTGAACCAAGTTTACCTGTAGCGCCTGTAACTAACAATTTCATTTTGTTTCCTCCTAAAATGTGGTTTGCAACATTTGCATCGTTAGCAGCTTCATTGTCACTATTGAACAATCGTGTATGTACAGCGCACCTATGGGGTATTAAGGCAATACCACTTCCAAGGAGTGGCTGTGGATGTGTGAAACGAAAGTGTATATCTATGTAACTATAATAGTTACATGAATAAGTGTTGTCAATTTTTATTATTTTTAAAGATGACTAAAGTAATCTGAATATATGGGTAAAAAGAATCAACCAATGGTTATTAAAATTTTTTTGAGGTTGAAATAAATGAGTGGTGGTTCTTTTGGAGTGTTAAAAAAGAAACATTTATTGGTTTATTATGTGTAAAAATGGTATTTAAGTCCCGATAATTTCAAGTTAAATAGAACTAGGTATGATAGATTCATTGCGTATAAGAGAAGAAAAATGTAAAAACCTTCGACAAAATAGAAAATTATGTACGAATTGACAAATGTAAAAGCAATTATATAATGTGGTTATCTACAAATTAATTCATTTAGTTACAAATGATTCCAAAATAACAAATTGGCAGGAGTGAAACAGCGATGTGGTTTTTGGTTCTATGGTTATTTGGGCTTATTTCAGGAACGATTCATCTTTGGATGCTCGGTTTCCCTGGCGAAATGAGCGAGATTAGCAGAGTGTTATTGCTTCATCAGTTTGTGGTTACATTTGGACTTGTAGGTGTTATTGGTTACGTGGTTAACATTGCTAGAGCAGAACAGACAGCCAAAATGCTAGGTTGGCCAGGAGGACCGTTTCAGGTCAAATATGGATTCTCGCAAGTCGGACTTGGCGTTATGGGCATTATGGCAATCTGGTTTCAAGGGAACTTCTGGGTCGGTGTATTGGTTACGATGTACATATATGGTTTGAGTGGTCTGTGGTCACATACTTATGTCATGATCAAAAATCGCAAGGCAGATGGGGACAGTATCGGCAATTTGATTATGGATGTTGTCTATCAAACGTTTATCACGGTTCTTTCCGTATGGGCTGGCGGCATCTGGGTAATGAGCTAAACAGGGACTGGATTTATGACAACACAGCTTGAATCTCAATTAATGAATGAGGTGTGGTCGTGATGGTACGTAAAACCGTGGAACTCTCCGAAACACAAAAGGGAATTTATTTCGATTGCCAAGTGAATGATCCTTCTTCTTATAACATCTCGGCTTCGATACAATTAGAAAGGCTTCAACTTGAAGCCTTTCGACGTTCGATTGAATTGCTTATGCATGAACAAGTCGTACTCCGCACGCATATTGAGATACAACAGGACAGACCAGTCCTAGCGATCCAAGATGATATGGAGTACTCCCTGATTTTGCGGGATCTGAGTCAGGAACATCAGGACAACAAGGAACAACAACTGGAGGCATACATTGAAGAATGTATTCAGGCTCCCTTCATATTGGAGCAAGGCCCTCTGTTTCGAATCATGCTTGTACACATAGATGAGAACAGACACGTTCTTACTCTCTGTGTCCACCATTTAATCTGTGATGGTATGTCGCTGGAACTTTTAAAAAATAAACTTCTCCATGCGTACACCTGCATTCTGCAGGATCTACCTTGGGAAGTAAAACAGGATCAAGGTTTTATCTCTTATATTGAAGCAGAAAACCTGAAGTTACAGGAGAACAAGTATAATCGGGAGCGTGAATTCTGGTTATCCAAATTGAAGGGCGCAGAGCCCATGGCACTACAGCATGACTATCCGACTGGCGGTTCGCAGATCGGTGTGGGGCATGAGCAGCGTTTTGAAATTCCCGAAGCGTTGATGGCTGACATTACACAGATGTCAAAGGACCATGAAGTTACTGTATTTATGTTTTTCATGGGGGCATTCAGCATTCTCTTGAATAAATATGCAGGCAAAGAGGATATCACGTTTGCTTCTCCGTATTCCCACCGTCCGGGTATCGAATTGGAAGAAACGATTGGCTGTTTTGTACATATGTTGCCGATGCGGTTCCAGATTGATCTTGAATCAAAATTTGCTTCTCTCCTTAAGCAAGTTACTGCAGCCTGGATCGATACGTATAAACACATTGGCTATCCCAATAATCTAATCGTCAGAGACAGTATGTTGCAGGTGCAACCAGGTTCCCCATCGGTATTTGACATCTCCTTTGTGTATGACTCATATGAGGATGATCTGTCAGGAAGCCAGCTTGTGGAACAGGATAAGGTTACTTTCCCAGGTGATCTGATGGTTGTATTGAACGGCACACCTCAAGGTACACAGCTGAAACTGCAATATAAACCGAATGTGTTTCGAGCAGACTCCATTGAACGAATGGGTCAGCGCTTCTTGTTCCTCATGCAACAGCTGGTAACTGAACCAGCGAAGAGCATTGGTGAATACAGCCTGCTGATGCAGGAAGAGCAGGAGCAATTGCTGCATCAATTTAACCAAACTTCATATTTTCCCTATACTCCGCAGCATATCATCGATGTTTTTCATACAAAAGTAACAAATCACCCAGAACGAGTCGCCCTACTGGAAGGAAAAGAAAAACAAACCTACGCACAAGTTAATGCAAAGGCCAATCAACTGGCAAAACAGATCATCGCACGAAAAAAGACCGAAAATGAGGCAGTTGGTGTTCAGATGCCACGTTCTTCCGATCTGGTCATCGCCTTGCTGGCTGTTCTGAAGGCTGGATGTGCTTTTGTTCCCCTAGACCCTTCCTATCCGGTATCCAGAAAAGCCTATATTTTATCCGATGCGAATATATCCACCGTCATTGCCATCCGGCCAGAAGTGGAGGATGACTCTCTTCCGGCTCACTATATCTACACAGAAGATGGGATGGTATACACGGGAGATAGTTCCAATCCCGAAGAGCCTTTAGATCCTTACAGTCTCGCCTACATTATGTACACGTCGGGATCAACGGGCAAACCTAAAGGAGTCATGATTGAAAATCATAGTGTGGTCAATACATTGCTCGATTTGGAACGTCGTTTTCCAGTACAAGCAAGTGATGTGTATATGTTAAAAACAGCGTATACCTTTGATGTATCCTGTACAGAATTGTTTGGTTGGTTTATGGGTGAGGGAGCATTAAGTATTCTGCCGCCAGGCGAGGAGAAGAACCCTGATCAGATCTTGACTACAGTAGCTGAACATCACGTAACTCATATCAACTTTGTACCGACGCTATTCCGTCTTTTTCTCGAAACGATGGAACTTCGCTCTGATCTCTCGGGACTGGACACGCTGAGATGGGTATTTGTAGGCGGAGAGGCCGTCACACCCGATATCATTAAAAAATTTAACAAACTGAATATCCGGGCAAGCCTGGATAATGTATATGGTCCTACAGAATGTACGATATGGGTCTCCCATTATCCATTGAGTACCTATGAGGGGCATGGAAACATACCTATTGGTTCTCCGCTGAACGAGTCCAGATGGTATGTCGTGGGAAGCCGGGATGAATTGCAGCCTTTGGGTATTCCGGGGGAACTATGTCTAAGCGGTGTAGGTCTTGCACGTGGATATTTGAATCTGGAAGAAATGACA
The DNA here is from genome assembly GCF_050435065.1 of Paenibacillus sp. 4624. Classification (NCBI taxonomy): domain Bacteria; kingdom Bacillati; phylum Bacillota; class Bacilli; order Caryophanales; family Paenibacillaceae; genus Paenibacillus; species Paenibacillus sp. 4624. The sequence goes on from NZ_JBNDJR010000001.1 coordinate 447,492, forward strand.
AAGGAGAAATTCGTTCCTAATCCTTTCTTTGACGAAGAGAAGGACCCTGATCATTTCAGAATGATGTACCGCACTGGGGACATGGTTCGATCCCTGCCAAGCGGAACGATTGAATACCTGGGACGCATTGATTTTCAGGTCAAAATTCAGGGTGCAAGGTTAGAAACAGGTGAGATAGAAAATACCCTTTCATCCTACCCGGGAGTCATTCAAACCGTTGTTGTGATGAAATCATCCGATACAGGGTCCGGTTTACTGTATGCCTACTATCTGTCGGAACAGGAATTGCCCATAGCTGATCTGAGAGAACATTTGTCCAAATCTCTGCCGGCCTATATGATTCCATCTGTTTTTGTACATAAATCGGAGTTCCCACTCAATAGCAGCGGGAAAATTGATCGCAATGCGCTAATCGCAGATACCACGCATATTCACACTTCAAGTACGGCTTACGTTGCTCCTGCTACGGAGTTGGAGCAAGAGATTGCTGCCGTATGGGCGGAAGTACTCGGGGTGGAGAGGGTCGGAAGAGACGATCATTTCTTCGAACTGGGTGGCAATTCATTTTCCGTTATTCAGGCTCATAATCGATTAAAACATCGTACTGATGTGGACTTTCCGGTGCCCCGCTTTTTTGAGTGCCCTACATTGCGGCAGTTCGCAGCAATGGGACAAAAACAGGAAGCAGCACCGATACCGATGTTGCGAGAAGAACGTTTTGGGCGGAAAGCGGGTATCCTGCGTGAGGATATTGCCATTGTAGGAATGTCCGTGAATGTACCCGGAGCAGAGGATATTCATGAATTCTGGCGTAATCTGATGGCACAAGAGGAGAGCATTCATTTTTACAGTGATGAGGAACTGAGGACACTCGGTGTAGACGAGACGTTGCTGCGTTCCCCTCGTTATGTTAAAGCCAAAGGACGGGTCAACGGGATTGAGGAATTTGATGCAGGCTTTTTTGATTATACACCTGGCGAAGTTAAAATGATGTCCCCTCAGTTCAGACTGATGTATCAGGGAATATGGGAAGCGTTCGAGGATGCAGGGTGCAGACCCGATGAAGCAGGCAAAGTTGGCGTATTCCTCGGTGGATCGGATGACTTCGAGTGGTATCGCCAAGTGCTGTTTGGGGATGCGGGATACAGCAGTAAATATGAAGCATTTACACTCAGCACCAATCATTTTTTGGCTACGCGAATGGCTTATAAATTAAACCTTAGAGGTCCTGCTTATACAGCTCTTACGGGATGTTCAACGTCTTTGGTGACTCCACATCTGGCATGCCAGTCTTTAATCGTTGGGGAATGCGATGTGGCTGTAGCTGGTGGAATTACGGTGGAGCTGCCGAATGAGGGTGGCTACGTGTACGAGGAGGGCATGATGTTTTCCTCGGATGGCCATTGCCGTCCATTTGATGCAGCCGCAAGCGGCACGGTGTTCTCCAATGGTATGGGGATCGTGGTGTTGAAGCGGTTAAGCGATGCTTTGCGAGATACAGATCATATTTACGGGGTCATTAAAGGTTCAGCCATTAATAATGACGGTCAGGAGAAGCTTAGCTTTCTTGCGCCAAGTGTAAGCGGTCAGGCAGAGGTCATTCAGGATGCGTATCAGGCAGCCGGAGTTGATCCCGAAACGGTTAGTTACATTGAGGCGCATGGCACAGGCACACTTCTGGGTGATCCGATTGAAGTCGAATCGTTGACACGTGCTTTTGCCTCCGAGAAAAAGCAGTTCTGTTATCTTGGCTCAGTAAAAGGCAACGTGGGACATACGGATACAGCGGCTGGCGTCGTTGGTTTGATTAAGGTTGCACTTAGCCTTGATCAAGGTTATATCCCGGGTACCGCCAATTATGAACAGCCGAATCCGAAGATTGATTTTGCAAGCACGCCCTTCAAGGTCAACTCGCAAGGGGTGGACTGGAAACCAGGTGAAGCTGGTGTTCTGCGTGCAGGGATTAATTCATTTGGTGTGGGAGGCACGAATGCTCACATGGTATTGGAGGAGGCTCCCAAGATGGACAAGTGCAGTCCGGATGATGATGTTAATGTATTGCTTTTTTCAGCCAAAACAGAGTACTCGCTGAGCCGCACTGCTGAACAAATTATGGAGCATCTCGCACAGCATCCACAGCTGTCCGTTTCGGATGCAGCGTGGACATTGCAGACCGGTCGAACAGGTTTTGCTTATCGTAAGGCACTGGTTCTGGATAAAAGCTGGAAAGATGATCCCGAGCAATTCATACGTCAGCTGGAGAAGGCAAAAATGGTTCATTCGCCGCAAGATCGGCGCCCGGTTTATTTTATGTTCCCTGGGCAGGGCAGTCAGTATCAAGGCATGGGTGTGGCATTGTACAAATCGACAGAACAGTCGGGCATTGCACCGCTGTTCAAGAAGCATGTACAGCAGATTCTGGATCTGCTAGCTGAAGAAGAACGGGGAGAGATTCTTTCTGTTGTATACGGTGATGAGCATCCAGAGCGAATTAACCAGACGGAGTACAGCCAGTTTGCACTATTCATGACCAGTTATGCTATGGCTCAATCTTTGATCGATCTGGGTATCCGGCCAGACGGCATGATTGGACATAGCATCGGAGAACTGACAGCAGCTGTGGTTGCAGGTGTATTTGATCTTGCAGATGCTGTACAGATCGTAAGACTACGGGGACGTTTGATGCAGCAACAACAGCCCGGTGTCATGCTCGCCATCATGGAGGACTCTCAGTTGGTAAAATCCCAATTGGAAGAAGATACGTGGCTGGCTCTGGTTAATACAACAGGTTCAAGTGTTATTGGCGGGACAGCAGAGGCAATTGGCCGAATGGAAGAAAAGGCTGGAAGACTCGGCTGGAAATGCGTTCGTGTGAAAACTTCCCATGCCTTCCATACACCGATGATGAAGGATGCTGCGATGGAGTTTGAACACAGTCTGTCGGCTTATTCGCTGCACAGCCCGCAGATTCCATTGCTCTCCAATACAAGCGGAACATGGGCATTGCCGGATGAGATCGTAAATCCGAACTATTGGGCAAGGCATATTTTAGAACCCGTTCTGTTTGAAGCAAATCTGGCGGAAATGTTAAAAGAAGAACAAGCTGTATTCATCGAGGTTGGGGCAGGACGCACATTAAGCTCGTTTGTGAGACAGCACATTCAGTCCAAGGAAACACAAACCGTATTGAATATGCTGCGTCATGTTAGAGAAACAGAACCGGACGTGCTGTATACCACCCGCAGAATCGCCGAGTTATGGTGCGAGGGCATTGAGCCGAAGTGGAAGGTATTCAAGGGACAGAACGTACGCCGCAAATGCTCCTTGCCAACCTATCGTTTTGATAAGCAGCATTATCCCATTGGTCAGTCGCTTATTGGTGGTGCGACGTTGGAAGGAACAAGCGGTAGTCAACATACACCTCAGACGAGTGAACGATATAGCAACACGTCCCTTTCCATTGCGGGAGGTTATGCAGGTAGTCTGGGGGCCATGAAACGGGTTGTTCTGGAGGCGTATGAAACCATTTTTGGCATAAACGACCTGGAAGAGCATGTTAATTTCTTCGCCGTTGGTGGAGACTCGCTGAAAGCAGTCAGTTTGTCCGCATCGATCCGGTCTTCCATCGGGATTCAGGCAGAGGTTGCGGATGTGTTTAACCATGCTACTCCAGCCCAACTGGCGGAACATCTCTTTGCGATGGTTGAGCCGCAAGTACAGAAGCAGAACATGATTGAGGCTGCACCGATTATGGATGCCTATCCGATCTCACCTGCGCAGATGCGTATGTTCACCCAATCAATGCTGGATCCAAATAGCACGGCGTATAATTTGCCGTCGGCCACCCTGATCGAAGGAGACTTGGATCATGCCAGAGTAGAGGCTGCACTGGAAAAGCTGGTGCAATGTCATGAAGCACTTCGAACGACGTTTGAAATACGCGGAGATCAAGTCGTGCAGATTGTTCATCCATCCGTTCCTTTAGATTTCAGCTTTACCGAGCAGTATTTAGCCGATGCACAAGAGATTTCTGCTTTGATTACGACACTGATTCGTCCTTTTGTGCTTCATCATGCTCCACTCATGCGAGTGAATCTGATTAGAACAGGAGCGCGCAAGCATCTGTTGTTCTTTGATATACATCATATTATTGCGGACGGTACTTCAGTTGAGTTAATTACACGTGACTTCAATGCACTGTATTTTGGGGAGGAACGCACTGTCCGGTTACATTACAAAGATTATGCGGTCTGGCAACAGCAACGTCTTACCTCCCAGGCATATCAGCCGCATCAAACATACTGGCTGGAACGTTTGGGTCCGACGCCGCCTGTACTGCAGCTTCCGCTTGACCATGATCGTCCATTGCAGCGAGCGATGCAAGGTGAACGAGTTCATTTCACGTTGAGCCACTCGTTATCGGAGCGATTGCACAAGCTGGCTTCATCCACGGAAGTTTCCATGTATATGGTGATGTTGAGTGTATGGAATCTTCTGTTAGCGAGTCGAACAGGTCAGCAGGACATCGTAGTCGGGACCCCTGTAGCCGGTAGGTTACAGGAAGAATGGAAAGAAACAGTCGGAATGTTTGTCAATATGATTGCCATGCGGAATTATCCAACATCAGATCGGGCGTATACTGGCTTTTTACAAGAGCTGAAACAGAATACACTTGATGCTTTTGCGCATCAGGAGTATCCATTCAATGAGCTTGTAACGCAGCTTGGACTTAAGCGGGAACTGAACCGTAATGCCATCTTTGATGTGTGTTTTGATTATCAGAACATGGAGTTGCATGATCTTGAACTTCATGGACTTCAATTCAGTTCTATTCCTGTGGAGACTGGAGTCTCAACCTATGACCTGTTGCTGACATGTCAGGAGAACAGGGAACAGCAAGTCATCGAAGGATACATTGAATATGCGCTAGACCTGTTCCGGGGGGAAACAGTTGAGCGTATGATTCAGGACTTCATTGAACTATGTGAGCAGGTTGTGCAGCAACCGGATGCACCTCTAGGTCAACTGTATGAACGAGTCCAGTATGCTTCGGGAGCTGAGGTTCATCGGTTGGCGGGACCCATTTTGCATTATGATCATACCCTGAGCTTGCATCGGTTGTTCGAACTACAGGCAGAGCGTACACCAGACAAGACTGCACTTATTGTTTCTTCGGGCAAGGAACTTACCTACCTTGAGCTTAATGAGCGAGCGAATGCGCTGGCTTGGAAGCTAATTGATCGAGGGGTGCGCAGAGATGAACCTGTGGGCATATTAACTGGCCGGAATGAAACTCTCATTATTATGTTGATCGCAGTACTTAAAGCGGGTGCAGCCTATCTGCCTATAGATCCAGCATTTCCACCGCAACGTATTCTGGACATGATGCAAGATAGCAAGATGAAGTTGCTGCTGTGCACTGCTAATAAGGCCGATGTCGTGGCCTTTGAAGGAGAACGCATCGTTTATGAGCCTGATTTTGCTGACGAACGTTCAACTATTAATCCAAATGTGGACGTCCTGTCTTCTGACTTGTCTTGTGTCATCTTCACCTCTGGATCCACCGGAAGGCCTAAAGGGGTGATGATTACTCATGAAGCGATGGTCAATTTTGTGGAAGACATCAGACACCGAAACATTTTTGAATATGAAACAGACCGAATGATTAGTGTAACAACGGTGTCTTTTGATATTTTCGGATTTGAAGTGTGGGCACCATTGTGTACAGGATATTCTCTATATTTGGCAGACGAGCAGGAACAGCTTGATCCCGTTCTTGCCGCGCGCCGGATAAGGCAGCATGGCGTAACGCACATTCTCAGCACGGTGTCTCGGATTAAAGCATTTGTTGAGAATTCGGAATTTGCCAAGGCACTTTCTCATCTTCGGTGTGTCCTTACGGGGGGAGAAAGTGTTCCGGCAGGGCTTCTGACCGATATTAAAAAGTATTCGTCCGCCCGTGTCTTTAATATGTATGGCCCTACAGAAACGACGATTTGGTCAACGACCAAAGAGTTGCAACAATCTGGACTCATCACGATTGGCAAACCCATTGCTAATACGGAGCTTTATATCATGGATGAGCAGGGTGAGCTATTGCCTCCCGGAAAGTATGGGGAACTCTGTATTGCAGGCCGCGGGGTGTCCAGAGGTTACCTGAATAATATGAGCGAAACGACTGCCAAGTTCATTGACGATACGAAGGTTTTGGGTGGACGTATGTACCGGACAGGTGACCTGGCTCGTGTGTTGCAGGACGGAGAGGTCGAACTAGCAGGACGTTTGGATCAACAAGTGAAGATCAGAGGGTACCGGATCGAATTAAACGAGATCGAGCAAATGGCTATGAGCTATGAACGTTTAAGAGAAGCCGTCGTGACGGTCGAAGGAAACCAGCCTGAGCAGTTGCAACTGGTTCTCTACTACAGCTTGAAGCCGGACGTAAGTGTATCAAATAAGGAAGAGCAGGACACATTGCTTAGGTCTTGGCTCAAACAGAGGTTGCCACAGTATATGATGCCTTCACGCATCATTCGTCTAGACAAATTGCCGGTTCTGCCGAATGGCAAGCTGAATCGGAATGCTCTTCAATGGACTGACTTTGGAGCTATTGAGGCGATCGAAGCTAATGAGAAGCCAGCTCCATCTTTCATTGCTGGTTCCTCTTCTCCAGTGGGAAGAGAAGAGGCTCGCAAAGAGCTGGAACAGATGCTGATTGAAACATGGAAAGAGATGTTGAACCGGGATCATGTCGGAGTACAAGAGCACTTTTTTGATATTGGCGGTAACTCGCTAGGTCTGATCTTAATTAATAACCGGTTAAACGCATATCTGGGGAAAAATATTCCGCTTGTGCAGTTGTTTGAACACTCTTCCATTACTTCGCTGGTTGATTATCTGATGTCTGAACAGATGTTGACTGCTGTGGATGTCCCTGTTCAGAATAAACGTGAGCAAGAACATGTATCCAGGGAAGTCATCGCGAGCACGAGCACTGCGGTCAAACCTGATCCTTTCATGATGCAAGAAAGAGTGATTATGGACAGAGCCGCCCATGATCTGGTGGAGGAGCAGCGAAAACGCCAAGAACAGGCAATAAATATCAAAACAGATGCCGATGTGAACAGCAGGAACAGAAGCACTTCCCCATCGGATATCGCTGTTATAGGTATGGCCGGTCGTTTTCCAGGATCAAGAAATATTGAGGAGTTCTGGGACAATCTGATGGCAGGTAAGGACGGCATTACCCGACTGACTGAAGAAGAATTGGCAGCAGCAGGGGTGCGGCCTGAAGAGTATAAACATCCTGAATATGTGCGAGCTAAAGGCGTTTTGCAAGATACCGAGTTTTTTGATTCCGGATTTTTCGAATACCCGTATCAGGAGTCCAATATGATGGATCCGCAGATTAGACTGCTTCATCAGTGTTCCTGGGAGGCACTTGAACATGCAGGCTGTGATCCATATCGGTACTCAGGTTCCATCGGTTTATTTGCCGGAAGCGGATTGAGTTTACCTTGGATGGTGCAATTCTTGGGTCGTTCAGGTGATCTGTTGCAAGCTTTTGAAGCGATGACGCTGAATGAGAAGGATTATATTACGACACGTATATCTCACAAGCTGAATCTAAGAGGGCCAAGTATGGCTGTGCAGACGGCATGCTCGACCTCGCTCGTCGCTATTCATCAGGCAGCAGAATCACTGATCCGGGGAGAATGTGACGTGGCTCTCGCAGGGGGAGTGTCCATCTCTTATCCGCTCAAAGAAGGGTATCACTGGCATGAAGGCATGATCTATTCCAAGGATGGGCATTGCCGAGCATTTGACGAACAGGCATCAGGTACCGTTTCGGGGAACGGGTGCGGCATGGTTGTGCTGAAGCCGCTTCGTGATGCTTTGCGCGATGGGGATCAGGTCTTTGCCGTGATCAAAGGCTCAGCGATTAACAATGATGGATTGGATAAAATCGGATATACTGCGCCAAGTGTTACCGGACAGGTGAAGGTCATTCAAACCGCACTTGACCGCTCGGGGGTGTCTCCACAGGAAATCAATTATGTGGAGGCACATGGGACAGGCACCAAGCTCGGTGATCCCATCGAGATCGAAGCACTTAGACAGTCCTGGGGAACGGATAAACGTAATTATTGCGCTCTCGGTTCGATCAAAGCAAACATCGGTCATCTGGACGCTGCAGCTGGTGTTGCTGGATTTATCAAAACCGTTCTAACGTTGCATCACCGAACAGTTCCGCCGCAAATTTATATGGAAAGAAGCAATCCCATGCTGGAACTGGAACGCAGTCCTTTCTACATTAATCGGGAGCCGCAACACTTCAAAGATCAGGAGCAGGTTCTGCGCGCAGCGGTAAGTTCTTTCGGGATTGGCGGCACGAATGCTCACGTGATTTTGGAGCAACCGCCCGTACGAGAGAGTCAAAGTGTCTACCAGCCTGTACACTTACTCCCGTTCTCGGCCAAGAGCGAATCGGCTTTGAATCGAACGTACCAATCGATTTTACAGGCACTCGAAAACATGCCGGAACAGGTGCCGAGCGCTGCTTGGACATTGCAAGAAGGGAGAGGGCGATTTAATCACCGGAAAGCTATTGTCGTTGTGGATGGCTACGTCCCTTCGCAAGATCAGGTGGAGGAACATGAGGCACAAGCGAGTGTGATACAGGGGAATAAACCTAGAGTGATGTTCTACATCCGTGGGAATGTCCGATGGGAACCACACGTAATTCGGGAACTTTATGCTTCCAGGTACCGCAGTCTAGTGTCTGAACGATTCAAGCAACACTTTGAAGAAGTACTGAACTTTTTTGAATCCAAGGAACAGTATGCACTTCGCCAGAGTATAGGCAGGCCGATTCAGGATTCGCGTCTGAAATTTATGTATTGCTTTGTGGTGCAGTACGCTCTGTTTGCAACGTTGATTGAGTCAGGGATTAAACCCGATGGAATATGTGGAGAAGGTGTCGGTGAACTGGTCGGACAAGTAATTAGCAATACGCTTGAGTTGGCTCATGCAGTGCGTCTGTTATATAGCCGTGAAGATTGGCAGACACAAGAAGGTACCTTATGTGAAGCAATGAGTACAATCGGCACATCGAGAAATTTTTTACAGTCTGCGGAAAATACACTTTGGGTTACAGCCTATCCGCTGCAGAACGATGAGCTTGTTGACAACGATATGTTGAAGGATGCGCAGGTTATCTCTGTTACTGGAGATCGTTCCAGCTCACTTGAAGCAGATATCTATTTCATGAAAACATTGGGATATTGCTGGTGCAGAGGCATTGAACTCCATTGGGAGCAGGTTAATGGCCAGGGATCGGGGCAAAAGATATCTCTTCCGACCTATTCATTCGATCCAATCGTTCATAAGCATGATGTTCCGCTATACCTGCTTTCGGGTATGCCACAGGCTGCTGCTTCGGGGAACTCTTCACCGGAACAAATGATGGGTGGCAAGAGCGGAGTCCGGTTGACCGGGGATGAAATATACGACGCAACGGCACAGCTCTGGCAGGAATTGCTTGGTTGTGAGTCCGTAACCTCGGAAGATGATTTCTTCCAGCTTGGCGGACATTCCTTAAAAGCTATCACTCTGGCATCGCGAGTCAAAGAAACATTTGGAGTTGCGATGGGACTAGAGGATGTTTTCGATCATTCTGTCTTTGCCCGTATGGTGGCGTGGATTGATCAGCAACAAGACACGGGATTGGAGCATTCGGGAGCAGGAGACAGCATTTTACCGGCAGCATACAAAGACCGATACAAGACCACTTCTGCGCAACGAAGAATGTTCGTGGTACATGAATGGATGCAAGGGGAGAGCACAGCATACAATCTCGCAAGTTCCTACCGGTTGCAGGGTGAGCTGGATACGGCACATTTTGCAACGGTGATGGATGCTCTCGTGCAGCGTCATGAGGCGTTTCGTACGCGATTTGAAATGTTTGAAGGTGAACTGTATCAGGTCATTGAGGATCAGGTTCCAAGTGTGGTGGAATTGCTGGAACTTGAAAAAGAAGAGCCAGAGCAGCAATTGATGCAATGGCTGCAACCATTTGAGCTGACCCAAGCACCACTGGTCCGCGTAAAACTTGCCCGCCTGTCCGACGAGGAACATATTCTGTTCATAGATATGCATCATATTATCTCTGATCAGAGCTCCATCGCGATTCTTATGCAAGAATTTGCTCGGTTGTACAGTGGAGAATCTTTAGAACCATTATCGATTCAGTACAAGGACTATGCTGAATGGCTTGATCAATCTACATCAATCGGGCATGCTGCCGAAGATGAGGCGTTTTGGCTTGGGCAATTCAAGGATGTGCCTGCGCCTGTCGAATTGCTTACAGATTACCCTAGACGTGGGGAACTTTCTAACCAGGGTGGCCGAATTAGCTCTGAGCTTGGAGAACAATTAAGTGAACAGATTAATGATTTTTGTGCAAAGCAGGGGCTTACTCCATACATGTTGTTCATGGCGGCTTTAAATGTGTTGATCTCCAAATACACGGGACAGCATGATTTGGTCGTGGGTACAGCTGTAGCAGGAAGAGAAAAGCCAGAACTGAATAACGTCATGGGTATGTTTGTAAACATGCTCGCCATTCGTACTATATTAAACAAAGATCAGCCTATTGAGCTTTATCTGAACGAGGTTCGCAGCAAGCTGTTATCCTGCTATGAACATCAGCAATATCCATATGAAGCGTTGGTTGAGAAGCTTGATCTGATGGGTGATGGGAGCCGTAATCCGCTTTTCGATATTGTTCTTAATTACATTAATATGGGTACGGATGAGCTTGAAGCAGGGACATTACAAGTTGAACCCTGGATGGAAGGCAAGGTCGATGCCAAGTTTGATCAGACCTGGACGGTCGTTGAACACGAGCAACAGTATACGCTTGAACTGGAATATCGTTCTGAATTGTTCCATACACAATCCATGGAAATGATGATGGACAAGTTCCGGTATGTCTTAACTCAGATGGTCACAGGGGAGGTTAGGCAGGTTCGCCAGATCAAGCTTACTGTGCCTGAAGAGGATGAATGGCTGTTGTTCGGTGTCAACGACAATCACATGGACTATCCGCGGGAAGCAACGATTCCCGAACTATTTGAGGAACAGGTTCAATTACATCCACAGAAGACCGCCTTGGTGTGGGGGGACGAGGAGTGGAGTTATGCTGATGTGTATGCACAAGTTCAGAAGCTTGCATCCCGCATACTCGAACAAGACGTGGCATCAGGCTCAAGTATTGCTTTGATCCTGGACCGCGGACCGATCCAGATGATTAGTATCCTTGCTACACTAACAACAGGTTGTCAATATGTACCAATTGATCCGGCATCACCGCCGGCTCGCATTGAGTTTATCTTACAAGATTGCAATGCTTCTATACTCTTGACCGAAGAATCGTATGCCTCGGCATGGAGATCGGTGGTTCCACGTGTCATGATTCCGTCTGTAGAACTGGGTTCGTTTGTTTCAGGAGAGTCTGTAGAGCCTATAGTCCAGCAAATAAAGACTGCTGCAGCCGATCCGGCATATATCATCTATACGTCAGGTTCGACCGGAACGCCAAAAGGCACGGTGATGAGTCATCGCAATGTCATTAAAGTGATGAAGAAAAGCAATTTTGTGACGGTGGTGCCTGAGGACCGGGTTTTACAAGTTTCCAATTATGCGTTTGACGGTTCGATCTTTGATATTTTTGCTTCATTAATCAATGGGGCCACTTTGGTACTCATACCAAAAGAGATTATTCTAGATATGGCTCGTCTGGCGGCAGTAATTCGTCAGCAGCAGATCTCTGTATTTTTCATTACAACCTCGTTGTTTAATATGCTGGTGGATTGGGATGCAGCATGTCTGAAACATGTTCGCAGAGTGATGTTTGGGGGCGAAGCGGCATCCGTGAGCCACGCAAATAAAGCAATGGCATGTGTCGGTCCAGGCGTACTGTTAAATGGATATGGACCGACGGAAGCGACCTTCTTTGCCTCCTATTATTTGCTGGAGCAAACAGAGCCGTATACCGACTCTCTGCCAATAGGTTATCCGTTGTCCAATACAGCTCTATATGTTCTTGATGAGGATATGAATCCTGTTCCTGCCAATGTGCCAGGCGAGTTATACATCAGCGGGGATGCGGTAGGCATTGGGTATTTGAACCGGGAAGAGTTGACTTTAAAACATTTTATAGCTGATCCTTTCCGCAAAGGCGAACGGATGTACCGGACGGGCGATATCGTCAAGCGTCTACCTGATGGCAGCTTGATCTTTATTGAACGATCTGATTTTCAAGTGAAAATCAGGGGATTCCGAATCGAGTTATCCGAGATCCACAATTGTTTGGAGCAGCTTCCGGGAATCAGGGATTCGTTTGTGATGACAGCCACAGATGCTTCCGGAAGTTTATATGTCACTGCCTTTTATACATGTGAATCCAGCGCTGCACGAGCGGTTGATGATGTTCGAACAGAGTTGCACAAGCGACTGCCCGAATATATGGTACCTGCACAGATCTGGCGAATGGATCATCTGCCTATTAATGCTAACGGCAAGGTGGATCGGAAGGCTTTAGCCGATCTGGTAGAAGCACAGTCCGTTCCTACAGCGACAGATTCTGTCCTGACGGAGATCGAGCGAAAAATCCTTGCAGCGATGAGAAAGGTGCTGAGTAATCCTAACTTTGGCGTAACCGATCATTTCTTCCAAAACGGCGGACATTCGCTTAAAGGTATCGCACTTACGCAAATTTTGTCAAAAGAAGGAATTGCCATCAGTGTGAGCGAATTATTCCAATATCCTACAGTTAAAGCGTTAGCGAATTCGCTGGAAATGTTGAATTCTCCATCCAGTTTATTCGAAGAAAGCCTGCAAATTCAGTCCCCTATCGCAGTTCCCCAAGACATATCACTTCATGAGAAACAATTGGACAGCCTGGCATTACATGTCTTGAATAATTGTAATCAGGTTTCAAGTTTTATGGCGGGAACACCTGTTATCGGTCGTTTCCCACTATCTCCAATTCAACGAGCACACGCTTCTACAACTGCGCGAACAAGCGGTTTTACAACTATATTGGAGGGTAATTTAAATGAATTTACTGTGAAAAGACTGATTCTCGGGGTGATTGCCCGTCATCAGTTGCTACACAGCATTATATATGAGGAAGACACGTTACAGTGGCATCAGTGTGATTTGTCCGAAGCAGCAGATATGTTGCAACAGCTCATCCCGTATCTTGATGTTCGTCACTACGCCCTTGCTACGCTGGAACAAATGGAGCACAAATTAATTCAGTCGCTATTACACAATTCTTATACACTCGATGGATTGCCATGGCGTCTTTGTATTCTGCGAACAGGAGCTAGTAAGCACAAACTGATTTGGAGTTTCGATCACCTTGCCTTTGATGGCATGAGCGCCGAGATCATCAAGCAGCAACTTGAGTCGGCAATTGCCCGTAACCAGCAAGCTGGGATGATTGATACAGAAGGTTCATTGGAAATACGCAAATACGAGGATTATGTAAACATGCTGTCTCGGGGACCTGTTAACATCACTGAGCATGAGCTCGAGGAGCAGTACTCCATTCAGGCTTGGCAGCAATGTAATAGTAGCGTTATGAATCAACTGTTAATCACCGCAGGCGAGTCAGAGCCCTCCGCCATAACGGTTGAAATACCGCGTACAGATATTACAGACCAAGATCTTAATGAGTCCTGGTGGAATTATTTCAAATCCTTTGCCGGCATTGTCGCATCTTATTTGAATACAGATGAGTTGCCTGTTGCGCTTGTGCATTACGGCAGAGAGTACGGACAAGAAACTTATTATGATCACGTGGGTGAATTCCTCGATCTGATTCCGATTCTTGTGCATGCTGATTTTGCTCAGGAAGATTTGATGGAACGCCTAGATTTCACGAAACGACACAGTATTAACTTTATGGCACTAACAGATGATTCGGTCATGAGGTCTCCATATTCCAAAATTCAAAAACAATTGGCTGCAGCTTACAGACAGACGGGTCAGGAACCAAGGAAACTTATTTTGTTCAACTTCCAGGGCTTTATCTCCTGCGAGGAGACAATTCCAGAGTCGGAACAGATTGATGACTCAGATTCTAATCCGAGCCTCGCATGCATGGAATGGGTCATTCGATATGATGAAAATTCTATTTACGTGCACCTGGGTTGTCATACAGGTTTGGATATGGAGCGGTTAAAACAGCAGATTGAGGAGCAACTCGGCAGTCACGGGAATGTAAAAGTGAAAGTTCATAATGAGGCAGTGGAGGTGCAACATGTCCAGTAAATCCATACAACGAGGGCCGGAGTTGATTGTGCCGGAGCATTATGCAACAGTTGCTGAACTTCTTATGTATATCGCTGACAAACATCCGGATAAGGGAATCACTTATATCAGTTCATCTGGAGAAGAACAGTTTGAATCGTATCCTGAGTTGCTGAAGCAAGGACGTTTGTATCTCCAAGGCCTGCTTGAGAGCGGGTTAGCTAAGGGAGAAGTCGTTATATTAGAGATTGATCATTCACAGCAGTTTTATCGTACATTTTGGGCATGCATCCTGGGTGGCATTATTGTCGCCCCGGTCAGTCCTCCTGCCTCCTGGGAGCCGGGTTCAGCTGGTTTGGAGAAATTCACGAAAATCTGGGGAATCCTCGGGAAACCTGCTGTAGTGGTAGAAGAAGCATTTTTGCCAAAATACAAGCAGCTTGCTGAGAGTCCAATTTTTGAGGGATTGAACTGCATTAGCGTCAGCAAGCTTCAGACAAGCTATACACTTGCTGAAATAAGTCTGACTGCTCCTGAAGAGGTCGTTTTTCTACAGTTTTCGTCAGGAAGTACAGGTATCCCTAAGGGGGTACAGTTAACCAACCGCAATATTATTGCGAATAGTATTGCATGCAAGACTTTCCTTGGTGCTGAAGAAGGAGATAACGTGTTTACCTGGCTGCCTCATACGCATGACATGGGAATGTTTGGGCAACACCTAACAACTGTACTAAGCGCTGCTAATCTAATGGTTATGTCTCCGTATACCTTTGTACGATCACCTCACTTGTTCCTGCGCAAAATTACGGAACATCAAGGGAAGTGGTTTTGCTGCACAAACTTTGGCTTTGAATGGATGGTTCAAAAGATCCCGGATTCCAAACTGGCTTCGCTAGATTTGTCTTCGCTACGCATGGCCTTAAACGGTGCCGAGCCTATATCAACCAAAGTCATTGAACGATTTGCTCATAAATTCAGTTCCTGTGGTTACCGCACGGATATGATGTTTCCTGCTTACGGCATGGCTGAGGCAACTGTGGGTGTGTGTACCTGGAGGTTGGAAGAGGAACCGCGCATCGAACAAATATCACGTAAAGCGCTTGTGCAACAAGGAAAAGCGATTCCGGTGGATGCGGCTGTTCATGACCCGGCAGATCTGATTGAGTTTGTGCATGAAGGTTATCCGATGACGGGAATCCAGATTCGAATAGCCGATGAGCACGGCGAAGTTGTCGATGAGCGCACGGTGGGTGAAATCCAGATTCGCGGGGAATCGGTAACTTCCGGCTATTATAATCTGCCAGAGGTCAATCGAGAGCTATTCGTGGACGGATGGCTGAAGACGGGGGATCTCGGTTTTATGGCGGAAGGCTCCCTGGTTGTAAGTGGGCGAATCAAGGATATCGTTTTTATCCGTGGGCAAAATCATTACGCACATGATTTGGAAGAAATTTTATATCAAAATGGCAGTATTCCAAGAGGCAATCTGACGGTCGTGGGACATTTCAACAACATTTCTCAAACAGAAGAACTGCTTGTATTTGTGAAATTTAAATCGAGTACACCGCAGTTTCTGGAAATAAGGAAGGACTTAATAGATCGGATGAGGGCTGGTCTAGGAATTGAGATTACTCATGTTCTTCCAATTAAGGTTATTCCGAAAACGACCAGTGGCAAAGTTCAGCGCTTTATGCTGAGAAACGAGTATGAGGGCGGTGCATTTAACAAGGATATCGAGGCCATTGAAGCGATGCTCCTTCAAAACCAATCACAGTCCATCGCGGAGAGCGTTCATCCTTTAACTATGGAGCAGACTGTGCGTGGGGCTTGGGCTGAGGTTCTACAGTTACCTGTGGAGAAAGTAGCCACAGATATTCCGTTTCTGGCACTAGGGGGAAACTCCATTCTTGCCTACCAATTACTTGATAAGCTGTCTGCACACATTGGACGTGAACTGGGACAGGAAGTACTCGTCTTTGGCAGAACGGTACAAGAAATGGTCGAGTATCTTCAGGAACTTCCCGAAGAGAATACGTCACTCGAAAAGGAAATACGCCCGGATAATCAGTTGAATGTACACCGAGCGATTGCAATAACAGGGTTGTCCCTTCGGCTGCCTGATGCAGATACACAAGAGGAGTTCTGGAGAAATCTCGTTCAAGGATTGGACAGTGTGGATCAGGTGAGTCTGGAACGGGCTGTACGCTCCAAACGGCCGGATTGGACAGATTGGATTGGAGAATTAAAGAACCCGGACACCTTTGACCACGAATTTTTTGAAATGCCAACGGAACAAGCTGCATTTATGGATCCGCAGCACCGAAAATTACTGGAGGTTGCCTATGAGGCGCTCGAGGATGCAGGCATGATCGTGGATCAGGAGGAGAAACGTGATGTTGGTGTATATGTCGGTATTAATCCCAGCTCTTACTTTGATCTCGTTGTAGATTACATGAATCGTAGCAAGGGATTCGAGGTGCACTCTCATGCGATGGTTGGCAATATGTCCAATATCGCAGCGGCATCGATCTCACATTTATACAATTTCACGGGCCCGGCGATGGCTATTGATACAGCTTGTTCTTCCTTTCTCGTTGCCTTGACGCAAGCGGTGGCGGCGATTCAGGACAAACGTATCTCTGGCGCGGTTGTAGGCGGTGCGAGCATTTTGGCAACACCTCATGTGCACCAGTTATCGCGTAATGCCGGAATCTGTTCATCTACACAACACACCAAAGTGTTCGATCAGGAGGCGGATGGTTCGGTTATTGGGGAGGGTGCAGTAGTTGTATACCTGGAGCCGCTAACAGAGGCAGTTCGCGCGAATAAACATATCTATGGCGTAATCCGTGGCACAGCGGTGAATAACGACGGATATTCGTTAGGCATTATGGCACCTAATCCTCAGGGACAGTATGAAGTGCTACGTGCTGCATATAACGATGCCAATCTCAATCCAAAAGAAATCTCGTATATCGAGGCGCATGGATCAGGAACAAGAATTGGAGATCCCATTGAGGTGAATGCGTTACTCCGTCTGTTTCAGGAGAAAGGATACGGCGAAGAAACCTCTATCGGTCTAGGCTCGGTCAAAACCAATATTGGACATCTATTCGCAGCTTCCAGTGGAGCCAGTCTGGCCAAAGTTTTGCTTAGTATGCAGCACAAGGAACTTGCTCCAAGTCTGCATATGAATAACCCTAATCCAGCTCTTCGTCTGGAACAGTCTCCATTTTATATCGTTAATGAGCATACAGACTGGAAGGTACCCGAAGGGAAAACACGTAAAGCAGGTATCAGTTCATTTGGTCTTGGCGGTACGAATGCCCATATTGTGCTGGAGGAGTGGAACGCACCGGCAGTTTGGGGACAGGACTCGGAACGGGATCAATTGTTAACCTTCTCTGCCAAGTCAGAGCAGGCGTTGCAGAAGCTGATTCATAACACCAAACAATATATGGAAGAACATCAGGATCTGCGCTTGACAGATCTGTGCTTTACACGGAACAGGTATCGAAAACATTATCGTTACCGTGCTGCTGTAACTGTAAGCGGCACTGGGGAGTGGAGTCAGGAAAGCTTGGAATTTGGCTTCAAAACGAGAAGCCGAGCCGCCCGCGTCAACATCGTTGTTGGAGGAAATAAGTTGGATCTGGCTGATCAGGAGTATTGGGTGAACGTGCTTGAATCCCTCATGCGTGCCGTACCTTCCATCCAGGAGGTTCGTGGCATTGACGGTGGAGAACAAATGGTATCCCAGCTCGAGCTGAAGGATAAGGCGTATTCCATCCAGGCTCCAGATAAGCAGACAACCATGCTGAACCGAAGCAAAATAACATCCGGAAGTATTCAGGACACAAGCTGCCCGATGGCGGATGCTGATATTGTTGTGATGCTGGCTGCAGGTGATGGGGTCAAACCTGCAGGAGGAACAGGCAAAGAGAGTTATATCCACTTGTCTGCGACGACAACGCTTACTATGGAAAAACAATTAGCCTTGTTGCTGGGACAGCTCTACGTGCGGGGGGCTTCACTGGATTGGGAACAGTTGCATCCCGATGGAACGGGCCAGATCGTACATTTACCAGCGCATCCATTCGAGCCACATGTACATTGGGTAGAGGTGAATCAGGGAACGGAGGTCTTGATATGACAAGAGAAGAGATTGAAGGGTTTATTAAAGGCGAAATCGCTGCCGCACTGAAACAGGAACCTGATGAGATTGATGAAGAAACGAATTTTTTGAAAATAGGGGTTTCTTCTGTTCAGGCACTCAAGATCATAAATCGTACTCGTAAACATCTACAGGTGGATATTAGTCCTGTTGCGTTGTTTGAATACAAGACGATTGCAGAATTCGCTTCATATCTTCATGAATCGCTTCTTCAAGGGGAGGCAGTCGAATGATTGAACTGGATTCGAAACAGGAGCAGGAGATTCTCCATGAAGCGGAGTTGTTTGCTGCCCGTGAGATTCGTCCTCATGCCCGGCAGATTCAGGAGCAGCAGTCCATCCCCCGTTCATTAATTCGTGCTATGGCCGAAAGAGGGTATTTAGCTGCATCGATTCCACATGAGTATGGGGGAATGGGGCTTGGTCCTAAAGCATACGGACTGTTAACGGAAGTGTTTGGTAAAGCACTTCCGGCGGTTCGAAGCTTATTGACGGTACATACCTCATTGGTGAGCGAAACCTTGGTACGTTTCGGATCGCCAGAACAAAAGTCGTCCTGGCTGCCCAAGTTGGTCCGCGGGGAATGGATCGGAGCGTTTGGACTGACAGAGCCCGAGGTTGGATCGGATGCCAAAAACGTAAAGACAACTTGGCGGGAAGAAGCGGACTGTTATGTACTTAATGGAAAGAAAAAGTGGATAACCTTTGGAGACATAGCGGATGTATTCATTATTGTTGCCTCTCAAGAGGGGAGAAGTACAGCATTCTGGGTTGAACGCCAATTTGACGGTGTGCAGACACAAGCCATCGAAGGGGTAATGGTTGGCGGCGAGACAGGAATCGCTGAAATTGGTCTTGATGAAGTTCGTGTGCCCAAAAGCCATCTGATTGGGCGTATGCACGAAGGCTTTGAGTACATCGTAAGCGGTGCGCTTGATCAGGGCAGATATAGCATCGCTTGGGCAGGACTCGCTATAGCGCAGGAGGCTCTTGACTCCATGGTGACCTATTCACGTAAGCGAAAGCAATTTGACCAGAAACTCAGCCATTTTCAACTCATTCGCGGCATGATTGGTGATGCAGTAACGAAAGTCCATGCAGCAAGGGCATTATGTTTGCGGGCAGCCGAGCTTAGAGAAGCCAAGGATCCGCAGGCTGTCATGGAAACGACGATTGCCAAATATTTTACATCCAAAATTGCAGTAGAAGTTGCAAATGATGCGCTCCAGGTTCATGGAGCCAATGGAATTAGCAGTGAGTATCCGGTGTCCAGACTGTACAAGGAGGCTAAGATCCTGGAGATTATTGAAGGCTCTTCCCAGATGCAGCAGGAGATGATCTCACACTACGGGCTGAAAACCTATTACAAGCGTGGCGGTGGGCTATGACAATCTGCGCATTATTTCCAGGGCAAGGAAGCCAATATATCGGCATGTGCAGTGATCTCTTAGACAGGGAAACGGAAGTCCGATTGATTTTTGCCGAAGCGAGTGAGGTTGTTGGATTTGATCTCAGAGATTTGATTCTGGCCGGCTCACTAGAGCAACTGACACAATCCGAATATGCTCAGCCCGCTGTCCTCACAGCAAGTTATGCGTTGTTTGATTCCTTCGTTCGCCGGACAGGAATTAATCCAGATTATGCGATTGGTCACAGCCTGGGAGAGATCTCTGCTTTGGTGGCTGCTGGTGCATTAAAGTTTGCAGATGCAGTCCAATTTGCGGCTTCACGGGGCGCTTTGATGCATCGTGCGATACAGGAGCAGAAAGGCAGAGCAGGCATTGTCGTTGATATGGGTCAAGCAGAACTCGAAAACATCGTTGCTAATATTCGAGAGGTTCATTACGTGACTATCTCAGGGTATAACTCACCTAACCAATTCGTTGTTGCAGGTGAGGCGGGAGGTCTGCGTTTGCTGGATGATCTCGTAGATCAAGCTGGAGGGGAATTTATTCCCTTCCGCATGATGCCTATGAAAGCAGATGCACCATATCATAGCGAACTGATGCAATTTATCCAGCCTGAGATGGAAGCGATGGTATCTAAGCTTGCCTTTTCCGAGCCTTCATTTGCGATATGTTCCACAGTGAACGGAGAGTTCATCCGAGCAGCAGAGGATATCCCAAGGTTACTGACAGCCCAGCTGTTGCAGCCGATTCACTGGATTCAGGCTTTAGGGCAAATTGGGCGGTTGGGTGCGACCATTTGGATGGATGTTGGCCCAGGCCAGAGTGCAAGAAATATGATTGCCGAGTATGACACTTCAATCACTGCTTATTCGCTGGATGATTCGCAGGATCAGTCGAAGTTGCTGGCAATATATGCGGCCGAGATTCAAACATATCGGGGAGGCGAAGCGCGATGATTACTTCAAATATGATGGCGTATAACCAGCGAGTGAAACAACACCTTCCTGGCGGTGTGCATTATAATTTCCACCTACCCTGGGAGGAGACACCGCTGCACTTTGCCCATGCTTCCCGAAGCAGGGTAACCGATATGAACGGCCGTGAGTATCTGGATCTCTATGCCCGCTTTGGTGCACTCATCGTAGGTCACGGGAACGAGGAATATAACGAATGCCTGAAGGATACGATTGATCGTGTTCTGTCGGTAAGCCATTGTGATCTGGACGCTGAGGCATTGGAATTAATCAATCAATATGTTCCTTCAGCTGAGATGATCCGCTTTGGATTGTCGGGTACGGAGATTGTACAAAATGCACTGCGCCTTGCCCGCGCCTGGACAGGAAAAAATCGTTTTGTTCGTTTTGAAGGTCATTATCATGGCAATTCAGATAACATTATGGGCGGTAAAACGCCCCGGACAGGATTGCCCGTACCTTCGGACTACCCTGGCGACATGAAGGGAACACAGGGAAGGGCAAGGGATGTCATGGAATCCCAATCCTATCTGTTGCCTTGGAACGATGCTGTCCGTTTAGAAGAATTGTTTGTTGAACATGGTGATGACATTGCAGCAGTAATCATGGAGCCGGTTTGTGTAAACGGTGGCGGAGTCATGCCAGCTCCAGGTTATCTGCAAAAGGTCAGACAACTATGTGATCATCATCAGGTTGTACTTATTTTTGATGAGATTATTACAGGGTTCCGTATGGGACTTGGCGGGGCTCAGGAGATGTTTGGTGTTACGCCTGATCTGACCACTCTGGGCAAAGCGATTGCTGGCGGAGGTGTTCCCGTGTCTGCTCTAGTTGGCCGGGCCGATATCATGAAGCTGCTGGTGGACAAAAAAGTCATTCATGCGGGAACATTTAACGGTTATCCGTTAGGCACAGCCGCGGTGAAAGCAACGCTCGAAATGTTGGGCCGCAATGGAGGAGAAGCCATGAATCGTATGAATCGTCACGCTGAGATGATTCATGACATTCTCATAAGGGAAGCAGCGAAGGCAGGGCTGCCCCTTGTTGTTCAAGGCCCAGCGGGATGCGCTTCCTATCATTGCTGCACCGAAGAGCTTAGCAGTACGGCCGATTATACGTTTGAATTGATGTCCTTTGATATTTTGTTGAATGGCAAGCTCGCGGAGCACGGTATTCTTGTATCGACACTCTCTCGTATGTATCCAAACATTATGCTGGACATGAAGGATGTGACCTGGTTCAGTGAACGTGTACCTGGGGCTATTGCGGAGATGAAAGAGCTTTACGATGAACTTGTATAAGCCAGATCAACAGGGAGAGAGGTTAGGTATGCATAATCAGCTTATTGCCATCATTGGCGCAGGCGTTATGGGATGTGCTACAGCACTGGATGTTGCCAGAGCGGGGTATCGGGTCATTTTGCAGGATCATTCAGAGTCCGTGATCGCCCAGGCACCTGATGTTATACGTCGTGAATACCGTTCAGCCTGTTTCTTGAAACAAGGATACGGTGAGGTTCCGCTCGATATCATCATGGATCGAATATCGTTCCAAATGCATGACGAAGGTGTGGAAGAGGCCAGCATCATTATTGAAAATGTGACCGAAAATATAGAGTCCAAAAAGGAAGTTTATGCGCGTTTGAGTCAGAAGGTCCGTCCTGATGCTCTTTATGCGTTGAACACAAGCTGTATTTCAGTAACCAAGCTGGCCTCCTTTTTACCTGATCCAAGACGTGCGATAGGTGTACATCTGATGAATCCGGTTCCCGTTAAATCGATGGTAGAGGTGATCAAGGGGCATCATACAACACCTGAAACAGAGCAAGAGATGGTAGCGTTTCTGGAGTCTCTCGGCAAAAATCCGGTCGTCATCGAGGATTTGCCGGGCTTTGTATCGAATCGACTCTCGCATTTGTTAATGAATGAAGCGGCCTTTATTGTGCAGGATGGTATCGCTACAGCTGGGCAGATCGATGCCATCATGAAAAAGGGCTTTAATTATCAGATGGGCCCGCTGGAGACAGCTGATCTGATCGGTCTGGATACCGTCGTGCATTCGCTTAAAGTGCTGTACGACAGTTATCAGGATCCCAAATTCCGCTGTTGTCCGCTACTGCAGAAAATGGTGGATGCTGGACACTGGGGACGCAAGACGGGGCAAGGGTTCTATGCCTATTAACGAAAGGGAGGCATGTCCATGGAGCGGTTGAAGGATATCAAATGTGTCGTATGGGATCTGGATCACACGATCTGGGATGGGGTCTTACTTGAATCCGGAGATGTGAAGTTAAGGGCGCGTATTAAGGAGGTGATAGAACAATTAGACCGCCGCGGTATACTGCACTCCATTGCCAGTAAAAATGATGCAGAGCTGGCTTGGGCCAAACTTACCGAATTGGGCATTGCTGAGTATTTTTTATACCCCGAGATTCACTGGGATGCGAAGTCCATATCCGTTGGGCGTATTCAGCAGAACATCAATATCGGAATGGATGCCATCTTGTTTGTGGATGACCAGCCGTTTGAACTGGAAGAAGTGAAAAGTGTACATGCAGATATTCAGGTTCTTCATGCAGATCACTATGAGACGATGCTAAATGACCCGAGACTAATGCCTCGCTTTATTACAGCAGACTCTTCTCGCAGAAGACAGATGTATAAGGCAGATACACTTCGAAAGCAGGCCGAAGAACAGTATGAAGGTCCTTCCGAGAAGTTTCTGGCTTCACTTGGTATGAAATTTACCATCTATGAAGCGACAGAGGATGATCTTCAGCGAGCGGAAGAACTCACGGTTCGTACCAATCAGTTGAATGCTACAGGGATCACTTACAGTTATGAGGAACTACATCAGTTGATGACTTCAGAGGATTACTTGCTATTGGTGTGCGAACTTGAAGACAAGTACGGAACATATGGAAAGATCGGGCTTGCGCTTATTCATAAGCAGCCGGATATATGGAGACTGAACATGTTGCTGATGTCGTGCCGCGTCATGTCTAGGGGGGCAGGAAGTGTATTGCTCACTTATATCATGCGTGAAGCGAGGCAACAGGGTAAGCAGATGCTTGCTGATTTCAGAGATACCGGCAGAAACCGGATGATGAATATCAGCTATCGTTTTGCTGGTTTTACACAGCTCTCTGCAGACCCTGACGGAAAGATTGTCTTTTCGCATGATCTGAAGCAGGTTGTGGAGTTTCCGGACTATATTGAAGTTAGTGTGCCTGAAAGACAACATCAATAACAAGGGGGAAGAGCAGTGGATTATCGTCAGGAAATTCGAGAGTTTATCGGAAACAATCTTACTATGGAACATGAGGACGCTCAAATTAGCGACAACGACAACTATTTTGAAATGAGATTTGTTAACTCACTCTTTGCCATGCGTTTAGTGGATTTTGTAGAGCGTAGATTCCAGATTGAGATCGGAAATGATGATCTGGATTTGGCCAATTTCAGTACCATTAACCGATTGCATGATCTCATTGAGAGAAAGCTTGCTGCCAAGGAGGTGGCACGATGATTACAGCCAATCAGCCATCTGTTCGTCCAATGGCGAGCCCGGCAGCCAGTCCTTCCAATAAGTATATGTACCTGTTTCTGGCGATGTCCTTTGGTACTTGTTATGGTATTGCCAGCTTGTTCATGTTCTTTCCTGATTTTATTGTACCAATTACTGGTGAGCTTCATCTGATGCATCCGTTAGCTATCGTTGCTCTGTACTCTCCTTCCATTGCCGGATTAATTACTTGTTATTTAATGGGGGGCAAAGACGCGCTGAAAGGCATGTTCTTGAAGCTGGTTCCGCGAAAAAAAGATCTGTTCTGGATCCCTGTAATTATTGGTATTTCCATCATATTTGCTTCATCAATGCATTTTGGCTCCCTGCTATTCGGCATACCGGTTCCCGATCTGACATATAGTGTACCTGAAATGATTTGGCTCGGCATTTTGAACTTGTTCAAGGAGACGGGGCTTATCGGCGGTTTATTTGGCTGGATTGGATTCTTGCTTCCGTTTCTGCAAGGCAAGTTAAAAAACAATGTAACAAGTGGTCTGATTACAGGACTCCTGTTTGGACTATGGGTGCTTCCGGGGTATCTGATTTCATCTTTTGGTACTTCAACCACATACATATACTACGTGGTGCAGCTTATGGCGTTTATCGTGTTTCAGAGCTACATCTTCAATGCTACCAAAGGCACACTGTTGTTTTACCTTCTGGCCTTCTGGCTTGTCGCTACAGGAAGTCAGATCGATCTGTATTACTTCAATCCGCAAGTACAGATCATGCAATTTTTCTTTTTTGTAACGTCGGCAATTATCATTCATATCGTCTTTAAACTCAAAAAAGTCGACACAACGCTCCAGACATTTCCTGCATATGTTCTAGACGCGAAATAAAGCAATTAACGGTGGTGATGGAGTGATGGCGCAGAATTATCTTGAACGACTGCAGAAGGGCAGGGGGAACAGGCAGGTGATCTGTTTTCCTTATCTGGGTGGATACTCTCAGAGTTTTTATCCTTTAGTATCTCACCTTCCGGATACGGAAATATGGGCATTTACCCCTCCCGGCCACGGGATGAATTCGGAAGAGCCTCTGGAACATATGCAGCAGCTTGTAGAGCTCTATACGAACGAACTGTTGTCTATAATCCAGCCTGGTGCAATGTTGTTTGGGCACAGCTTGGGCGGAATTACAGCTTATTATGTTGCTCGGCGGTTACAAGAGGAGCTTCCAGATGTAGCGAAGACATTAAGGCTTGTGTTATCCGCCTGCAATACACCTGCTGAATGTGGATTGAACCGTTATGATCAGATGTCTGATGAGCATCTGATCGATCACCTTTTTTCCTATGACGGTCTACCTAAAGAGCTCATCCACGAAAAAGAACTTTTGCAGTATTTCATGCCTGTAATTCGGGCAGATTTTCGAATGCTGGAATCCGCTGCGACACTTGAATGTCAGCCTCTCTCACTGCCAGTGCTCTATCTGTGGGGAGAACGGGACGATGCCGTTCCCCTTCAGTCGGCACTCAAGTGGGAACGATATTTTGATGTACCGATGAAGCTGCAGACCATTAGAGAAGGGACACACATGTTTATCATGCACCACCCTTCAACAGTGGCGTATTATCTGACAAGCTTTATGACTCCAGAAGTAGAACGACTGAACATAGTAGATAGATGAGAGGAGCCATGTTAGTTTATGCTGCTGAGAATGCTGAGAAACGACTTAATGAGGAAAAAAGGAATTACGGCTGCGCTGTTTATTTTTGTCCTGCTGGCTGCTTTGCTGGTATCTTCCGGTTCTCGAATGATCATGGAACTGACGAGTTCCATTCAGTATCTGTTCTCTGAATCGAAGACACCTCATTTTGTGCAAATGCACGCTGGAGATCTGGATCAGACCAAAGTGAATACATGGGCCGAAGGAAATGCAATGGTTGAGCAACATCAGATTGTCGAGATGGTTAACATCAATGGAGCCAACCTTTACCTCGGTGCAGAGTCCGAGAAAAACACTGTCATGGATATTGACCTCGTTACACAAAATCAGCAATTCGACTATTTGTTGAATCTGAACAGTGAGATTATCCAAGTTCGTGATGGCGAGATTGCTGTACCTGTGTATTATTTACAGCAAAATAAATTAAATATCGGTGACCAGGTTCGGATCAATAATGGGGCTTTTGAACGTTCATATACCATTGTTGATTTTGTGCGTGATGCACAAATGAATCCATCTGTTGTGCACTCAAAGCGGTTTATCGTAAGCCCGAATGATCTGGAGCAATTGAAGCAAGGAGTCGGAGAGATGGAATATCTTATTGAGTTCCGACTGCATGACCCTGCCAAAACAAGTGAGTTCACCCAAGCGTATCAAAATGCAGGGCTTCCTAATGCTGGCCCGGTGGTGACCTATGGTTTGTTCCAGCTCCTCAATGGGATGACAGACGGAATTATTGCAGCCGTTATTATTTTGGTCAGCCTGGTGCTGATTCTGATTGCGATGCTGTGTATTCGTTTTACCATGCTTGCAACAATTGAGGAAGATTACCGAGAGATCAGCGTGATGAAAGCCATTGGTATCGCAGAAAAAGATATCAAGCGGCTCTATTTGGTCAAATATGTGTTTATGGCAGGTTTTGCTTCCATCTTGGGATACGTCGCTTCCCTCGGAGTGAACCAGCTCTTTGTATCTAATATTATGCTGTACATGGGGAAAGCACCGGCTACATTACTGCATTTCGCCGTGCCTCTGCTCGCAACAGGTTTGATTTTCACCATGGTTGTTCTGTTCTGCCGTGCAGTGCTTCGTCGTTTTCGTTCGATCTCTGCTGTGGAGGCCCTTCGCACGGGAAGTTTGGGGGATACACAGATCGTTCGCAACCGTTTAAACCTGTCACGTAATCGCTGGTCTTCCGTGCCTGTTTTCCTTGGGTTAAAAGACGTGATGCAGCGCGTCAAAATGTTCCGTTTGTTATTATTCGTATTCATCGTCAGCTCATTTATTATGATCGTACCGCTTAACTTTTTGAACACACTGCAGGCTCCAAGCTTCATATCCTATATGGGTGTAGGGCAAAGTGATATTCGAATCGATCTTAGACATACCACTGATGTAGAGCAACGTTATGCTCGTCTGGTGAATCAAATTAAAAACGATGCAGATGTTCAAAAATATTCCCCTCTCGTAACAAGCCAGTTCAAGATTCGTAATGCAGAAGGCAGTTACGATAATCTTAGCGTGGAGAGCGGAGACTTCAGTATATTTCCTTTGTCTTATCTAAGTGGAAATGCCCCAGCGACAGATCGTGAGATTGCTCTCTCGGATGCAAACAGCAATGAGCTCAAACTTAAAACGGGGGATCAGCTGACCTTGCAAGTGGGCGGTCAAGACCAAGTAATGACGGTCAGCGGCATCTATCAGGATGTGACGAATGGCGGAAAAACAGCAAAGGCGCTTTTGCCTTACAACAAAGACAGTGTGCTGTGGTATGTGGTCAGTTTGGATCTGAAAGACCGTGATGTGATGGCTGCCAAAATTGCAACATATGAGAAAGACTTCTCGCCAGCGCGCGTAACTGATCTTCAAGGATACTTGAATCAAACGCTTGGTGGTACAATTCAGCAATTAAAGCTGGTGACAACACTTGCACTGGCCATTGGAGTATTCATTTCTATTTTGATTACCTCACTGTTCCTACAGATGATGGTTGCCAAAGATAACAACGATATTGCTGTATTGCGAAGCATCGGCTTTGCGTTATCCAAGATCAAGTTGAAATATGTCGTGATGTCATTGGTCATCCTGATTGTAGGTGTAGCCGCAGGCACAATCTTATCCAATACACTGGGTCCAATGCTGGTAAGTGGCATTATGTCCTCCTTTGGCGCCTCAAAGATTGTATTTGTGATTAATCCGGTGCAGGCGTATGTACTCTGTCCATTGCTGCTGGCAGGAACGATCATCATTACAGCCTGGATCAGCATTCAGTCGATTCGGGAAACTAGCATTTCGAAAATGATAGTTGAATAGGGAGGCATAACGAAGATGACAACAATACTAGAAGCTAAAGACGTGAATAAATCCGTAGCGATTGGCGAGAATGAAGAACATCGCATTCTGAAAGATATTAATCTGCAGCTCAGAAAAGGAGAATTTGTCTCCATTATGGGCCCATCCGGTTCGGGTAAATCGACCTTGCTCTATAACATCAGTGGCATGGATCAGATCAGCACAGGCAGTGTGTTTTTTAACGGTAAACAAATATCGGCTTTCCCGGAGAAAGATCTGGCGAGTTTACGCTTGACCAAAATGGGTTTTATTTTTCAGAACATTCATCTGCTCAAAAATTTAAACTTGCTCGACAACATCATCCTTTCTGCTTATCTGGCCAAAAACAGCAACCGGGACACGATTAACAACCGTGCAATGTCATTAATGAAAAAAATGGGAATCGACGAACTGGCTGAGCATAACATTACCCAAGCCTCAGGGGGACAACTGCAACGGATCGCGATATGCCGGGCTTTGATCAACAATCCGGATATTTTGTTCGGAGATGAACCTACCGGGGCGCTGAATTCAAAATCAACACATGAAATCATGGACATTCTTGGTGATATTAATGCCACAGGCACAACGATTTTGCTCGTGACTCACGATGTTAAAGTTGCAGCCCGCTCCGAACGAGTGCTGTTTATGATGGACGGCAATCTGGTTGCAGACAAAAACATCGGAAAGTATGACCGGGACAAACAGGATTTGAAGGCGAGAGAAAGTCGGCTAGGACAATGGTTGACGGAAATGGGGTTCTAAACTTAGAGCTTCATGACTAAAATAGACCGACAGTCGGTCGAGAGGTAATGGAGGACAGAATATGAGATTGATGAAAAATCCGGAGGAACGCAGAAATGAAATTTTGGATGCGGCTGAAATTCTGTTCGTGACCAAAGGATACACCAAAGCAACGATTATGGATATCCTCCAGGCATGTGATATTGCCAAAGGCACGTTCTATTACTACTTTGAGTCCAAAGAGGAGGTTATGCATGCCATCGTTATGCGTTTTATTATGAGCGGCGAAGCGGCGGCGAGGCGTGTCGTGGCAGATCCCGAGCTTAGCGCGCATGATAAAATTTTCCGCATCATTATGACTCAGAATCAGCCTGATGATCGCAAGCTTGGCGTGATCGAGCAGCTACACAGTGTACAGAATGTGGAGATGCATCAAAAAAGCCTGGTTGAAACGGTTCTCCGTCTCAGTCCCATTCTGGCAGAAGTCGTGGAACAGGGCATACAGGAGGGGGTATTTCATACCCCCGCTCCTCAGGAGAGCATTGAGTTTCTACTCGTCTCCTCGCAGTTTTTGCTGGATCAGGGTATTTTTCATTGGCAGGAAGAAGAGTTTCAGAAGAAGGTTAGAGCATTCAGTCAGATTATGGAGCGGGTTCTGGGTGCTGCAAATGGAAGCTTTGCTTATGTAACGGAACTATATTTCCCACATAAAGCTCAACAAGTAAAGGAGTCGTAACTATGGAACAAACTGTTCACAAATCATTTGGTAAGTTTCTGATTGTCTGGTTTGGTCAACTGATCTCGATGATTGGTATCGGATTGACCGCGTTCTCTCTCGGGGTATATGCCTTCGAAAAAACAAACACGGCAACCAGCGTTGCGCTGATTACGCTATTCACGTTTTTACCCAACATCTTGCTTCGTCCGATTGGAGGAGTGATGGCTGACCGGTTTGACCGCCGTACGATGATGATCATTGGTGACCTTGGCTCTGCGGCCGGCCTGGTCTTTATTCTGTCGATCATGCTCACGGGCGATATCCAGTTATGGCATATCTATGTGGGTGTGGCATTCAGCTCGGTGTTCTCGGCGCTGCAAAGTCCGGCATATAAAGCGTCAGCGACGGACTTGTTGGATAAGGACCAGTTCTCTAAGGGAAGTGGCCTAGTACAGCTTGCGGAATCCTCCAAGTTTTTATTTTCACCGATTATCGCGGGTATTTTGCTTAGTGTAACAACGATTGAAGTTATTATGATCATTAACATTGCGACATTCCTAATTGCCATTCTGGCCGTACTCGTTATTCGCAAGAGCATGAAGGTGGAACGAGAGGATAAGGATGATCGCAACTGGCTGACCGATATTCAGGAAGGCTGGAGAGAAGTTGTCACCAACAAAGGCGTACTGCTACTTGTTATTATCATCTCCCTAGTTACCTTCTATCTCGGGTTTCTGGAAACGCTCATTGGCCCCATGTTACTCTCGTTTACTGATGCCAAGACACTGGGAACGTTTCAGTCCGTTAGTGCAATCGGTATGCTGATCAGCAGCTTGTGCATCGGTATTTTCACCATGACCAAGAAATATGCCAGTGTGCTGGTTGCAGGTCTGGTCATGTGTGGTCTGGCGTTCTCCTTATTGGGTGTTTCTACGAATATTTACTTTATCATCTTTGCAGGATTTCTGTTCCTTTCATCGTTGCCATTTGTTAATATGAGCGCAGATGTATTGGTGCGGAACAATATTGCCAATGAAAAGCAGGGCAGAGTATGGGGGATTATCGGTATCCTGTCCCAGCTTGGTTTTATAATCGCGTACAGTTTAGCCGGATTTTTGGCGGACCATGTGTTTAATCCACTGCTGGTGGAGGGAGGAGCGCTGGCGTCATCCGTGGGTCAGATCATTGGAACCGGGCCAGGGAGAGGTATAGCCTTGCTGTTTATCATAGCGGGACTGTTCGTTATTCTGATTGCGATTATCACGTCACGTTTGAAAATGATCAAATCCCTGGAACAGAGCAGTGATATCGCTTCACCTCCTGATGTGGGCGGACTTGCGCATGATTAATGATTCATCAGTTAGTAGTGATACAGTAGAGTAGGGGAAGAGAGTCCTCATCTGATCTCGTGTAACGATCTGTATATCGGACGTTATGCAATGAGTTCAGACGAGGGCTTTTTTTATCTAAACGATGCAATCGTGCAAATCAGAAGTGGCACGACTAAAGAGGATGACACGAGCCAGCATCTCAAAGCAACAAAAAAAGCTCTGTCCATGGATCAAATTCATCCGGTGGGCAGGGCGATTATTGGGATAATGCTTCTTCAGTAATTTTGCGGATATCAAACGGGGAGCGGTTACCCTCTTCGATAATATCGGGCAGGATGTGGTTCAGGAAATAACGAACACAGTGGAGGTCGATGTTTTTGATTTTGATTAACGCGTAGCGGTACATGACAATGAATTCTTTTTCCGTATTGCCACGTTGCAACTCTGCAAATGCTTCATACACTTGATCCATTTTATCAGCTACTTCAAGGATAAGCCCTTCAACGGAGTTGTCTTTACCTTCACGCAATTGTCTGCGGAAAATGTCTTGAAACTCAGGTGGGATATTCTCATTAATAAAATGGGATACCATGCCTTCTTCCACCTGTTGCAGCATGGAACGAAGCTCCAGCGAGTAGTGTTTGACCGGTGTTTTGATATCACCAATGAAAATTTCGCCATAATCATGGCTGCTGGTGATCTCGTATAACTTTTTCCAATCGATGCTTACACCTTGCTGTTCTTCGATATCGGCGAGTGTTTTGGCGTATTGCACGACTTTCCAGGAGTGGGCGGATACACAATGTTCTTCGAACTTGAATTTGCCAGGGGTACGAATGATACGTTCAAGATCGTTCAGTGATCGGAAGTAGGTATGGATTCCCATAGATGTGATCATCCTTTGCTAATTTGGGTGGTCGATACACCGACTATACTGTCGTTATGTTAACCGAAGATTAACGATGTATACACTATTTGTAAATTTGTAAAAGGAAGGTCAAAAGCCATGTGGGATGCTGAATCAGATTCGGCATCCCACATGGCTTTGAGCAAAGGCGAAATTAAGGATATCGTGCAGTCAAGAAACTATTGATAGTAGTAGTTTCAGAAACACAGTATGCGGGAATTATATTATGCTTTTTTGCGTACCGGTGAAGTGTACCAGTAGGCCATACCGACAAACAGGGCGCCACCGATGATATTACCAAGTGTGACCGGAATCATATTGTGGAACCAGCCAGCCAGCGAAATCGCATCCGGGTGGTTTGGCAACAGCCACGCCAGGGAAAGGAGGGTCATATTGGCTACGCTGTGCTCATAACCGCTTGCGATAAAGGCATACAGACACCACCAGATGAGAACCAGTTTGGCGATATCTTCTTTGGAGCGAGCAGACATCCAGATGGCCAGACATACGAGCCAGTTACAGAGAATGCCGCGGAAGAAAAGTTCTGTAACTGGAGCACTCATTTTTTTGGCAGAAACGACGAACAGAAGATGCTCCGGGGTGGCTGCTTTGAACAGCCCGCTACCTACAATCAGCAGGCTAAGCAGGACGGCGCCGATCAGGTTGCCGAGAAACACAAGTCCCCAGTTTTTCAGCGTATCATTCACTGTGGTTCGTCCGGCGAGTGTACTCATCGTAAAAAACATGTTGTTACCTGTGAAAAGTTCTGACCCGGCAAAGATTACAAGCGTCAGGGCGAGCCCGAAGGACATGCCCATCAGCATCGTTTGCAATGGTGAGTGTGCTGCAAGCAGCGGAGCCCCGATACTAAAAATCAGGATAATGCCAAGCCCTACATATGCGCCTGCCATTAAGGCGGCGACCATGTAACGTGGTAAACTTGCATTCATCTGATCTCTCTTTTTAACAGCAGCTTCAATAATTCCTTCAACACTTGGTGTATACATCATGGTTTCCCCCATTAGTCAACATCAATCGAATCTCCATTGTTACGGCAGAGCAGAGGTTAGACAGCAATCCAGACCTGGTCGTTCTCCACCTTGACCGGGTACATCTGCACTTGACCGTTATCAGGTGCCTGTACCTGACCTGTCGTCAAATCAATTTTCCAATCGTACAGCGGATCATAAAGATAGTGCCCGGATACAATGCCTTCAGCCAGCGGCCCACCCTTAGGGTGGGGGTTATGGTTGTCAGCAGCAAAGATGGTGCCATCCGAAGCACGGAATACCGCGAGCTGAAGATCGTCGATCTCTACAACTCTGCCGATGCGTGGCAGAAATTCATCTATACCTCCAGCCGGGAAATACGTGCCTGTTTGTTTGGTCGTCATCATCAACCACTCCTTTAAACTCATTTTTTCTCTACTTAATCCGGTAAATATGAAGTCTGATTTGGTTTATGGGCGAGCCGTAACTTCAATGCTATGGAACATTTTGCTTTGGCCTTCTTCATCACGAATCGCTTTTTGCCATGGTTCTTCCACCTGTGCAAGGGCGAACTCGATCCGTCCCATCAGCGCTTTACGTTCCTCAATGTTATCCACAACAACCGAGCGGATGTGCTCCAGACCCATGCGTTCTACCCATTCCGAAGTACGCTCCAGATAGTTACCTGTCTCGCGGTAATACTGCATGATGGCTCCGCACAATTCGATCAGTTCATCATCGGTTTTCACTTTACACAGCGAGTCAGCGAGTCTTGCTTTGATTCCGCCGTTACCACCGATGAAGATTTCCCAGCCGCCATCATTGCCGACGATACCGATATCCTTCGTGCATGCTTCTGCACAGTTTCGAGGACAGCCGTTCACGGCATATTTGAATTTGGCTGGCAGATCGAGACGTTCAAATTTACGTTCGATTCTCGCACCCATGGCCATCGAATCCTGAGTACCGAAGCGGCAGAATTGGGAGCCAACGCACGTTTTAACGGTACGAAGCGATTTCGCGTAGGCGTAACCCGAAGGCATATCCAGTTCAGCCCACACTTTAGTCAAATCTTCTTTTTTGACACCGATGAGATCCAGACGTTGACCGCCCGTCACTTTAACCGCTTTGATATCATATTTGACTGAGACGTCAGCGATCTTTTTCAGATCGGCTGGTGTCGTTACCCCGCCGTACATCCGAGGTACAACGGTATATGTTCCGTCTTTTTGAATGTTTGCGTTCATACGTTCGTTAACAAAACGGGATTCTTTTTCATCCTCATGTGTGTCCGGATAAATCATGCCCAGATAGTAGTTGATGGCCGGACGACATTTCGAGCAGCCCTCAGGCTGGCTCCAGCCAAGTACGTTCATGACTTCCTTGCTTGTTTGCAAGCCTTTTTCCCGGATTTCAGCTACAATTTCATCTCGCCCGAGAGTTGTGCAGCTACAGATTCCCTGTTTGCCACCGGCAGTGAAATGATCTCCAAGCACGTATTGTAAAATCTGTTCGACCACCGGTTTACATCCTCCACAAGAGCGGGTTGCACCCGTGCAGGCTTTAATCTCGTCAACTGTAGTCAGACCTTGATTGGTAATGACATCTACGATAGCACCTTTGGTTACGCCGTTACATCCACAAACGATTTCATCTTCCGGCATCGTTTCAACTGATGTCGTTTTTTTGTGACCGCCGCAGCCTGTACCCATAAGTGAACTGTACAATTCATCTGTCATTTCAGTCTGGTTCTTGATCAGTTTCTGCAGCTCAGCGGAATCCGTAATGTCACCAAAGAGTACAGCACCTACCATTTTGTTGTCTCGAAGCAGGATTTTTTTGTAAGTACGTTTCCAGTCATCTTTCTGTGAAATCACGGTATGTTCAGGGCTGTCAATGAATTCGCCAGTAGAGAAGACGTCTACACCCGAAATTTTCAATTTCGTAGATACAACCGAGCCTTCATACGGAGCAGTCTCCACGCCGCAAATATGTTTGGCAAGAATCATGCCTTGCTCAAAGAGAGGAGCCACAAGTCCGTAACATACCCCGCGATGTTCGTTACATTCCCCGACAGAGTAGACATCTTTCAGGGAGGTCTGCATGTAGTCATCCACGATGATCCCTCGATTGACTTCCATACCGCTCTCGCGGGCCACAGATGTATTCGGTTTAATACCAACTGCCATCACTACAAAATCTACATTCAGCACAGAATCGTCGGCAAAACGAATGCCTTCAACCCGGTCTCCACCTAGCAGTTCGGAGGTTTGTGCTCCCATTTTGAATTTAATTCCCTGACGTTCCAGTTCCGCTTTCAACATCGCAGAAGCCTGTGGATCGAGTTGGCGCTCCATCAGATCATCCATCAAATGCACAACGGTAACATCCATGCCGAGTTGGACAAGTCCTTTAGCAGCCTCCAAACCCAGCAGTCCGCCCCCGATGACAGCTGCTTTTTTGTATGCTTTTGCTGCTTCCAGCATGATATTGCAATCGGCGATATCACGGAACCCAACGACACCTTGCTTGTCATGTCCGGGTACAGGGAGGATAAAAGAACTTGAACCTGTTGCGATAATAACTTTGTCATACGGAGTACGGTGACCATCTTCTGTTACAACTTCACGAGTCTCCGCATCAATGCGGGCAACGGTTGTGCCTGTGTGAAGCGTGATTCCATAGTCCTTGTACCAGTGAAGATCGTTAAGGACAATGTCATCCAGCGTTTTACTGCCTTCCAGGACATAGGACAACATAATACGATTGTAGTTGGGATAAGGCTCTGTACCAAAAACCGTAATATCAAAACGCGAAGTTAATTTTAGAATTTGCTCTACCGTGCTGATTCCGGCCATCCCGTTACCAATGACAACTAGTCTTTCTTTATTTCCGTTCATGTGAATGCCTCCTTGGGTAAACCTGTGCATTTACCAACATTTTTAATGGCTTATATTTGAATTATACAACGACTAACTCGAACTAAATGTGATTAATTTCACTAATTACGATAGATCATTCATATTAAAATAAGTGTGATGAGCATCACGAATGAAAAATATTTTTCGGAAATAAGAAATACGAACTATTGTTCTTGTTTTTCTTTCGAGGTATGATCAGATTGGGGTCGGTTACGTTCCCTATTTTCTCGAAAGGACGTTTTTGCATCATGATGGGAAGATCCCACCTTATTATCGGGACAGGCGTTTCACTTTCAGTGTTGCAGCTCCTTGGAATGCAGGTTACTGCACCGGCTGTAACAGTCGCACTAATAGGCTCGTTGCTGCCAGATATTGATGAGCCTAATTCATTGCTGGTATCGAAAGCATTGCCGAGCAGTTTGATTCGACTGCTGCAGACCATTCTTTTGCCTGCGGCTGTGTTTGTGTATTTTTACGTTCCGGCCAAACCGTGGAATCTGCTGCTTGCTGTATTCATTGGGCTTGTGTCGTTCCTGCCTTCGCGATCACTTCGTAAAGTATTAATGTTTGCCATTGGACTGGGCTTGGTCTTCTATGGTCATGCTTTTGCTCCGTGGAATTTGATTGCAGGTAGCCTGCTTATGTTGTGCACGACACTTACACACAGGGGATTAACGCATACCTTGTACGGAACAGCTGTTTGGACGGGTTTACTGTACAGTACAACGCAGCAACAAGGCCCAGAAATTTGGGTCGCTGGAGGTTCCGCTTATGCTCTTCATCTGCTTGCCGATTCCTTGACTAATCGGGGGATTCGTCCATTGCCGCCATTAAAGCTGCGTATTCGTGCAAATCTGATGAGTACGGGAACTAAACATGGAGCAGTTGTAGAAAATGTCTGCGTGATCCTGACACTGATTTTGGCTTGGTTTGCGTTCTCGCCTTTATTTCTGTAGGACAACCACAAACGCCAGCCCATTTTTATGGACTGGCGTTCTAAAAATCAAGAGCGTAACTTGAATGGTCGCGCTAAGCCGCCATTGCCTCAGAATCGCTGTTGTTGGTTACATATCAAGAAACAAGTAATTTAGACTTTCGTAGGTGTACCGCTAAGTGTATCGATATCTGTAGAACCAAATGCTAACAAAACAATAAGAATAAGTACAATTAGCATTTCGGCAAAACCGACTCCATCAAACTCAGACATCACAGCCACCTCTTTTCATGCTTGGCATTTAGGAATTTATACGTTGCTGAAAAGCCTGAATTACATCGTTTAGAGTCATATCTCGGCCCGTTTCATCCAAAAATTGGACTAGTTTATCTGAATTAGAAGGTTCAACCTTTTGGAGTGTTTTATACTGGCCCACTAATTCTACAACTAATGTGGCTTCTCTAAACAGCGTGACTGCATCCACTCTTAATTTCCCGCTAACCAATAATGCGGCAACAATCAGTTCAAGTTTTTTTCCTTTTAAATTGCCACTCAGAAGGGTGTTTGCGGCATTAGTTTTTCTGGAACCTTTATTTGATTTTCCGTTCCTTCCCATTGCCATACAAAGGTCCCCCGCTGTTTGATGTGTTGGTTCTTCATCTTTAGTTAACTAACCTTCCAGTATCCTATCTTATGTATCTCGTGCTCAACATGTTCAAACGATCCATTTATTTATTTGATCGATAGAAAAAGAGATACCCCGAAAAAGGATATCTCTATGGTTTGAAGCTTTATACCGTTGACTTATGCTTAAATCAAGCGTTATTAATAATGGTTTCCATCGTTGAACGATCGAGACCTTTCACGAGCTTCACAATTAATTCTTTAGCCGCATCGTAATCATCCGTATGAATAATGGAAGATGAGGTGTGAATATATCGGCCGCAGATGCCAATTACGGTAGAAGGTACACCAATACCACTCAAGTGAACCTGACCTGCGTCCGTACCGCCCGGCGAGATGAAGTATTGCGTCTTGATCTTATTGGAAGCAGCAGTATCCTTAACATACTCCACCATTCCACGATGCGTGAACATTCCTGGGTCAAAGATGCGAAGCAATGCACCTTGACCGATATGACCAAAGGATTGTTTGTCACCCGTCATGTCATTAGCCGCACTACAGTCCAGAGCAAAGAAAATGTCTGGTTGAATAAGGTTGGCTGCTGTACGTGCTCCGCGCAGTCCCAATTCCTCCTGAACCGTTGCACCGGAATAGAGGATATTCGGTAACTTCTCTTTATGCAGTTCTTCCACCAGTTCAAGAGCCAGACCGACACCATAACGGTTATCCCAGGCTTTGGCCATAATTTTCTTAGGGTTTGCCATCGGTGTGAATTCACAGAGCGGTACGATCTGCATTCCGGGATGAATTCCCCATGATTCTGCTTCCGCACGATCATCTGCGCCAATGTCCAGATACATTGAATTCAAGTCTACCGGCTTGCTTCGCTGGGATTCATCCAGCAAGTGTGTAGGCGTAGAGCCGACAACACCTGTAATCCGGCGCTCCGGAGTAATAATCTGAAGACGCTGCGAAAGCACAGCTTGACTCCACCATCCACCAAGTGGACGGAATTTGATCATACCCGTTTCCGTAATGCCTGTTGTCATAAAGCCGACTTCGTCAAAATGTCCAGCGACCATGACTTTCGGGCCGGATTCATCCCCGCGAAGAACACCAAAGAGACTACCCAAGCGATCTTGTACAAATTCATCGGTATATGCGGACAGTTGCTCCTTCATCCAGCCGCGCAGTTCACGTTCGAAGCCGGAGGCGGAAGGGAATTCCGTTAATGTGCGAAACATGTCCAACGTTTTTTCATTCATGTGTTAACAACTCCTCTGTTGATATGTATATCAGGTCACAGTAAAACGGTTGCTGGCCTGGTGTCCTTTTTTTCGTACAAAGGACTCGTTATTAACCACTGGTCACATTATAGTATGAACCTTGCACAAGTGAATGTCTATGTTTATGTTACGTTTTTAAGGCATGATTTTGCGTGGTTAGTCTAGATTTTCCGTTTTTCTGTCCGCTGTTGTCTCAATCTTGAAGCCGCCTTCATGAATATGATTATAAAAGGGAGCCATATTCTTCTGTAATCAGGCTGTCCTGTTAAACGACGTTCAAGCGTAGGAAGGAGCCGGGATACAAGATGAAGCCTCCTGAAGAAGGCAATGAGAAGGTGTTGTTCATTGTACTCTTTATTTTGCTCGTCATCATTCTTCTTTATTTATAGAACAAACAGGTTGTGAACTACAATCAAGCGGCGTGATCTATATAACTTCCCCATCTCTTTCTCTTTGGAAACATATGCTGTTTCTCGCCGGATACATAACCTTCCCGATAATAACAAACAATGTATAGAAGTGCTCCACAATCGCCATTCAGCTATAACTGCAAACCATTCACATAAAGGAGGTCCTGTACTTGCCAGAACAATCTGCAACCGGAAAGAAGAAAACCTCATCGCTATCGATGGATGAAAAGGAATATAAAAAAGTCGCCAAAAAACATGAACCTTCACGTCCAATTTTTAAAAATTGTATCAAAGCTTTTCTGGTGGGGGGAACCGTCTGTTTGATTGGACAAGCCATCCAGGAAGCGTTTATGGCTGGGTTGGACATGACATCCAAAGAGGCCGCAAGTCCCACGGTGGCCGTCATGATTCTGATTTCAGTTATTCTGACATGTCTTGGTGTATACGACAAAATTGCGCAGTGGGCGGGAGCGGGTACGGGGGTCCCTGTCACAGGATTTGCCAATTCCATGTGCTCGGCTGCTTTGGAGCATCGTGCTGAAGGCCTGGTGCTCGGTGTTGGAGCAAATATGTTCAAGCTTGCCGGTTCCGTCATTGTTTTTGGGGTCGTGGCGGCTTTTATCATTGGGATCGTGTATGCCTTTTTGGGCTTTGGAGGTGGACATCTATGAAAAGGCTGGGCCGCCAGACTTGGGAGTATGAACATCAGCCGCGAATTATAGGCAGAGCTACCGTTGTAGGCCCAGATGAAGGTAAGGGGCCGTTATCTTCTGATTTTGATTACGTTTATGATAACCTGGAGATCGGTGAGAAAACATGGGAAAAAGCAGAGCGTAAACTGCTGGAACAGGCATCCCAGCTCGCATTGGTGAACGCCAATATTACCAAGGAAGAACTGCATTATTTTGTCGGCGGGGATCTGATGAACCAAATTATCAGCAGTTCGTTTTCGGCAAGGAAATTGGGCGCACCCTATCTTGGTGTATTCGGAGCCTGCTCAACCTCAATGGAAACGTTAGCTCTAGCGTCCATGATTGTCGATTCTGGTGCCGGCGATTATGTGCTCGCTGGAACGGTGAGTCATAACTGTACGGTTGAGAAACAGTTTCGATATCCGACGGAATATGGTTCCCAGAAGCCGCCATATGCACAGTACACCGTCACGGGTTCCGGTTGTGGTGTCATTTCCCGTACAGGACAAGGCCCGTATGTAGCGAAAGCCACGATTGGCCGGATTATGGATCTCGGCATCAAGGATCCTTTTAATATGGGTGCAGCGATGGCACCGGCTGCGGCAGATACGATTATTTCTCATTTCAGAGATACCGGACTGGAGCCAGGATATTATGATCTCATCGTTACAGGTGATCTGGCTTCGGTCGGTCTGCCTATAACGAAGGAACTTTTGCATAAGGAAGGTATTCCGATGGAGCAGACCGTTTTTAACGATTGCGGGCTCATGATCTATGATCGGGAGAGTCAGCCTCAAGTCGTTGCTGGAGGAAGCGGCTGCGGATGTTCTGCTACAGTTACTTATGGTCACATCCTGAACCGGATGCAAAAAGGTAATCTGAAGCGTGTGCTTGTGGTTGCAACAGGAGCGCTCTTGTCTCCACTCTCATATCAGCAGGGTGAAAGTATTCCTTGTATTGCACATGCTGTCGCAATTGAACAGGAGGGTTAAAAGAGATGCAATTTCTATGGGCTTTTATCGTAGGTGGTCTGATCTGTGTGATCGGACAGCTGTTGATGGATGGTGCGAAGTTAACACCCGCGCATACGATGAGTACGCTGGTGGTGGCTGGTGCTGTAGCTGATGCCTTTGGTTTGTATGACCCTCTGGTGAAATTCGCTGGTGCAGGGGCATCCATTCCCATTACAAGCTTTGGAAATTCTTTGGTGCACGGAGCTTTAACCGAACTGGAAAAAGAGGGTTGGATAGGCGTAATCACCGGTATTTTCGATCTCACGGCGGCAGGGATATCGTCGGCGATTATCTTTTCTTTTCTCGCGGCACTGGTTGTCAGGCCAAAAGGTTAAATTTTTAAATATATGCTGTGATAAGCAAGGGCTTCGGATCTATGTGATCCGCGGCCTTTTTTTTGTCGTATCTATGCGTTAAATGCGGTGAATCTGACGACTGGAAACAAATTGTGAGTTCCTTCGAGTGTACTCGTGACGTTGGATCATGTACAATAAAAGGAAATCTGTATGCTTTTTTAGGAGGTTAGACCACATGCCTGTGCGCAAAGAGTCGATCCAAATCATCTCTGCAGTTCGTTCCAATCTGGAATCCTGCATTATGGGGAAGTCCTTTGAAATTCAACTTTTACTCACAGCTTTGCTAGCAGGTGGACACGTTCTGATTGAAGACGTACCGGGAACGGGCAAAACACAGCTGATCAAAGCACTATCAAAATCCATGCGCGGGGAATACCGGCGTATTCAATGTAATCCTGATATCCTGCCAAGTGATATTACAGGAGTTTCTGTTTTCCATCCGAAGGATGAGCGTTTTTATTTCCGACCGGGTCCGGTCATGACCAATATTTTGCTCGCAGACGAGATTAACCGTGCAACGACCAAAACGCAATCCGCATTGCTGGAAGTTATGGAAGAGCGCAGTGTAACCGTGGACGGTGACACGTATGATCTCCCGCATCCGTTTATGCTCTGTGCTACACAGAATCCGATTGACTTTGAGGGGACCTATACGTTACCCGAAGCGCAGCTTGACCGTTTTATGTTGAAAATCAGCCTTGGTTATCCCGACAAGGATATTGAAAAAATGTTGCTGAAGCAGCATCAATCGGGCCAACCGGTAGATCGGCTTGAATCTGTGACTCACATGGATCAGATCTCGGCTATCCAGCAAGAGATTAAAGAAGTGTTCATTGGAGACCCTGTGATGGATTATCTGCTGGATGTTGTTCGCCACACGCGCACTCACCCGTCTGTTTTATTGGGTGCTAGCCCAAGGGCTGCAATTGCCTTCATGATGGCCGTGAAAGCTTTTGCCTTCCTGCAAGAGAGAGACTACGTGCTGCCGGATGATGTGAAAACGATGGCTCCGTATGTTATTTCTCATCGTATTGTGCTTCGTCCCGAATCCAGATTGGACAGCATGAGCTCAGAGGCCGTTCTGAACGCTGTATTACAGCAGGTTCGTGTGCCTGTATCGATGGGGCAATAGTTGATGAGACCGCTTTTGACTACAGTCAATCGAGGCCTGCGCCACCCTCGCGTATGGGGCATCGCCGTGGTGTGGATGTGCTGTCTGGCGTACGTTTTATTTCAAGGAGGAAAGACCTCACTTATGCTTTTGTCCATGGTAACGCTGCTTTGCCTGTATCTTGCGATTGCTGGATTCAGCGGTGTGAAACGGGCTCAGGGCGTACGGAGGCTCTCTTCCGGACAGGATCATGAAGAACTGCTTCATGCCGGTGATCAGGTGCGGGTGAAGCTGAACTTGACCATTCCGGGATTTCTTCCGCTTCCTTATGTGGTCGTGCGTGAGATGTTACATCGACATAATGGGGAATCGTGGTCATTTAAGGAAAGCCTGATCCCGAGTATGCGGGGAACGGGTGAACTGTCCTTTCAAACTCCACCGCTTGAGCGGGGAAAATATGTTTTTTCGGATACGGAATGTGCTAGCGAGGATATTTTTGGATTGATCGAACATCGCGGAACATTCAAGGCCAGTGGTGAATTTCGTGTTTTACCTCGTACGGTATTTATTCCTTATTGGCAGCTGTATGATCGCAAGTCACGCTTGTCAGGGCCACAGACGGCCTTGACACGTTCACGCAGGGAAACAACCCAGATCAACGGCGTGCGTGACTACGTTTATGGGGACCGTCTTTCTCGCATTCACTGGAATGCTACAGCAAAAACAGGCAACTGGAAATCTAAAGAATTTGAACATGAGTCTGTGCCTAAAACCATTCTGGTTCTGGATGCGCTCGCCGGAAGTTATCAGCACGGTGAAGCATTCGAACTGGCCGTTTCTACTACAGCTTCTCTGCTAGACTATGGCAGCAGGGAACGCATGGGGATGGGATTGTTAACCTTGGCTGATAAGTCATCCTTCATGCCTCCAAGTGAAAGTCTGATTGAACGGCAGAAGATGATGCATCATCTCGTGGATATCCAGGATAACGGAAAGGATGCTACCTTGTTACCTGGAGTTGAGAAATTAGCCCGTCAGTTTCCGCAGGGAGCCTATTTTGTTGTCATCTCTCCACAAAAAGATGAAAAGATTCTCGAGTTGCTTCGCTGGGCAGATACACGTGGCATGACCCCATGTCACATTCTGATTGATTCAAC
The DNA here is from genome assembly GCF_050435065.1 of Paenibacillus sp. 4624. Taxonomy (NCBI): domain Bacteria; kingdom Bacillati; phylum Bacillota; class Bacilli; order Caryophanales; family Paenibacillaceae; genus Paenibacillus; species Paenibacillus sp. 4624. The sequence goes on from NZ_JBNDJR010000001.1 coordinate 491,132, forward strand.
GGAATCTCGCCAAAGTAAGGAATGGAATGCCATGCTGCGTGGCAGGGGCACAAGATCATTCAGTGTTGCTCACCTGCAGGAACTTCCAACGGTTATGGGGGGAGGTTCGGTATGAATGCCATAAGAAATGAAAGTTTGGGATTGAAAAGATCCTGGTATCATGCGGCATCCTTGCTCTGGATATTTCTCATTGCGTTGCAATGGATATCGTTCACCCAGGAGTCATGGTATACCGAGACGACTTCGCTGGTGCTGTGGACTCTGGCAGCTGTTAGTATTTTGGAGGTCATTCTTCCCTTTAAAATGCTGTATCGAATGATAACCAAGGCCGTTGTTCTCTTATATATTTTGCACAAAACGTTGATTGATTACATGGTTTACATCCCTTACGGGACGTTAACAGAGCGTATGGAGCAATTTATCTTGCACATGCCTCCGTACATCTGGTTTACCTTGTGTGCATGGGTGATGTTAGAAGCTGCGCTTCGCCTTGTAAACTCAACCCGCCGCATCCTTGTGTTCCTGGGAATTAATATCATATCTCTAGGCATTCTGGATTCCTTTACTCAAATTCCACTCTGGGTTGAGATTGCCTGGGTGATGTTTGCAGGTATGGGTTGGCTCGTATGTCAGCACTTCCGTAATTATCAGCTTCAGTATCCGCAGGGCTGGAAACGAATGATTCGGTATCCTTATAAAATACTGGCGAATATTGCTATCATTTTCTCATTAATTATTGTTGCCAGTGTGAACATGCCGGAAATTCCGCCAACCTTGACCGATCCTTACACCGCTTGGCGAAATTACACGGGAACATCTTCAAGTCAATCCGGGAACGGAGTACTGGATATCCCTACAGCAACGGAGTCAGGATACAGCCGTGAGGATAGTCAGCTTGGCGGTGGGTTTAACTTTGATTACACGCCAGTCATGTCCATTACGACCAGTGATCGAAGTTACTGGCGGGGTGAAACGCGTTCTGAATATACAGGCACGGGCTGGGATGAGCCTGGACGTGGTTCAATGGAGAATGTGTCAGCCAGTCAAACGCTGGAAAATGAAGAGGCTGGTAAAGTAAATACGAAAAAAGTCACACAGAAAGTAACGATGTTGAATGACACGGTATATCCCATTTTATTTGGTGCATACTCCATATCACAAGTGAGCTCTGTGAATGGTGAAGAAAGAGCGGATCGTATGCTTTGGAATACAGAGCGGGCGGAGTTGCACGTGGTCACATCGCGTCAGCAGCCGCAGTATCCCAAAAACTATACGGTTGTATCCGAAGTGCCGATTATCGTAGAAGATGAGCTTCGTACCAAATCAGCAGATACTCTGTATACAAGCAATCCGGCAGACGACAAGTATTTGCAATTGCCTTCCCGATTCCCTGAAAGGGTAAAGGATCTCGCGGCCGAGGTTACAGCGTCCGCAAAAACACCGTATGAAAAAGTAGCATTACTGCAAGACTATTTACAGCAAAACTTCAACTACACCAACAATCCGGATCTGTCCCGGAAAGTGAGCAATGATTTTGTTGAAGGGTTCTTGTTTGATATTCGTGAAGGGTATTGTGATTACTTTTCCACCGCGCTTGTGATGATGGCAAGGGCGGAAGGCATCCCAGCCCGATGGGTAAAGGGTTATGCACCCGGACAGATGTCGCTGAACTCGGACATGCAGGCTCCACGGCAGCCAGGTGCACCCATTGAAACGACTTACACCGTCACGAATGCAGATGCACATTCGTGGGCAGAAGTGTATTTTGGCGAGTACGGATGGATTCCGGTTGAAGCAACACCGGGATTTGATATGCCGTTACTGACCGAAGCACCAGAAGTTCAGCCGGCGGATCAGCCAGAAGATCAACCAGAGGAAGAACCGGTTCAAAAAGAAGAGCAAGCACCTGCTCCTGAGCAGACTACAGCTGCGATTCCAACTTTTGTGATCTGGATTGCAGTTGCTGTTATCGTTCTGTGGGTAGCCTATATGTTCTGGCGCAACCGCCTTTCACTGCGATTTTTGCTGCTTCGACTGCGGACAGGCAGACCGCTGACACCTGAACAGAAGGTGCTGGCTGAGACAGAACGCTGGATTCGTTATGCAAGAAGACGAGGTCTGACGCGCAGTGGGGACGAAACGCTTCGTGAGTCCGTAACCCGCTGGAGTCAGCTAATCCCATCTGCTCAAGGCACATTGGAAGAGTTGCTTATGAAATTTGAACAGACCCGCTACAGTCCGGCAACCGTAACCGCCGATGATTGGAAAGTTGTCTATCAGGCAGCTTTGAAGTTGCGGAAAGAACTGAAAGCGGAACGGGCATAGGTAATGCCCGTCCCGTTTTTCCTTTTTTTAACGTGATAAAGGGTGTTTTCATTTTCAGGAAAGACAGATTTGTGATATAGTGTGTCGTATGAAACTGAGGTGACTTCTTTGTTTAAAATGTTAATGCCCAAGCTGCGTGTAGACACGGTTTTTGATATTGATTTGGAAGAACTGTACGCTCAAGGGTATCGTGGAATCATAACTGACCTGGATAATACGCTTGTTGGAGCCAAAGCACCTGATGCTACACCAGAATTGATCGAATGGTTCGCGCGTGTAAAAGAGGTGGGATTCAAGCTGATGATTGTGTCCAATAACAATCTGAATCGGGTTTCCCTGTTTGCGACTCCGCTGGATATCCAGTTTGTGCATAGTGCACGCAAACCATCGAATGTACCGTTTCGTAAAGCAATGAAAATGATGGAGCTTACTCCCGAAAAAACGATTGTTGTAGGGGATCAGATGCTTACCGATGTTTATGGAGGGAACAGGCTTGGACTCTATACCGTTCTGGTGCTGCCGATTTCCATCGGGGATGAGGGCTTTATGACCCGCTTTAATCGGAGAGTGGAACGGATTGCTCTATCGAATTTGCGTAAGAAAGGCTTATGGCTTGAGGAGGAAAAGAAGAAATGACAGAACCGCATAACGGCAATATTGCCGTAAGATGCAGTGGATGCGGCGTGAATTTACAAACGGAAAATCCAGATTTGCCCGGATATCTTCCAGAAAAAGCACTTGACCGTGAGCCGGTCATCTGCCAGCGCTGTTTCCGTATCAAAAATTATAATGAGTCATCATCTGTTACGGTGGATCAGGACGAGTTTCTGGCTCTGCTCAGCAAAATCGGGGATAAGGATGCGCTTGTCATTCATATCGTTGATTTGTTTGATTTTGATGGCAGTATTATCTCCGGATTGCAACGCTTTGTTGGCAACAATCCGGTACTGCTTGCTGTGAACAAAACGGACTTGCTTCCTAAAGTTACTAACTGGAACAAAGTTCGGAACTGGGTGCAAAAGCAAGCCAAAGAACAGGGCCTGCGGACAGTAGATGTTGTGCTCTGCAGTGCGAAGCAAAACCAAGGGTTTGACCGTCTGCTTGAGCTCGTAGGCACGTACCGTGGAGATCGGGATGTGTACGTTGTCGGTGGAACCAATGTCGGTAAATCGACACTGATTAACCGTTTGATTCGAGACTACAGCGATCTGGAACAAGAATTGACGACCTCTCGTTATCCGGGAACGACACTGGATATGGTGAACATTCCCCTGGACGACGGAAAATATATTATTGACACGCCGGGAATTGTGTATCCATGGCGCTTCAGCGAAATTGTATCGCGCCAGGATCTTGCAGCGATCATGCCGGAGAAACCGCTTAAACCTGCTGTATATCAATTGAATTCCGGTCAGACTCTGTTCTTTGGGGGAATGGCTCGGTTTGATTTTATTGAAGGGGATCGCCAATCGTTTACTTGTTTCATCAGCACTGCTTTGAACATCCACCGGACGAAACTGGAGCGGGCAGATGATTTATACCGTGATCACTTGGGTGAGTTGCTGGCTCCGCCAACACGTGAGTACGCGGCCGAGATGCCGGAATGGACGAGACATGAATTCCGAATCAAGCGTGGAAGTCAGTCGGATGTATTCATCTCTGGTCTGGGCTGGATCAAGGTTAACGGAGATAACGGTGCCCTGGTGGCTGTCCATGTTCCAAAAGGCATTCGGGTACAGATTCGTCCTTCCCTGATCTAATTTGGGTACAATCTTTACATTCGAACAACGGATCAGATCGGAGGCGTATCGATGTCAGCAGAAAATAAGTTCAAATCTTCACTTCCTGTACTGCTGGGTGTAATGGGGGACCCGATTGCTCATTCCAAATCCCCGGCCATGCATAATGCTGCTTTGCAAGCAACCGGTGTGCACGGAATGTACATGCCGCTGCATGTGCACCCTGATCAGCTTGAAGCTGCTATTCGTGGCATTGTTGCTTTGGGCTATCGTGGTGTTAATGTCACGATTCCACATAAGGAGCAGGTGATGCAATACCTCGATGTGATTGATGACAGTGCTCGCTTAATTGGAGCAGTAAATACGATCGTGAACGAAAATGGCAAGCTGACAGGGTACAATACCGACGGAATTGGATATGTGCGCTCGTTGAAAGAAGAGGCTGTTCCTCAGCTTGCAGGGAAACGGATTGCTGTTCTTGGTGCAGGCGGCGCGGCAAGAGGTGTGATCTATGCGCTTGCACTCGAAAAGCCTGAACAGATCAGCATTCTGAACCGCACGGCTGACAGAGCACTAGCTCTTGCTGCGGATTTGCGAGGTCATGGTCTGGGAGACATCTCCGGCAACGGGATGCAGGATGCTCAAACTGTACTCGCAACGGCAGATATCGTTATCAATACGACAGCAGCGGGCATGCACCCACATGTGGATGATGTGCCAGTTGATCCTGCATGGATCCGGGAAGGGACAGCTGTCAGCGATCTGATATACAACCCGCTAGAGACACGTCTGCTTCGTGAGTCCCGTTTGCGCGGATGCACCGTGCATGGCGGACTAGGGATGTTTGTTTATCAAGGAGCGGTCGCATTTGAACACTGGCTTGGCATCCCTGCCCCTGTCGACACGATGCGACGTGCAGTACTGGATAGTTTTGAAAAATAATAATTGAACGGCCAGGCCCTGAATCAGCCTCGTGCTATGTGCAGAGCCTGCTCAACATAAGGAGTATGAAGTATTCATGTTAACTGGTAAACAAAAGCGCTTTTTGCGGTCACAAGCACATCATCTGACCCCTGTGTTTCAAATTGGTAAAGGGGGCACGAATGAGCATTTGTTCCGTCACATCGAAGAGGCAATTGAGAAGCGCGAACTGATGAAAGTTCAAGTGCTAAACAATAACCTTGATGATAAAAATGAAATTGCTGCAGAAATAGCTCGCGAAACAGGCAGTGAACTTGTGCAAGTGATTGGTAGCACCATTATCTTGTACAAAGAATCACGCGACAATAAACAAATCGAACTTCCAAGATAAGGAGCGTGGCGCGGGTGAAGATCGGCATCATGGGCGGTACGTTTGATCCGATCCACATGGGGCATCTGCTGGCAGCGGAAGCGGCAAGGGATTCGCATGCACTGGATGAAATCTGGTTTATGCCGTCCCATGTCCCGCCTCACAAACCCAGTGCAGGTGCGACGGGGAAACAACGTCTGGAAATGACCGAGGCGGCTGTGAAGCAAGCTCCTCAGTATGAAGTACTAGGCATCGAAATGGAACTTGGCGGCGTATCCTATACAATTGACACTATGCGTGAATTATGGCGCCGCTTCCCTGAGCATGAATTTTATTTTATCATTGGGGCGGATATGGTGAACTACCTTCCCAAATGGGAAGAGATTGAAGAGCTGGCGTCCAAAATGACCTTCATCGGTGTTGGACGTCCGGGCTTCCAGCTACATCTGGACGATTTACCGGATGCATTGCAGGGACGGGTTCTGCTGGCCGAGATGCCGCTTGTTGATATTTCATCCACAGCTATTCGCAGACGACTTGCGAGTGGACATTCGGTGCGGTTTATGATCCCCGATGCAGTTCATCAATACATTGTAAGGAGCGGTTTATATGGCACTAAGCCGTGAGGGGTTAATCGAGGCTGTCTCTGCACAGATGCCGGCCAAGCGCTGGAAACATACGCAGGGTGTTATGGAATCAGCCGTTGTCTTAGCTGAAAAGTATGGTGCTGATCCGGCAAAAGCGGATATAGCGGCGATTTTACATGACGTGGCCAAATATTGGCCGGTAGCTGAGATGGAAGCAGTTATTCGTGATAACGGATTAAATATAGAACTTTTACATCATGATAAACAGCTTTGGCATTCGGAAGTGGGTGCCTTTGTAGCTGAACGGGATTATGGTGTGTCCGATTCCGAAATTATTAACGCCATTCGGTGGCATACTTCTGGTAGGGTAGGGATGAGTCTGCTGGACAAAGTGGTATGCCTTGCCGATTATATTGAGCCGGGACGTGATTTCCCGGGAGTAGAGTACATTCGCGAGCAGGCACAGCGCAGTCTGGAGGAAGGTCTGATAGCAGGGTTTGATTCGACGATCAGCCTATTGCTCTCCCAGCGCCGTGTCATCTACCCGCTTACGGTGCTCTCACGTAATGACTTGATTGCACAATTATAGATTATGGAGGTTGGTTCATGACAGTATCATCGAAAGAACTTATGAATATGGTGGTTGCCGCCGCTGACGATAAAAAGGCATCAAACATCGTGGCGCTTGACCTGAACAATATTTCACTGGTCGCTGATTATTTTGTGATCTGCCACGGTAACTCGGATACACAGGTACAGGCGATTGCTACAGAGATTCGCAAACAGGCGCATACAGCTGGTGTAACCATTAAAGGTATAGAAGGTATGGACTCTGCACGCTGGGTGCTGATGGATCTTGGTGACGTCGTGGTTCACGTATTCCACCGCGATGAGCGTGAGTATTACAATATCGAGCGTCTCTGGTCTGACGCCAAAGTGGTGGAAACGGTATGAGTTTGATCGCAGGAACAGTCGTCTCACTGCCGGTTTCACGTGAAGTGTCACCGTTTGGCTACTTTTTGACGACAGGATCGGAAGATGTATTGCTTCACTATACCGAGCTGACTCGGGATATCAAGATCGGTGAAACGCTGGAGGTTTTTGTATTCTTTGATACAGAAGACCGCCTTGCTGTTACAATGAAAAAACCTTACCTCACACTTGGTGAAATGGCTAAACTGGTCGTAGCTGATGTGCATCCGCGCCTCGGCTGCTTCCTGGAAATGGGTCTTGGTCGCCAGTTGTTGCTTCCAATCCGTGAGTTGCCTGAACTTGAAGAACTGCGTCCCCAAGTTGGGGATGAAGTATTCGTAATCATGGAGCATGACAAGCAAGGACGTCTGCGTGCCCAATTGGCCGGAGAACGTGAACTTGCTCCGCTTGCCTTCCACGCTCCGACAACATGGGTGAATGAGTGGGTTGAAGCTTTGGTGTACAAGCCACTTCAGATGGGTACGTTTGTCCTCGTAGATGGCGGTGTGCTTGGTTTTGGAGCGATTGGCATGATCCATTCCTCGGAGCGCAGCCATATGTTGCGTTTGGGTGAAAAGGTGAAGTGCCGGGTTACGCTGGTGCGTGAAGACGGCCGTGTAAACCTGGCGATGACGCAGCGTAAAGAAGTCGGACGTAACGAAGACGCAGACAAGTTGCTCGCATTTATGAAAGAGCGCCCTATGGGCGGCATGCCGTATTCCGATGCGACACCTCCGGATATTATCAAGCAACGTTTTGGCATCAGTAAATCTGCGTTCAAACGTGCTCTCGGTAAGCTGATGAAAGATGGATTGGTGGTACAGAAGGAAAACTGGACATACCTGTCCGAATCTGTGCCAAAACCACAGCAGGAAGAGTAGACACAGGCGAGGCGCAGCCGAGTACAGCATGGATGTTTCAAGTTAGAGCATTCATTTTGGTTGAAATATTGCATGTTTCATTGAGCCGATACTTTATGCAGCGGTTTAAGTAAGGCAGGGCCAGGCTGGGTAAACACCGGAAGCCCTGCTTTTTGTTTGAGTTTCGATCCAATCCGACGAGGAAAATGATATTGAAAGTGCGGTGCCGACATGTCTTACCGGAAATTTGCCTACGTTTACGATGAATTAATGGAAGATATGCCTTATCCGGACTGGATAAGGTTTGCAAGAACTGCCTGGGAACAGCATGGCATGCCCAAAAGTGTGGCCGAGCTTGGCTGTGGAACGGGATCAATTACGATTCCGCTGGTGAACTCTGGCTTTGAAGTGACGGGTATTGACCTCTCCGCAGATATGTTATCTGTTGCACGTAGCAAAATGGAAGCGACACCGCAGGGGCACCGTTTGTACCGGGAAGGCAGTGTACGCTGGATACAGCAGGATATGCGTGATTGGAGAGTGCCTGAACCTGTAGACTCGGTCATTTCGTTCTGCGATTGTGTGAACTATTTGCTGGAATCAGAAGATGTCATTCGAACATTCGAGCGGACGTATGAAATGCTGAAGCCGGGAGGTACATTTCTGTTTGATGTACACCATCCCAATACATTGATTCGGTATGACGAGGAACAGCCTTTTGTATTAGATGAACGCTCGGTCTCATATATCTGGACGTGTGATTTCGATCAGGAGCGGTGTGAGATTGAGCATCATCTGAGCATTTTTTCTAGATTGGATGATGGCAACAGGGATACGTATCAGCGATTTGAGGAGATTCATATGCAACGGGCTTATGATCCAGAATGGATGAAGCTTGAATTAAGCAAAGCGGGCTTCCGTGATGTGAAGGTATATGCAGACTTTGAGTGGAAAGAAGCTGAAGATCACGCGCAGCGTTTGTTCTACGTAGCTGTAAAATGAATGCTTAATGAGATATAAATAGCGATGCTTAACTAATTTAAATTAATTCGGATAAGAAACTGTCCTTGTGCAACACGTAAGTATGTTGCTAGAGGCAGTTTTTTTTGAACAGATATGATAAAAAGTATTGCCGCTTGGAGCAAAGAGAGACATAATGAATTGAAAAAGGAAAACGTTTTCTAAACGAGCGAACCACATTCCAATCACAGGGGGATTTGTAGAGATGGAAAGTACATATAAAACGAGATTGTCCAAAGAACAGCTGGATCAGATCATTAAGCATCACCTTGCTGTATCGATTCAAGATTACGAGGAAATGATTGATGGCTGGGCCAACCATGCTTATAAAATTTTGCTTGATGATGGACGGAAAGTTGTTCTTAAAATTGCACCTGCGGCTACGACCAATCTAATGCGTTGTGAACAGGATTTAATGACGGCCGAAGTGGAAGCACTCAAGCATGTTGCTGAGTTGAAGGATGTCCCTGTGCCTCTGGTACTGGCATACGATGCTTCATTAATCATGGCCCCCGCCCAGTATTTCATTATGGAGTTTATGTCTGGGATTCCATACAACCAGGTGAAAGCACAGTTTACTGCCGAAGATCAGGAAGCGGTTGAACAGCAGTTAGGCTGGTATAACCAGCGAATCAACGAGATTAAGGGGGAGAGGTTTGGTTATTTTTCCGGAAAGGACAGACAACGTGCGACGTGGAGAGAAGCTTTCTTGATGCTCATGGATGATATGCTTGCGGATGGTGAAGAGGCGGGAGTTGACATCGGCATTGATTACAATGAGCTGAGACGTTTAATTGATGAGAAATCAGATGCACTGGATGAGGTGACAGAACCTTCCCTGATCAGCTGGGATCTATGGGATGGCAATGTGCTGGTCCAGGATAAACAAATTACGGCAATTATAGATTTTGAACGCTCGCTATGGGGCGATCCGCTCATGGAGCATTATTTCAGTCATTTTAACTATACTCCGGGTTTTCTCAAAGGATATGGACGTGAGGTTGAGACGGATCATGAGCGGAAGCGCAGAGGTTTGTACGATTTGTATTTTGATCTTGCGCTACGGATTGAATGCGATTACCGTCTGTATGATAACAATGAGCATATCGACTGGACGATTCGTAATTTGCATGAAGGCATTGAACGGTTTAGAAAAATGTGAGTAAGGCCAGTTGGCATGTGATGGGCAATACAGTCTGACTTGTGAGAAAGAGATTGTGACATGTCATATTGACTTTGAGCTTGCATTTTTATATAATGCTTCCTATATTGTATACATATTTCGATGATAAGGATCAGTAGCAGGTGCTGTACATGACAGAGAGTCGGCGGTTGGTGCAAGCCGATTGACAGTATTTTGCGAACTCGCCTTGGAGAAATGCGGTGATTACAAAGTTCTATGCCTTGTGGGAAGAACCGGAAATCCGCATCGGTTAACCGCCGTTACAGGTCTAAAGGGAGTGGATGACGAAGCACGTTCGTCCGCTAACTAGGGTGGTACCACGGGAATTCAACCTCTCGTCCCTAGCGCTGCAAACGCTACGGGATGCTGAGGTTTTTTTGTTGTTATCAAGCGCATATAACCTGAAGGAGGAATTATAGATGAGTGAGAATCATCAGCCGAAGCACGGCTATCAGCCGCAAGTGATGGAGAAAAGTTGGCAGCAATATTGGGATGAAAACAAAACGTTTAAAACAGGAGAAGACCCGTCCAAACCGAAGTTTTATGCACTGGATATGTTCCCATATCCGTCCGGTTCAGGACTGCACGTAGGTCACCCGGAAGGATATACTGCAACGGATATTGTATCCCGTTACAAACGGATGCGTGGATACAATGTGCTGCACCCAATGGGCTGGGACGCTTTCGGTCTGCCAGCAGAGCAGCACGCACTGGATACGGGGGAGCACCCGCGTCATATCACATTCCGCAACATTGACAATTTCCGTCGTCAGATCAAATCTCTCGGATTCTCATATGACTGGGATCGTGAGATCAGTACAACAGACCCTGAATATTACAAATGGACACAGTGGATCTTTATTCAGCTGTACAATAAAGGTTTGGCCTATGTCGATGAAGTGCCGGTGAACTGGTGTGAAGCATTGGGCACGGTTCTGGCGAACGAAGAGGTTATTGACGGTAAGAGTGAACGTGGCGGACACCCGGTTGTACGTAAACCGATGCGTCAATGGGTACTGAAAATTACGGAATACGCGGAGCGTTTGCTGGAAGATCTGGAAGAGCTGGACTGGTCGGAAAGCATCAAGGATATGCAGCGTAACTGGATTGGCAAATCGACCGGGGCTGAAGTGGTTTTTGCCATCGAAGGCCGTGAAGAAGTGATCAAAGTATTCACAACCCGTGCAGACACATTGTTCGGTGCAAGCTTTGCTGTTCTGGCTCCAGAACATGAATTGGTTGACGCGATTACGTCCGAAGAACAACGCGGGGCAGTGAAAGCTTATCAGGAGCAGGCTGCGCGTAAGACTGATCTGGAACGTACAGACTTGGCCAAAGACAAAACAGGTGTGTTCACAGGTGCATACGCGATCAATCCGGTCAACGGAGCGAAGCTGCCGATCTGGATTGCTGACTATGTACTGGCTGGTTACGGAACAGGAGCTGTTATGGCTGTTCCGGGTCACGATGCACGTGACTGGGAATTTGCGAAGCAGTTCGATCTGAATATCATTGAAGTCATTACCGGCGGAGATGTTACAAAAGAGGCGTATACAGGTGACGGCGCACATGTGAACTCCGATTTCCTGAGCGGTTTGAACAATGAAGAAGCCGCGGCGAAAATGATCGCTTGGCTCGAAGAGAACGGCAAAGGACAAGGAAAAACAACGTACCGTCTGCGCGACTGGCTGTTCAGCCGTCAACGTTATTGGGGAGAGCCGATTCCGATTCTGCATCTGGAAGACGGGACGATGAAGACTGTACCAGAAGATCAATTGCCATTGCTGCTGCCTGACATCGACCAGATCAAACCTTCAGGTACAGGGGAATCCCCACTGGCAAACGTAACGGATTGGGTAAATACGGTTGATCCGGAAACAGGCATGAAAGCTCGCCGCGAAACCAACACGATGCCACAATGGGCCGGAAGTTGCTGGTATTACCTGCGGTTTATTGATCCACACAATGACAAGGAACTGATCTCACAGGAAAAACAACAGCAATGGCTGCCAGTTGACCTGTATATCGGTGGAGCAGAACATGCAGTACTGCACTTGTTGTATGCTCGTTTCTGGCACAAAGTGCTGTATGATCTGGGTGTCGTACACACAAAAGAACCGTTCCATAAACTGGTTAACCAAGGTATGATTCTGGGAACGAACAATGAAAAAATGAGTAAATCTCGGGGAAATGTCATCAATCCAGATGAGATTGTGAACGAATTCGGTGCAGATACACTGCGTCTCTATGAAATGTTTATGGGCCCTCTGGAAGCGACTAAACCTTGGAACGCAAACGGGGTAGAGGGAATGCACCGTTTCCTGTCACGCGTATGGCGCCTGTTCATTAACGAAGATACTGGTGCGATCAATGAGAAAATTACGGCTGAAGGTGGAACCGATGAGTTCAAACGGACAGCACACAAAACGATCAAAAAAGTCACAGAAGACCTGGAGCATCTGCGCTTCAACACGGCGATCAGCCAATTGATGATCTTCATCAACGACGCGTACAAAGCAGAGACGCTGCCTCGCGAAGCGATGGAGAACTTCGTTCAATTGCTGTCACCTTTGGCACCGCATATGGCAGAGGAACTGTGGAGTCGTCTTGGACATGAAGGCGGAATCTCTTACGTAGCTTGGCCTGAATACGATGAGTCCATGACTGTGGATGCAGAAGTGGAAATCGTGGTTCAAGTGAATGGCAAAATTGTAACTCGTGCGACCATTGCGAAGGATCTAGATGCACAGGGAATGCAGGATTACACCATGGAACTTGCACCTGTGAAACAGGCACTGGAAGGCAAGACTATTCGCAAAGTCATTGCCGTTCCAGGCAAACTGGTTAATATTGTTGCCGGTTAATCTCGCTGGCACGGAATACCTCATCCAGTTTGACTAAATCTTCATCGTATTTTTCATGTGTCGTATGGATCAGGCTGTCAAATACGCCATCCAGGTTGTTTCTCAGTAGTGCAAGTGCCTGAGCGGTAATTCCGCCAGGTACAGCGACACGAGCTTGAAGCTCTTGTGGAGTATAACCTCCCTCGGTGAGCAGCTTGCCTGTTCCTAGAAGCATCTCACCGGCAAGGGCACAAGCGTCCGCACGCTTGATACCTGTCAGTCGAACAGCACTTTCAATCCATTGCTCCAAAAAGAAGGATATGAATGCGGGGCCACAGCTGGAGAAATCAGATGTGATTCGGGTGCAGGCTTCATCCACTTGATATGGTTTGCCGATATGACTCATCAGGCCTTCGAGCAGAGAGCGATCTTCGGCAGTCATGCGTTCACCATGGATGAATAGGCTTGCTCCGCTGCCAACCTGATGTGTAACACTGGGGATAACCTTGGAGACTTTGCAAGGAAGTGAAGATTCCAGATGGCGCAGCTGCACGGGGCTGGTGATCGAGACAATTATGTGATTGGAATTCACAACAGGCAGGATATCATCAATGACATGTCTGAATTCCAGCGGTTTCACGCACAGGAAGATGATGTTGCTACGAATGACTGTTTCCCGATTGCTCTGTGATTCATGCAGCCCTGGGTAGCGGAGGGAAAGCTGACGTACTTTGGATGGAGTTCGATTGCTTGCTGCAATCTGACGGGGTTCGAGTGCACCGGATTGGATCAGGGCATAGATCAACAGACTGCCCATGCTGCCGGTTCCGATAAATCCAACCTTCATTGGTTCAGGCCTCCTTTCATGCTTTACGGTAATGGCGCAGTATCTTCCCTCTATTGTATGCGGGGGACTCTGGTTCACATGACATGAAAATATGTAATTTATGTACGCCATAGCATTAAACGGTTCGGAAGCACCGCCCGTGTTCGAAATGATCTCTATTTTGAATAAGAGGGAGTGTGCGGAAGATGAGATGGAACAAAGTGTTGTCCATTGCTGCGGCAGTGGTTGGATGTATACTGATATTATGGTCGGGCAAAAGTGAACAGCCACCTAGCGGCTGGGAACCGATGCAGCTCGGCTCCAATCAGCCGACAAGTGAGCAGAATTCTTCTGCTATACAGTCGGCTGCTTTGGTTACCGAGTATTCAGCTGATGTTGCGCCTAAAGGTGATGGGAACGAGCGGCAATCGGACGATGTTGCTTCAGCACAGGATTCGAAGATTCAGGAGCCTAATGTTGCTCCTACTGTGTCAAGCAATCAAGGCAATCCACCGGCTCAGCCAGAGACCCAGTTAAATGAAAGCCGTTCATCTGTATCTGAAACAGCATCTAAACCGGCTGACAAAACAACCAGTGAGACGGCAGATCACGGTAAGATCGATGTGAATACGGCATCTGTCACCAAACTCACGGAGCTTCCGGGGATTGGACAGAAGAAAGCTCAAGCTATTGTGGATTATCGCAATGCACATGGTCCTTTTACCAAAGTTAGTGATCTTACCAAGGTGAAGGGCATAGGCATGAAGATGCTGGAGAAGATGGCTCCGTATGTACAGATTCGCTAAAAGTTCAGCATAATAGTAATAGCTTCAAGGCGGGAGGAGAAAACGGCATGAGTGCAATAGAGCTTCGCAAGGACTGGGATACGTATTTTATGGACATTGCTTATATGGTATCGACACGTTCCCGTTGTCCGCGCCGGCATGTAGGAGCTGTGCTGGTTCAAGGGAAAAAGCTGCTGGGTACTGCCTATAACGGAGCACCGATGGGAGTAGCGGATTGCTCCGAGGAAGGTTGCATGATATCGGAAGAATATGAACTTGTAGTCACGGACGGCCAGGAGGAAATGGTTAAAAAGCAACGCTGTATTCGTACCATTCATGCGGAGCAGAACTTGCTTTTATTCACGGATCGCATTGACCGCGAAGGTTCCTCTGTGTATGTAACCGATGAGCCTTGCTGGACATGTGCCAACATGCTGGCGAACAGTGGCGTTACGGAGATTGTATTTCATCGCTCATATCCCAAAGATACGAGCAAAGTAAAAAATATGATGCAGCAGAAAGGCATTTCGTTCCGCAAACTGGACAATTACCAGCCTCCACGGGAGACGATGATGACTGTAAGTAACTAACAAGAGCTCGTTAGAACAGGTTAGAGCACGTTAGTAGATAGTAATACATTGTTAGTACATGTTAGGGCAGGGAAGTCTTGCTTTTTCAAAATAACTTTCATACGTATGGGGAAGAACCTCTGGCAGGCCTGAATAGGCTTCCGGGGGTTTTTTGTGTATTTATTGCCTTGGAGATGAGCAGAAGGGAGAGGGACGGAATGAAAGGCAGACCATTGCTTCGCTTTACAATCTTTTGGTTGTGCGGTAGCAGCATGGCGTGTTTATTGACGGGATGGGCTTTATTTTGGGGAATAGTCGGGGCGATGGCATGTCTTCCACTCTTATTTCGGTTCATGAATATTCGCGGGTGGTCGATTCTTCTTTTAGTTATTGCTTTTGCAGGTGGTTTAATACAATGGGAATGGAATGATTCTCGTAATTACAGTACATTGCCAGCATATTTACATAGCTCTACGTATGAAATTGATGGGTTAGATGCTCTAATTGAAGGGGAACTTGTAACGGATGTGCAGGTGGATGGGGATCGGGCAGGTTTTGAGATGCAGCTTTCTTCTCTGAGGCTGTACGAAGAGATAGATAAGGAGGTAGAGAATAAAGATTCTTCGCCAGATACATCCTTGCAATCTTTAAAGTCACAAGTGTCCTCAGACAAAATGAATGAACGAGTCATTGTGCAAGTCCGATTAATGGAAGAGCAGGAACAGCATATAGCAGCATCTTGGAAGCGAGGGGATAAGCTGAAATTGTCGGGCTCGATAGTTCTTCCTGGTGAAGCCAGAAATTTTGGGGGATTTGACTATCGCAGCTATCTAAAGACGCAGTATATCCATTGGATGGTCAAAGTGAAGGGGGCTAGTTCGGTTAATGCTTCGTCTCCTGAAGGGATGGGGAAAATAAACATCCTACGGTGGACAGATTCGGTAAGACAACTGCTTGGTTCGGCGGTAGATCGGTTGTTTCCTGAGCCACATGCCGGTTATATGAAAGGCCTGATCATCGGAATGGCGAAGGATATTAACCCCGATACGTATGGTCAATTCTCTCAGCTCGGATTAACTCATATCCTCGCCATCTCAGGTACACATGTTGCAGTGTATGTGACTTCATTGCTCATGCTCTTATCATGGCTGAGACTAACAAGAGAGACAGCTCTAACGATTGTGCTGGTTCTCGTGCCAGCATATGTACTGCTCTCGGGTGGTTCTCCATCGGTCATTCGGGCAGGCATCATGTCTATGATTGGTCTGTATATGGCAAAGCGTGGATTTGCCAGAGATGGAATCCAGATTATCAGTGCGGCGGCTATGCTGATGCTTTGGTGGAATCCCTATTTCTTATTAAATGTCAGTTTTCAACTCTCTTTTCTGGTGACGGCGGGACTGATGATTTACATGCCGCTTATCAACAGATTGTTTGACAAGTGGCCCAAATCCTTAGCGGCTACAGCTTCAGTTACGGTGACAGCGCAGCTGATTTCTTTTCCAGTGACGATTCTGTACTTCAACCAGTTCTCGTTGCTGTCTTTTGCAGCCAACTTTTTGCTGGTGTCTTTGATTAGTGCTGTAGTGCTTCCCTTAGGTACGGTTGCGATGATTCTATCCTTTGTGTGGTTTCCGCTTGCGAAACTTCTGGCATGGATTGCAATTCAATTGAACAAGCTCATCTTTCTTTGCGTGGAATGGATGAACAGTTTGCCAGGTTTTGTGATGATCTGGCCGACACCGTCCTTGTTATGGATTGCAGCTTATTATGTGATTCTGTATGTGTTACTATATTTGCTTCATCAGCGGAGCGGCGGTGACATGCCAAAACATATTCATGTTGCAGAAGAGGATACAGCGCCGCTTAATCTGTCAGCAGGAGGTGCTGTACAAAAGGGAGCTACACTGGCACTTGGCTTTCATTCTTCACGGTCTGTTGAGGCTAAATCACTTAACACAGCGCAAGCGAACGATCGCTTGCAACTTCCAGCGCCCCATGCCTTGCATACTCAAAAAGTAGCTTCAACTCAAGGATCGCTCTCTACTCTCGGCGCCAGTATCGCCTGGCCTGAGTATGCAAGCGCATTTACATCTAGAGGTGCGGCCTTCTATAGCGAAGTACGCATGAGCCAAGCGAAGCGATGGTTATGTGGTGTGCTTGCGGTCAGTTTTGCGGCAGGATTATGGTGGGCATATCAGACGCCGCGTCCAGCGGGAACAGGTGTAGTACAATTTTTGGACATTGGTCAAGGCGACAGTACTTTGATTACAACACCAGGAGGCAAACATATCCTTGTAGATGGCGGAGGTACGGTTAACTTTGGTGGCAGCGAACACTCGTGGAAAACGAGGCGTGACCCGTATGAGGTGGGAGCTAAGGTTGTTGTTCCTTTATTGAAAAAGAGAGGTATTCACCAGCTTGATGCGGTCATTGTGACTCATGCCGATCAGGATCATGCCGGTGGCCTACAGGCTGTACTGGAGCAAATTCCAGTTAGACGCTTTGTGTTTAACGGAACGACGAGTGGAAAAAAGAAATTTGATCAGCTGCTGGATACAGCGATACAACGCCAAATTCCGCTATTCGCTATTCATCAGGGCATGACATATAAGCCCGATTCAGAAACGGCTTTATATTTTATCTCACCAGAGCGGAGTGGACGGGCTATTCCATCAGGAGATGTGCCTGTTCTTGAGAATCAGAACGGTGAGTCGGTCGTTTTTTTGCTAGAGATGGCGGGCTCGTCAATGCTATTTACCGGAGATATGGATGCGGCAACGGAACAGAATGTGTTGTATGACATTCAGGATGGTTCGCTGGCAACCTCTTTTGGGCAGGTCGTTCAAAAATCGGGGGGAACTGTTCCGAGTAGTGATACGAATATAGTTGTGCCTGAATGGATGGGGAGTCTAGCTGACAATGGCAGAGATCATAGTTCTTCAGTGGTGGCCTTACCACGACTACGATCACATCTATCCTTAGATGTACTTAAGGTTGCCCACCATGGCAGCAAAACATCATCCTCAGAAGCATGGCTTCAATATTGGAATGCTAAAGCTGCACTGATCTCTGCAGGTGTAAACAATACCTATGGTCATCCCAACCCAGACGTAATGAAACGTTTGGAAGCAGTAGGTTCCCAGATTTTTCGGACGGACCAGATGGGTGAGGTACAGATGAGCGTGAAAGATGGGGAAATAAGTGTGCGGTATAAGCTGGCTCCGAGATAAGAGTGAATCATAAAGCTTGAAGGATACCTTGAAGGAAATTTGGTTATTTTTGCCGAATAGTATTAGGCTTGGCTTAGGAGGGGTCAAATGAAGAATTTAGTTTACTAGATACATAGAGAGAAGGGAACGTATAGAAATGCTGCCATTCAAAAAAGCACGAGTTAGAACGTTTACATTGTGGATCGGGATTCTGGTTCTTAGTGTTCTGGTGGGGATACCTGGAGCATTTGCTTCGTCTGAGTCGAATCGTTCTATTCATTCTGTTCTTGACCGAAATAACTATCTGCTAAATGATGGAACCCTTTGGTCAAAAGGAAGTATTGCTGGAGTGTGGACACAAAATCGAAATTTAATCGGAATCTCAGGATCATATAATGGAGTTATTTTTGGTTGGACTGCGGATGATCAAGTGATCATGTGGGATATGGATAATGCTCATTTGCCAACAACCAAACAATTCAAAGGAGTTAAGAAGGTATATGGTAATGGATGGGTTCAGCTTCAGGATGGGGGCCTGTATAAGTTCAGAGATCAGGAGAAAGTTCTGGATTCTGCTCTAGATGTAAGTTCCTATTCATATGGAAGTGACATCACCGACACCATTTTGTCTTCATCAGGTGATATATATTATTCAAAATATAGTAAAATTCGAAAAGCTGGAAATGTAGCTAACGCTACCGCAATTGCAGCAAATAGTGTTTATGCAGCAGTATTAAAAGATGACAACTCGGTAGTTATTGTCAATATGCTGTATCAGGAAGAGCAAATTACGATTGCGAGTGATGTCCAATCCTTGATCTGGTGGGGAAACAAGTATAAACTACTCGTGGTGAAAAAGGATGGAACAGTCTGGAGCTATGACCGGAATGACAATTACAAGGGTGAGCAGTTACCGGGACTAAACAATGTATCCAGAAAGGTGTATGCACTTGATCTGGACGAATTATATGCACAGTTACAGGACGGCTCGTGGGCTGCATATCATAGTGGGAAGTTAACTTCTCTATCGGCACCGACTCTGAATCAAGTAACGCTTACGGCATCAACCAAGGAAGCTAATATCGGGGATACAGTCACACTTACTGTTCAGGAGAATTATAGTAACGGGTTCAAAACAAAACGTGCGCCTTTGCCTGGTGAAATTACGTTGGAACAGTCGCAAGTAGCTCTGATTCTGCCAGAAGGCAAGCTGAAAGCAACAGGCATGGGAACTACAAAAGTGATGCTGAAAATAGGGGATAAGTCTTCCGATACACAACTGACCGTTAACTCTCAACAGAAATTGACAGGAGCTGAACTATTAAACGGAAATGTGTATTTGCCTGTACAATCTGTCTTCAAAATGCTAGGAGCCAAAATCGATGTTCAGGGAATTCATTTCAAGATACAGATGGGAAATGACCTTATCACACTGACAAAAGGAAGTGCAGTAGCAGATTTCAACGATAAAGCGATCACAATGAAAGGTAAGGTGCAGACCATTAACGGGCAGACCGTATTTCCTGCGGAACTGTTAAAACAAGTGGCACGTATACAGGTGAATTGGGATGCTGAGTTGAAACAAGCCAAAGTGTTCGTTGGAAATTCTGCTATTGTGGTGGAGTCGAAGTATACGCTTGCTTTGATTAAGAAAAAAGAGTTAGGGAATCTGAGCCGGTTCATTGGCAAGTCCTACTGGATTAACAGTGATACAAGCTTAGGGCAACGCTTTAGTAAAGTCACTATCACCGATATTAAAATTGAAAAAGGGAAGTATAATGAACGAAGTTACTCCATTGTTTTCCGTAATACCAAGGGTAAAACCGTTATTGCTTATGCAGGCGGTGTTTCATCGAGTGTAACGGAGATGCTGGCGGATTCAGATCAATTCTTTTCTTACGATCCATATAAAAAATACAACTGGTCTTCATCTACATGGAAGAAAATCATTGCGGGTGAAGTAGCTCTAGGGATGAATACTACACAAGCGCGTCTGGCATGGGGAGATCCAAACAGTATTACGCAAGAATCAAGCTCAAAAGGCAAGATTGAAGTTTGGGTTTATGCAAGTTCTGAAGGAGTCAGAGCTTTAGGATTCCTCAGTGGAAAGTTGATGGCCATTTATTGATTTCTTTATAATCTAGCTCGTTTTTTATAACAACTACCAATATAACACAAGAAAAAGCCCTGTTCTCCATAACTCTCTTCAAAAGAGAATTAAGGGAAAGGGCTTTTTCATATCCGTTCTAATCACTGAATATAAATGTAAATATTGAATTACTCCACGCCGTCTTTGAAATGTTTATTCCAATGTTTGTCGCCTTTGTGAAGAATGTCTTCAACGGTTTTTTCGAGTGTCGCCAGTAGTTGTGCTCTGACATCCAGTACCGTTTCTCTGTACAAGCGTTCTTCCGATCCGACGATTTTATCGCCGTATAACGCCTGTGCAGCTACGTATTTACGATGCTCTTCGACCAGAGTATCGATGGATTCCAAAGCATGTTCTACAAAGTGGGAAATGCTTTGATATTCCTTTGGCATTTGTTCTTTTAATTGTTGAATTTTCGCTAGAGCTGGCATGCTCATCACCTCGTCTTATGAATGTAAATTTACAATACACCATTTTCATGAATAATGCATTAAAAAAAGCTTAAATTTGGACAAATTTCGACTTTTTTTATTTTTAGGCCTATAAAAGTACTTAACCATAATGTATGCCGTTGCATTTATTTTGAGTCGTGTAAGTAATGGAATCCCTGATCTCAGACGTTTGATGACTACGTTTGCATTTTCTGTTATTCTAAGATAAGATTCGGCGGCCCTTATACATATGCCGTTATTTTGTGATGGAAAATTAAAATATACTTAACTTTGCAACAATTTTATCGATGATTACGTCAGTAAGGTTGCAGGGAGAGGGGGATCCTTTGTGGTAGAGCCGGAACTCATCAGAGCCGCTCAATCGGGCGATCGCGACGCTCTAATTACCCTATTGCGGGAGATTGAACAGCACGTCTATCGGACCGCATATTATATTCTAAATAATGAACAGGACGCCTTGGATGCTGCGCAGGAAGCGTTGATCCGCATTTACACCAAGATTAATTCTTATGAAGAAAAAGCCCAGTTCAAAACCTGGGTGCAACGCATCGTAACGAACATCTGCATTGACAAGTTCAGAAGAACCAAGCCTTCCGTGTCCATCGATGAACACGAAATGGTTTTTCAGGATAAACAGGATGTGGAATTCGAAGTGATGTCCACTTATGTAGCCAAGGACATTCAGGATGCGATCAACAAGTTGCCAGAGCATCATCGGACCGTCATTGTTCTAAGATATTTGCAAGATTTATCCTATAACGAAATTGCGGATTGTCTCGATCTTCCGCTCAATACGGTGAAGTCTTACTTATTTAGAGCCAGACAACAGTTACAAAATCTACTACAGGAGTATCAGAAAGGTGGTGTGACAGGATGAAATGCGAAGAGGTGGTGGAATGGATGCACCGGTATCTGGATCATGATCTGGGCGAGGCGGAAACGACGCAGATGCTACAGCATGTGGCCAAGTGTCCGGAGTGCGCCGAAAATTTTAGTATGCTCAGAGCTCTATCCAGGGAACTGGAAGATTTACCGCAAGTAAGCCCTAAGTTCAGTCTGGTTGATGCGATTATGCCTCAATTGGATGCGATTGACGAAGCGCGTAAAGAACAAAGCAGTACCGTGCAAGAAATGAGTCCTGTCCCTGCGGCATTTGAGAGTCTACAGCGATCAAGCTCAAGTGAGCAAAAAGCGAAGACTAAATGGTTTAATTCAATGGTGGGACGGACGTCTATGGGTGCAGCGGCTGCGGCTGTAGTATTAGGATTTGCCATCTGGGGTTATCAGCCCGAACAGATTGAGAATGCAGATTCGATGATGATGAGCTCTGGCGCATCGCAAGATAGTAATAGTGACGAGCAACCTTCAATGAGTATGAAAGTGAATAACGATCAAGCAGACACAACCAACCAAGCTGAAGGTAGTGCGATTGCGCCTGACTCTTCAAATGATCCGGAGATGGAAGGTTCTATGCAACCGAATGCGGATCAACCTGACGAGAGCAACGGAACAGAACTGAAAACCCCAGATGCTTCAGGTGATCAAGAGTCAGCCAAACCTCCCACAGAGGGACCGGTTTCTCAAGACAATGGCAAGCAAGAGGTGAATTCAAGCCCTTCTTCTGACTCTGCCAATACGCAGAAGAGCATGGAACCAAAACAGGGAACGGAGCAGAAAAAGCCGGACACAAGTGAAGGTGATGTTTCCACTCCTAATGACAAGGGAAGAAGCGCGTCCGATTCAAACGATCAGTTAGACGAGACATTTTCGGCTCAAACGATCATTCCAAATCAGGATAACCCAGCTCAAGGCAGTGAAACTGACAATGCAGGAACTGGAACGGAATCGGGTGCTGCTGGAGGTCAGCAGGGACTGATGGCTCCTGAACAGGGAATCACTGCAGCGACTGGAGCAAAGGAATGGAAATCACCTGATGGTTCTTATGTTGTTATGTTGCTTGGTGACCAGTTAAGTATTTATGCGAAATCTGCGAATGATCCGGATGTTCTGAATCTAATTGAGCAACGGAGTGTAGAAGGTACGTTAAAGTCGGGAAGTTGGTCCAAAGACAGCCAGCAGTTTAATTATGAAATGGACAAAGACGGAGCGACCACAAAGGATACCTTCAAAGTTGGTATCTCATCTAATGTGTCACCTGCGAAATAGTTCTGTGTATATGGTTCCTGCAAGGCATGTAGAGAGAACCTTTTTCTATGAACAAGCATATACTGGATATAACTAAAGAACGTCCTATCTCTGATCAAACAACTGACGTCGTATGACCGCACGCCAGCTATTTCTAGAATGGCTGTGCTTGCGTTTATATAGATGCAGAACAGTGGACCTTTATCCATACATGGATGAAGGTCCCTTTGTTGTCTTGTGTATTTTCTGGTAGGATAAAAGGGATAAGGAGGAACGGTGAATGGACGTAAAAAGCGCAACAAAGGCAATACGCAGCGGGGAAACTGCGCCAATCTATGTGCTGTATGGAACGGAGAAGTACCAGATACAGCAGTTCACAGAGATGTTAAAAACGCATGTTATTGAAGAGGAGCATCGGGATTTTGCGGTTATTCCATATGATCTCTCCGAAACACCGATTGAGGCTGTTGTGGAAGAAGCAGAAACAGTTCCTTTTCTTGTTCCACGCAAATTGATTATTGTAAGGGACACAAGCTTGTTTACGGCGGGAAAGGAATCCAAAATAGAGCATCAGGTAGATCGCTTGATTACATATATGGATAACCCTGCTGACTACAGCACGATCGTTTTTTTAGCGCAAGGGGACAAGCTGGATGAACGGAAGAAGCTGGTGAAAGCAGCCAAGAAACAGGCGGTTGTTCTCGCCTTTGCACCGCTAAGTGGAGAAGAATTGATCCAATGGATTGTTAAACTTGCAAAACAGAGAGAGGTGACCTTTGAAGCTGGGGCAGCAGATACGCTAGTCAGTTATGCTGGAACAGGACTACAGGGGCTATCTGCCGAAGTAGATAAGCTTTGTTTGTTTGCTGGAAACGGAGGAACAATTCGCCGTGCAGATATTGAGTCACTGGTGGCTCGTAGCACGGAACAGAACGTATTTGCACTTGTGGAGGAACTAGCCAACCTGAGATTGGAAAAAGCACTTTCACTCTTTTATGAACTTTTGAAGCAACGCGAAGAACCGATCAAGATTGCAGCGCTGATTGCGCGGCAGTTCCGCATTATGATTCAAGTGAAGGAACTCGGGCAACAAAGTTACTCGCAGCAGCAGATTGCCAGTCAACTTGGCTTGCATCCGTATGCTATCAAAATTGCCGGGGAACAGGCTCGAAAATTTGAAGCTGACCGTCTACGGAAGATTCTGAGTCATTTGAGTGAGCTGGATTATCAGATGAAAACAGGAGCAGTGGATAAGGTGCTTGGCTTGGAGTTATTTTTGTTAAGACTTGGAGCATAGCCGTAGGCAAGAGCAAAAAAAACAACCTGAACGTTCTCCGCATGTTGATATTTCAACATAAGATCAGAGAGATTTAGGTTGTTTTTTTATGGTATGTTCTTTTTACTTGGCGGAACAGATGCTAAAAAATCCTGAAAGCCCATGCTGTTCAGGATTTTTCCATTGGTTCGTATAAGTAACGCTTCTTACGCTTGTGCGGAAAGAGCGTTCAGTTTTTTCGCCAAGCGAGACTTTTTGCGTGCAGCTGCATTTTTGTGAACCAGACCTTTAGTTACAGCCTTGTCCAGCTTTTTGGAAGCAGCTTGAATCGCAGCTTTAGCAGTTTCAACTTCGTTGCTTACCAGAGCAGCATCAGCAGCTTTAACAGCTGTGCGGAGTGCAGACTTCTGAGAAGCGTTGAGTGCGCGGCGCTTGTCGCTCGTTTTTACGCGTTTAACAGCGGATTTGATGTTTGGCATTACATTCACCTCCTGTAAGGCATTCGCATGAATACAAACGTTTCACAACTTAAAATATTCTATCACGCTAGCATATAAATTGCAACAGATTTTGCATCGTTGTTTGGCATGTTGCATAAAGCCCGCCTTTTTCCCACACAATATGCTCAAATGCAATAAGGGAGGCAGGGACACAGATGACACTGGATTTGCAAAATTATACCGTACGCACGGATTTGGCTATCGACTCCAAAGAAATGGCACAAGGCAGTCAGAGACAGACGATCCCCGGATTACGTGAGGATGTTGATAAGAAAGACGGCATTACGATCACACGGATTGATGTGTTGAATGATGAAGCAGCGAAAGCCATAGGGCGTGTAAAAGGCCACTATGTCACACTCGAGGTGCCTTCCCTTCGCAACGGAGATACTGAACTACAGGAACGGGTGGCCGCCGAATTTACACGAGAAATGGAAGCGTTTATGACCAAGGCGGGCATTGGCAAAGATTCCAAGGTACTGATTGTGGGTCTCGGCAACTTGAATGTCACTCCAGATTCTCTTGGTCCGTTGGTTGTAGAGAATCTGATGGTGACCCGGCAGTATTTTGAATTGGTACCCGATCAGGTTGCGCCTGGATATCGTGAGGTCAGTGCTATTGCTCCGGGTGTGCTTGGTACAACGGGGATTGAGTCGAGTGACATCGTGCAGGGCATTGTTGAGCGTACCCGTCCTGATGCCATTATCGCCATTGATGCGCTTGCTTCCCGCTCTCTTGAACGGGTGAATACAACGATTCAAGTGGCCGATATCGGGATTCATCCTGGCTCTGGTATTGGTAACAAACGTCGTGGATTAACGAAGGAAATTCTGGGTGTTCCTTGCATTGCCATCGGTGTGCCAACGGTATGTTATGCTTCGACCATCGTGAACAACGTCATCGAAATGATGCGTTCTCACTTTCGCCAGGAAACCGATCAGACCAAACAAATTATGGGCATGCTCGATGACATCGGTGAAGAGGATCGTTTGAGTCTGGTTAAAGAAGTGCTTGAACCGCTTGGACATGATCTGATCGTTACCCCGAAGGAAATTGATGAGTTCATTGAAGGCATCGCCAATGTCATTGCAACCGGACTTAATGCGGCTCTTCACGAAGCGGTAAATCCAGATAACGTTGCGGCTTACACGCACTAGAGCGTATCCCCTAATATGGAACGAGAAAGAAGGTCCGAATCTATCGGACTTTCTTTTTTTGTTCACTTTATCTTTCTACTTCCTGTTCTATCAAATTGCACACGCTCATAGAGTTGAAGTATAAGAGTTGTTCTGCAAGGGAAGGAGACATAAGAATGAACAAGATATTGGCATGGAACATTGGCAAGTGGAAAAAAAGATGTCTGCACGTGCTGGCCATGGGCCGTACACTGTTGCTGCTTATGATCATATCTGCCCTCTTTTTTGTTGCACTCGGGCTTGGAGGCATGGCGGAGAAACGGTTGAATAGTTCCCCTGTTTCTTCGATGAAGGGATTTGCAGGTTCAGTCTCAAGCCGCTTTTTTGTGGACATGTTGGGTATGGAAGTGCCTCATCTTACCCAGAAGGAACAGAACACTGCGATTTCCGGTGAAAATCTAACTTCTTTTGTGTTTCAATTGCTCACCAATGTGAATCCTCAAGATCCCAAAAGTTTAATCGCACGAGAAATGCCAGGCATGGGTGCAAATCAGCCCGTTCTGCTTAGGCCAGGCTCTGGCAATACCAAGGCAGAAGCACCTGAGGATTATCAGCCAGGCCCAGGCCTGACAGAAACAGCCTCATCAGGTGAAGGTAAGCCAGGAAGTGAGCTGCATGTCCCTCCGGGTCAGGATGATCCAAACGTTTCCGGTGAGGATGATCCGGGAAAGGGTGCCGTAGATGAAGATCCACCAGCAAAAGGGAATGGGCAAGACAAGGGGAATCCGGCCATTACTAAAAAATCCGTCCTTATCTATCACTCTCACCCGCGTGAAGGATATAATCCACTGCTAGGCACGGATAGCGACAACCCATCTTCCGGCAAACCGACAGGTAATGTTTTTCAAGTGGGAACCTATCTATCGGATAGCTTGGAGAAGCTGGGTGTGGGTGTAGAGCATGCGAAGGAAGATTATCAAACTAAAATCAAAGATTACAATTGGAACTTTTCCTATAAATATTCCAGACAGACCGTCAAAGCGGCGCTTGCTCAGAATGACGACCTGACATATCTAATTGATATTCACCGCGATTCCCAGCGGCACAAAAAAACGACAACAACGATCGGTGATCAGAGTTACGCCAAGGTATATTTTATCATCGGGCATGAGAACCCAAATTGGCGTAAAAATGAAGCCTTTGCTGCAAAAATTCACAAAAAGCTGGAAGCGAAGTACCCGGGGGTATCCCGAGGAGTGTGGGGGAAGAATGGCGGAGGAGGCAACAATGGGGAATATAATCAGACGCTTTCCCCGAACAGCATTCTCATCGAAATCGGTGGCATTGACAATACGGCAGCTGAGCTGAAACGAACATCCAAAATTCTGGCGGATATGATCGCGGAAGTATATTGGAACGAGCAAAACGTAGATAAAGCAAGTGCAAAACCGGTATCCAAGGGCGGATAAATGAAGGAAAGATTCGGAAAACTTTCGTAGCGATTGCAGAAGTGTAATGAAACGATGATCTATTCGATTAGCTATCTATAGAAGAAGGGAGATCTGCGAGATGTCCAGATTTGGCAAAAAACTGCTGTCTGTCAGTGTGCTTATGTTACTTGGTGTCCTGCTTGGCATGCAGCTGGCGGGCAGTGGTTTTCAGCATAACAGTCCTGTGAAAAGTGTCCCTGCAGTGGCGACCACAGAAACCGCACCCGAGGAAAATAAACCTGTACCCGCCGAGCCTGTGCAGCCCGAGGTTAAAAAGCCGTTCGTTCCTGTCCAGACCCCAAGCCAGGTGCTTGGGGCAGATCAGCAGAAAGCTCCGGTGGATGTTCTGGCGGAAAAAACGGCTGGCTTGCTACAAAACTTGTCAAACAGCGGCATCAAGTGGGTTGTCTCTCTTTTTGGCGGAGTAGATGAATAGAAGCAGATGGAATAAAGGAAAACTAATCCTTCGAGGCACTCATCCAGTGCACTTTATTATAAAGTTAAACCATCATGGGATTGATGCACCTTGCAGCAACTGTTATAATGAAGTGATTGACACTAGGCTGTTTCTGGGGGTAAGGAATGACTGACATTCGGGAAAGACAACGTAAAATTCGTAACTTTTCAATTATTGCACATATAGATCACGGTAAATCAACACTTGCGGACCGGATCTTGGAGTACACAGGTGCGCTGACATCACGTGAAATGCAGGAACAAGTACTGGATCAGATGGATCTGGAACGCGAACGCGGAATCACGATTAAACTGCAAGCGGTTGCCCTGAATTACAAGGCAGATGACGGTGAAGAGTATCTACTGAACCTCATTGATACACCAGGACACGTAGACTTTACGTACGAGGTATCACGTAGTCTTGCTGCATGTGAAGGGGCGTTGCTTGTCGTTGACGCGGCTCAAGGGATCGAAGCGCAAACACTGGCTAACGTATATCTTGCGCTGGACAACAATTTGGAGATTTTGCCGGTTATCAACAAAATCGACTTGCCAAGTGCCGATCCGGAACGGGTGAAGCAGGAAGTTGAAGATGTTATCGGACTGGATACCAGCAATGCTGTATTGGCTTCGGCCAAAGCGGGCATCGGGATCAAAGAGATTTTGGAGCAAGTGGTACAGAGTGTGCCCGCACCTGTGGGTGATCCGGATCAACCGCTTAAAGCGCTGATTTTTGACTCGCATTACGACCCTTACAAAGGGGTTATCGTGTATGTGCGTGTTATTGACGGTAAAATCAAGGCGGGTTCCAAAATCAAAATGATGGCCACAAACAAATCGTTTGAAGTGATCGAAGTGGGAGCGTTCAAGCCGCGCATGACCATTGTGGACGAGCTGAACGTCGGGGATGTAGGATTCATCGTTGCGGGTATCCGTCACGTCGGCGATACACAAGTCGGGGATACGGTTACTGACGCGAAAAATCCGACGCTTGAACCACTACCTGGATATCGTAAAATCAATCCAATGGTATATTGCGGTCTGTATCCGATCGAAACATCGGACTATGTGGATCTGCGTGAAGCATTGGAAAAGCTGCAGCTGAACGATGCATCACTCAGCTTTGAGCCGGAGACTTCCAGTGCACTGGGCTTTGGATTCCGTTGCGGATTCCTGGGACTGTTGCATATGGACGTTATTCAGGAGCGGATTGAGCGTGAGTTCAACATTCCGCTGATCACAACGGCTCCAAGCGTAATTTACCATGTAACGCTAACTAACGGCGAGCAGATTCAAATCGATAACCCATCCAACTATCCAGAGGTAGGACGGATTGATTACGTTGAAGAGCCTTATGTGAAGGCTTCAATCATCGTGCCTAATGATTACGTGGGAACCGTTATGGAACTGTGCCAAAATAAACGCGGCGAATTTATCAATATGGAATATATGGACACAACACGGGTTACGATTACATATCAGATCCCGTTGTCTGAGATCGTATATGACTTCTTCGACCAGTTGAAATCAAGCACTAAAGGTTATGCTTCGTTTGACTATGAGTTGTCCGGTTACCGCCAGTCGAATCTGGTGAAAATGGATATCCTGCTTAACGGCGAACAAGTCGATGCCTTGTCCTTCATCGTTCACAGAGATCGTGCATACAATCGCGGCCGTATCATCTGTGAGAAACTGCGCGAACTGATTCCGCGGCAAATGTTTGAAGTACCGATTCAAGCATCCGTTGGAACCAAGGTTGTGGCTCGTGAAACGGTCAAAGCGATGCGCAAAAACGTACTTGCCAAGTGTTACGGCGGTGACATCTCGCGGAAACGGAAACTGCTTGAGAAGCAGAAGGAAGGTAAGAAGCGGATGAAACAGGTGGGTAACGTTGAGGTGCCACAAGAGGCATTTATGGCGGTACTAAAAATTGATGATTAAAAATGCATTTTTAGGTACAGCACAGATTGTGTGTATTAAAAATGCATTCTAATAATTTAATTTTGGGTACAGCACAGAGTGTGCGTATCGAAATTGAATTAACATTTTAGCTGAAAGGGAAGCCAACTGGCTTTCCTTTTTTCAAATCAAGGGGGACTTACCGTGACACTTGCAGCACACAACCAGAAAACAGGTGCGCCCCAAGCGGTGTACCTTCACATTCCATTTTGTACCAATAAATGTTTTTACTGTGACTTTAACTCTTATGTTTTGAAGGATCAGCCCGTTATGCAATACTTGGAGGCGCTGGAACGGGAGATGGAACATACCGTCAAGGCGAATCCGCCAGGTGAAATTAAAACGATCTTTGTCGGCGGCGGAACACCAACCGCGTTGAAACCGGACGAGATGGCATATTTCCTGCGGTCGGTCAAAACCTATTTCCCGAATTGGGCAGAGGATATTGAATTTTCGATGGAAGCCAACCCGGGAACGACGGATGCCGAAAAGCTGGCCGCGATGAAAGAGGGCGGTGTTAACCGGGTCAGCTTTGGCGTTCAGGCTTTTCAGAATGATCTGCTGACAGGCATTGGTCGGATTCATAATACAGATGATGTATACCGAAGCTTGGAAAATGCACGCAAGGCGGGACTGGATAACCTGTCGATTGATCTGATGTTTGGACTGCCAAACCAGACGGTGGAGATGTTGAACGAGAGCATCGACAAGGCGCTGGAGCTGGATCTGAAGCATTATTCGATCTACAGCCTGAAGGTAGAAGAGAACACCCTTTTCCATACCCTGTATCAAAAAAATCAACTGCCTCTTCCGCATGAGGATGATGAGTTGCAAATGTATCTTCTATTAATGAAGCGCATGAAAGAAGCAGGTTATGAACAGTATGAGATCAGTAACTTTG
Source organism: Paenibacillus sp. 4624 (assembly GCF_050435065.1). Lineage (NCBI taxonomy): Bacteria > Bacillati > Bacillota > Bacilli > Caryophanales > Paenibacillaceae > Paenibacillus > Paenibacillus sp. 4624. The sequence goes on from NZ_JBNDJR010000001.1 coordinate 521,808, forward strand.
CCAAGCCTGGCTTCGAGAGCCGTCATAATATCACTTATTGGCGTAATGAGGATTATTACGGACTCGGTGCGGGTGCACACGGATACGTAGGCCGTGAACGCCATATGAACATTAAGGGAATTAATCCTTATGTGGAAGCCTCACGTGCGGGACTGCCTCGTTTGGATCATTTTGAGATTGGCCGTGCGGAAGCGATGGAGGATTATCTAATGGTAGGACTCCGTATGCTGGAGGGCGCTTCATCTTCCAGATTCCATGATCAGTTCGGGGAATCCATGGAGGATGTATTTGCGAAGCCGCTGGGCAAAATGTTGCATGCAGGATTGCTTGAGCGGACAGCAGACGGCTTTAAACTGAGTGAACAAGGTATTCTGTTCGGCAATGACGTTTTTGCCGAGTTTATCGGCTCTATATCGCTAAATTCGTAGCTTGAAATTCTATACGCTCTGTTGTATATTTATTCATATTGTTTTACAGGGCGTGTCAATTTAAACAACTACGAAGCTAGCTTTCCTCGGAAAGCGTCGTTATAGGAGGAGAGCTGGATGTCGGTTATATGCAGGAAAGCTGTACCGGAAGATGTTGAACCACTGTTTGAAATGATTAAGGGATATGCAGAGCGTGGGATCATGCTTCCGCGTTCACGGGAAGTACTGCATCGGCAGCTGGAGCATTTTATTGTGGCTGAGGTGGATGGAGTGGTCGTAGGCTGCGGTTCGTTATGTCGTCTGGGCAATGATCTGGTGGAAGTAAGATCGCTGGGCATTTCAGAGGGGTATAAAGGGCTGGGCATCGGATCCCGTCTACTTGACCGGCTTGTAGAAGAGGCGGAGAGACAACAGATTCCAAAGGTGATGGCTCTCACGTATGAAGTTTCCTTTTTTCTGAAAAATGGCTTTGCTGTTGTGGAAAAAGAAATCTTCCCTGAGAAAGTATGGACGGACTGCGTTCATTGCAGCAAGCAGGATTGCTGTGACGAGATTGCGGTTCTGAAAGAACTGAATGTGTCAGCGTAGTTATACGCTTATATGAATAAAAATATAAAGATCACAACCCAGAAAACCTATGGTTTTCAAAGGGCTTGTGGTCTTTTTTTGTGCATCGTTTTTTTCATATACTTTTCACACACTTATTCCATTATTCTCACACATCCTCTTGTTAAGATGAACTTACATAAGCGATCTGCAAAAACTTCACAGTGGAACAGTTGAAGAGCAAGGATAAAGACAAGGTTTTCAACGTACCCAGCAGGAAATATGCAGATAGCTCAATCTTAAGAATGAGGTGACCGATGATGAAAAAATGGACAAAACATGTAGCAGCTTTGGTAACAGCGATGAGTGTAATTGGTGGAGCCGGCAGTGCTTTTGCCGCAACGCCTGTTGTAAATTCCGTAAAACCGTCTGAAACACAAAAGGCTGGAGCGTCCGCTAACTCAACGAGCAAACCTACGACAAAATCAACAACGACTCCAGCAACGAAATCCACTGTAGCGCCTACAAAAACGACAGGAGCTAAAACTACTCCTTCCAAAACAACAGCTACAACGAAGAAGGAAACAACAACTCACAAAGCTAACACAGTAACGCATAAAGCCAAAAAGACTGCGCATAAAGCAAAAGTGACGAAGCATAAAGCAAAAAAGGCTGTACACAAATCAAAAGTAACTCACAAAGCAAAAAGAGCTTCTCATAAAACAACAGCAATGCATCACAAGGGCAGAAAAACGGCTCATAAAGCGAAACAGGCAGCACACAAAGCTTCCGCAACAGCAAAGGCTACTGCACATCAAGCAAAACAAACAGCACACAAAGGGAAAAAAAACGCTCACAAAATCGCAGCACACAAAGCAACAGCTAAAAAAGCAGTGGGAACCAAAACGCCAGTAGCTAAAACGACTGTAAACAAGACAACTACAACAAAAACAGGAGTGAAAAAAACAACAACTGCAACAACTGCAACAACTCCAAAAACAACAGCCGTAACTACGCACAAAACACCAGCTGCAACAGCACACAAAACAACAACGGCTACAACACACAAAGCAACATCTGCTACGAAAGCGCCGGCTACAACCAAAGTGACAAACAAAAACGAGGCAGCAAAATCAAGCTCATCCCATAAATAAGTATAAAGCCGTTGATGCATCTTCGCTCTACCTGTTCAGAACAACGATTTATTGTATCAGTGAGATGTGAATGACAAAGGCTTACAGACGGAGTTCTCTATAGGGAATCTCCGTCTTTGCTATCTTAAGCAGGAGTTGGGAAGCGCGTATTGGGTGTGTTCATGGGAAGTTTTGAAATTCGTGCACAGACTCTGTTACATTAATAGTGACATATCTAATAACAAACATATCAGAAGTGATATATTCATGAATGAGGTGAATGCCAATGCCGCATATTTTTGTAGTGGATGATGATCCATATATTCTACAACTCATTACAGGTTACTTGAAAAAGGAACAATATGAAGTGACCTCCTTTGCGCACGGCAGAGAGCTGGTCGGGGAAGTTCGCTCGAAAAAGCCAGATTGTTTGATTCTCGATATTATGATGCCCGGGGTTGATGGGCTTACGCTCTTGACAGAACTGAGAACGTTCACTGAAATTCCGATTATTATGGTATCGGCACGGGGGGAGGAAATCGATCGTTTAAATGGTTTGGAACTGGGGTGTAACGATTTTTTGAGCAAACCTTTCAATCCGCGTGAATTGGTTGCGAGAGTAAAAGGCATGCTTCGTTTGATACACAGCAGTCGCTTATCACAAGGCATTGAACTAAAAGAAACGGATCGGCATCAGCCGAAGGAAGGGTCCTATTTTAGTATAGGCGACGTGCAGATTTCAGAAGAATTCCGACGTGTCAATGTTAGAGGAGAAGAATTGGGGCTAACCGGAAGGGAATACGAGCTTTTGTTATTTCTTTCCCAACACCTGGATCGTCCTTTCAGCCGGGAACAGTTAATTCAGCAAGTCTGGAATTATGATTTTTACGGTGAAGTGCGTGTAGTGGATGATCTCGTGAAACGGATTCGTAAAAAGCTTGCGCAGGTTCAAGCAACACTGACCATTGATACCGTGTGGGGGTTCGGCTATAAAGCAGCTGTACATACACGATGAAGACGATACGCAGCAAAATGCTGCTCGCTTTGTTTGCAAGTATGTTGGTTACTGTGGCGTTTACGGTTCTGTTTTTTATCCATCTTTTTGATGATATTTTGCTCAATCAGGTCAAAGAGCAATTAAATGGCCAAACGAAGAAAGCTGTTAAAATCATTCGTGTAGATGACCTGGAGGATCTGGACAATGACAGTTTCCGCTTCTTTATTAAGGACATCCTTTTTTATGCCGACTATTTTGTAATTGATGGAGACGACAAGATCGTGGCTTCGAGTAGTGCAGGACGTGTGGGGATGAAGCTGCAAGGATTTCCAGGTACACACGAAGGGTATATGATTTTGAATGGAAAAAAGGTACTGTACAGTGAGGCGGAGCTGTCACATAAACAGTTTCGGGTAATTTTGTATTCTCCGCTATCATCACTTAGGGCGATGTATATTCCGTTGTTTCGGACAACCCTTCTGTCGATTGCTGCAAGTTTCGTCGTTATCCTGTTGATTGGTTTATTCGCCGTGTGGCGAACGGTACAGCCACTCAATCGCTTGAAAGAGGCTGTTAACAAATATGAACCAAACATGCCTGACAGAGATCAATTCCTACAGGCTGACCATACAGAAATCGGCGAATTGATTCAGACCTTTCAATTAATGAGTAACAGAATCGATGACCATCACCGCCATCAGCTGGAGTTTTTGCAAAATGTATCACATGAACTTAAGACACCATTGATGTCCATTCAGGGTTACGTGTATGCGATTCAGGATCAGGTCGTATCCACGGATCAGGGGCTTGAAATTATTGCTGCCCAGTCGCAGCGTCTCATTGATATGGTTGGAAAGCTGATTCAGCTCTCCAGACTGGAAACTGTGGATGAGGAATGGCCTGTGGCAGTTATTGACCTGAAAAACATGGCCGAAGAAGCAGTGTATCTGCTCATGCCAACTGCGTTTCAGCGAGGAATACATTTGACAGCGGAAGCAAATTCGTTCATGGTGGAAACAGCAGGGGAGCAATTGTTTCAGATTCTGCTGAATTTGCTGCAAAATGCTGTGCGCCATACCGAAACGCAAGTGAAATTGACATTGGAACTCTCTGCCGATGATCACGCAGACTGGATTTTTCATGTTGATGATGATGGGCCAGGCTTGAATGAGCATGACAGGCAGCATATTTTCCGTCGTTTTTATACGGGAAATAATGGGGTGACAGGACTGGGACTAACGATTAGCAAGCAACTGGCAGCACGTCTCCATGCAGATTTGGTGTATAGTGATTCACCGCTAGGTGGAGCACGTTTCAGTCTGAGACATTATCCTGCCGAGCGAGAAATCCAGCATCAAGGTTCATAATATACGTTATAAGGTAAGGTTATTGGCCTATACTATAAATAGATGATCCCATTCCGCAAACTCACTTGACAATGATCATGTCAGTTTGGTATTTTTGTATTACCGATTAGCACTCATCTAACTGGAGTGCTAACGACATGGGGCAGTACAGTGTCAGAAGGAGGGAATACTCACCATGTTAACAGAGCGTCAACGAATGATTCTGAACGCTATAGTGGATGACTATATCCGTTCAGCTGAGCCCGTAGGGTCCCGAAGCATTTCCAAAAGAGGAGATGTTGGATATAGTCCGGCAACGATTCGTAATGAAATGGCCGACCTCGAAGAGATGGGGTTTCTCGAACAGCCGCATACTTCAGCTGGACGCATCCCTTCTCATAAGGGTTATCGATATTATGTCGACCATTTGGTTCCCTGGAATCAGGTGGAGCCGCAGGAATTGGACGATTTAAAGTCATTTTTCGCGGAGAAGCTTAATGTGATGGAACAGGTTATTCAGCATGCTTCCAACATTTTGTCTCATATGACCAATTATACTTCGATTTTGCTTGGACCAGAGGTGTTTCATACATCACTGCGTCACTTCCAGTTGCTTCCGCTGAATGAGAATGAAGCTGTAGCTATTATAGTGACGAACACCGGTCAAGTGGAGAACAAGACGGTTCAGATTCCACCCGAAATCTCGGTTGCCGAGATGGAGAATGTCGTTCGTCTGTTAAATACCAAGTTGGTAGGCGTACCGATTTACAAGTTGAAATCACGTCTTTATACTGAGCTCGGTCAGGAAATGGAGCGTCATATCACGCGATATGAGGAAGTTATGCAGGTGCTCAACAACGCGTTTGACAATGAGCATGACAACCGTTTGTTCCTCAGCGGTGCTACCAATATGTTGACACAACCTGAGTTCAAAGATGTAGAGAAAGTTAAGGATATTCTCGATTTGTTAGATGAGACACCAACATTAATGAAATTGATGATGCCAGTGCCCGGCGGGCCCGGAATTCAGGTGCGAATTGGCACCGAGAATGATCATGAAGCCTTTGCGAACTGTAGCTTGATTACAGCGTCGTATTCCTTGGACGGCGAGGCACTTGGGTCCATAGGAATTTTAGGACCAACCCGCATGGATTATGCACGCGTCATCCATATTTTAAATACATTATCCCGTGACCTTACAACAATGCTGACGACTCGCTTCAAATAAGCAACGGGAATACGATTCATTCTTATAAGGAGGTGAACATCTTGAAAGAGGAGCAATCAATTACAGAAGAGCAAGAAGTAACAGCCGAGCAGGAGCCGGTCAATGAGGCTGCAGCAGCTGAAGCCCAAGCTGAGGAGATAACAGATCAGGAACAAAGTGAACTGGCACGTGTGAAAGCAGAGGCTGAGGAAACCCAGCAACGTTTTGTTCGTGCACAGGCTGACTTTGATAACTTCCGCCGTCGGACACAGAAGGAAAAAGAGGAACTTGCCAAATACGCTTCAATGAAGCTGGTCACCGAACTGGTACCGGTTATGGATAACTTTGAACGCGCTATGGCTACGGTACCGGAAGGTACGGAGACTGAATCTTTTGCCAAAGGATTTCAAATGATCTTGCGTCAATTGGAAACCGTGCTGACGAACGAAGGACTGACTGCGATGGAAACGGTTGGAAAACCGTTTAATCCTGAATTCCACCAAGCGATTATGCAAGTGGAGAGCGATGAGCATGAAGAAGGCATCGTTGTGGAAGAGGTTCAAAAAGGCTACATGCTGAAGGATAAAGTACTTCGTCCGGCAATGGTTAAAGTAAGTTCTTAATCCGAGGCTGAACAAAGGGACGAAGTTTAATATACAGCTTTTATACACATAGAGCAGATCACTTACTAACACAATAAGGCTGACAAGTGCCTATTCATTTTAAATTGTTGAGGAGGAAATTTTCCGATGAGCAAAGTAATCGGTATTGACTTAGGAACAACCAACTCATGCGTAGCCGTTATGGAAGGCGGCGAGGCTGTAGTTATTCCAAACCCGGAGGGTGCGCGTACTACTCCTTCTGTTGTAGGTTTCAAAAAAGATGGCGAGCGTGTCGTTGGTGAAACAGCAAAACGTCAAGCGATCACCAACCCGGATCGGACGATCATTTCCATTAAGCGTCACATGGGTACATCCCACAAAGAAACGATCGATAGCAAAGATTATTCTCCACAAGAGATCTCTGCAATCATCCTGCAAAAGCTGAAAGCTGATGCAGAAGCATACTTGGGCCAAACGGTAACTCAAGCGGTTATCACCGTTCCAGCTTATTTCAATGACAGTCAGCGTCAAGCGACGAAAGATGCGGGTAAAATCGCAGGTCTGGAAGTACTTCGTATCGTCAACGAGCCAACAGCAGCAGCTTTGGCATATGGTATGGAAAAATCCGAAGACCAAACCATTCTTGTATATGACCTGGGCGGCGGTACGTTCGACGTATCCATTCTGGAACTGGGTGATGGTTTCTTCGAAGTTAAAGCAACTAGTGGTGACAACCAACTGGGCGGCGATGACTTTGACCAAGTGATCATCGACTATCTCGTGAATGAATTCAAAAAAGATCAAGGCATTGATCTGAGCAAAGATAAAGCAGCGGTGCAACGTTTGAAAGATGCAGCTGAAAAAGCGAAAAAAGAGCTTTCCGGCGTATTGACTACAACGATTTCCCTGCCATTCATCACGGTTGCTGACGGCGTTCCTCAGCATTTGGAATTGAACCTCAGCCGTGCGAAATTTGAAGAACTTTCTGCTGGCCTGGTTGAGCGTACGCTCGAACCAACTCGCCGTGCGTTGAGTGATGCGGGCATGACACCTAACGATATCGACAAAATCGTATTGGTTGGTGGTTCTACACGTATTCCAGCGGTGCAAGAAGCCATCAAAAAACTGACAGGTAAAGAGCCTCACAAAGGCGTGAACCCGGACGAAGTTGTTGCACTTGGTGCAGCTGTACAAGCGGGCGTACTAACAGGTGACGTTAAAGACGTGGTATTGCTGGATGTAACTCCACTGTCCCTGGGTATTGAAACTGCAGGTGGCGTATTTACGAAAATGATCGAGCGTAATACGACGATTCCTACAAGTAAATCTCAAGTGTTCTCCACTTACGCAGACAATCAACCTAGCGTTGAGATTCACGTTCTGCAAGGTGAGCGCGAGATGGCTGCTGGCAACAAAACGCTTGGTCGCTTCATGCTGGGAGATATCCCGCCAGCCCCACGCGGTGTGCCGCAAATCGAAGTTAGCTTCGATATCGATGCCAACGGTATTGTTAACGTATCTGCAACAGACAAAGGTACAAACAAAACGCAAAAAATTACCATCACTTCTTCCAGCGGTCTGAGCGATGCTGAAGTTGAGCAAATGATGAAAGATGCTGAACTTCATGCTGAGGAAGACAGAAAACGTAAAGAACTTGTTGAAGCGAAAAACAGTGCAGACCAATTGATCTACTCTGTAGACAAAACAATTAAAGATCTTGGTGAAAAAGCAGATGCAGGCGAAGTAGAAAAAGCAAATGCTGCCAAAGAAAAATTGCAAGGCGTACTGGCTTCCGACAATCTGGAAGACATCAAAGCCGCTACAGAAGAACTGACTGAGATTGTTCAACAGTTGTCTGTTAAATTGTATGAGCAAGCTCAAGCTGATGCACAAGCGACTCAAGGTGCTGAAGAGCAACAAGGTTCTGCTAAACGTGACAACGTCGTAGACGCTGATTACGAAGTTGTAGACGAAGATAAAAAATAATTAATTCGCCATAGTCTGCGAGTTAAACATCGGTGACGTTCGGATTAAAGGGAAAGTCATAGCCGGGGCTCCCGTGCTTTGACTTTCCTTTTGTCACGATGTGCGATAAGGTGAATGTTATGGGGGTGGAAGAGTGGCTGAAAAACGTGATTATTATGAGGTGCTCGGCGTAAGCAAAAATGCAAGCGACGAGGAAATCAAAAAAGCTTACCGTAAGCTGGCCCGTCAGTATCACCCTGACGTGAACAAAGCAGCAGATGCGGAAGCCAAGTTTAAAGAAGTAAAAGAAGCTTATGATGTCGTAAGTGACAGCCAGAAGCGTGCTCAGTACGACCAATACGGTCACATCGATCCGAATCAAGGTGGATTTGGCGGTGGAGACTTTGGTGGCGGCGGCTTCGGCGACATCTTTGATATGTTCTTTGGTGGCGGTGGCGGGCGCCGTGACCCTAACGCTCCGCAGCGGGGGAACGATTTGCAGTACACCATGACGATTGAGTTCAAGGAAGCTGTATTTGGCAAGGAAACGGATATTACGATTCCGCGTACGGAAGGCTGTGACACTTGTCACGGTTCAGGTGCCAAACCAGGAACGAAACCGGAAACATGTACAGTCTGCAAAGGTAGTGGACAACAGGAAGTCGTTCAGAATACACCATTTGGTCGTATGGTCAATCGCCGCGCTTGTTCGAACTGTAGCGGTACTGGACAGATTATCAAAGAAAAATGTACAACGTGCAGCGGCAGCGGTAAAGTTCGCAAACAGCGCAAAATCAATGTTCGCATTCCAGCTGGTGTGGATGACGGTGCACAGTTGCGTATGACAGGTGAGGGTGAAGGCGGTCTGCGCGGTGGTCCTGCAGGCGACCTGTACATTGTTATTCGTGTGAAGTCTCATGACTTCTTTGAGCGCGAAGGCGATGACATTTATTGTGAAATTCCGTTGACGTTTGCCCAAGCCGCACTCGGAGACGAGATAGAAATCCCGACATTGACCGAAAAAGTGAAGCTGAAAATTCCGGCGGGTACACAAACCGGTACGTATTTCCGCCTCAAAGGCAAAGGCGTGCCACGCCTCCGCGGTATGGGACAAGGAGATCAACATGTGAAGGTTGTTGTGGTTACACCAAGTAAGCTGAATGACGAACAGAAAGATCTGCTTCGTCAAATTGCTGCACTGGATGGCGAACAAACCCATGAGCATGAGCAATCGTTCTTTGATCGAGTAAAACGCGCCTTTCGCGGCGACTGATTCATATATGAAGTAGTTATGAGAACACCTTCGATGATCTTTGATGATCGAAGGTGTTTTTCTTATGTAAATTAGGTTGCTTCGAAGTGTTCCCAAGTGTCCCCACATGTTAGAAATTCGGTATATTCTGGGCTCGGTTGCGGAAAGATAGCATGGCGGGACGATCTGTGAAATAGATACAGATTGACAGAATTACAGGAAGCAGGTGAAGCAAATGACGGAGAAAAATATTTTGGCCTATTTTCATAGCCCAGAGCAGGCACAGGGAGCGGTCAAAAAATTGGAGGCGCTGCGGGTGGAAGACGTGTCCATTAATCGTTTTAGCCGTTATGCGGGTGTTGGACCAAGTGGAGCCTCCTATAAACCAGGTATCTCCGGCAGTTACTCATCTTGGATACCTGATGCGATGCAAACCAATGCCAGCTCAGGCATTATGGCTGCGGCAGACCCTGCTGCAAGCGGAATGAGTGATGGCGGACAAGGCGGCCCTACAGGCAGGGATATTCTATTAACTGTCGTTGTGGATGAAGAGGTGCATCACCGAGCGATGTCGATCATTGAACAAGCCGGTGGAATGATCTGAATTTGAGCAATAAGATCATTTACACAGCAACGGAGAGGACAGAAAAGACCTGAAAAAGCGGAGCTAAAAGCTTTCTAAAAGAAAGCTACATCGGAAGCATAGGCTTCGCCTTTATCACCGGATTTTCCCCTTGAAAAAGGGAATCAAAAAATCTGGGGATAACAGCTACTCTCCAGGTTATTCTGTCATCGGAGTGTATGTGTAAATACAAAGGGAGGAAAAATGAAATGGCTAATCGACAACGACCAGGTGAAATTTTAACAAAAACGGAAAAGATGAAACGTCTTCAGTCTGCGAAAAATGAGGATGTGGAGTTCAGCGCAGAAGCGGCAGATCACGAGGATATCGAAGCTTTGCGCCGCAGTGAGGCAGCAGATCGTCGTCAAGGAAGAGAAATTCATGACTGAAGATCGCTCGGCGGTCACACTTGAGGCTGTATTTACGAGTTGGTCTGAAGCTGAATCTGCTCGCAGAGCTCTGGAGTTGCTGCATCCGAACCAGCTGCGCATCGAGAGTCTGCGTGAGCATGCAGGGACAGCTGGGTCAAATAATATTAAAGGAGAAGAGCATTTACCAACAGCTGTTGTTGGCGGCTTCAGCGGCGAGCTGAATGTACTTGCTCTAATCAGTGATGAGACCGAGATGTTATCGGGAGGACAGGTGTATGACCATTCACCAGAAGATGCAGCGCGAAGTGTAAAGCAGGGCATTTTACTGACGGTATCCGTTTCTCACGATTCTTTACCGCAAGCTGCAGAGATGATCACACAGAACGGCGGACGTTTTTATTAGTGGTGCTCACGAGAAAGATCGACAGGTACCGAAAAATGGGACAGGATATTCGAGCGGTTTGACTGCGGATATCCTGTTTTGTTTTCTTTTATGAGTATGCTTTGTGCTTCGGCTTGCATGTGTAGTACAATAGTTGGGATGTTTGAATTATTAGCAGGCAAAAGACGTTTTTAATTATTGAGGAGGCAAAACCACGTATGTTATGGCATGAACTAACAATACATACCACAGAAGAAGCTGTGGAGATGATTTCGAATTTTTTGCATGAAGCGGGTGCTGGAGGGGTGTCGATTGAAGAGTCCGGCACTTTAAATAAAAAACGGGATACGACGTATGGCGAGTTATATGACGTTCCTTTGAATGATATTCCCGAAGGTTTTGCGGTCATCAAAGGATATTTCTCCGAAGGTACAGATATGGTTGCCTTACAGGCAGAAGTAAACCCGAGAATTGAAGAATTGTCCGAGTTTGGTATTGATGCCGGGGAGATTCGTTACGAAACACGTACGGTGGATGAAAATGACTGGGCAACGGCTTGGAAACAATACTTCAAACCTGTGCGCATATCCGATCGTCTGACGATCAAGCCAACGTGGGAGGAATATACGCCGGAGAGCCCAGATGAGAAAATTATTGAGCTGGACCCTGGAATGGCTTTTGGTACGGGTACACATCCAACGACAACACTCTGTTTACGTACACTGGAAAAAGTGATTCAGGGTGGCGAGGAAATGATAGATGTGGGTACGGGTTCCGGTATTCTGTCTATCGGCGCGGTACATCTGGGTGCAAAGCATGTGCTCGCACTTGATCTTGATCCGGTTGCAGTAACAAGTGCGATAGAAAACGTGGAACTGAACAAGATGCAACAGCAGATTACGGTCAAAGAAAGTGACCTATTGTCTGTGCTTGGAAACCAAGATCCTGCTCTTGGTGTTAAGCTGCCAGTCAAAATTATTGTAGCCAACATCTTGGCTGAAATTATTTTGCTGTTCGTTGATGATGTGTATAAAGCACTGGAGTCTGGTGGCATCTATATCGTTTCGGGCATATGGAAGAACAAGGAGCAGGTTGTACATGATGCGCTGGTGGCATCAGGATTTGAAGTTCGTGCGATCGAGCGTGAAGAGGACTGGCTAGCCTTTGAAGCCAGAAAGAGGTAGTCTATGGACTTCTTAGATCGGATTTTCCGTCTGCCGCTGGATCAACTGCCGTTCTTCCTGGTGACCATTCTGATTGCATTTACGATTCATGAATTTTCGCATGCGTATTTTGCCAACAAATTCGGTGATCCAACAGCCAAGCTGCTGGGAAGGGTCACATTAAATCCGGTGGCGCACTTTGACCTGCTCGGGGTGCTTTTGCTTGTCATTGCAGGGTTTGGGTGGGCACGTCCTGTACCTGTAAACCGTGCAAACTTTGACAAACCGAGACTCATGGGAACGATTGTTTCTGTAGTAGGTCCACTGAGCAATCTGCTGTTGGCTATTATCGGGGCAGTGATCTATGGAATATTGTTTGGATCAGGTGTACTGGGGAACATTGAAAATGAGCGGGTCGTTACAGCTGTGATGACATTTTTGCCGATGTTCAGTGTCACGAACTTTTTCTTGTTTATGTTCAATCTCATCCCGCTTCCACCACTGGACGGTTACCGTATTCTGGAAGATGTGCTGCCGCCTTCAATCAGCCGCAAGCTGCAAGGTGTGGAACAATGGTCCATCATTGTCTTCCTATTGATCTTAATTATTCCGCCATTACAGGCAGTCACAATTCAACCACTATATCTGTTTGCCAATGACATGTACAGGGATTTAGTGGGTCTCGTTATTGAATTATATCTTTAAATATAAGCTCATAAATGGTCAGTAATCGAACCGTAGTGCTGGTCATAAGCACATAAAAGTTGTATGATCATCTGTGGCGATTGGATTCTTGCCTGCTTCCAGCAGGAAGAATTCCAGTCATAACAGGAAAGAATGGGTGGACAACATATGCAGCGATATTTTGTATCTGCAGAGCAGTTCAGTGAACATGCAGTGGTGATAACAGGCGACGATGCCCGTCATATCGGCAAAGTCATGCGTGGCAAACCCGGGGACAAGCTGATTGTCAGCGACGGAAGCTCTAAAGAAGCACTGGTCGCCATCGATAGTATTGAAGCAGGGGAAGTAAAAGCGACAATCCTGGAACCGCTGGTTATGGATCGCGAAGCAAGGTTGAATGTAACGGTAGCACAAAGCTTGCCCAAAGGGGACAAGATGGAGACGGTCATTCAGAGATGTACGGAGATCGGGGCCGTATCTTTTGTACCTTTTCTATCAGAACGTACGATTGTGCAATACGACGCCAAGAAGGAAGGCAAACGTCTGGAGCGTTGGCGGAAAATCGCCAAGGAAGCTGCTGAACAGAGCCATCGTAACCGCATTCCAACCGTTGAGCAGCCGCTTTCCTGGAAAGGGCTGTTATCTTCTTTTGGGGACTACGACCTGGTATGTTATTGTTATGAAAAAGAAGACGGTAAACATCTTAGAGATGTTCTGAAGCCGTTTGTGGAGCAGCTTGCTGCTGATGCTGGGGCGAATGTGTTGATTGTTGTTGGACCTGAGGGCGGATTTTCCGAGAAGGAAACGGCTCAGGCCGATGAGGCAGGTGCGATATCGGTTGGACTGGGCAAGCGTATTTTGCGAGCTGAGACGGCTGGTATGGCTGCGCTGACTTGTGTTTTATATGAATCTGGAGAAATGGGGGGAATGTAATTATGCCATCCGTGGCGTTTTACACCTTGGGCTGCAAAGTTAACTTTTATGATACAGAAGCGATCTGGCAACTATTCAAAAACGAAGGCTACGAACAGGTAGATTTCGACGAACAGACAGCCGATGTTTATTTGATTAATACGTGTACCGTAACTAACACAGGTGACAAGAAGAGTCGTCAAATTATCCGCCGTGCTATTCGACGCAATCCGGATGCCATTGTAGCAGTAACCGGATGTTATGCACAGACATCTCCTGCCGAGATTTTGGATATTCCTGGCGTAGATTTGGTCATCGGAACCCAGGATCGGGATAAAATTTTGCCATATGTCAATGAAATTCAGGAATCGCGTCAGCCGGTAAACGCGGTGCGTAACATTATGAAAACACGTGTATTTGAGGAAATGGATGTACCGGATTTCGCGGATCGCACGCGTGCGTTCCTCAAAATTCAGGATGGTTGCAACAACTTCTGTACCTTCTGCATCATTCCGTGGTCCCGTGGTCTGTCGCGTAGCCGTGAGGCAAACAGCATTGTTCAGCAGGCACACCAGCTCGTACAAGCGGGTTACAAGGAGATTGTCCTGACAGGTATTCATACAGGCGGGTACGGAGATGACATGGAAAACTATGATCTGACCGACCTGCTGTGGGACTTGGACAAAGTGGAAGGTCTGGAGCGTATTCGCATCAGCTCGATTGAAGCAAGTCAGATTGATGATCGGATGCTGGATGTGATCAAACGTTCAGACAAACTGGTTCGTCATTTCCATATTCCGTTGCAAGCAGGAGATGACACTGTTCTGAAACGTATGCGCCGCAAATATACGACTGAAGAGTTCTATAACAAAATGTTGCGTATACGTGAGGCGATGCCAGATGTTGCGATCACAACCGATGTTATCGTTGGTTTCCCAGGCGAAACAGATGAGATGTATCGTAACGGTTACGAATTGATGCGCAAAATCGGTTTCTCGGAAATGCACGTATTCCCATACTCCAAACGTACGGGTACTCCGGCAGCACGCATGGAGGATCAAGTGGATGAGGAAATCAAAAATGCACGGGTGCATGAATTGATTGAACTGTCTGAGCAGATGCAACTGGAGTATGCTGAGAAATTCGTTGGACAAGTGCTCGAGGTTATTCCTGAAGGTGAAGCAAAAGGCCGCGAAGGCAGTGGCAAGCTGCACGGATACAGTGATAACTACATTCAACTGGTGTTTGATGGAACGCCGGATATGGTAGGCAAGGTGTGCCGCGTGAAGTTGACCGAAGCCGGTGCGAATGAAAGCCAAGGTACGTTGGTTCGTGTACTGGAAGAGAATGTGAAACCTGCCGCGATGTAATTCAGGCGTTATGAACAAGGATTTCATTTCCTTGGGGAAAATACCCGAGGAGATGAGGTCCTTCTTTGCCAAGAAAAGAAATTGAAGTCAGATGGGGGAGAACATCATGAACAAAAAAGAAATTTCAGCAGGCGGCGTTGTTTACAGAACAGGTGAGGATGGCCAGATTCAAATCCAGCTTATCGTAGACCGTTATGGTAAAACGACACTTGCCAAGGGCAAGATGGAAGATGGAGAAACGATCGAACAGACGGCGCTCCGTGAGATTTTGGAAGAAACAGGCATGGTGGGACGCATTGTGGAGCCGATCAATATCATTGCTTATACGTATCAGCATGCCGAGTTTGGTCCAGTGGACAAGGAAGTGCACTATTATCTCGTTGAAGCACAAAGCGGTGATCTCCAGCCTCAGATGGAAGAGATTAAAGGTGTGGATTGGTACTCTCCCGAAGAAGCATGGTCCAAACAACAGCAGAGTGGATACGATAATAACGATGACATTTTGCGCATTGGCTTGAATAAACTGGGCATCAACGTTTAAAATCTTACGACGTTACGCTTCAATGATGGCTACTTACCTACCCATTCTGTCGTCAATAACGCCGATATTGTGGCAACTTATTAAGCGACAGGTCTCTTTGCCGACGGGGTAAGCACAGGTGTTTTTTTGTGCCAAATCGGTAGGTAACAGAACGGTAAAGCTAGCAATGAACTGATGATGTTAAAAAGGGTCTGGGCATGCGCTATCTGTGCCCCGTGGTCCGCTGACAGCCAGGCTGACGCTGCATGCAGCTGGCTGATCAGCGGCATAAACAGCAGTGCTCCCGCAATGTTGAGCACAACATGGGAGGCTGCTACAAATTTGCCTGCGGAAGCCCCGCCTGCGGCTGCAATAACAGCAGTGATACAGGTTCCTACGTTAGATCCGATCACAATGGCGATGCCGATCTCTACAGGCAGCACGCCTGTCGCTGCAAGTGTAATCGCCATGCTGATAACCGCGGCGCTGCTGTGAATCAGCGCGGTCAGGCACGCACCGGCAAGAAAGCCCCACCATAGGCTGTCGGTCGACCGCTCCAGAAACCATTGAAATACGCCCATGCTCCGAAGTGGAACGGCGATGGACTGCATGACTTGAATGCCTGTCATGACAAGAGCAAATCCTGCTGCCGCAAGGAAACTGAATTGGATATTGGTCAAAGTACGGCGAGTCCGTTCATGGGCAGTTTGGTTGCGTTCACCAAGGACAACAAAAACAGCCCAGCCTGTTAGAGATAGAAGCAACAACGGCAGTGCGGCACGTCCAATCTCAAGACCGACAAGCTCTGTAGTTAAGCAGGTTCCAATATTGGTCCCCAAGATAATGCCGAGAGTGCGTCCATAGGTAATTAAGCGCGCGTTAGCTAATCCTATGGTGAGTACCGTTACCGCAGTGCTGCTCTGCAGCACTGCGGTTGCGCCTGCACTGAATGCCATGCCCTTCCATGGGGCAGAAGTGGCACGGTTTAACCAGTCTGCCAGCATCGGCCCCGCCATGCGTTGCAGCGCTGTCTCCATCAGCTTCATACCGCCAAAAAAGATAATCAGCCCATATAACAGAGGCAGAATTACTTCTCTGAACATCCGAATCATTCCTCCCGTCCCATTCCTTATCACTTATCCTATGAGGAAGCAGAGACAAGCATGACAAGCACAAGAGGAATTGAGACTGCTAGCCCCCATGTAAAAGATACGGTGATTCGGCAAACGCAGCGGAGGGGACGGAATCGAATCCAAGGAAGCAAAGGGCTCGCCTGAAAGCTTTCTGAAAGAAAGCTACATCGGAAGCATAGGCTTGTCGTCGGATTTTTACCTTTGGAGAAGGGAATCCAAAAAATCTGAGGACAACAGCGATCATAGGATCGATTCGTCCCCGGAGCGTCTCGTTGCCGCCCAAACCTATCTTTTCAACTAAAATAAGAAAGAAGTGGATCAATCTTGTCATCCGTTACACTGGAACGAAGCCGCAAAAAGCGGTTGGAACATGCACATCCCTGGATTTTCAAAAATGAAATTGCATCCGTAGACGGCAACCCGGAACCGGGTGATATCGTTAATGTACTGAATCATCAAGGTCGTTACTTGGCAACGGGATATTATAATCCGGCTTCCCAGATTACCGTTCGTGTAGTCTCATACCAGCCTATGGAGTTTGAACAGATGGATACCGCCTTTTTTGCTGCTCGTTTCCATGATTGTCTGCGTCACCGGGAACGCTTCATTCAGGATGGCGAAGCCTACCGTCTTGTTTATGGTGAAGCTGATTTCCTGCCTGGATTGATCGTTGATCGGTTCGGTAGCATTTTAGTTGTGCAGATCCTTACACTGGGTATGGACCGTTGCCGTGAAGCGATTGTCCAGGCTCTCATTGAAGTGATGCAGCCGGAAGGTATCTATGAGCGCAGTGATGTATCGATCCGTGAACTGGAAGGTCTGGAGCAGATCAAAGGACCGCTCTACGGGGAATGCCCGCGTCATGTGACTGTGACCGAAAATGGGCTGCTCATCAAGGTGGACATCGTAGAAGGACAGAAGACAGGGTACTTCTTCGACCAGCGTGAAAACCGGGCTGCCATTGAACCGTTGATGAAAGGCTGGGGATACAAAAGCGGCATCACCGTGCAACAGGTCGAGCATGAAGGAACAGAGCAGCTGTTGCCTGTGAATAAGGGTGGCAAAGTGGTTACTTTCCCATATTGGGACGGTGCCACCGTGCTGGAATGTTTCTCTCATACCGGCAGCTTTACCCTGAATGCTTGCAAATTTGGAGCGAAAAAGGTAACCTGCCTCGATATTTCCGAACATGCGATCGAGAGCGCACGAACCAATGTGGAGCTAAATGGTTTCACGGATCGGGTTGAGTTCGTTGTAGCCGATGCTTTTCAATATCTGCGTGAGCAAGTCAAAGGACTTGATGAGCGCAATGCACGAGCACGAGCAGCGGAGCAAAAGGTAGATACCTCCAAAGCATTGTCCAGTGCTGGAAAAACGTTTGATGTCGTTATCCTTGATCCACCTGCCTTCGCTAAAACAAAATCAGCAGTCAAAGGGGCATGCCGCGGCTACAAGGACATCAACTTGCAGGGCATGAAACTGGTCAATGAGGGTGGATACTTGGTAACCGCAAGCTGCTCCTACCACATGCGTCCTGACCTCTTCTTGGAAACGATTGCGGATGCCGCTGAAGATGCAGGTAAAGTACTGCGTTTAATTGACTGGAAGGCCGCCGGTAAGGATCACCCGCAAATTTTGGGTGTAGATGAAGGGCATTACCTGAAGTTCGCTATTTTTGAAGTGAGAAGCAAAAAAAATTAAGAATACTCTGTTTATAGAATGACACAGGTACCCTGTGAGATAGACACTTTAAAAAGTCCATCTTATAGGGTATTTTATTTATGAGAAGAAGCTTGATCTTGGCGAACAGCTTATATTATTGGTCGAAAAGGAACAGTGTTCAGTCTTCGTCTTGACTCGATTATGTCCAGGTTAACAACCGAAGGATTTAATTTCGAAAAAGGAGGAGGTCTGCTCGCTATGGTTACGGATATGCTGGTTGAAACGCGTAATTATAGACGTAGCAGGCGTACATTGACTTGCGAAATCTAAAAGAGGGTATTCGAAAACAATTTTATACTGAATTGGGGAAATTCATTGCACCGGAGGGGTATGTGGAACATAGAGAAGCTGATTCCAGCCCGACGGATTATACGTTCAAGAAAAATGTCAAACCGGGTGTGGTTTGGAGCTTACATAGCCATCTTGGTCATTCAAAACCGCCATATGCTGTATTTACAGTCATCTCATGCCGCTACGAGGATGCAAGCCGGGATATAGCCAGAGAAACCGGGATTTTTTCGAGGCCTTGCAGAAGGCTGTAGAGCATGAATTCATTTAACGAAATTGTAAACTTGAAAACAACTACTAGGCGTATCTGTCACCGAGTTTGGTAATAAACGTAAATCCATAAGAAGCTGCTGGCTGTATTGTACAGGCGGCGGCTTTTTTTCAATAGCCATATTGTGTTCTTATTTGGTGGATCATGGCAAACGTATGTTCCGAAGTGAAGAAGGTATGGTATACTGGAAATTAAAATCTTGTACGTGCAGTTTGGAGGATGACACATGTCCGTACGCTTTGTTATTGGCCGGGCAGGCAGTGGTAAAAGCACACTGATTACCCGAGAAATCACATCTCTGCTTAGGCAGGAGCCCCAAGGAAAACCGTTGATTCTACTCGTTCCCGAACAAAGCTCATTCCGGACAGAGCAGGCCCTGATATCTTCCGGAGATATTAAAGGTACGATGCGTGCCGAAGTTCTTGGATTTCGCCGTCTGGCTTATCGCGTCATGCAGGAGGCTGGCGGTTCTGCTCGCGTTCCGATTGGAGCCGAGGGCAAGAAGATGCTTTTATATAAAGTCATTCAGCGTAGGAAAGAAGAACTGAGACTGTTTGCTGCTTCGGGCAGCCAGCTTGGCTTTATCGGGGAATTGACTAATTTATATAGTGAGTTTAAACGATATGAAGTTCATGCTTCGGCACTCGAAGAAGGGCTTGCAACATGGAGCATTGCATCGGCTTCACCTATTTTGGAAGACAAGCTTCATGATTTGAATCTGATCTACCATGATTATGAGAAGGAATTGGCTGATTTATATATAGATGATGAAGATACACTGAATGAACTGACAGGTCGTTTGCCAGAAAGTACATGGTTGCAGGGGGCCGAGGTTTGGATTGACGGATTCCATGGATTCACCCCGCAGGAGATGAGTGTAATAGGACAGCTCATGTTACAAGCCTCGTCTGTAACGATTTCCCTAACACTCGATGGTTCTTACGAGCAAGGTATCCTGCCAGGAGAGCTGGAATTATTTTATCCAACTGCCAATGCCTATGCGCGCCTCAAAGGCATGGCCGAACATTTGGGTGTAACCAGCGATACCACGCTACTTCATGACGAGGTGCTTCCGAGATTTAAGGACCGGCCGGGACTTGCCCATCTGGAGGCCGGTTTTGATCGGCGTGTTCGCTGGAGAAGTCAAGGCGAGGACTCGGGGATTCGATTGATGGCTGCGGAGAATCGCAGGGCAGAGCTGGAGGGTGCACTACGTGAAATGCGTCGCCTTGCGCAAGAGGATGGAGCGAGATATCGGGACATGGCGGTGCTGGTTCGCGGATTGGAGACTTATGCTGATATTGCAGAGCCTTTATTCAGGGACTATGATGTTCCGGTCTTCCTGGACCGAAGACGAAGTGAGTTGCATCATCCATTATCCGAATTTATTCGTTCAGCGCTAGATATCGTTCGGCGCAACTGGCGGTATGAGGATGTTTTTCGCTGTGTCAAAACGGATCTGCTGCTTCCGCTGGATGGTTCAATTACTCGTGAGGATATGGATCAGCTGGAGAACTATGTGCTTGCTTGCGGTATCCATGGATATCGCTGGACGGATGGTAAGCCGTGGAAGTATGTGCCGAGTCTGTCTTTGGAGGATCAGGGACAGGAAGGAAGCAGCCGAGGACGCGATGCAGTGTTATCGCTGATGGAGAGTTGCAGAGCCTTGATTACATCGGCACTCGGTACGTTTGAGAAACGAATGAAAAAAGCAAAAACGGCTGCCGCTCAGTGCGAGGCATTATTTAGACTGTTAGAGGATGCAGATATTGCACATAAGCTGGATCAGATGTCTGCTGAGGCCAAGGCTCAGGGAGACCCGGAGCGTTCGAGAGAGCATCGTCAAATGTGGGGAGCCGTGCTGGATCTTCTTGACCAGATGGTTGATATGATGGGCAATGAACGTCTGGACATCACTTTGTTTGCGGGCATGATGGAGACAGGACTGACTGAGCTCAAGCTGGGGCTTGTTCCCCCGGCCCTTGACCAGGTGCTGTTTGGTTCGATGGATCGTACACGTCTGCGTGATATGAAATATGTATTTATTCTTGGGGCGGTTGATGGGGAATTGCCAGCGATCCCTCAGGACAACGGAGTACTAACGGAGCAGGAAAGGTTATTGCTGACAGAGAGAGGCATGGGGCTGGGACCTGGTGCAACGAGACTCATGTTGGATGAACGTTTTCTCATCTATACCGCTCTGACCGCTGCCAGCAAGCAGTTATGGCTGAGCTATCCTGTCGCAGATGATGAAGGTAAATCACTACTCCCTTCCGAGATTGTGCGCCATGTACGCAAAATGTTTGGATTGCAGGAGCAGCCTTTGCTTGCTCAGCCGCCCGTCTCGGATCTGGAAGCCGTGCACCTCTCTTACGCGATTCATCCAGAACAAAGCCTCTCCATGCTGATTGGACAATTGCGCAGATGGCGTAGGGGAGAAGACATTCCTGAAATATGGTGGGCAGTCTACAATTGGCATGTAAACCGGGAAGAGAGCCGCCCTGGGCTGGAGCGGTTGCTGAGTTCTGTCTTTTATCGTAACCGTGCGCGGAGACTGGAAACGGCAACCAGCCGCAGGCTGTACGGTACGGAGGTAAGAACGAGTGTATCACGGATGGAACGTTTTGTAGCCTGTCCATTCTCTCATTTTGCTTCACATGGGCTGAAGCTTAAGGAACGGCAATTATATCGTCTTCAAGCTCCGGATATCGGCCAACTGTTCCATGCTGCACTGAGTCAACTGGCGATGCGCCTGCGTGAGGAAAATCGTAGCTGGGGCAGCCTGACACCCGAACAATGTCGCCAGGAAGCCGAGCAGACGGTGGAGCAGATCGCTCCGCAGCTCCAAGGGGAAATTTTGCTTAGCACAAAGCGCTATGGCTATATTTTTCGCAAATTAAAAGATATCGTCAGCCGGGCATCCGTTATTTTGGGTGAGCAGTCCAGACGTGGTAGTTTTGAACCGATTGGATTGGAACTGGATTTTGGTCCAGGGAAACCTTTGCCGCCGTTGCGTTTTGAACTGGAGAATGGGTGTGTACTGGAGATTGTCGGCCGGATCGACCGCGTGGATGTCGCTGAAGGAGAGAACGGTCTGTTGTTAAGAGTAATTGACTACAAATCCAGTCAGACCGATCTCAAGCTTCATGAAGTTTACTACGGGCTATCGCTGCAAATGCTCACCTATCTGGAGGTGTTGCTTAGCGCTGCTGAGGAATGGTTAGGGGAAACGGCAATGCCAGGAGGTACACTCTATTTCCATGTGCATAACCCACTACTGCAATCGGCAAACGGCATGACATCCGAACAGGCAGGACAGGAACTTCTGAAACGCTTTAAAATGAAGGGTCTGTTGCTCGCTGACCGTGATGCCGTTGCTCAAATGGATAACACGCTTGATAAAGGACATTCCGCGATTATTCCAGTGGCATTAAAAGCAGATGGCAGCTTTTACAGCAGTGCTGCTGTAGCGACGCCAGAACAATGGGATACGCTGCTTGCTGCTGTTCGCGGTAATATCCGCGAGATTGGAACTCGCATTACAGATGGAGATACAGCCATTGAACCGTACCGGATACAGCAGGAGATTGCATGTACGTTCTGTTCATATAAATCGGTCTGTCAGTTTGATGAAAATATTGAGGGGAACGACTATAAACTGCTGTCCAAACCGGGCAAACAGCAAGTTTGGGATATGCTGTCTCACAGCAGGGAAGGGGAAACGTTATGATGCATATGCCTAAACCGGAAGGCAGCTTCTGGAGTGATGATCAGTGGAGCGCCATTTCCGAGGGTGGGGAAGATATTCTGGTCGCCGCAGCTGCAGGATCGGGAAAAACAGCTGTTCTGGTGGAGCGGATTATTCGCAAAATTGCAGACCCTTCCCAAGGATTCAGCGTGGACCGCTTGCTGGTAGCCACGTTTACGAAGGCGGCGGCGGCCGAGATGAAACAGCGTATTCGGGAAGCGCTGGAACGTGCGCTCGAGGAGCAACCGGAGGAGGAGCATTTGCGCAGGCAGTTGTCATTGCTCGGACGAGCATCCATTACAACGCTGCACTCCTTCTGTATGGAGGTCATTCGCAGGTATTATCAGCAGATTCCGCTAAATCCGGCTTTTCGTATTCTGAATGAAAATGAGGCTGAGATGCTTCGTCAGGAATTGCTGGAGGAGTTGTTCGAGGAAAAGTATGGCGAAGAAGACGAGGGGAGCACGTTCCGCGAACTGGTGGACTGGTTCAGTGGAGAGCGAAATGATGATGCGATGCACCGGCTAGTGCAGCGTTTATACGATTTCTCGCGAAGTCATTCCTGGCCTGATCACTGGCTGATGGAGATGGCTGAAGCTTTTCAGGTGGAAAGTGTAGAGGCACTGGGGCAATCTGCATGGGTGCAGAGCATTTTACGGGATGCGGCTCTCGCATTGAGCGGGGCGGCGGGTTTGCTGCGACAAGGGATTCAGATTTCGTTGCAGCCTGAGGGTCCTGCACCTTATGCGGAGACACTCAAAGAGGATTTGGCGATGGTTGAAGAGCTTTTATCCGCCGTCGAAGTCATGCCTTGGGAAAGGTTGCCTGAGGTATTCCAGCCAGCTGCATTTGGCAAATTGAAGCCTTGTAAAAAAGATCAGACCGACCCTGGGCTGCAAGAACAGGTGAAGGAGTTGCGAGAAACGGCAAAAAAAGCTGTTGCTGATCTAAAAGGTTCACTTTTTGGAAGGAGTGCATTCTCTTTTTGGCAGGAGCTGGAACAGGCTGCACCGTTGATGCAGGAGCTTTCCCGTCTAGTCAGCACCTTTGGTGAACGGTATCTTCAGGCGAAGCAGGAACGCGGACAAGTCGATTTTAACGATCTGGAGCACTATTGTCTGCACATTTTGCGTCATGAGGATTCCACACCTGAACATTCGATGCCTTCGGATGCGGCGATGGAATACCGTGCACGTTTTGATGAAGTGCTGCTGGATGAATACCAGGATACGAACACGGTTCAGGAGGATATCGTTAGGCTAATCTCCCGAGAGAATCCAGGTAACCGATTTATGGTTGGTGATGTTAAACAGAGCATTTACCGTTTCCGCTTGGCTGAACCCGGCCTGTTCATGAACAAATATCGCAACTACACTCCGAGTGTTCATGTGGATACAGAGATCAACGAAGAGAATGGTACAAGAACGGGTATAGCAACGGTAACGGGGAAACGAATCGACCTTGCGCGCAATTTCCGTAGTCGTGCCGAAGTGGTGCATTCCGTCAACGTCATATTCAGACAGTTGATGAATGAAGGGGTCGCTGAGATTGCTTATGATGAGCGGGCTCAGCTGGCTTACGGGGCTTCTTTTCCATCAGAGACACTTGGAAACGAAGCCTACACACCTGAACTTATGTTGATTGATCGCCAAGGTAGCGGAACCGAAATACCGGAAGGTACGGAAGACGGTGTAGATGCAACCGCAGCTGCAGAACTGGAGAGTGCCGAACTTGAAACGGCTCAATTGGAAGCGCGCGCCATCGCCGGGCGTATCCGAGAGATGGTCGGGGAGACAGACAAGCCTGCACTGAGTGTGTATGACAAGGCTTTGCAAACGATGCGTCCGGCACGTTATGGAGACATTGTTATTTTGTTGCGTTCCACGCTGATGTGGGCACCGCTGATGATTGAGGAATTCAGACAGCAGGGCATACCCGCAGGTGGAGAGCAGAGCAAGGGATATTTTCAAGCTACGGAAGTGGAAGTGATGTTATCTCTGTTGCAGCTTGTGGACAATCCAAGACAGGATATTCCTCTAGCCTCCGTACTTCGTTCTCCCATGGTTGGATTAAATGAAGAAGAGCTTGCTCACATTCGTCTGGGGGATAAGAGACAGTCCTTCTATGATGCCGTTGTTTCTGCTGCAGGAGAGTGGAGGAATGCATCCGATGGGACTGGTCAACGTTCTGAGTTGGGACGGGATTCGTATGTCGACGGGATGGTTCAGATGCAGTGGCCAGAAGGCTGGTCAGAAATCGAACAGGCTCAACGCCAATCAGCCGTTACTGCGGAGATGGAAGTTGATTCGGGAGCTGATCTGCAAATTGAAACGGGTGAGCAAGATGCAGGCTTTATGGGTGGAAAAGAACTCGCGCGCTCGCGGTTGCAACAGAAACTCATTCATTTCATGCGTCAGCTGGAGCAGTGGAGACTTGAGGCAAGACAAGGCAGTTTAAGTGAGCTGATCTGGCGGATTTATCGGGAGACCGGATATTTGGATTGGGTTGGCGGACTTCCTGGCGGTCAGCAACGCCAAAGTAATCTGAAGGCTCTGTATGATCGGGCGCGTCAATATGAGGAAGCAACTGCAAACCGCGGGTTGTTCCGGTTCCTGACATATGTCTCACGACTACGGGAAAATGGTGGAGACCTTGGCACCGTAGCCAGCGGTTCAGGGGAACAGGATAATGCTGTACGAATTATGACAATTCATCGAAGCAAAGGGTTGGAGTTCCCGATTGTGTTTGTTGGCGGTATCTCCAAAATGTTTAATCAGCAAGATCTGCATGCACCGTTTCTGATGCACAAGGAACTTGGCTTTGGCCCGAGGTTTGTGGATCGTGACAACAGGGTGGCCTATCCTACATTAGCCAATCTGGCTATACGTCGCCGGGCTCAGTTTGAACTGCTGGCGGAAGAAATGCGTGTGCTGTATGTGGCTTTAACCCGGCCAAAAGAAAAAATGGTGCTGATAGGCACGGTGAAGGACGCTGCCAAAAAAGCACAAACCTGGTCACAGGTTAAAGACAGTCCAGAGCTTGCGCTACCTGATTATCTGCTTGCTGCCGGACGAAATTATCTGGATTGGATCGGGCCAGCTTTGATTAGACACCGGGACGCCGCGGTGCTACGTGAGCTTGCAGGTGATCGTGATTCTTATGCGGCTTGCCTTGCGAGTGATGAATCACGCTGGAGCATATCCGTGGTTGCTGCGGATAGGGTATCTCTCCAGCAACACGCCGACCTTGTGGAGCGTGAAGAAGATGAATTAACTGGATTGCGGAGAGAACGATTGGCTGCTCTGCATGCGGCGAAACCCGTCAGATTAAACCCATCGACAGAAGTGATCGATCATACCGAGGGCGTACAGGCCAATCCGGTTTCAGAGATTGAATCGGTAACGGCAGATCAGAAGACGGATGAACGGACAGAACTAAAGGCGGACAGTGAAGAGGTTCTGGAAGTTAATGTTCAAAATGCACTTGTGCGTGAGATAGATAAGCGGCTTTCCTGGACCTATCCATATGAATCAGCTTCACAAGTGGCGGCGAGCACTTCAGTAACCGAAATCAAGAGTCTGTTATCGACGCAGGAGGATACTTCATACCCCGTTATGGAAGAGCTGCAGGAGCAAGCTTGGACTGGAGGCAGTGATAGTAAGTGGAATGGAAGCAATGATAGTAAGACGAGTCCAGCGACACAAGCTTCGTTCAAACTACACTTGCGTCGTCCCAAATTCATGGGAGAGCGGCAACTGACAGGAACAGAACGGGGAACGGTGTACCACACGCTCATGCAGCATCTCCCTGTAGACGGATCTGTTGTGGATGAAGCGATTGTTGATGAGACGATTTCGCGCCTGCTGGCGATTCAAATATTGCTTCCTTATCAAGCAGAGGCGATTGAACGAAGTGAATTGATTGCTTTTTTTGATACACAACCAGGAATGGAGATGTTGCGTGCGGCGTGGATTCGAAGGGAAATCCCGTTCACGTATGGTCTCCCGGCAGATCAATCTCCTGAGGAATGGATTCGTGGGTTACGGCCAAACGAGGAGCAGGAGATACACAGTGAAAACGATAGAGTACAGGCTGTGCTGCAGGATGAAACGGTGCTCGTCAGGGGGATTATTGACTGTCTCTATGAGGTTGATGGTGAACTTGTTCTGCTAGATTACAAGACGGATCGAGTGCTTGAACATCGCGGAGGAGTGGAACCTCTGGTTGAAAACTATCGTTTCCAGCTACGGCTGTATAAACGGGCAATTGAAGATATATTGGGTCGCCAAGTCGACCACATGTGGCTTTATTTTTTCGATGGCGGTCATGCGGTTAAATTATAAAAGGTTTAGAGAGTTTTTGTGTTTTGAATACCTCTTGTTCAATGAGCGACGGGCGAGAGATGGAATGATAGAAGATGTAGTGGAAAGAGGTGGAGCGGACGATGCGTATCTTGCATACGGGAGACTGGCATCTGGGGAAAACGCTGGAGGGACGAAGCCGGCTTCGTGAACAGGAGGATTTCGTCGATGAACTCGTCAAACTAGCCGACGATCAGCAGGCCGATGCCATTTTGATGGCTGGAGATGTGTACGATTCGGTAAATCCGCCTGCGTCGGCGGAACAGCTGTTTTATGAGGCGGCAGCACGTTTGACTGAAAACGGCAGGCCACTTGTTGTCATTGCAGGCAACCACGATCAACCCGAACGTGTAGCCTCGGTAACTCCGCTTGTGAACAGACAAGGAATTACGTTAGTAGGTACACCAGTGTCAGAGGCTGTGACTATTCATACTCGTCGAACCGGGGAGACAGCACATATTGCGGCTTTGCCCTATCCATCAGAAGCGAGATTAAATGAGCTGTTAACTACAGATGGTGACGAAAATGTACTACGTCAAGCATACAGCCGCAGAGTAGGGATGTTAATGCAACGTTTGGCTTCTTCCTTTCGTCCGGATACAGTGAATCTCGCTATGAGTCATATATATGTACTAGGCGGAGTAGAGAGCGATTCTGAACGGCCTATCCAGGTGGGGGGAGCGTACACCGTAGACCCTTCTTCCCTGTCTACTGGTGCTCAATACACGGCTCTGGGACATCTCCATCGTGCGCAAGCCGTCAAAGGAGACGGTGTGATTCGGTATAGTGGTTCTCCCCTGGCGTACAGCTTCTCGGAAGCAGGGCAGAGCAAATCCGTTACAATGGTTGATCTTACGCCAGGCGGAGTTGCACAAGTAGAAGAAGTATTGCTTACCTCAGGCAACCCACTTGTTCGTTGGAAGGCGAGAGGTGGTCTGGCAGAAGTGTACCGTTGGCTGGATGAGGGGCGTGACTCACAGGCATACATTGATATGGAGGTCTGGTTGGAGGATGCAATGTCTCTAAAAGAGATTCAGCAGTTGCGTAAAGCTCATGAGGGCATTATCCATATTCGTCCAGTATATCCGGAGATGGAGGCCGCAGGGTTCATAGAACAGCGTTCAGAACTGCCTGTGCATGAACTTTTTCGCAAGTTTTACCAGCGCCAAACGGGTGGAGCCCTACCAGAAGATAGTCTGGTACAGCTTTTCCTGGAGCTGGTCGATGAAGATGAGCCAGGCGTACGTGAGGAGGTCGAAGGCCGATGAGACCGATTTTATTGAAAGTCGCCGGGCTACAAAGTTATCGTGAGATGCAGGAGATTGATTTTACGGTACTGACCGAAACAGGTTTGTTTGGTATTTTCGGGCCTACCGGTAGCGGAAAATCTTCTTTGCTTGATGCGATCACCCTTGCCATGTATGGCAAGGTGGAACGGGCAGTCAATGGTACACAAGGCATTATGAACCATGCTGAAGATTCGCTATCGGTTGCTTTTACATTTGAGCTTGCTTCGGCAGCGGGAACTCGTAGATTTCGGGTCGAACGGCGTTTTAAGCGTAACAATGAAGTGTCCGTTAGCAATACGGTCAGCAAGTTTATTGAAACGATTGATGGGGAAGATCAAGTGCTTGCTGATAAGCTGGCAGAAGTCAATCGGTGCGTTGAAGACGTCATTGGTCTGAAAATGGATGATTTTACGAGAGCCGTAGTATTACCGCAAGGGAAATTTGCCGAGTTCCTTTCCCTGAAAGGCAGTGAGCGGAGGCAGATGCTGCAACGTCTCTTTCATCTGGAGAAGTATGGGGATCAACTCGCCATTAAATTAAGTCGGCGGGTCAAAGATAATGATATGGCTCATCAATCCCTTGCTGCGGAGCAGCAGGGACTTGGCAATGCCAGTAAAGAAATACTTGAAGAAACAAAACATTTGCTTAAGGCAGCGGTTCAGCACGCCGAATCCTCACGGAAAGAGCTGGATTCGGCGGTGAAGGAAGCAGAACAATTCGGCCGAATTCGTGAGCTGAGTAAGGAACAACAAGTGCGATTGCAAGAACAGCAACAACTCCATGCCAAGGCGGAACAGATTGAAGCCGATGAGGAGCGTTTGAAACGGTCGGGAGCAGCCGAGAAGATGCTACCTGCGCTTCAGTCAGCTCGGGACGCGTCAGAAGCCCACCAGCAGCGACAGTTGGAGGCAGAAACTGCTGGGAAACAGGCAGCGGAGCATGAACGTTTGGCTGTGCAGGAAGCTGAAAAGGCAGAAGAGGCAAGGCAACAGCTTGGAGCAGAAGAGCCCAAACTGCTCCTGCGTCTGGATCAATTGGAACAGGCCAAAGAGCTGCAACGGGAACGTGATGTTTTGCAGGCGGATTGTTCACGGCTTGCGCAGTTGATGGAGAAAGGGCAGGCCGAACAGGCAACGCTGAGACAACAGCTGGATAAAGAGCAGGAACTGCAAATGCGTGGACGCAAACGTCGTGAGGAATTGCAGGAAAGTCTCAAACCGAATGAAGTGAAGTCTGATGAGCGCAGACGGCTACAAACATCACTTGAGCTGAAACATCGGATCGATACAGCATTCGAGCAGGTGAAACAGCATAAAGCGGACATGCAGACCTATCAACAGTCTGCAGAACAAGGGGCTGCCAAACTGGAGGCGGCGGCTGCGGAAGAGGGACGCCTGACCGAACAGCGCCAGCAATTGGTGGAACAGGCGTCAGCAGGTCTTGAGGCATTGCTTGCCTGTGAGCAGGATATTAACAGCGAACAGCGCTTGCTGGCCCGTGCGGAGGAGCAGCTACGCCGTTCGATGCGTGAGCAGGAGATGCACCGGCTGTCCGCTGCCTTGCGCGCCGAACTGCGGGACGGCGAGCCATGCCCGGTGTGCGGCTCCGCACACCACCCGCTCCCGGGTGCCCCGCCGGGAGATGGTCCGCACGCAGACGATGCGGACCTGGAACTGCTGCGCAGCCTGCACGCGGAGCTGCAGGAGCTGCGCTTTGGGCTGCGCCAGCAGCTGCACGAACGTCGCAGCCTGCTGACGCAGCTTGGCGCCGCGGCCGGCGATGCCACGGCCGCAGCCGAGGCCGCGCCTGCGGCAGCGGAGCCCGAGCCTGCCGGATCGCCCGAGGATGGGCGATCTCCGGCGGGCTGGGCGGCGCGTGCCGCTGCGCTGCGCGAAGCCGCGCAGGCGCTGGCTGCCGCAGCAGCGCCGCTGCAGGGAGAAGCCGCAGCGTTGCAGCAGGCGGCTTCAGGCGCGCAGCAGCGCCGCATGGAAGCGGCAGCTGCGCAAGAGGCCGGCCGTGCCGGGCTCGTCCAGGCGGAGCGCAAGCTGGCCGAGAGCGAAGCCGCTGCGGCTGCGTTGCAGGGCCGCTGGGCCGCGGAACTGCCTGACATCGCACAGGAGGAGGCCGCTGGCCTCTATCAAGCGATGCAGGAGCGCGATGCACGCGCCGAAGACATCAAGGAACGTCTGGCCAAAAGCGTGACGTTCCTTGAGGAGAAAGAGCAGCTTGTCCAGTCATTGCAGCAGAAGCTGGTGGAATTGGACAAGCAGCTTATTCAGTGGCAGACCGAATGGCAAGGCGGCAGCAAACAACTGGCCGAGAAAGAAGAACGTTTGCGCCAGTGGGTAGGTGAGCAGCGGGTAGAAGATCTAATCCGCGAGACACAGGCTCGCCTGGATGGACTGCGCAAGACTGCTGAGCTAGCTGCAGAGCGATTCAAACAAGCGGATGCACAGAAGCAGGAATCGGTGAAACGTGACGTAATGGCTGGGCAGGCCGCCGCATCAGCAGCAGAACATCTGGAGCTGGCACAGGGGCGCTGGCGGCTGCTCTTGGAGTCATCCGCGTTCGAGACAGATGTCGCTGTCACACAGGCAGCGCTGGCTGCCGAGGAAGCGGAACGGTTGCAGAAAGAAATTCAGCATCATCGTGAACGAGAGCGTGAACTTGCTTCTCAGCTACGTGAACTGGAGCAAAAACTAGATGGTGCGGTTGTGACCGAGGAACAGTGGATCGCTTGCACAGAACGTTTGAAACAGGCCAGATATGAGGATGAAACTGCCTTGCAGGTGAAAGCACGTGCCGAACGGGATCTGGAGGATGTGCAGCAACGTCATGTTCGCTGGACGGAGCTGGAGACGAAACGACTGGAGATCAGTCACCAGGGTGAGTTGCTCAGCAAGTTGCAGACCGCGTTCCGGGGGAATACATTTGTGGAGTACATTGCCGAAGAGCAGCTGATGCAGGTAAGTCATGCGGCTTCCCAGCGGCTGCGTTTTCTCACCAAGCAGAGGTATTCCCTTGAGGTGGATTCGGGCGGAGGCTTTGTGATCTGTGACGATGCCAACGGCGGTGTGAAACGTCCGGTATCAACCCTGTCTGGTGGAGAAACCTTCTTGACTTCTTTGTCGCTGGCGCTGGCGCTATCCGCACAGATTCAGCTGCGCGGGCAGTATCCGCTTCAATTTTTCTTCCTGGATGAAGGGTTTGGCACATTGGACCCGGAACTGCTGGATACGGTCATTACTTCACTGGAAAAATTGCATGACGATCGACTGGCTGTGGGCATCATCAGTCACGTCCCTGAACTGCGTGCGCGTTTGCAACGCAAATTGGTCGTGATTCCGGCTGGTGATGCGGGTACAGGTTCCAGGGTTGTGATGGAAAGCTTATAAGTCCAGTCTGTTCAAAAATGATGTATTTGTAAAAATATTTCTTTTTTTATATCACGCGATAACAAGTGAGTTTCATCACAGATACAGGTTCAACACGCTGTTATACTACAGCTAAGCCGACAAACTTGTTTTAAGCCCCCCGTCGGACATCTGTTCAGGAAGCTTCCTGTATAGATGTCCGGGTAGCCGGACTTCTTCGGAAGGCCGCTCACGAGGGGCTTCTTTTTTCATTCTTTTTCAAAACGTCTTTAACACAGTGTCAATCCGCCCAGAGTTGAATAGGATGAAGGGTGAAGAAGAGCTGAACTGGGAGGCGATTAGGCATGGATAAAGGTACGGCAAAGAAACTGTGTAAGGATCATATCCATCGTTATGTATGTATTCAGATGAATGATGGTTCGTATTATGATGGCATTGTAGAGAATGTGGATGATGAGATGATTTATTTGGCTGTTCCAGTTGGTAATGAAGTTATGGCAGGCCATGCAAATGCAGCTCCAAATATGATGCCTATGGTTCATTATCCGGCCACACCTGCTCGTGGATTTTATCCTGGATACGGGTACCCTGCTCCTTACCCTTATTATGGATATGGCCGCAGACGCTTTAACAGACTGGTTCTGCCTTTATTTGCCCTGACGGCATTAACCTTATTGCCGTACTATTAAAATGGTTTAAATCCTCTTTCATTCGTATCAAAGAAATCATAATTCAATCACGGTCATACCTCGGCAAGGGGATCATGGGATACCCTGCCTTCAGGTGTGACTTTTTCTTTTACAGATGAACACACAGGGGGAAGGAGTTATTTGCCATGTCAAGCATTGGACGTACGATTTTACTTTTAGTATGATATAGGGGTATACATAATTCGAACTCAAAGGAAGGAGGGATTGTACGATGGATTGCTTATTTTGCAAAATTGTAGAGGGCACCATTCCCTCCAACAAAGTACTGGAAAACGATCATGTAATCGTATTTCACGATATTCAGCCTGCGGCGCCAACACATGTGCTGGTCGTGCCGAAGAAACATATCGCTTCCATGAATGATGTAACCGCTGAAGATTTACCCTTGATCGGGGAGATCCATGCGGCTGCACAAGAAGCGGCCAAGCGGCTCGGTGTGCAGGATTCAGGATACCGCTTGATTAACAATTGTGGTAGGGATGGCGAGCAAACCGTGCACCATTTGCATTACCATGTGCTGGGCGGAACCAGGTTGGGTGCGCTCACGAGTCTGTCTGATTCACACCGATAAGAGGGCCGTATAACGTTACTCAAGTTGTAAATTTGTTTTTGCACTTGAAAAAATGCTGCAGCTCAGCTAATATTAAGGGATCACGTTAAGGTTGACACTTTTATTGCCTTTCGCCTATAATGAAAGATGATGAACCGTGTTATTGCTCTTGGACGGTCTGGTCGGAGGGAGGGAAAACTGGTGTCTGAAACTAAAGTTCGCAAAAACGAGACTATTGATGCTGCACTTCGTCGCTTTAAACGTTCCATCGCTAAAGATGGCGTATTGGCTGAGGTGAAGAAACGTAAGCATTATGAGAAGCCAAGCGTAAAGCGCAAGAAAAAGTCCGAGGCTGCTCGTAAGAGAAAGTTTTAGGAGGATTTTAACTACATGAATCTTAGCGAACGATTGAACGAAGATATGAAGCAAGCGATGAAGAGTAAGGACAAGTTCAGACTCTCCACCATTCGGTTGATTCGTTCGACGATCAAGAATCTTGAAATAGATTTGAAAAGAGATTTGGATGACAACGAAGTGCTTGATATCCTGAGTCGTGAAATCAAACAGCGCAAAGATGCCCTCCAAGAATTTGGCAAAGCAGGTCGCGAAGAACTCGCGGCAAATGCCGAAGCGGAAATTGAAATACTTATCCAGTATCTTCCTGCACAGCTTACCGAAGAAGAAATTAAAGTAATTGTACAGCAGACCATCCAGGAAACCGGTGCTTCTTCGAAAGCCGAGATGGGGAAAGTGATGGCGGCCCTTATGCCGAAAGTTAAAGGCAAAGCGGACGGCAAACTGGTTAATCAAGCAGTTCAACAATTTCTGCAATAAAGCAAATTCAATAAACACCCCCTGACTTGTCAGGGGGTGTTTTTTCATGATTTATTCGATACTCTACTCCGATCCATACCTCATCTCCATATGAGAATGCGGAAAAGCTTCTTTGAGCGCACTGTTTGCAAACAAGCTGGCATATAAAAGATCACATAAGCTTGATTAGCAGCACTTATTATGGCGTGTCTTACTCTCTACTCAGCGAAAACACTTGAAACTTATAAAAAATGGATTATAAACTTGATTATGGATATATATTTCTTGCATTTGCCGGAATATTCAAATATAATTTTAAGTTTTTGAAACGTAATGTTGCATTGTACGTAATAAATACCATAAGCTGGACAGTATAACATTATTGGAAAAGGGGGGACTAATGTGAGGGGAAAGCGCCGGAAGAAGCTT
Organism: Paenibacillus sp. 4624; assembly: GCF_050435065.1. NCBI lineage: Bacteria > Bacillati > Bacillota > Bacilli > Caryophanales > Paenibacillaceae > Paenibacillus > Paenibacillus sp. 4624. The sequence continues at coordinate 555,996 of NZ_JBNDJR010000001.1, forward strand.
ACGGGGTCAATGATGCTCTTGATGCTGCTGACGCTTTTACTTCCTGTCTGGATTGGAATACCTTCAGCGCATGCAGCTGAGAAAAGCGGCGCCGTATACGTTATTCCGGTGGATAAACCAATCGAGCAGGGATTAGGCAAATTCATGGAGCGCGGGTTCAAGGAAGCAGAGAAAATGAATGCTGGCTTGATCATTCTTGATATCAATACGCCGGGAGGCCGTGTGGATACTGCAGATGCGCTGGGCACGATGATTAAAGACAGCCCTATTGAAACGTTGGCATTTGTTCGTGGCGATGCTGCATCGGCAGGGAGTTTTCTTGCGCTGAATGCAGATAAGATCGTAATGTCACCAGGAAGCATGATTGGTGCTGCAGCTATGGTGGACAGCACAGGCAAACATGTTGACGATCCCAAGCTGGTTGCATACTGGACGAGTAAAATGGAGGGCGCTGCCCAAAAGAGCGGCCGGGATGGTGATATTGCGGCAGGCATGGCCGACGTCAATATGGTGGTAGAAATGCCAGAGATCAATAAAACCAAACAAAAAGGTGAAATTATCGCTCTTTCCGCGGAGGATGCGCTGAAAGTGGGTTATGCGGACCACATCAGCAACACACCTGAGGAAGCAGCGGAATGGCTTGGTTACAGTCAAGAAAATGTGTTCAAGCTAGAACGCACTGCAGCAGAGAATATTTCTACCTTCTTGACCAATCCAATTGTGATGACCATACTGTTGTTTCTTGGTATTGCCGGTGTCATTATTGAACTGATTGTGCCTGGATTTGGCGTTCCGGGAATTGTCGGAATTATATGTTTTGTGCTTTATTTCTCTGGAAACTACATTGCGGGGTTTGCAGGGGCGGAGACATGGGTATTATTTACGGTCGGGCTTGTCATGATGATACTGGAGATGTTTATCCCGAGCTTTGGTATTCTGGGCATTTTGGGATCCATTGCGCTGGTGGCCGGGGTTGTCAGGGCGGCTTACGACACAAGTGATGCGTTTGTGTCCCTGGGTATTGCCTTTGGAGCTGCGCTGGTCGTAATCGCGATTATCGCTGTGGTCTTCAAGGATCGAGGAATATGGAATCGATTCATATTAAGCGATAAGTTATCAGCTGATCGTGGATACTCCTCGGCGGCAGAGCGTAAAGAGCTGATCGGCTTGCAAGGCATCAGTCTGACACCGCTTCGTCCAGCAGGAACGGCGATGTTTGATGGTGAACGCGTCGATGTGGTCACAGATGGTGCATTCATTCCTGTGGATACACCCATAATTGTCATCAAAGCGGAAGGTTCCCGGATTGTAGTACAACAGGCTTTGCCGGTGTAATTCTGCGTTTGCCGGAGTGATGAATATCACTTCGGCGAAGTACATAACCTTTGCCAACCTGCGGGCAATGGGGTGGAGTGATGTTTCAGCAGCGGATTAATCAGCGTCAGTTCTGATGCTCTCTTTTACCAAAAAACATATTGCAAACGGAGGAATTAAATCTATGGATCCAATGATTACGATTTTGCTCATCGCGGTACTGGCTATTATCGTACTGAGCGTATTTTTCAGCTTTTTCCCGGTTATGCTCTGGATCTCGGCTATTGCATCCGGCGTGCGTGTAGGTATCATTACGCTGGTAGCGATGAGATTGAGACGTGTAACACCAAGCCGAATCGTTAACCCGTTGATCAAAGCAACGAAAGCAGGCCTTGGCTTGAATATTAACCAACTGGAAAGTCACTTCCTGGCTGGTGGTAACGTTGACCGTGTTGTTAATGCCCTGATTGCTGCGCAGCGTGCAAACATTCCACTCGAATTCGAACGTGCTGCTGCGATTGATCTCGCAGGCCGTGACGTATTGCAAGCCGTACAAATGAGTGTAAACCCGCGTGTTATTGAAACACCAATCGTATCTGCCGTTGCCAAAGACGGTATCGAAGTTAAAGTTAGAGCACGAGTTACGGTTCGTGCCAACATTGATCGCCTCGTCGGTGGTGCTGGTGAAGAAACCATCATTGCCCGTGTCGGCGAAGGTATTGTAAGTACGAACGGTTCTTCGAACTCTCACAAAGATGTCTTGGAAAATCCGGATTTGATCTCTCGTACTGTATTGTCCAAAGGTTTGGATGCAGGTACTGCGTTCGAAATCCTGTCGATCGATATCGCGGACGTAGACGTAGGTAAAAACATCGGTGCCTTCTTGCAAACCGAGCAGGCTGAAGCGGATAAACGCATCGCGCAAGCAAAAGCTGAAGAACGTCGTGCAATGGCCGTAGCTCAAGAACAAGAGATGAAAGCCCGCGTTGTTGAGATGAGAGCGCGTGTCGTTGAGTCCGAGTCCCAAGTACCACTGGCTATGTCCGAAGCGCTTCGTAGTGGTAAAATTGGCGTGATGGATTATATGAACCTGAAAAACATTGAAGCGGATACTCAGATGCGTAACACTTTGGGAAAACCTGCTGAAGGTTCGAATTCCAGCGATCAAGGTGATTCCAAAAACGGAAGATAGGCGGTGAGTGCATATGAGCCTATTCGAATGGATATTTAACAACCTGTATGTGGTAGCGGTTATTGCCTTTGCCCTCTTTTCAGTCCTTGGAAAGCTTGGGAAGTCTGCAAACCCGAATCAGAAGCGTCCCGGTAACGGAATGCCAACATTTGGGGGCGGAGAAGATGCGAATCGTCGCTCAGGAAATGACTCTTCGCAGCAACAGTCATCCAGACCGGATGACCGCCGTTATGAGGAGCAATATGATGAGCGTTATGACGATGAACGTTATGATGAGTGTTACGACGAGCGGTATGATCAGCCTTACTCTGAACAAGTACCCTCTTCTTATCCAGAAGTTGATTTTAGAGGTGACCAGTCACCGGACAGCATGCGGAGTTCGGTGGATGAACAGATGAGATTGATGGAAGAGCAACAACGTATGATACAGGACAGACTGAATCGCATTTCTTCAGCAAGTTCTCCATCTGTATCGAATTCAAGTACGGAAGAGGGAGATACAACGGATTCAATGCCTTCTCGTCTTCGTCAAGAGGACATCCGTACGGGGGTGCTTTGGGCAGAGGTACTGGGTTCTCCTCGTTCGAAGCAACCTTTTGGAACGAGAGGGAAGTTGTAAAAGTAAAAGACGATCAGTGAATCGTCCGTTTCAAGATAGAACGAAGCCTTTTCTGGGGAGCACAACGCCTCCAGAGAAGGCTTTTTTCGTACGCCTGTATTTTCAGCAAAATATGTACGTAACTGCTCACCAATTCTTCATAATTCCCTGAATTTGCGCATAAGTTGAACTGTAGAGGAAGGGGGAAGACCTTCGAATGACCCGGATCAGCCGCAAGCTGCGCAGATGGACCAGTGAGGTGCTGGATCTGCCGCAGGATGTGCTTTATGATATGCCACGGTTAACCCTGATCGGCAGTAAGCAACTGTATATAGAGAATCATCGCGGTGTCATCCATTTCACGCCGGATCGCATCGTACTGGCTCTGTCACAAGGTCAATTGGAGATCAAAGGCAGCGCCTTGGTCATACGTAACATTTTGCCGGATGAAGTAGCCATCGAAGGTACGATTCTGGATATTCATATGAATGGAGTGGAGGGGAACGGATGAAGCAGCCTAGTCTGTATAAATTGCGTGGAGCCGTGCGGATCAAAGTTACAGGCGGAGATATCGAGACATTAATTAATACGATAACAGAGCAGAGACTGAGTGTATGGGATCTACGTGCACAGGATGGACGCCAGGCGGAGATGAGCATTTTGCTTCCGCATTTTTTCAGACTGCGTCCTGTTGTAAAAGGGACAGGCTGCAGAGTGAAAATCATGCACCGCAGTGGTTTTCCATTTTTTCTGGCTCGTCTGTTTCGCAGAAAGTTTTTTGTAGGGGGCATGCTGTTCTTTGTAGCGGCACTATTTGCGCTATCGTCCATGGTCTGGAATGTAGAAGTGAAAGGAAATGTAACGATTCCGACAGATGAAGTGTTGGCCGCAGCTAAAAAAGAAGGCATCTACCCCTTTCAATGGGGGTTCCGAATGAAAAGTCAGGACAAGCTCTCCAGACAGCTCGCGCTGGCACTGCCTGATGTGACCTGGATTGGCGTAACGAAAGAGGGGACAAGGGTTACGATTCAGGTCGTTGAGTCAGCACAGCCTAAGCGCGAGCCTCTACTGAATCCAAGACATCTCATCAGTAAATCCGACGCGGTGGTCACTCAGATCTATGCTGAACAGGGACGCCCCGTAGTACAGAAGAACACACGTGTGAAGAAAGGACAAGTGCTGATCTCGGGCATCCTGGGTGATGAGGAAAATACAAAAACGATTGTTGCCAAAGGTGAAGTCCGGGGGATGGTTTGGCGGGAATATGATATACAGGTTCCCCTGATTCAGAAATATCAGACGATGACCGGGGAAAGTAAAGAGCGATTTTACGTGGTGCTTGGAGATTGGGCGATTCAACTATGGGGGTACGGAAAAACTCCCTTCAGTTCTTATGACACGGATACGTATCACAAACCTCTGACCTGGCGTTCATTCACCTTGCCGATGGGATGGATGACGGAGAAGGATATGGAAACGAATTTCCATCAGGAAGAGCAAGGTGTGGATTGGGCCAAAACGAAAGGATTAGAAGGGGCAAGAAATGATATTTTAGCCAAAAACGGTAAAGGTACAAAAATTTTAAGTGAAAAAATTTTGCATGAGAAGAAAGAGAATGGTAAAGTTTATATGAAAGTATTATTTGAAGTGGAAGAAAGCATCGCGGAAGAACTTCCGTTAGTCCATAGTCAAGGAGAATGAGGATATTTGTCAGAGCAAACACGCAGTATACAAATCTCGCTCCAAAGTGCGGGAGAGGGGCAATCTCTGTTTGGACCCCAAGATATTTTTCTGAAACTGATTGAATCCGAGATTCCAGCCCAGATCGCTTCACGCGAAGCAGAGATTAATATCTTTGGTACTGTGCAACAGGTGGAATCACTTGAACAACTGTTTGATGTATTACTGCAATTGATCCGCAATGGATATGTGTTAACTGAAAGAGATGTCCAATATGCGATTGAGCTTGCTAAAGATTTGCGTGCAGATCAGCTGCTGGATCTGTTTAAAGGTGAAATTACGACAACATACCGTGGTAAGCCGATTCGTGTAAAAACGATTGGACAGAAACATTACGTAACCACGATTAAAAAACGGGATATTGTATTCGGGATTGGTCCTGCCGGAACCGGTAAAACGTATCTGGCTGTTGTGCTGGCTGTAGCCGCACTTAAAGAGGGCAGTGCCAAACGCATCGTGCTTACACGGCCTGCGGTCGAAGCGGGCGAAAGTCTGGGTTTCCTGCCAGGTGATCTGCAGGAGAAAGTAGATCCGTACCTAAGACCGCTGTATGACGCTCTATACGACGTTATGGGACAAGAACAGACGGCCAAGGCTCTAGAACGAGGATTAATTGAAATCGCTCCCTTGGCCTATATGCGTGGTCGTACGTTGGATGATTCCTTTATCATTCTGGATGAGGCACAGAACACAACGCCTGAACAGATGAAAATGTTTTTAACCCGTCTTGGATTTGGTTCCAAAATGGTCATTACCGGAGACGTGACACAGATTGATTTACCGCGCGGCAAAAAATCAGGACTTGTGGAAGCGAGTACGATCTTGGGTGAAGTTCAGGAAATTGGATTCGTGCATTTCGCCGAGCAGGATGTCGTTCGTCACTCCCTCGTCCAGAAAATCATTGTGGCTTATAACCACGCCGCAGAAAATCAAGCATAGAAAGGGATTGTCTAAAGTGACCTCGAAAGAAATGTCAAAAGGCAAATCTTTTCAAAATAGAGCGACAGGATGGAAGTATAGCGTGTGGGCGCGCTATCTTCTCTTTTTGTTTTTAGTGATCCTCTTTTACGTGAGTCTTTCTTCCAAACTGTTACCTGAGCGCTACGACATTCAGGAAGGTACTCGCAGTGAGGTGGACATTGTTGCGCCAATGCAGATTCCGAATAACAAGGCTACACTGAAAGCGCAGGAAGAAGCGGCCGAACGTGTGCAGCCGATATATCAGATCGTGCAGATGCGTAATGAGAACCTGATGACAACGCTACTGGATCGCATCGACCGTTTGAATCAGGATGATCAGATCTCAAGTCAGGATAAGATTGATATTTATCGGGATGAGATTCCGCAGCGTCAGAAAGACTTTGTGTCTAACTATATCAATAACAATCGGAAAACTGGTACATACTCCGACACGTTGCTGGAAGAGATTCGAAACGTCGTGCAGGAACAAAGTTACCGTATTCCTGAAGAAACGTATATCAAAATCTCACGTCTGACTTCGGATGATATTCAGGAAATGAAACCTGTCGCAAGAGACATTGTAGCGAGATTGATGACAGACCAGGTTAGTGAGGCTACCACTGCGCGGGCGAAAGTGGCAGAGATGGTCAGTGCAAGTTCGCTTAGCAAACGTACGCAGCGTGAAGTGGTACAGGAGCTTACACGATTGGTGGTAACGGCTAACCGTTTCTATGATGAAGAGGGTACCAAGGAAGCAAAGGTCCAAGCTCGTGAAAATACACCGACGGTGTTTATCAAGCAAGGCGACCCCCTTGTATCTAAAGGGGAGATCATTACCCCGGAAATGTATGCACTGCTTAATGAGAATGATTTGCTGAAAAATGAAGTCAACTACTGGCCGCAGCTGGGATTACTTTTGTTCTCCTGCATGCTGTCGGCTGCGATTTTAATGTTTATTCAGCAAGGCAGTGGAACACATTTCAAATATAATAATGCCCAACTGCTTATGCTTGTTCTCATCTTTATTATTTCAATTGTTGTAATGTATGTGACAGCCTTGATTCAGACCAATGAACGTCCATTTATCGGTTTTCTAGCACCGGTGGCTGTTGGAGCGATGCTGATCGCGCTGCTACTGGATACATCGCTTGCATTTGTGTGCTCGATTCTTATCGGCATACTGTCCAGTATTATTTTGAATACACACCAGGGTCAGCTTTTTGACTTTGAACTTGGCTTCTTTGCAGTTGTCGTTTCGTTTGTAGCGATTTTTGCAACGCACCGAGCGAGTCAGCGATCAACCATCTTAAAAGGAGCTATCATGGTCTGTCTGTTCGGATCTCTAGCTGTCTTTACACTGGCTCTAATTGACACAGGCGATTGGAACAGAACAACAACGCTGTATGGCATTGGATACGCCTTTGCAGGCGGGGTACTCACAGCTATTCTGGTTATCGGGCTGATGCCGTTTTTTGAAACGTCGTTTGGCATTCTATCCGCGCTTAAACTGGTTGAGCTTTCGAATCCAAATCATCCATTACTTCGCAAGTTGCTTACAGAGACACCGGGTACGTATCATCATAGCGTTATGGTTGGCAATCTGTCTGAAGCGGCCGCTGAGGCTATCGGTGCTAATGGATTGTTATGTCGCGTAGGGTCGTATTATCATGATATCGGGAAGACCAAGCGGCCTATCTATTTTATTGAGAACCAAAACAACATGGAGAATCCGCATGATTCGATTGATCCCAAACTAAGTAAGTCCATTATCGTTGCGCATGCGCGGGATGGTGTTGAGATGCAGAAAGACTATAAGTTGCCGAAGCCGATACGGGATATTGCCGAACAACATCACGGTACAACATTCCTCCATTACTTCTACCACAAGGCGCTGCGTCAAGCGGAAGAAGCGGGGATTGAACCGGATTTCACGGAAGAAGATTTTCGTTATCCTGGGCCGAAGGCTCAATCCAAGGAATCTGCTATAGTGGGAATTGCGGATAGTGTAGAAGCGGCTGTGCGCTCACTGCGCAAGCCGACCGTAGAGCAGGTAGAGTCCATGATTGAAAAAATTATCAAAGGTCGCCTGGACGATCATCAGTTTAACGATTGTGACCTTACGATGCGTGAACTAGATATCGTGGCCAAAACATTAAAGGAAACGGTGATGGGCATTTTCCACTCCAGAATCGAGTATCCGGAAGAGATCAAGAAACCAAAACCGACGTCACCTGAAGCCGGTTAATCAATATTACGAGCAGACAGGAGTTATGAAAGAATGAGTCTTAACCTCGCATGGAATAATGAACAACAGGATAAAGAAATTACAGAACCGATGATCGCGATGCTGGAGCAATTGTTGACTCTCGCAGGTGAAGCTGAGGGAATCACGGAAGGAGAAGTCGCGCTCACGTTTGTGGATGATGAGCAGATTCACGAACTGAACCGTGATTATCGTGGTATCGACCGTCCTACAGACGTATTGTCTTTTGCGATGAACGAAACGGTGGATGAAGAGCTCGACATTATCTACGAGCTTGATGAGGACGAGGAAATGGAAGAAATGCCAGATATCCTTGGAGACATCATTATTTCTGTTCCGCGGACGATATTGCAGAGTGAGGAGTATGGACACTCATTTGAGCGTGAGCTTGGATTCCTGTTTGTTCATGGTTTCTTGCACCTGCTTGGTTATGACCATCAGGATGAAGCAAGTGAGGCAGAGATGATGGGGAAACAGGAAGCTGTTCTTGCTCAAGCCGGGTTGACACGATAATGAAAAGGCGCTCCTGGGGTCAGGTATTTCTCAACGCTCTGGAAGGAATTGCTTACGGCTTGCGTACGCAGCGGAATGTTAGAGTTCACACAGGAGTAGCCATTTTGATGTGTGCAGCCGGATTTTTTTTCCACATCTCCAGAACGGACTGGATGTTTGTGTTGACAGCTGTATTTATGGTGCTGGTCACTGAATTGATGAACACAGCCGTAGAAGCCGCTGTTGATTTGGCCCAGCCTGATATTCATCCGCTCGCAAAAGCGGCAAAAGACACCGCGGCTGGAGCGGTTTTACTGGCTGCGGTGTTCGCTGTCATCATAGGATGTATTGTTTTCCTCAAACCGGTTCTTGCCTGGTTAAAGCTGGTGTTTGGATAACAGCGATCGAAAGGTTATTCTGTCATCGGAGTGACTCAGTGTAATCAAAGGTTCTAAGGTTTTATTGTTCTAATTGCATACCACCAATAAAGTGTGCTTCTGCTTTTAAGTTGATTTTCCAGAGATTACACGATAACGGAGAGGACAGAAATAACCAGGAGAAGCGAAGCGCTCGCCTTTATCCTCGGATTTTCACTTTGGGAAAAGTGACCGAAAAAATCCGAGGATAACAGCGATCGAAAGGTTATTCTGTCATCGGAGTGACTCAGTGTAATCAAATGGTTTTAAGCAACTTAACTCAAAGAGCACACCTTTATACACACCCTAAGGGAGAGAAAAATCAATGGATAATGGCTTGTTAATGCAGGAAGCGATAAAGGCACGTACAAAGGCGTATACGCCATATTCCCATTTTGGGGTAGGCGCAGCATTGCTCGATAGCGAAGGACATGTGCATCATGGATGCAACATTGAAAATGCGGCATACACACCGGGCAACTGTGCTGAGCGTACCGCTATGTTCAGTGCTATTGCCGGAGGACATAAGCCGCGCAGTTTCAAAGCGATGGCTATCGTTGGAGATACCGAAGGGCCGATTGCTCCATGTGGCGTATGTCGCCAAGTGATGTTTGAACTGTGTGAGCCGGATATGAAAGTCATTCTGGGTAATTTGAAAGGCGACTTGTTAGAAACGACAGTGGCTGAATTGTTGCCATGGGCGTTTGGCCCCACAGACTTAAACTCTGCCAAAAAATAAAATTCCAGGCCTAGGCGCCTGAGGAGGAACATATGAAAAAACAAGCATTTAAATCCGGATTCGTTGCAATTATCGGACGTCCTAACGTAGGTAAGTCTACTTTGATGAATCAGGTGATTGGTCAGAAAATTGCAATTATGTCGGACAAGCCGCAAACAACGCGTAACAAAATTCACGGGGTTTATACATCCGAAGAACAACAAATCGTTTTCCTGGACACGCCGGGTATTCACAAACGTCAATCCAAGCTCGGGGATTACATGAATGAAACCGCATTGAACACACTTGGCGAGGTTGAAGCTGCTTTGTTTTTGATTGATGCTTCCGAAGGTATGGGGGGCGGGGATCGATACATTGCTGAACAATTGAAAAGCGTGCGGACACCTGTCATTTTGGTCATGAATAAAATTGATAAAATTGCGCCAGAGGCGTTGCTTCCACTGATTGAGGAATATCGCAAACTGCATGATTTTGCCGAGATTGTGCCTGTGTCTGCTATGCTGGGCAGCAATGTGAGCACGCTGCTGGAGCAAATTGGCAAGTATATGCCGGAGGGTCCTCAGTACTATCCGGACGATCAAATAACGGATCACCCTGAGCAGTTTGTCTGCGCAGAGCTTATTCGTGAGAAAATTTTACAAATGACACGCGAAGAAGTACCCCACTCCATCGCTGTGACGATTGAAGATATGAAAGTTCAGGATAACGGTGTCGTATATATATCCGCGGTCATCTTTGTAGAACGTGATTCACAAAAGGGGATCATTATCGGCAAGCAAGGGGCGTTACTTAAAGAGGTAGGTAAGCGCGCTCGTCAAGATATCCAAAATCTGCTTGGTTCCAGAATTTTTATGGATCTGTGGGTTAAAGTGAAAAAAGACTGGAGAAATCAGGATCGCGTTCTGCGTGACCTTGGTTTTGGACGAGAGTAATCGTTACGTAATGTGATATCAGCAAAATGTTTATCCATTAATTGCAACACATAGTTTTCCTTGCAGGACTCCATCCTATCGGGTATAACAGACGTCATTTCCGAAGAGAGGATGAATTTCCGATGCGGGATTTTTCATGGAAGGTATTTTCAATGACAGGGGACGTGGAATCCTATTTGTTATATACCGAGACGTGTAACTCGTCATTACAGGAGTCAGAGACTGCAAGGGAAGTGAGTGAAGATGAAGAAGCTAAAGAATAAAGGGCTGATTCAGGAATGGTTAGGTGACGAGGCATGTTATATAGGGTGGAAGGCATTGTCATCCGCAGCATGGACTACGGTGAGGGAAATAAAATTGTAACGCTTTGCACCGAAAGTGGTGGAAAAGCAGGAGTACTCGTTCGGGGTGCCAAAAAGCCCAAAAGTCGGCATGCTGCACTAGTGCAGCCCTTTACTTATGGACAATATGTTTATTTTCGCAACACAGGCCTTGGTACACTGAATGCTGGAGAAATTATCGAATCCAATCATGAACTCAGGGAAGATTTGGTGAAGGCTGCTTATGCTTCTTATGCATGTGAACTGCTCGATCGAGTACTTCAGGATGAAGAGACGGGAGTGTTTTGGTTCAAGCAATTAAAAGCTTGTTTGCAGGCTTTGAAGGAAGATAAAGATCCTTTAGTCATTATAAGTCTGTATGAGATGAAAATATTACAGGCGGCTGGTTACGGACCACAGTTGGGTGAGTGTATATCGTGCAACCAAGAGCGGCCGGATGAGCAATTATTTATTAGTCCCAGACTTGGCGGTGTCTTATGCAGGGCGTGTAAACATTTTGACCCGCCAGCGACGTCCGTTAGTCCAAAGACTTTGAAGTTGTTGCGCCTGTTTGTGCAACTGGATCTGCAACGCTTGGGAAATATCTCTGTAAGTGAATCTACGCGTAATGAAATTAAAAAGGTCATGCGAGCTTTCATGGATCACCAGCTAGGTTTGAATCTCAAGTCCCGTTCTTTCCTGGATCAAATGGAAAAGTACGGGATTTGAACTGCGTTCATACTTGAAAATAGTTATTGACTTCATCTTTCAATTTATATATTATGAAATATAAATTCTCTTTTTAGAGACATGCATTGAACGAGAAAGTAGGAAACTGGATTCAGAGTATGATTGATACACGTATGAGTTGAGAGAATTAGCTTGTGTATCAATGATAAGCGAGTCAGGGACGGTGAGAGCCTGATTGAATCGGTTTGTGAACAAGGCACTCGGGAGCATGAATGGACACGGAAAAGTGGGCCGGATTAGACAAGGATTTGTTTGATTCAGGCCAAGTAGGGTGGAACCGCGGGAATAGCTCTCGTCCCTACGTCTGTACATCAGGCGTAGTGGGACGAGGGCTATTTATTATTGCCTGTACACCTCCTATGCTTGCTAACAAACTACCCGAAAAGGAGCATGATTATGAATTTTCAGCAGATGATCTTGACGCTGCAACAATTCTGGGCCGAGCATAACTGTATTATCGTTCAGCCATATGACACGGAAAAAGGGGCAGGCACGATGAACCCGATGACCTTTTTACGTTCACTTGGACCAGAGCCTTGGAAAGTGGCTTATGTTGAACCTTCCCGCCGTCCATCCGACGGACGCTATGGTGAGAACCCTAACAGGTTGTATCAGCACCACCAGTTCCAGGTCATTATCAAGCCTTCTCCGGATAATATCCAGGAAATCTACCTGGAAAGTTTGAATCGTCTGGGAATTGATCCGCTCAAGCACGATATCCGGTTTGTTGAAGACAACTGGGAGAATCCTTCGCTTGGTTGCGCAGGTCTTGGCTGGGAAGTATGGCTGGACGGGATGGAAATCACGCAATTTACGTATTTCCAGCAAGTCGGTGGAATCGAAACGAATCCAGTAGCAGTGGAAATTACGTATGGTATGGAGCGTCTTGCTTCTTACATACAGGAAAAAGAAAATGTATTTGATCTTGAATGGGTTGAAGGGATTGCCTATGGCGACGTATTCCGTCAACCTGAATATGAGCATTCCAAGTATACATTTGAAATCTCTGACGTAAAAATGCTATTTACCCTTTTTAATATGTATGAAGATGAAGCGAACAAAGCGATGGCACAGCACTTGGTATTCCCGGCATATGACTATGTGTTGAAGTGTTCCCATACGTTCAACTTGCTCGATGCGCGTGGCGCGATCAGTGTTACAGAACGCACAGGATACATTACCCGTGTCCGCAACCTCGCTCGTCAAGTGGCAGCAACATATGTGGAAGAGCGTGAGAAGCTGGGCTTCCCGCTGATCAAGAAAGGGGGAGCCGAGAATGTCTAAGGATCTGTTGTTTGAGATTGGTCTGGAAGAAGTGCCTGCACGTTTTATGCGCGCAGCTATTGCACAACTTCAGGAACGCATTGTGAAATGGCTTGATTCATCCCGTATTGCTTATGGTGAAGTGCAAGCTTACGCGACACCTCGCCGTCTAGCCATTTTGATTCAGAACGTAGCCGACAAACAGGAAGATGTGGAGGAAGAGGTAAAAGGGCCTTCCCGCAAAATAGCGCTGGATGACAGTGGCAACTGGAGCAAAGCCGCACTTGGATTTGCACGCAGTCAAGGTGTAGAACCTGATCAATTTACCTTCAAAGAACTGAATGGTGTTGAATACATTTATGCAACGAAAAGCAGCAAAGGTGTAGATACAGCATCCGTTATTGGCGAAGGTTTATTATCCGTATTACACGCCATGACTTTCCCTAAATTTATGCGCTGGGCATCCTATGATTTCAAATTTGTTCGCCCTATTCGCTGGATTGTTGCATTGTTTGGCACCGAAGTGATTGATCTTGAAGTAACGGGTGTAAAAGCGGGTAATGTAACGCGTGGGCATCGTTTCCTAGGCAATGAAGCTGTGGTATCTGAGCCTTCGGCGTACATCGATGTGCTTCGTGCTCAGCATGTCATTGCAGATATTTCTGAACGTGAGCAGATGATTGTATCCCAGATCGAGGCACTTGCTGCCGAGAAAAACTGGAATATTGCAATCAAAGAAGATTTGCTTGAAGAGGTACTTTTCCTTGTCGAAGCGCCAACCGTATTATTTGGTACATTTGATTCCTCATTCTTGAACATTCCGCAGGAAGTTTTGATTACCTCCATGCGTGAGCATCAACGTTATTTCCCTGTATTGGACCAGGAAGGTCAGTTGTTGCCGTATTTTGTTACGGTTCGCAATGGTGGCAGTGATTCGCTTGATGTTATCGCTAAAGGTAACGAGAAGGTACTGCGTGCCCGTCTGTCGGATGCAAAATTCTTCTACGAGGAAGACCAGAAGCTGGAGATTAAGGACGCATTGTCCAAGCTCGAAAGCATCGTCTTCCAAGAAGAACTTGGCACGGTGGGAGATAAGGTTCGCCGCATTCGCAAAATTGCTGACATCCTGGCTACGAAATTGCAAGTATCTGGTGATGTGGCTGAATCGGTTAGCCGATCCGCAGATATCTGCAAATTTGATCTGGTTACGCTGATGGTTGGTGAATTCCCTGAATTGCAAGGTGTAATGGGTGAGGATTACGCTCGCAAAGCTGGTGAAAAAGAAGAAGTTGCTAAGGCTGTATTCGAGCATTATCAACCTCGTTTCGCTGGCGATCAATCTCCTGCATCTCTTGTAGGTGCAATTGTTAGTGCAGCGGACAAAATGGATACAATTGTAGGATGTTTCTCTATTAATATTATTCCTACAGGTTCTCAAGATCCGTATGCACTTCGCCGCCAAGCAGCAGGTATTGTACAAATCTTGCTGGATCATCAACTTCCGCTGACCTTATCCGATGTGTTCGGCGCAGCACTTGAAGTTCACGCTCAGATGAATCTGTTGAAACGTGCAGATGCAGAAGTGCGTAAAGATTTGCAGGACTTCTTCGCATTGCGTGTGAAAAAATTGCTATCGGAAACGGTACGTTATGACGTTGTTGATGCAGTGATTGCTTCCGGTTTCGATGATATCAGTGCAATTGTTCCAAAAGGTGAAGCGTTGATGAAAGCCGTACTGGCGGCGGAAGAATTCAAAACAACGCTGGAATCGTTCAACCGTGTAGGAAACCTGGCAAGTAAAGCATCAAACGCTTCGGTACATCCTGAACTGTTTGTAGAAGATGGGGAGCGTCAGCTGTTTGATGCCTGGAATCAAACGAACGAAACTTATCGCGATGCATTGTCTAAGCATAATGCTTCAGAAGCTTTGGCTATCGCTTCAGCATGGAAGGGTGCTATCACGCTGTTCTTTGATTCGGTTATGGTTATGGCGGAAGATGATGCGGTGCGTGCGAATCGACTGGCCCTTCTTGCTGCCATAGATCAAGATTTGAAAGGTTTTGCTGATTTCTCCAAACTGGTTGGATAAGCTCTGCAGTTCAATGATTATCTTTGTACTTTTCAGCAAAACATAAGTACAGTATTAAAGAACGAAATATGAGGGTATAAATATACGGAACGGGTTGTTTAATGTTTTAAATAACCGCTCCGTATTTTAGCCTCTGTTTTTTCTCCATTAGACACAGAAGGATTTTCAGTGACTGGGGTCGTATATTACAATATGCAGATATTTTATGAAGCCGGGTGGTATAGGTTTGAGTGAATTGAATATACGTCACATCGTTGTTGATGGAGATGCTTGCCCGGTTAAGACCGAGATTGCCAATACTGCACGTCTCTTTCAGGTTCCTGTTTTGCTTGTCTCTTCCTTTGACCATTTGCTACAAGGGGGAGAGGGGGTGCGGACCGTGCAAGTAGACCGCAGTGATCAAAGCGCAGATCTGTACATTGCGAATCATATTAAGCCGTATGATGTGGTTATTACGCAAGATTATGGCCTAGCGGCGCTGGCTCTTGGCAAACGTTGTTATGTTTTATCGTTTAGAGGTCGAGAATTTAAAGATCAAGATATTGATTTTATGCTCGATTCCCGTCATACTGCGGCCAAAGCTAGACGCAGGGGGCATTATGGGAAAGGCCCAAAACCCTTTACAGAGCAGGATCGAGAAATTTTTCAACATAAACTGACAAAACTTTTGAAAGATTTGCAGGAGAATGTGTAAGTTTATCGAATTATATTTACGTGTTAGAAGAGATGAAGGTGGCCGAGATGAGTACCGGACAAGGCGGTATACCCGAAAGTATTATTGAATCGGTATTGCAACAGCATGATATCGTCGATACGGTAAGCCGATTTGTGCATCTGACCAAGCAGGGGAAGTACATGAAAGGCCTCTGCCCTTTTCATTCCGAGAAGACGCCTTCGTTCACCGTTACACCTGAGAAACAGATTTTCTATTGCTACGGTTGCGGCACGGGCGGAAATGCCATCAAATTTAGGATGGAAATCGAAGGGTTATCCTTTCCCGAGGCTGTCAAAACGATGGCAGAAGAAAGTCATATCTCCATGGGTGACTGGCAGGGGCGTGAATCCGCTCATGTAAATCCGGAGACGGCACGTCTGCTGGAAGCTTATGAGCTTACCTCGAAGCTGTATCATTTTCTGTTGAAAAATACAGAGCATGGCAAAGTAGCCATGGAATATTTACGCTCACGAGGTATTGGTGACAAATTGATTGATCAGTTCCAGATTGGTTATGCACCAAATCGTTGGGACACGCTCGTGCAATTTCTGGAAAAGCGCAACTATCCGCTAGAAGAGATGGAACGAGGCGGACTTCTGTCAGAGCGAAGTGAAGGTCAAGGATATGTGGACAAATTCAGAGATCGAATCATGTTTCCAATCCATGGTAGAAGCGGCAAACCGATTGCATTTGCAGGCCGGATTCTGGGAGAGGGACAGCCGAAATATTTGAACTCACCAGAAACCAGGTTGTTCAACAAAGGCCGTGTTCTCTACAATCTGCACCAAGCTAAAAATGCAATACGCAAACAGAGACAGGTCATTTTGTTTGAAGGCTACGGCGATGTTATCTCTGCGTGGGATCAGGACGTTCAGAATGGTGTCGCAGCCATGGGGACGGCGCTTACGGAAAATCAGGCTCTGATGATCAAAGGCATGTGTGATGAGGTTATCCTCTGTTATGATGGCGACCGAGCCGGACAGGCTGCGGCAATGAAAAACTTCCCCATTTTGGAGGAGGCTGGGTTGCAGGTTAAGGTGGCGCTCATTCCTGAAGGGCTTGATCCAGATGATTTTATCCGAAAGCACGGCGGTGAACGATTCCGTAACCAGATTGTAGATGGTGCCGTAACAACTACAAAATTTAAGCTTATAAACCTCAAGAAAAACCATATACTGCTAGAAGGCGGCGGACAAATCGCTTATTCCAAAGAAGCAGTGAAATTGATTGCTCCCTTGTCCTCACCAACAGAGCGTGAAGTGTATCTTCGTGAACTTGCTGCTGAAGTCGACGTATCCTTCGAAACATTGAAGCAAGAATGTAACGAGGAACGGGAAGCGATGAAAAATAACGAGGATTATGGGGATAATAACCCGAAAAGGTGGAATAATGGTAGGCAACAAAATAGGCAGGTACCTACACCCAATCTGTTGCCGGCATACCATGCTGCTGAGCGCAAGCTGATTGCCTGGATGTTACAGGATGATGAAGCGGCTCAGTATGTAAATGAACATCTTGGCGAAGCTTTTAACTTAGATGATCATGCAGCAATTGCTGCTTATCTATATGCCTATTATGCACAGGGCAAACCGCCGGATACAAGTCGTTTTATGTCTTCGCTACATGATGATCGTCTGGAGAAGACGGTCAGCTCAATCTCGATGATGGATGGCCCAGGTGAATGGAGCGTCCAAGTGCTCGATGATTGCATCAGGGAAGTGTTGAAGTATCCGCGCAAAAAACAGTACGATTTAAAAAAGGAAGAAATGATTGCTGCAGAGCGGGCAGGGGATTCTGTACGCGCGGCACAAATTGCACTTGAGATGATTGCCCTAGAGAGACAGTGAACGTCTGGATGACTTGGATGTTTCTAGGGAGGAGGGAGTCGAGTTATGGCGAATGATCAGCATACTGAACTAGAAACAGAATTGACACTGGATCAGGTTAAAGATCAATTGATTGAATCAGGTAAGAAAAGAGCTTCACTCAACTATAAGGAAATTATTGAGAAACTTTCTCCATTTGAGCAGGATGCAGAGCAAATGGATGAGTTTTACGAACAACTCAGCGACCTCGGTATTGATGTTGTTAACGAAAATGATGAAGAGGTGACTCTTCGTCCCAACGATGATTCCGAAAATGGCGGCAGAGATGGAGACGATGAGTTCCACTTTGATGATGATCTGAGCTTGCCACCTGGTATCAAAATTAATGACCCTGTACGGATGTACCTGAAGGAGATCGGACGTGTACCTTTGTTGTCCGCTGATGACGAGGTGCAACTCGCAAAACGGATCGAAAACGGGGATGAAGAAGCGAAACGCCGTTTGGCTGAAGCCAACCTTCGTCTCGTTGTAAGTATTGCCAAACGTTATGTAGGACGCGGAATGCTGTTCCTTGATCTGATTCAGGAAGGTAACATGGGTCTGATTAAAGCGGTAGAGAAGTTTGACCATAAAAAGGGTTACAAGTTCAGTACGTATGCGACATGGTGGATTCGTCAGGCGATTACACGTGCGATTGCTGACCAAGCGCGTACCATCCGTATCCCTGTGCACATGGTAGAAACCATTAATAAGCTGATTCGGGTATCCCGTCAACTATTGCAGGAACTTGGACGCGAACCGACTCCTGAAGAAATCGCTGCGGAGATGGATCTAAGCGTAGAAAAAGTGCGTGAGATTACAAAGATTGCTCAGGAACCGGTTTCCTTGGAAACACCAATCGGTGAAGAAGACGATTCCCATCTGGGTGATTTCATCGAAGATCAGGAAGCACTGGCTCCTGCAGATGCTGCTGCCTATGAGCTTTTGAAAGAGCAACTTGAAGATGTTCTGGACACATTGACGGAGCGTGAAGAAAATGTTCTTCGTCTGCGTTTTGGTCTGGATGATGGACGTACGAGAACACTCGAAGAAGTTGGTAAAGTGTTTGGTGTTACGCGTGAGCGTATTCGTCAGATTGAAGCCAAGGCTCTTCGTAAATTGCGTCACCCGAGTCGAAGCAAACGACTTAAGGATTTCCTCGAATAATTGAACTGTAGGAGACTTTCTGCGAGACGCTTTGGCGGCGGCGGGGTCTCCTTTCGTTTTAATTTGAACGGTTAGATTTCTTTCTTTTGGAAATTCATCCTTGAAATGTTTGATTGGATTTTATTTTATCGCTTTTCTTTACGCAATGCAAATCAATAAATTAAAAGAATGGTGTAGGTGCTCCATGAAACTTTCGAATCGATTACAACAAATACTTGATCAAATTCCTGAAGGCAGCCGGATGGCGGATATTGGATCAGACCACGCTTTACTACCTGTCGCTGCAATCCGTAGCGGAAAAGCGGTGAGTGCAATAGCTGGGGAAGTCAATCCTGGTCCTTATGATGCCGCTTCTAAACAAGTCAGTGATGCCGGACTTAAAACGCAAATTACGGTACGTCGTGGAGATGGTCTCGATGTCATTACTGCTGGAGAAGTCGATGTAATTACCATTGCTGGCATGGGCGGCGCACTGATCGCTTCCATTTTAGACCGGGGAATCTCCAAACTGGAAGGTGTACAGTTATTGATTCTGCAGCCCAATGTAGGCGAGGATATCTTGCGACGCTGGCTACTCCAGCATCACTGGGTTGTTGTGGCTGAGAAACTTCTTGAAGAAGATGGCAAGATTTATGAAATTATTACCGCAATGCCGGAGGATGGTAGCCCAATCACGAATGAAGAGGTATACCGTGCTCGTCCCCTGCAGGGTGAGGTGGAGTTGACGGAAGATTTGCTGTTACGTATGGGGCCATACTTGGTAGACCGTGCAACGGACGTATTTTTTTCCAAATGGGAAAGTGAGATACTCAAATTAGAGAGCGTGGTGCAATCCATCTCCAAGTCCGATCAAGATGCTTCCAGGGACAAAGCAGCAGAGGTGGAACAGCTTATCACGAGTTTGAAGGAGGTACTGGCATGTTTGCCAAAGGTCAAACCGTAATTCAATTGATGGAGCAACTTGCTCCCAAACATCTGGCTGTACCCGACGACCGTATTGGTCTGCAACTGGGAAGTTTGCAAAAGGACATTACTCATGTGCTTGTAGCGCTGGACGTCACAAACGAGGTTGTGGATGAAGCGATTCGGATCGGAGCCAATCTGATTATTGCCCATCATGCTATTATTTTCCGTCCCGTAAAATCACTCAGCACGGATACGCCTATGGGCAAATTGTACGAAAAGTTGATCAAGCATGATATCGCGGTTTACATCAGTCATACGAATCTCGACGTTGCTGAGGGTGGTATCAATGACTGGATGGCTGAGGCGCTTGGCATTGAGAGCAAGGAATCGCTCGAGGATGTGCACACAGATCAGTTGTACAAGCTGGCGGTATTTGTGCCTAGAACGCATCATGAGCAGGTACTACAGGCGATTTTGGAAGCGGGAGCAGGCAGCATCGGTCAATATAATAAATGCAGTTTTAGCACGGAAGGAACAGGTACATTTGTACCTGGTGAAGGGACGCAGCCGTTTATCGGATCACAGGGACAGATGGAACGTGTGGAAGAGATACGCATTGAAACGGTCGTACCTCAAAGTTTGCGGGGCAAGGTCATACAGGCGATGTTAAAGGCGCATCCGTACGAAGAAGTGGCATATGATCTTTATGCAATGGATTTAAAAGGGCGCACACTTGGCCTAGGACGTCTTGGTCCTCTTCAGGAGCCTAAAACACTTGGCGAACTGGTAGAGGTCGTGAAAGCCCAATTAAATGTGCCTCATGTACGCGTTGTCGGTGATTTGAGCAAAAGGATCAAGAAAGCGGCTGTGCTCGGCGGCTCGGGTAGTCGTTATGCGCTTACTGCACGCTTCAAGGGTGCGGATGTCATTGTAACCGGAGATATTGATTACCACACGGCACATGACGCGCTGATGGCTGGGATGTGCATTATTGATCCGGGTCATAACACGGAGAAAATCATGAAACCTAAAACAGCAGATTGGCTTCGTGTCCGGCTAGAGGATCAGCGATATGAGACACAGGTGACTGCATCCGAGGTAGATACCGAAGTATTTCGCTTTCTGTAAAAGCGAGCATGTTAGTCTGATTTCCATTAATATTTAGCTTGTGTGGGACAGCAAATGCCTGTATACTATGTAATGTTGTTCGGAAAGCTTGACAGACAATCGCTGGTGGCCTTTGTTGCCACGAGAGGAAAGTCCGGGCTCCACAGGGCAGGATGCTGGATAACGTCCAGTCAGCGCGAGTTGAAGGATAGTGCCACAGAAATGGACCGCCGATGGCCGGGTTTTCCGGCACAGGCAAGGATGGAACCGAGGTGTAAGAGACCCCGAGGAACGCTGGTGACTTCGTTCCTGGTAAACCCCATCTGGAGCAAGACCTAATGGGACACGGTCTCCTCTTTGGAGGAGACAGCCTTAGCCCGAGGTGTGTCTAGGTTGGTCGCTTGAGCTGTGCAGCAATGCATGGCCTAGATAGATGATTGTCGCTTCTGGTGGGAGGGTAGTTCCCGTTTGAACCACGAAGAGCACAGAACCCGGCTTACGGTAAGCTTTCCTAACTGCAACAACAATAGTTAACAACATCAGAGTTTTGATGTTAGGCATTATCAATGCTCATCACATGAGGAACTTTTCAAAATTGACCTTTTAAAATGTAATGCTCCTGTTCGCGCCAGGACAGGTTATATAAAATAAGGCGGCAGATTCGTTTTAACGAATCTGCCGCCTTATTTTTTATTTATATATCATGTGTGAAAAGAGAAACACCCACGCATAAAGAAACCGCCTATCCCTTATATGGAATAAGCGGCTAACTGTTATGTTGATCAATTACAGATGATTACAGTTACATGCTTGCCTGTTAGTTACATGGTAACGACATGATCTGATTGATTGGAAGCATGCCAGCGCTGAATCGCGCGATCCATTCGCTGGGCGGCCTCAGGAAGAAGTTCAGGGTCAGTATGCGTAAAGTTAATACGCATCCGGTTAAGCTCTGGTGTGCCGGCATAGAAGGAATCTCCAGGCACGATGCACACTTTTTCCTGAATGCCATAAGTAAATAGATTGCTAGCGAGCATGCCTTCAGGCAATTGCAACCATAGGAACATCCCACCTTGTGGAGAATTCCATGTAATTCCATCCCAAGATTTAGAAGCCATGAGTGTAGTTAGCTTTTTCATGCGTTCTTCATAGTCCTGAGAGATGTGACGAATGTGGCCATCCAAATCAAAGGTTTCAAGCAAGGCATGGAGTGCACGCTGATCGATGCTGCTCGAATGCAAGTCTGCACCCTGTTTGGCTCTAGCAGCGATTTTTACAATATCTGGAGCGGCTAGAATCCAGCCCGTACGAAGACCTGGGGCTACCGTTTTGGAAAAAGTGCTGGTGTAAATTACGTTAGATGGTCCTTCATAGGAAGCGGCATCCAGTGCAGCGAGAGCGGGTACGTCCAGCTGTTCCGGGTTAAAGCGAATTTCGCCATAAGGGTCATCTTCCAGAATAAGCACACCATATTTGCGGCACAAATCGACGGCTTGTTGTCTTCTTTCTCGTGACCAGACTTTTCCTGTCGGATTGGAGAACGTAGGGTTGATGTAGACGAGTTTAGGGCGGTGTAGCTGAAGCAGTTCTTCGAGTGATTCAGGCAACATGCCGTGATCATCACAGGCCACCCCATGAGAGACTCCTTGATAGGATTGAATGACTTGCAAGGCAGCTAAATAAGTGGGGGATTCCACGAGCACGCGATCACCAGGATCTAAAAGGATTCGGCAGATGAGATCAATAGATTGCTGTGATCCAGTAGTCAAAAGCATATGATCAGGTGATGCCGGAAGTCCTTTCGATTCCAGGCGCTCGGCGATTTTGACACGAAGAGGACGGTAACCTTCCGTTTCTGCATATTGAAGAGCGGCTGATCCGCTCATAAATACTTTTTCATACGCCAGACGAATAGCTTCCAGCGGAAATGAAGTCTGTGCTGGCAATCCACCAGCAAGTGATATCATTCCAGGTGCCTGAGCAGCCTGCAACATGTCGCGAACGACAGAGGACGGTGTGTTTTGTGCCATTTTAGACCAGGGTGTACTCATATTATTCTCATCTCCTGTTATTCACTGTTATACTGATACTATAACCTATATTAGACGTAGCACACTATAACAGTAAAACAACGATCATAACAGTTAGGGGCGATGAGTAGACATGCATATTGAGCTTAAACGGGGAAGCAGTACCAAATTATATATGCAGATTGCTCTGACCATTGCAGATCGTATCCGCTCAGGTTTGATTGAACCGGGAACGAGATTGCCATCTGTTCGTAAGCTTACCGCTGATTTAGGCGTTAGCTTGGTAACTGTAACTAAAGCCTATGCGGAACTGGAGGCTATACAACTCGTTCGTTGCTCTCAGGGAAAGGGCTGTTATGTAAGGGGAACAGAGCCTTCCGGTCAAATGTCCAGAGAAGCAGTTGCCCATAGCAAAATGAGCATCAGAGGCTCAGGCGTTTCGTTGAACTGGCAGATGACACTGGTTGATTATTTACCCAGAGCACAACTATGGAGACATTTTGACGCATCCCCTCAAGTCCGCTATGAACTGCATATGTCAGCGATTCAACCTGAGTTATTACCTACACGTGATATTATCAATAGCGCCTATCACTTGTCCTCAGAACATGCAGAGCGCATGGCGGCCTATGGATCATTTCAGGGGGATTGGGAACTAAGACAGACCTTTGCAACACATTTTGCTTCTCGCGGAATGCAAGTCACGCCCGAAAGAATGTTAATTACAAGCGGAGCACAGCAGGGGATTGATCTGGTAGCTCGTACATTTATCGGTCCTGGAGATGTCGTATATATGGAGGCACCAACGTATACAGGGGCTATAGATGTGTTCACGAGTCGAGGAGCCAAAATCATTACCGTTCCTGTGGACAATGAAGGTATGCGTATTGATCTGCTTACCCGCTTGTGTGACACATATCCACCCAAGTTAATCTATACAATCCCTACATATCACAATCCGACAGGTGTGACGATGAGTGCTCAAAGGCGGGCCCAATTGCTAAATATCGCACAAAGTTATCATTGCCTCATTCTGGAAGATGATCCGTTTGCAGATTTATACTTTCGTGAGCCGCCACCGGCTTCGATTAAGTCCATGGATCGTGCAGGGCATGTGGTTTATATTAAAAGTTTCAGCAAAGTACTCTCCCCCGGTTGCCGTGTAGCTTGTGCTATAGCCGATGGGAGTGTGCTAACCCGGCTTGTGGCCGCGAAGTCTACGGCCGATCTGGGGAGTCCGTTATTAACACAGAAAGCACTTCAGGCTTATATTCAGGAACAGTATGACACTTACGTTTATCAGCTCCGAGAAGAACTCTACTCACGCTTGTGTGCTGCCTCAGAGGTGCTGGAGCAGTGTGCAACGAAGGAGATGCAATGGCGTCTTCCTGAGGGAGGGCTTAATTTATGGCTCGAATTGCAGGGGAATATGGATATGCATGAACTGCATCGGCAGTCTCTCGCTGCGGGCGTGTCTTTTCTGCCTGGTTCAGCTTGTTATGTTGCGGAAAGTGACACGACGAGTTTAAGAATATGTTTCACTGTGACGAGTAGCGAAGCGCTGAAGCAAGGGCTTCGAATTCTGTGCACTGTCATTGAGAAGGTCTCATCCAAACAATCTGGGGCAACGGCGGACAGGCTACCGCTCATTTAATTTTTAAGGATATGGACATCCATCCATACCACATCGGGTTCACTGCAATAGGTTATAGTATCACTTGAAAGGGAGTTGGTTTGAAATGAACCATTGTTGTCCACAGGTTTCACCGATTGTATGTGACCCGATTCAGGTTGTTCAGGATTATTACATTCCACAGATTGTGCCTGTAATCCACCCGATTGAAGTTGTGAAGCAACACCACTGTGTTCCAATACCTCATCATATGTACCCCGTTGTTATAAGAGAAGAAGGTCCGATGTATGTATCCAGCCATAAGAAAAAATCCGTGAAAAAATCAAGCAAAGCCCGCTCGACTTCTCGCAAGCGCTAATCGCAGTTGGCGTCCCGGGAATAAAGAATCAAACCAAAGAGCAGCATACGCCCCGGGGCGCAGCTGCTTTTATTTTCTTGTATAACTCTATTTGGAAAATGTGGCACGTTCACTCTGATATCCGAATAACCTGGAGATTAACGATTATGCCATAAGTTATTATCGGATATATTTTTTCATCGTGTTATCCATCTGCTGTCTGACATGCTGAGGCCAGAACTGTAACGGGGCACTGCTTCCGGATGCGGCTTGCAGCGCTTTGTATACATCAATCTGCCCATAGCCGTAGTACTTATCGTGGCCGGGTTCTCCTAGATCAATTACACTTTGTCGCATCAGATCCATGACCTCCGTATTGGTCAAATCCGGGTTCAACGAGCGAATTAATCCTGCAAGTGCTGCAACGTGGGGACTGGCCATGGATGTACCTGACAGAGCGGCGTACTGATTGTCCGGGTACGTACTAGCAATACTTGATCCGGGAGCCATGACATCCACATAGTCGCCATAGTTGGAATAGGAGGCTTTATTCATATCCGGGTCTGTAGCAGAGACAGCAAAAACTTCGGGATAAGCAGCAGGGTATCCTGGACGCTCGGTATTATCGTTGCCGGTTGCAGCGATAAGCACGATATCCCGATCAAAAGCGTATTTAATAGCATCATGGAGAAATTGAGCGTCCGCATAGTTACCGAGACTCATGTTAATGACTTTGGCGCCATGATCGGCTGCCCAAATGATTCCCTCAGCTACGGCATACGTTGTACCTGATCCCGAGTTATCCAGCACTTTGACGGGGAGCACCTTATTGTACCAGCTCATGCCAGCTACACCTTCGTTATTGTTCACAATCGCGCCGATAATTCCGGCAACATGGGTCCCGTGACCGACATCATCGAGCGGTTTGTTGCCCGGATTCACAACATTGTATCCTT
This sequence comes from Paenibacillus sp. 4624, assembly GCF_050435065.1. Classification (NCBI taxonomy): domain Bacteria; kingdom Bacillati; phylum Bacillota; class Bacilli; order Caryophanales; family Paenibacillaceae; genus Paenibacillus; species Paenibacillus sp. 4624. The sequence goes on from NZ_JBNDJR010000001.1 coordinate 581,780, forward strand.
CGAGCAATTTTCCTTTGAGATCCGGGTGATTCACATCAACACCTGTATCTACCACGGCTACGATAACATCTTTGTTGCCCTTCGTAATGTTCCACCCGCGATTTGTCTCAATGGCAGGAAGATTCCACTGATAATCGGAAAACAGTACATCGTTAGGGATGGGGACATCCGGTTGTTCAGCAGCCGTTTCATTGGTTAAGTACATATAGTGAGGCTCCATATACAGGGGATTCCATTTACTTCCGAAATAATCCCGCAGCTGTGCATAACTCATTGTTTCAGACCGAAAAACATACGTATAACCTAACTTGCGAGCAGACTGCGTCTTCACGTCAGAACGAATCATGCGCATATCTCGTTCACCCGGATCTTGCCGGAAACGAATGACGATTTCATTTTCGTAAAAATGGCTTGCATTGGCGTTGTCATGCCCGGTTTTTACCGTGATTTCGTTTAACGTGTCGGGATGAACCGATTCGATTTTAAATTTTCCTTCACGTGGATAAGGAATCATCCGTAAATTTTTGCGCTGATGTTCTTCCACGGCATTTAATACGCTTTGACTAAACAGAGCGATGATAGCTCGTTTGCCATCCTTGGAGGGTTGTCCCATGACAAAGTATTTTTCCTTTCCAAGTAGAAACGAAGAGGACTCGAAGCTTTGACGCTTGTGTACCGCTTTTTTTGCCAAATTCATGGCATGAGATAATTTTTGCTGCTCCAGTTTACTTCCTTCTTTGAACGCACGATCAAATCTTTTACTCGATGAGTCATCGATATTCATCAATTGAATAGACCGCATGTGCCCGTGTGAATCTTGAAGATCTTTCATATAACGGGTCACCTGTGCATCTGTCATCGTGTTCGTTTTATTCAGTATGATCCCGAGGTGCTGTTTGGCATCTACACGTGTCAGCAGATCAGTGGCTTTGATATCCTGAACTTTCAAACGCTGTTTACTGGCATGTTCCTTCTGAGGATTTTCCTGCATAGCGCTTGGCTTGGGTACGGTACGGTTGGATGTTGGAAGCAGTAAGGTCAGCGCTAATGCGCCTGCACCTGCTGCAAGAGCCCAGTTGATCCACCTTGGTCTGGACATAAGACAGAACCTCCTCGTTCATTTTGGACGATGATCATACGGCGTGCATGAACGCATCGTCGTTGTCACGGATGTAGTTATCGTTAGGAGAAGCACATATTTTTATACAAAAGAGTTTCGAGTCATTGCTTATTCCGAAGCATGTATCATGACAGGAATGGAAAGCGCGATTAAGGGATACCGCTCGTCAACTTTTTATGGTAGGATTATATCTGAGTATTCAAAAGGTCAGGAAACAAACATGGTTTGGCCTACCTGGATGTAAAAATGTAAGGACTTATTTAAGGGGGAGCTACCTTTATGTCAGCAGCCAATGTACAAAAAACATGTGAGTCAACCAGAGAAAAGTTAAAACCGGCGATCGATCGGATCGAAAAGTTTTTGAATGAAAATGCTTTGCCTGAACTGGATCAGAACCAGACGGAGGAATCAACCGCCTTCTACAAAGGTTTCCTTTCAGATCTCCGTCATTTGCTCGTTTTTTCTGAAGTTTCTTACGAAAAACTTGGCGTTGTGCTGCGTCGTGCCAACTTTGATGTCGAATTTGCCGAAAAGGCTCTTTATAATACGTATCACCAAAGTGTGAACAGCTTTTTCTATCCGAAAAATGAGTGCTACTCTGAGGACGGAAGATATGCTTACACAGGTCAGGATGCTATCCGTTTCCGTGATAAGCCCATTCGTGCTGTACGCGACGTCATTTTGGAAATTTCCAAGACTTATGAAGAACTGCGTGACGACTTGGCCTATTACGAGAGTGATTATCTGACCCAGCGTCGTATGCAAAGCCAACGTAACCACGCTTAATATTTCGTAAAACATAGACCGCCCTTGAGGCGGTTTTTTTTGTTTGGATGTAAAGATGGAACGTTCGTTTCGACCTGAATGGCTCTAGATAAATGTATTATCCTGAGACATGTTATCATCTGGCATTTTGGCGAAGAATATCGGATTTGGTGCGTGGGAACATTAGATGTCGAGGTGATAAAAAATGAGCCATGACAAACCAATTGTCAAATGCAGCGTTTCCAACTGTCATTTCTGGGGAGAAAACAACTTTTGCCAGGCCGATGCCATCATGATTGACATTGACCAGCACGCTACCCGTCGTCTGCATGAGGAATTTGCCGGAGAGACATTTGACTCCGATCATCATGATCATGCACGTACCTCTTCAGCAACATGCTGTCACACATTCAGACCTAAGTAAGCAGTCATCCCATCCATTAACGGAGGTGCTTTCACGTGAAGAATGATGATTTCAAAGACGAACATCTGGATCGTTACAACACAGAATCGCAGGGTCAACAACAGCGCCAGCGTGTGGATTATCCAAGAAAAGCATATCGTGAGGAGTACGGTGCGGAGATTACGCCGCGAGCAACCGTGCGAACCAGGGAGAGCGACCGCGTGCATTCAGATGCAGTACCGCAGAAACATGAGGCTGACCGTGTAATGGAGTCTTCGGGCCGCGTTGCAGGTTATATGGGTCTTGCTTTTGGTATTGCATCATTGTTTATGTGGTCTATTGTACTGGGTCCGGCAGCGGCTGTGCTTGGCTATTTTGCATTCGTGAATGGCCGTAAAACAGCGGGCGCATGGTCCATCGGATTGGGCATCGTCGCTACACTCAGTTACTTTTTTATGATTCCTTTTGCACGTTAAAAAAAGCGGACATCCGTTCATGGGATGAGAAAGTTATCCTCAGATCGCAGGACATTAGAAAAGCCTTCTGTATTCACTTCCTTATAGTGAATCAGAAGGTTTTTTCACATTTGCGCATATTTTTAACGCCTAATCAGCTATTTTTTATGAAAATGATGGAACCTGTCTGTAAAACCATGTAGAATAAAGTCATCTAGCTTGAATGAAACGGGAGTGGAGATAACTCATGCAAATCGATCCACGCAATTCGCGGCAATTACTGGAGCTGCAATTGTCTAATATCAATAATCAAACGAACGGATCTGCTGTGCCGACTGGTTCGACGACTGACTTTTCAAATATGATGGATGGATTGTTAAATGCGGATACTCGTAGTCTGAGCGATACGGTGAATCAGGCTTCGACCTCTAAACGATCCAACGACGGTTTGTTGTGGTTGCAACTTGGCAGTACCTATAGTCCCGATATGAATATAACGGGTTCTTCCCAGGCAGGTAATCCGGATTCATTGCTTGCTTTGAGCAATACAGGACAAGCTGATTCCAGCAAATCGGTGCCTACGGATTTCGAATCACTAATCTCACAGGCTAGTGCGAAGTACGGTGTACCTGAATCTTTAATCAAAGCTGTTATCGATACAGAATCGGGTTTTAATCCAAATGTTGTCTCTTCTGCAGGTGCGAAGGGTCTGATGCAATTAATGGATGGTACGGCAGCTGGACTTGGTGTGAGTGACTCCTTTGATCCGGGTCAAAATATTGATGCCGGGACCAAATATTTATCCCTTCAACTCCAGCGCTTTGGCGGACAGGAGAAAATGGCTTTAGCTGCATATAATGCTGGCCCGGGGCGAGTATCTAGACTTGGAGTTACGAATGATAATGAACTGATGAGCATGCTTCATCTGCTGCCTGTGGAAACACAGAACTATATTACTAAAGTGGAGCGAGCTCGTTCTAAATTTATGATCTAAAAGGGACATTTTCTGAGCATGCCCCAAACATAGAGATCCAGCTTAAAAGGCAGGCCTTCATTGCCTGCTTTCGGTTGGTCTTTTTTTGTGTTGTACGGAGATCGTGGTACAATGCTCACTATAGGTTAATGAATGAACGAACGAATAAGGAAGGTGCGCCTCGTTTTGAAATATTTTGATTATGCGGCAACGACTCCTCCATATCCAGATGTGGTTCGCACAATGACGGAAATTATGGAAACACAGTTCGGAAATGCGTCGTCGATTCATGGATACGGTGAACGTGCAGATCAATTACTACGCCGAGCGCGGACAGGCTGTGCTGCTGCAATCGGTGTAAAAGCAGATGAAATCGTATTTACATCCGGAGCAACGGAGAGTAATAATCTTGCGATCAAGGGGGCTGCTCTTCGGTATAGCTCACGGGGAAAACATATTATAACGACAGCAACGGAGCACGCATCTGTGTATGAAAGTGTGTTGCAGTTACAGCAATGGGGATGGGACGTAACCTTTATCCCTGTAGATTCAACAGGTGTCGTTACTGCTGAGCAGGTAGTTAAAGCTGTTCGTTCGGATACCGTGCTTGTTAGTCTGATGCATGTAAACAATGAGACGGGTGCGATTCACCCGGTAGAAGAGATTGGTAATCTGCTTAAAAAAAACGCACCGCGAGTCCTTTTTCATGTGGACGGTGTTCAGGGGTTCGGAAAAGTGCACGTTGCACCAGCCAAATGGAAAGCTGATCTGTACAGTTTGTCGGCTCATAAAGTCCGTGGGCCGAAAGGTGCCGGGCTCCTCTATGTGAGAAGTGGCGTAGAGCTTACACCTCTTCTATCTGGTGGTTCGCAGGAGCATGGGCTCAGGGCAGGAACAGAGAATACGGCTCTGATTGTGGGCATGGCCAAGGCGATGCGGATCGCAACGGAAAGACAAATTGATTTTTCGAGTCGCATCCGCTTACTCCGAGACCGGGTGATGAAGACGATTGCTTCTATCCCAGAGCTCGAGCTCAACAGTACACAAGACGGAGCGCCACATATTGTGCATTTTTCCTATCCTGCTATGAAAGCAGAAGTAGCACTGCATACCCTAGAGCAATTTGGATGCACGGTGTCCACCCAGTCTGCATGCTCCTCCCGTTCGGCTGAACCAAGCCGGGTGCTGCTTGCCATGGGAAGAGATGTTGCCTGTGCCTCTGGGGGATTGCGAATTAGTTTTGGTGATGAACATACAGAAGAGGATGCAGCCATGTTGGAAAAGGCGCTGCATCAGATGGTGGCACAATTACGGCCACTCGAAAGGCGGATGTAAATTAAATGTTGAATTATGATATGCTTCTTCTCCGTTTTGGAGAGTTTATGTTAAAAGGAAAAAATCGTGCGCGATTTGAGAAAACCATCATCACTCAAGTTAAGGCACTGCTTAAGCCTTATCCGGGTGCAAGTCTGCGTAAAGAATATGGCCGAGTCTACGTGGATCTTGGCGGTGAATCCCACACACAGCTTATTCCCGTGCTCAAACGTGTATTTGGTGTGGCGTCCATCAGTCCTGTGAAAGTAACGCCTTCCGAGATTGAAGAAATTGTGCAAACAGCGGTTGCTTTTATGGATGAACGAGCTCAAGAATTCGGCGAAGTCACGACCTTCAAGGTAAACGCACGTCGAGTGTGGAAGGTCTTCCCGCATTCTTCTCATGAAACAAACCATTTGGTTGGTTCACCGATTTTACGCAAATTTCAACAGTTGAAGGTCGATGTTCGTGACCCTGATATCGAGCTGCGTGTAGAAATCCGCGAACAAGGCACTTATATTTTCAGTGAAGTCATTCCTGCCGCAGGTGGGTTCCCGCTTGGAACAAATGGCAGGGCAATGGTTCTTTTATCCGGGGGGATAGACAGTCCTGTAGCCGCATGGTCTTCCATGCGCCGGGGGCTTGAAGTCGAGTGTGTGCATTTTTATAGTTATCCTTTTACCAGTCAGCGGGCCAAAGAAAAGGTGATTGATCTTGCACGTGCACTTGCAGATCATGCCGGTTCAATCAAATTACATTTGGTTCCATTTACGGAGATTCAGACCGCATTCACTCAGTTGGGCCAGGATAATCTGATTATTACATTAATGCGGCGTTCCATGCTACGAATTGCCACCAAGCTGGCAGAACGCGAACGTGCACTGGCGCTCATTACTGGTGATAGTCTGGGTCAGGTGGCAAGCCAAACCCTTCCGAGCATGAATGTCATCGGACGCGCTACAGACCTGCCTCTACTGAGACCACTGGTCATGATGGACAAACAGGAGATTGTTTCACTTTCCAAACAGATTGGTACCTATGACATCTCCATTCTGCCTTATGAGGATTGCTGTACATTGTTTGTTCCAAAATCACCATCAACCAATCCGAATCTGCGGATTGTGGACAAAATCGAAGCAACGATGAGCCATCTGCCGGAATGGCTGGATCAAGCGGTAGAACAGACAGAAACAATAACTTTGTATGCCGGGGAAGCTTCAGTATTGACGGGGCAGCCAGAGAACAGTGAAATGAAGGATGACTGGTTTTAATTGTGATTGCTATCTGTAGGCATACTACATTAGAGGTAGACATAACAAATGAAATGTAAATAGAACACAAAAAGAACAGGACTAACCCATGTAAGAAGGGTTCGGTCCTGTTCTTTTTTGTGAGACGTTATCTCGTAAATGCATTGCTTGTATTGCTTCCATATCCCTGACTCGTCTATGAATAGGAACGTTGGTGAGCTTTCCTACTTGTGGTTCGTTTACGGTAACCCGCAAAGACAACGCCTCCAATCACTACAACGATGAACAGGAAGCGGAGTGCCGGATGCTCCGTGAAAAAAGGCATAATCCGTTTTTCTTCAGTAATCATATTGGCAGCAGTATAACCTAGTACAACGGCGCCAAGATAGATAATCCAGGGAAAGTGGTTAATCAGTTTGATAAATAAGGTGCTGCCCCAAACGATAATCGGGACACTAATCAGCAATCCGAGGATAACAAGTACTAGATGTTGCTGTGCAGCCCCCGCTACGGCAATCACATTGTCTAGTCCCATGGCTGCATCTGCAATAATGATTGTACGAACAGCGGCCCAGAGGGAAGTATCTGCTTGAATGTCATTGTGCTCCTCTCCCTGATCAGCCAGCAGTTTATAGGCAATCCAGACCAGAAGCAAGCCTCCTACAAGCAAGAGCCAAGGCACTTTGAGCAACCATAATACAACGACGGTAGCTGCAATTCGGATGAGAAGTGCACCGCCAGTGCCGAACAGGATCGCCTTTTTTTGCACAGAAGAATGGAGATTTCTGGCTGCAAGACCAATGACGATGGCATTATCGCCAGCCAGGATCAGATCAATAAAAACAACATTCAACAAGGACAGCCAGAATGTTGGACTAAACAGCTCCATGCGATATGTCACTCCTTATATATTCTTCAAACACTAAGAATAGCATGTACATCTTTCACATACAAGTTAGAGTGGGGGGATGAGGAGATGGATACACTATGGTTATTAACGCAAATTTTAATGATCAATCTGGTGTTGAGTGGAGATAACGCGGTTGTCATTGCAATGGCTAGCAAAGATTTACCTCCGGCTCAACGTAAAAAAGCGGTGTGGTGGGGCGCACTTGGTGCAGTACTTCTACGTTGCGTACTTACTTTCGCAGCTGTACTGTTGCTGGGGATCCCTTTTATTCAGGCGGCAGGCGGTTTGCTATTGTTCTGGATCGCGCTGAAGCTGTTGCTTCAAAACGACGATGAAGTACATATCCGTAATGCATCTACAACATGGAAAGCGATTCAGACGATTCTGGTTGCTGATTTCGTGATGAGTCTGGATAATGTATTAGCGATAGCTGCTTTGGCGGACGGAGATCTGGCACTAATCGTCATCGGGATTGCAATTAGTATTCCTATTGTAGTGTGGGGCAGCGGCATCATTGTGGGTCTGCTTAAACGGTTTCCGATTTTGGTGTTTGCGGGTTCAGGTATACTGGCGTTTACCGCAGGAGAAATGTTAATGAGAGATCCGAAGCTGGGGGACTGGCTAGGTGGAATGGCAGCACAAGCTCATGCGATGTTGCCAGCAGCTCTGGCTTGTCTGGTTATAGCAGCGGGAGGGGCACACAGATTTGTTCGACGGAATGCGTAGATGTCAACATGGGTTGGAATAATTTTTGTTTGAGAGGTGTCCCATAAGGGATACCTTTTCTGTTTTTAAATCTTCCTGAGGAGTTCCGCCAAGAAGAGTCTGCGTTTTTTTCGCATGTGAACGATAAAGGTGTAGAGGATAGAGCATTAAGGAGGGAAAGTAATCTTTGTGTCGTAAGCTGCTATAATATTATATATGGTGTCTCTAAGGGGAATACAGATTAAGGTTGGAGGCGTTATGTTTATTTTACCTGAGCTAGGACGACTCATTTTCGACATCAGTATAGTTTTTTGTGGAAACATCAGATACACTGTTAACATCAGGTTATAGCTCGCTTTTGCAATTCAAAAGGTGTTCAGTGCCGGGAATCAGCACAGTTTAGAAATTACATAATTAACAAAAACCAGAGGTGATTATAATGAAGAATGAAAGAGCAATCGGACTATTTATTGTAGTTGCTGGTCTTGTCATTTTGCTCGGCAAATTAGGGGTGTTTGGGTTTATCGGTCGAAATTTCTGGCCACTGTTGCTATTACTGCCAGGTATTGCTCTTTATGCGTTGTTTTATGCCCGGATGACGCCGTCCTGGTCGTTAGTGCCTGCGGGAGTTCTCACAGTATATGGTGTACTGTTCAGTATAACGAATATATGGGGGGCTGGACTCATGAGAAATTTGTGGCCAATCCTGTTGCTTGCAATTGCTGTCGGCTTGCTTGGATACGGTGCAGTTGAGCGGCGAAGACCCGAATTTGTCTATCCTGCTGCCCTAATTATCGGGGCGGTTTCCATCGTATTGCTGGCGTTTACGCTGCTACAGACAGGGATCATTTATGTACTCGCTGTTCTGCTCATCTTGGGTGGAGTCTGGTTGCTTGCTGGGCGAGGGCGTATAGGGCGAGGTAAGGGATGGTAAACATCTCCTGTCTTAACCTATGGAGTTTCGAGCGAAATATCTTGATTTTTACCTACGATAAACTATAATATAAGGGATATAGACATGCGTCGGGTTATCACCGACGCTTATTTTGTGAGTAACCTGCGATTTTGCGGGAAGTTTAGTAGATAAGAATTGAAATTGGAAAGGATATGGATACAAACCATGCATTCAAGAGAACACATTCGCAATATTGCGATTATTGCCCACGTCGACCACGGGAAAACGACACTAGTCGACAAGTTGCTCCAGCAATCCGGTACATTCCGTGACCACGAGACTGTACAGGAGCGCGCAATGGACTCCAACGATTTGGAGCGTGAACGCGGTATTACGATTTTGGCCAAAAACACGGCTATAACGTATAAAGATTATCTGATTAACATTGTAGATACACCTGGACACGCCGACTTCGGTGGTGAAGTAGAACGTATCATGAAAATGGTTGACGGCGTATTGCTCGTTGTTGATGCTTATGAGGGCTGTATGCCACAAACGAAGTTCGTACTTCGTAAAGCGCTGGAGCACAACCTGACTCCAATCGTAATTGTAAACAAAATTGACCGTCCAGCGGCTCGTCCGGCTGAGGTTATTGATGAAGTACTTGACCTGTTCATCGAACTGGGTGCCAACGATCAACAACTCGAATTCCCTGTTGTATATGCTTCCGCATTGAACGGAACATCCAGCATGGAAGACGATCCTGCCAAACAAGATGACAACATGATGGCGATCTACGATACCATCGTAAGTCATATCCCTCATCCAACAGAGAACGTTGAAGAGCCACTGCAATTCCTCGTTACGCTGATGGACTACAATGAATACCTTGGACGTATCGCTATCGGTCGTGTAAACCGCGGTGTGATCCGTCAAGGCCAATCCGTTACTGTTATTATGCGTGATGGCAAAAGCAAAACAGCTCGTATCGAGAAACTGTTCGGTTTCCAAGGTCTGAAACGTGTAGAGACAGAGGAAGCCGGCGCAGGTGACATCGTTGCGATCGCAGGTATTAAGGATATCAACATCGGTGAAACGATTGCTGATCCGAACAACCCTGAAGCTTTGCCGGTTCTGAAAATTGATGAGCCAACACTGCAAATGACATTCCTCGTAAACAACAGTCCATTCGCAGGCCGCGAAGGTAAATGGGTAACTTCCCGTAAACTGCGCGAGCGTTTGTTAAAAGAATTAGAAACCGACGTATCTCTTCGTGTTGAAGAAACAGAGAGCCCAGATGCATTTATCGTTTCCGGACGTGGTGAACTTCACCTCGGTATCCTGATTGAAAATATGCGTCGTGAAGGATATGAGCTTCAAGTATCCAAACCGGAAGTTATCATCAAAGAAGTTGACGGTAAGAAAATGGAGCCTGTTGAGCGCTTGTTGATTGACATCCCTGAAGAAAGCATGGGTTCCGTTATGGAGAGCCTAGGCGCACGTAAAGCAGAGATGGTTAACATGATCAACAATGGTAGCGGTCAAGTACGTCTGGAGTTCCTGATTCCTGCACGTGGTCTGATTGGATATAGCACGAACTTCCTCACATTGACTCGTGGTTATGGCGTAATGAACCATGCATTTGACAGCTATGCTCCAGTCGTATCCGGTCAAGTGGGTGGACGTCACCAAGGTGTACTGATCTCAACGGAAACGGGCACATCTACGTTCTACGGAATGATGGGTGTTGAGGATCGTGGTACGCTCTTCCTTGAGCCTGGAACAGAAATTTACGAAGGTATGATTGTTGGTGAGCATACACGTGACAATGATATCGTTGTTAACATCTGTAAAGAAAAACAACTGACTAACGTTCGTTCTTCCGGTAAAGATGATACGGTTAAAATTAAAACGCCGATTATTTTCTCGTTGGAACAAGCGCTTGAATATTTGAACGATGATGAGTACTGTGAAATCACGCCGAAATCCATTCGTCTTCGTAAGAAGCTTTTGAACAAATCCGAGCGTGAGCGTGCAGAAAAACAACGCAAAATGGCTCAAAATAACGCGTAACACCCACTACCCTAAGAGATACAAAAGTCAATGTTTGAAGGGACCCTATTGCACGATGGAACGATTCCTGTCTCTCGCCACTTGTAGTGGAGGGAGAGGAATCGATTCTGCAGAAGCGAAGCGCTCGCCCTTGTCCCCGAATTTCAACACTTGATAGAGTGTTCATAGAAATTCGGGGACAACAGCGATCAAAAGAACGATCCGATCTCGGAACGGTCGAACGAGCGACGAAGAATCTCATTGTGCAGCAGTAAAGTCCCGCCAATGCTTGAATTTTGTACAGCATGATCATGAAAGGAGATGCCTTAACATGCAAGCATGGTTTGCATCACACCCGATCATCGCCTATATCGTCATCTTTGTACTGATTACTTACGTGTATAACAAGGTCTTTCGGGTTCGTCAGAAATTGCCAATCGGTAAGGAAATTGTGTTATATATCTTGATGGCGATGGGTACGTTCATGCTTCTTATTTTTCAGATCGATAAGTTGCCCATCATTCAATGTTTGCTGGTAGCTGTTGGTCTGATGCTGTTAGTGCGCGTGCGTTATTTCGTTGAAGGTCGTCAAAAGAAAAAAGCGGAAGCTTCCGCTCGAAACTCATAATGCTGTCTATGCATAAACACATCCGTTTTCCCTTGGGAAAGCGGTTGTGTTTTATGTAGACCAAACAGATGTGATAAAGGTGTTGAGAACATGAATTCAAATTCAAACGGATTGCCTCCACGAAGACAAGCTTCGAATTCACCTAGCAATTCAGGCAACAAAAGCAATAAGGGAAAGCCGCCGAAGAAGAAGAAGCGTATGCGCGGATTCATCAGGGTGTTTCTCAGTCTGCTTGTGATCGGTATTTTGGTCGGTGGGGGATATGTGTACTGGCTATACAACCAAGTTGCGAATACGGGGATTGATAAACCCGTTCCTCCAGGCATGTCGGCTACAACCAAACCACTGACGATGTTGCTGTTAGGTACAGATAATCGTCCCGAAACGGGTACGTTTTTATCCGATGTTGTGATGGTTGCTGCACTTAATCCGAATACGAAGACTGCAACGGTAGTATCCTTACCTCGTGATACGCGTATTCAGCTGGGCGGCTACAAGTCGAACAAACTAAATGCTTATTATCCACGATTCAAAACACAAGAAAAGACCTCTGGCAAAAAGGCAGAGGATCAGATGAAAGAAATGATGGAAAAGTACCTCGGTGTGGATATCAACTATACAACGGTTCTGAATTTTCAGGCTTTCCGTGATGCGATAAACGCCGTCGGTGGAGTTGATGTTACGGTTGATAAAAACATGTGTTACCGAGATACGGCTGACAATACGGATATTAATTTGAAGGCAGGAGCCCAGCATTTGGACGGAAAAGAGGCGCTTGACTTTGTTCGCTATCGTAAGTCCAACTGTAAGCCAAAGACGGCCGAGTCCAATGATTTTGATCGCAATAAACGCCAGAGCCAAGTAATGAATGCTATGCTGGATCAGATGAAATCGCTTGGCGGAATCACCAAGATTGGCAAAGTGATTAGTGCGGTAGATAAAAACATGACTACGGATGTGGAATCCGAACAAATGAAAAACTTTATAGCGACTTATTGGAATATTTCCACCGAAAATGTACACTTTACTCCGGTTACGGGGGAGTGGAGAAGTCCTTATGTATATATTAATGAGACAGAATTGGCCAATGCCAAACAGGCGCTGCAAGATACACTTTCAGGTAAAGTGACGGCATCAACCCCCAAAGAATAGCTTACGTTTTGGGGATTGGAAGCTCGGTTCGCGGTGTGCTATAATAACATCAACCAAGATGAGAATTGCATAAAGAAGGTTAGGGGGCTGGTTGAATGTCCGAAGCCGTCACACAGTTAACAGATTCTCTTTTACAGCAGTTTAAAGACGAGACTTTTGTGCTTCTTAACACCGTTGATGTCGAATCTGGAGGTCCGACTTCTACAGCAATCTCCTGGATTTATGCTGAAAATGCATCGACTTTTCGTTTGGCGATTGATCATCGTTCCCGTCTGGTAAATAATATGATACACAATCCGCTGATTACGATTACTGTTTTTGGCGAAGAGATGGTGTATGCAGTCAATGGACGTGCTTCCGTGCGACAAGATCCATTGCAAGACGTACCCTTTAATATGTGCTGTTTCGACATTCGGATTGAAGCGGTGAGGAATGCCCTGTTCTATGGTGCTCAACTGTCCTCTGTGCCTCAATTTGTCAAAATATACGACCAACGTGCCGCAGAGAAGCTTGATGAGCAAGTCTTTGCGGCAATGAAAAAAGCCTAGTGAGAGATCACTGGGCTTTTTGTTGTCTTTTTTCCGATGTGTGTTGTTGCATGTACTGATCCTGAGCAGGTTCATCCGGGTTTTGGCGAACTTTGACGTCTTTCGGAAGCTGTGGAATGATGCGCCCAACCATATCGGCAAGTTCTGAAGCAAAACCGGAAATTGGATGGCCTTTACGGATATGCTCACCAATTTCTTTGATACGCTCCGTGACATCAGCATCGGCGGTTACGATGGAATCCACACCTTCCGGGTCTTTGCGCAAAGCTTCTGCAACGGCGTATTTAATCGTACCAACGCGTGCCCGTTCGAGATCACCATCGACATCAATGCCGACAACCGCTGTGTTGCCGAGTATAACGCAGTTAGCATCTTGCACACCTTCAACTTGCTTGGCAAGTGCTTTGAGGTGACTCACTCGTTTTTTATTTGTCATTCGGCCCATTTCTGTATCATCCGCAACATTGAGATCATGTACCTCGCCTGTATTTTCGTTGAAGTGATCTAAGCGTGAAGGATTCATTCGATCTTCTTGCTGTGTGGTTATGTTTCCTCCGTAACTTCTTGGATGCATCTCATGCGGTTCCTGTGAAGCGTTACGTGTAGAAGTATTACAGCCAGTAAGAACAAAGATTAGAAGCAGCGTGCATATCCCCATTTTCATAAATGTTCATCCTTTCTTGGAGTTTTTCAGAATGGTTGACAATTATTTTGCCCTAGTCGAATACATTTATGTATGGGAGCATGATTGTCCATGCCGCTGCTGAAGATCACATGATCAAGATGAACTCGGGAATGAGGGGAAACGGAAGGCTCGTAAGAGCAACTTCGTCATTCCCGAGAACACGTTCCAGCCCATGCCTTTAACGACGCCGCTTTGGAGGGGATTGAATGAAAAAGATTTTTGTATTGGATACCAACGTGCTTCTGCATGACCCCAATGCCATATTTGCCTTTGAAGAACATGAGGTAATCATTCCCGCGGTTGTACTGGAGGAGATTGACTCCAAAAAAAGAAATGCCGATGAGATCGGCCGTAACGCACGCAATGTGTCCAGACTGCTGGATGGACTCAGGGAACTGGGTCACTTGCACAGTGGCGTACCTCTTGCGAATGGAGGCAATCTAAAAGTTGAGCTTAATCACCGCAGTTTTGTGAGAGTTCAGGAAATGTTCGGGGAAGTGTCCAATGACAATCGAATCTTGGCCGTCGCGCTGAATTATCAGATTGAAGAGAATGAAAAAGAAGTGGTGGAGCGACAAGTTGTTCTTGTTAGTAAAGACGTTCTGGTACGGATCAAGGCGGACGTACTTGGACTGATCACACAGGATTACTTATCGGATCGGACTGCTGGACTTAGCGAGTTGTACCCTGGATATACAGCGCTGAAAGTTCACCCGTCTGTCATTGATGAGTTTTACACATATCGTTTCTTGCCGATCAAACCGTTACAACTGTCTTATTCACTCTATCCGAATGAATTTGTCATTCTGAAGGATGAGATGGGTACGAACAAATCCGCTTTGCTTAAAGTGAATACCGAAGGTACAAAGCTGGAGCCATTGTTCCTCAGTAATGATAATGTCTGGGGGATTAGCGCCCGAAATGCACAACAACGGATGGCATTGGAGCTTCTGTTGAACGACGATATTCCGCTTGTGACGATAACTGGCAAAGCGGGTACAGGTAAAACACTGCTCGCCTTGGCAGCAGGATTGCTGAAAGTAGAGGATGATCACAAATACAAAAAACTGCTGATCGCGCGTCCCGTCGTGCCGATGGGCAAGGATATCGGGTATTTGCCAGGAGAGAAGGAAGAAAAGCTTCGTCCTTGGATGCAACCCATCTATGATAATCTTGAATTTTTATTTGATACAAAAAAGGCTGGAGATATAGACAAAATACTGATGGGTCTCGGCAGCATTCAAGTTGAAGCACTGACCTATATCCGCGGAAGATCGATTCCCGGTCAATTCATCATTATCGATGAAGCACAGAACTTGTCTCGTCATGAAGTGAAAACAATAGTATCCCGGGTGGGTGAAGGTAGTAAAATTATTTTGATGGGTGACCCTGAGCAGATTGACCACCCTTACCTGGATTCCGCAAGCAACGGATTGACCTACATTGTCGAACGTTTCAAACAAGAGGGAATCAGTGGGCATATTATGCTTGAAAAAGGAGAACGTTCCAAGCTGGCACAGCTTGCGGCAGACTTGTTGTAACAAGCTCTCGATCGTTACAAAGTTGGATTTATTTCCCGGAAAATGATTTAAAGCACAAGCCGACTTTTGAAGTCGGCTTTTTTTGCTGAAAAAATTAAAATCAAATGTTATACAGAACTGTATATGCTCTTAATATGCAAAATACAAGAAAAGTGTTTTTTGGCAGGGTAGGACAAGAGCACTACATATTTGTTACAATAATGGTTGCGAGAAAATATAAAATAAGTTATTTCAAGGGGGAGAGTGAATGAAGCGTAGACATCAGGTTGTTTTATTTGCAGTTTTACTGCTTTCGCTAACAATCCTTTCACCTAGCTTTGATTTTAGAGGTTCGCAGCATAATCAGGGACGAAATCAAGAGAAAGATACATACACGGGTGTTTCATCCCGTAATCAAAATACAAGTGCACCTCTCGATGTAATGGTATCCATGTCCAAAGCCGAGTTTGAGTCTTTTCAAAAAGTGGCTAAAGAAGTAGCGGCTTCTATTTACGTTGAGATTAATCTCCGCAATGTGGAACCGGATGAGTATATAGAGGTGCTCGATCAGGAGTTTTCCTTGGGGGAGAACGGAGATATTATTTTATTGGATAGTGACCAAGTTCAACATTATGCCAAAAAAGGTTATTTGCTTCCTTTAAATGCGACAACGCTTTCCAAAGCTCTTGGCGATTCAGTTGCTGAGTTACGAGGAATAACAGAGTGGAACGGATATCAATGGGCAATGCCCTTTGATGTAGATCCTTATGTGATGGGAGTAATACCCTCATATTTGAATGAGGCTGGGTTGCAGGGCTTTCCACAGAATAGGGAGCAATGGTCTAAGTTAATCAAGGAATCTCAAACAAAGAGCGCACCTTTGATTTCGTTGAATATAGATGATATTTACGAAGCGAGTGCGTGGTTGAGTTACTTGCCGCCAGGAATGAGTCCCGACCAGATTCTAAGAATGCAGCGTACCTCTATGACAAATGAATTTCAACAGGGGATCAGCTTACTCGGCGAGCTCCAACCCCATATTATAACCATGTCTGTAGATCCAGTATTAGCTGCTTCGGATGATAAGGTGCCAACCCCGATGTTTGTATCTACATTATCTCGTATTTTACATGCAGATGAAGCTGCCAAAGGTCGGGGGACATTTTCTTCACCTGTCTCTTTGCAGGCTTTGCGGGCGGTAGAATCCAGAAGTCTGGTTATTACAGCAGGAGCTGTGGAAACGGATGCAGCGAGTCGTTGGATTGAAGGCATGTCTTCTGCAGTAACGCAGAAAAAGTGGTATAAACAAACCAAACGTTTGCCTGCAAGAAAACAAGAGAGTGAGAAGGAAGTTGGGGATGTTGAGAGTCGGTATAATATGGCTTTAAACCAATCATGGTTCGCCAAAGAGTCTCCGGTGCAATCGATTGAAAACAAAACGATGATCGATCGTTTTCAAAAACGAGTGCAACAGGTTCTCGAAGGGGAGATCAGTGCTGCCCAGTATGTGAGCAGCATTAGAAAAACGGTTAACCCCTAAAATGAAATCGCTAATTTCACTTCCAAAACCCCTTCATCTGTGGAAACATCCGTAGCTTTGACAAAGGACAGTATTTTTTGCGGATAAAAACCGAGATCGAACTCTTTCTCCAACATGCTGCGTGTTGTATCAGGCAGTTCAAGCTGATTGAACACCAGCTTATCCACATGAAAACGAATGGAATTTTGCGGTTCGTTCTCGACCGTATAGTGTCCTTCAATGCTTAATTGTAATTGATCACGCTTACCCGAAGCTGTAATTTTATCCTGATCAAATGTGAACGCAAAATCTTCAAAAATTTCATTTTGTGAGCGTAAAAACGCATTTAATTCGTCCTGACCAATGCGGATGGTATACGTTGTGCCCGTAGTAGAAATGGCTCCGTTTTGCTTTTGCACAAAATCGGGCAAGTTTTGCATGGCTGACGCCAATGCCTTGAAATAACGTTTTACCTCGTATATGCCGACGTTTTCCCAATACAACGTTAATTCATTCATTAATTTTTGGATAGCTGCCGCGTCACCGCTGGCGGTTATTTGCTTATCCACTTCTTTTTGCAGTGAGGCTACCCTTGTTCGCTGGTTCTCGAGATTGGTTTTCATCTCGGTGAGCTCTATAGAGGTTTGGCGGATTTGATCAGACGTATGCTGCAGTTGATTGTAGCGGGTCTGATACTTGTCCAAAACGGCTTGATCTTTACCAATGATGATTTGATAGTAGTCATATAGAACAAACAAATCTTTAAATGATCTTGCTCCAAGTACTGTCATGAGCAGGCTGTCACGCTCTCCCGTGTAGTAGGACCTTACAACAGCTCCGGCGCGGTCTTGCTGGATATGTATTTCCTTTTTCTGTTGCAGCAGTTGGGCAGTTAGTGTCTCATGTTGCTTGGCTAATTGTGTCTGCTGTTCAGTTATACGTTTAATTTCATGATCAATCTCTACAATAGATAATGTCTTTTGCAGAATGGCTTGCGTCTCTTCGGGTGAAGTTTCTCCATAAACGTATGATGAGGCGGACTGCACGAACAATATGATAATGTACAAGATGGCGATTAGGCCATATCGATGCTTCACAATCATTCTCCTTTCTTTAATCCTTGTAAAATCCTGCAGATGAGTACTCTTCCAAACAATATATGAAATCCGTACGAAAAATATCCTTAATGGTTACATACCATTATATCTTCATATGTAATCTTAAAAACAAAAAAACAATCCGACAAGAGCCGGATTGCTTTGATGCTGCTGGCGGATTAGAGCGGCAGTCCCATTTGAAATACAGTCCAGTAGCTGAACCCTGTGAACGTCACGATCATATAACCCCAGAAGAGCAATATGTACGTACGTTCTGTAAACTTCAAGTATCCCAAAAGAACAAAAAACGCAGTCTGCAGGAAGAACAGTAAAGCCATTTCGACTAAATCTCCTGCAAAAGCCATCAGGCCAATCGCAAGCGTGAAGAACCCGAGTACCCGAAACATGCGTGCCACGGTAAATCCTCCTCTCTTATGTACGTTCATAGATTGTCTACATAATATTATACCGACAAAGGAAAAACGTGTAAACAAATTTGGGTATGAAAGCGAATTCTTTTTTTAATACGCTTTAGATTAAAAGTATGCAGAATTATATTAATCACGTATGAGGGGACCTGAATGTGGAAATACATTTTAGTATGAAATCAATTCTATGAACTCTATGAGAGGCATAAGATTGAGTAAAGCAACTTTTATACCTAATTCACATAACGGGTTACCGGTTATGGGGACGGTTATTTCAGGATGGTGTTAGGAGGGTATTATAGCATGACTGCAGTGAGACAGGATGCTTGGAGCACAGAGGATGATTTGATTTTGGCGGAGGTTACATTGCGTCATATTCGGGAAGGCAGTACGCAGCTAGCCGCTTTTGAAGAAGTGGGCGAAAAAATAGGCAGAACTTCGGCTGCCTGTGGGTTCCGTTGGAACAGCTGTGTGCGTAAAAAGTATGAATCTGCGATTAGCAATGCTAAAGCACAAAGGCAGAAGCGGAGCTATCTAAGAAAACAGCCGGCAATGCTTGGTCCACAGGTTGCTGCACTGGCAACATTAGACGCTGAGGAAGGTGTTTTCAAGACGGAGGGTGTGTCGGATGAATCCTTATCTATGGATGCAGTCATCCGTTTCCTAAGGCAGTGGAAAGGAACTGCACAGGAGAGTAATCGTCAGCTTAAAATGCTTGAAAAGGAATTGCGTGAGAAGGAAGACGAACTGCATGAATTACGTTGTGAGAACGACAGGTTGTCCAAGGAAGTTAATGAGGTTCAAACCGATTATCGCGTGGTGAACGATGATTACAAAGCATTGATCCAAATTATGGATCGTGCACGCAGGCTTGCCTTTTTATCTGAAGAAGAAGAAGAACTCAAGACAAGGTTCAAAATGGATGCCAACGGAAACTTGGAACGGATTGAGTAGCTATATTCAAAAGTAAAAGTAACCTTGTAATATTTACCCGCCAAACCTCCGTAATTATACGGTTGGTATGACGGGTTTTTAGTTGTGTGCATTTTGTTCTATTATAGAAGAAGATTTTTCGGATTGATTCAAATGGTACAGTAACATGACCAGAACAGGGGGATCAGATGATTATAGATGTAGTAGGAGCAGGCTCGCTAGGACTTTTATATGGAGGGAAGTTGCAAGCATCAGGTGAAAGTGTACGTTTTTGGACTAGAACATCAGTACAGGCCGATGAGCTTAAGCGAGAAGGGATTACGATTACTGAGAAGGAGAAAGAAATTCACATTAGGCCCAACGAGATTCGGGCTTACCCGGCATCGCAACTGGAGAATCATTGGAACAAGGAGCCTGGAGACTGGATACTACTCACTGTGAAGCAAACTCATATTGATCATTTTATTGAACAGACAGCAACGTTAACGTTAGAGACACGGCAGCCATTAAAGATTGCTTGTTATCAAAATGGTCTTGGTCATCTGGAGAAGCTACAGGCTGCTTTGCCAAATGCATTGCTGTGTAGTGCGATTACAACTGAAGGGGCTAAACGTACCAAAGGTGAGGTGAACCGGGCCGGCGATGGAAAAACACTTCTGGGCCTGAGCAAGAGTTTGACGAAAACAAACGTGGGAATAATAGATGAACAACAAATATTTACTTTAGCCAGGGTTGTGCAACAGGCAGGATTTGACTGTACAGTGTCGAATGAAATCGATAAGCTGATATACAGAAAACTGCTCATTAATGCGGTGATCAACCCGCTTACGGCAATATGGAGAATCCCCAATGGTGAATTGCTTCACATGAAGGAACGAGTTAGCATTATGCGCCAGTTGTATGATGAGGCAATGACCGTGTATGGAGCTATGAACGTGCAATTGGAAGGAGATTTGTGGGATCAGATTCAGGGGGTATGCCGCGACACTGCTTCGAATACGTCCTCCATGCTGGCAGATGTACTACATAAACGCATAACAGAGGTTGAATCAATTAACGGATCAATCATAAGAATGGCAAAGGAGTTCAATCTGAAGGTACCTACACATGAAATGCTTTTTCATTTGATCCAAGGTATGCAATCAGAAGGGGTGAGTTAATGGGATTTTTCATCGTATTGAGTATATTGCCCTTTTTTCCTTTTTTACTCATGTATTGGGGCATGATGGTATGGAAGAAAGATAAGTCGACTGCACTGCGAGCAGCTATGGATGTCACTACATTTTTCCTTATTTTCTCCGTGTCTGCGTTATTCAACTTAACATTTGATTCGAATTTTGGTTTTTATCTGACATTAATACTCATACTAATAGCGCTTGGTTTTATCGGGGGTGCGCAAAATCGACTAAAAGGAAAGGTTGATGGGGGAAGAATGTTCCGGGCCGTATGGCGCATGTCGTTTGTAATGATGAGTTTTGGTTATATTTTGTTTACTTTATTTGGATTATTTAGATACATTATGAATCAAATGTGAGGTTACATAACGCGAAATCTCGAAAAGATGTGTCGATTTTGTCGAAAACTGAAAAAAACATTACTTTCTGAAAAAGTAATGTAGATTTTTTTGACCGGTGGTTGTATAATCTATAAACATAAACCACATCAATTTAGGGGGAAAAGTTAGATGAAAAGGAAAAGTCTATTAGTCCTTTTGACGCTGATCTTGGCGTTCGGTACCGTACTTGCAGCGTGCGGATCGAAAAATGAAGGCACAGGTACCACAACAGATAACAATTCTGCAAGCGGAGAAAAAGGTCTTGCCAAAGATCAAGTTTTGAAAATTAACTTAACGGCTGAACCTCCTACGTTTGACCCGGCTCAAGCAAAAGACAGCCAAACGAACACGGTTTTGAAATTTTTGTACGAAGGTCTGGTACGCATTGACGAAAACGGCAAAGAAGCCGCTGGTGTTGCTAAAGACTGGACAGTTTCTGAAGATGGTTTGAAATATGTGTTCAACCTGAACCCAGATGCAAAATGGAGCAATGGAGATCCTATTACTGCTGAAGATTTCGTTCGTTCTTGGGAACGTGCTTTGAAACCGGAAACAGCTTCTCCTTATGCATACCAATTGTACTACATCAAGGGTGCTGAAGGTTTCAACATGAGCAAAGATAAAGACTACAAAGGTACTAAAATCACTGATTTCTCCCAAGTGGGTGTGAAAGCTAATGATGAGCACACACTTGAAGTTACATTGGAAAACCCAACGCCTTACTTCTTGGGTCTGACAGCATTCTACACGTACTATCCAGTACACAAATCTGCTGATACGAATGACAAATTCTTCACAGACTATAAAAACATGATCGTTAACGGTCCGTTTGTAATGGATCAATATTCTAAAGGTCAAAAAATTGTAGTGAAGAAAAACGAAGGCTACCATGCAGCTTCTGATATCAAATTGACTCAAATCGATATGTCTCTGACAAGCAGTAGTGCTTCCGAACTGCAAGCTTACAAATCAGGACAACTGGACTATACTGGTGCACCTAACGGTGAGGTTCCTACGGACCAAATTCCTTCTTTGAAGGCTGAATTGCCAAACGAGTTCAAAGCTACGGGTATCGCAAGTACGTACTACTATCAGTTCAACGTAAATGAAGCACCATTCAACAATGTTAAAATCCGTAAAGCATTTGCAATGGCTATTCAACGTCAACTGATTGTTGATAAAGTAACACAAGGTGGACAAATTCCAGCATTCGGATTCGTTCCTCCAGGTATCCGTGGTGAAAACGGCGAATTCCGCGACGAGCACAAAGACGACTACTTCACTGAAAATGTGGATGAAGCTAAAGCGTTGCTTGCTGAAGGTATGAAAGAAGAAGGCTATACTACATTGCCAACAGTCACTTTGATCTACAACACAAGTGACAATCACGCTAAAATTGCTTTGGCTATTGCTGATATGTGGAAAAAGAACCTTGGTGTTGATGTGAAAACTGAAAACCAAGAGTGGGGCGTATTCCTTGAGAACCGCCAAAATCAAAACTTCCAAATCGCTCGTGCGGGCTGGTCTGCTGACTATAATGATCCGTACAACTTCTTGGAAATGTGGACTACTGGCAACACAAACAACGACTCTAAATTCAGCAACGAGCAGTATGATAAAGATGTAAAAGACACTGTGAAAACAGCTGATGCAGCAGCACGTATGACTGCTTTTGCTGATGCTGAGAAAATTTTGGTTCAAGATGAAATGGCTGTAATGCCTATCTACTACTACACTAACGTATCTTTGACTAAGCCTTACCTGAAAGGTGTACAACTTGATTTCAGTGGAGCGATTGACTTCACTCGTGCATATCTGGAAGAGAAGTAAGTTGTTCTGAAGTCTAATATGATTGCTTCGGGATATATATGTGGAATTCCATATATATCCCGATTTTTTTGTATGTGCACTGATTTTCCTTATAATTCTTGAAATTTCCGATAAATGGATTGGACTTTATTGTGGTCTGATTCTACAATCGATTTGTATACAAAATATTGTTTGTGGAGGTGTGCAAGGGTTGGTTAAGTACGTTTTGAAAAAACTGCTATTTATGCTGCTATCGCTTTTCATACTCGCATCGATGACTTTCTTCCTGATGAAGGCCATTCCTGGTGACCCTTTTACATCGGAGAAAAAAGTCTCACCTGAAATTCGGGTTCTCCTCGAAGAAAAGTACGGTCTGAACAAACCGATGTATGAACAATACCTGAAGTACATGGGTGGGATTGTTAAAGGAGACTTCGGAGTTTCAATGAAGTATCTAAACCGGGATGTCTCTGACATGATTGGTGAAACATTTACAGCTTCGTTGAAGCTAGGTATCTTTGCAATCATCATCTCTATCATTGTAGGGGTATTGCTTGGTCTGCTTGCAGCAGTATATCACCGTAAACTGATTGATGATGTAACTATGGTGCTTGCTGTCATAGGGATCGCTGTACCGAGTTTCTTGCTCGCATCCTTATTACAGTATGTGTTTGCGTTTAAACTAGGCTGGTTTAACGTTATGGGCTTTGATGGGCCGCTTGACTATGTTCTGCCTGTTGCTGCTCTGTCCGCATCACCGATTGCTTTTATCGCACGTCTAACGCGTTCAAGCATGCTGGAAGTTTTACATGCAGACTATATCAAAACGGCGAAAGCCAAAGGTTTGAAATGGCCTGCCATCATGTTTAAGCACGTTGTACGGAACGGTATTTTGCCTGTTGTTACGTATGTAGGACCAATGACCGCTAACATTATTACAGGTTCTGTTGTCATTGAGCAGATCTTTAACATTGGTGGAATTGGCAAAGTATTTGTCGAAAGTATTACGAACCGGGATTACACTATGATCATGGGAATTACTATTTTCTATGGTATTCTCCTAATGTTAGCGCGTTTCCTTACAGATATCGCTTACGTATTGGTTGATCCTAGAATTAAGCTGGAAAGCCGGAAGGGGGCATAACGTTGTCTGGCATGAATAATAACAATAATGGAACGGCGAACACTGACCTGAACAGTCAGGCAGCGGTAAAGCCGCAAGAGAGTATTTCCCTTTTTAGAGACGCAATGTACAGACTGGCAACCAATAAAGCGGCAATGATTAGCCTGGGTGTGCTGGTGCTTGTTGTACTGTTTGCTATAATTGGACCAACTTCTTTGTTTACGAAGTACAATTATTATTCCAATGATTTGCTTAATTCGAACGCTGCTCCAAGTGCGGATCACTGGTTTGGTACAGATGATCTGGGCCGCGATGTATGGGTAAGAACATGGGTAGGCGCGCGTGTCTCCTTGACAGTAGGTCTGGCTGCGGCGTTGATTGACCTTGTGATCGGGGTCATCTATGGTGCGATCATGGGTTTCTACGGTGGACGAGTTGATGGGATTATGAATAAGTTCTCCGAGATTTTGTACTCATTGCCTTACATGCTGGTTGTTATCCTGTTGCTGGTTGTTTTGGAGCCAAGTCTTACAACGATTATTATTGCGCTCACTATTACAGGCTGGATTAGTATGTCCTGGATTGTACGTGGTGAGATTATGCAACTGAAAAATAGAGACTTTATCCTTGCTGCAAGATCGATGGGGGCAAGTACTGGACGTCAATTGTTCCGCCACTTGTTGCCAAATGCAGTTGGGCCGATTATCGTTACATTGACATTGTCCATTCCAAATGCGATTTTTGCTGAGGCATTCCTGAGTTTCCTCGGTCTGGGTGTATCTGCACCAAGATCTTCCCTTGGATCCATGATTAACGATGCACTTACGGGCTGGACGCTGTATCCATGGCGGATGTGGTTCCCGGCTGGTTTGATGGTTGTTACAATGCTTGCATTTAATTTGCTCGGTGATGGGCTGCGCGACGCACTTGATCCGAAATTACGTAAATAGAAAGAGGAGGTGGGATTATGGAGCCGATTTTAACAGTCAAAGACTTAAGTGTATCGTTTTCGACGCGCTCGGGTGAATTTGATGCCGTTAAAAATGTGAGTTTCGAAATTGGCAGAGGAGAAACGCTAGGGATCGTAGGTGAATCCGGTAGTGGTAAGAGTGTTACCGCCCAGACGATCATGAAATTGATCCCTTCCCCGCCTTCGAAGGTTAAGAGCGGAGAAATTACGTTTCACGGGCAGGATTTGCTAAATAAGACAGATAAACAAATGGAATCTATTCGTGGTAAAGATATCGGTATGATCTTCCAGGATCCAATGACTTCCTTGAATCCTACAATTAAAATTGGTAAACAGATTACGGAAGTATTGCGTAAACACCAAAATATGTCCAAGCAGGCAGCGAACAAAGCTGCTCTTGAGATGCTTGAACTTGTAGGAATCAAAAATGCAGCGATTCGCATGAATCATTATCCGCACCAATTCTCTGGTGGTATGCGTCAGCGTGCGATGATTGCAATTGCACTTGCTTGTCGTCCGTCTTTGCTGATTGCGGATGAGCCGACAACAGCACTCGACGTTACCATTCAGGCTCAAATTCTGGATGTCATGAAAGACATGCAGAAAAAGCTTGGAACATCCATTATGCTGATTACTCATGATCTTGGTGTTGTAGCGGGCATGTGTGACCGTGTAGTTGTTATGAAGGAAGGCGAAGTTGTAGAAACAGGGACAACGGCTGAAATCTTCAGTAACCCACAGCATCCTTACACGATTAAATTGTTGAATGCTCTCCCGCGTCTGGACGAGCCGAAAAAAGAAAAGCCAACTCCGGCAGGTATTGTCAAAGGAAGTAACAAGCCTTTGGTTCAAGTGAAAAACCTGAAACAATACTTTAACCTTGGCAAAGGTAATATCCTTAAAGCTGTAAACGATGTGAGCTTCGACATCTTTGAAGGAGAAACACTTGGTGTTGTAGGTGAGTCAGGTTGCGGGAAATCGACGACTGGACGCACTATTCTGCGCCTTTATGAACCAACGGGCGGAAGTGTTAACTTCAATGGTACAGACATTTACAAATTGTCTCCGCGCAAGATGAAAGAAATGCGTAAAGACATGCAGATGATTTTCCAAGATCCATATGCCTCACTGAATCCGCGTTTTAACGTTATGGATATTATCGGAGAGTCTTTGGATATTCACGGGCTGGCAACAAGTTCTAAAGAGCGCAAGAGACGGGTAGAGGAGCTATTAGACCTCGTAGGTCTTAACCCAAGTCATGCTTTGCGTTATCCGCATGAATTTTCCGGTGGACAAAGACAGCGGATCGGGATTGCGCGTGCACTTGCTGTTGACCCTAAATTTATCATCTGTGATGAGCCGCTTTCTGCACTGGATGTATCCATTCAGGCTCAGGTTGTTAAATTGCTTGAGGAATTGCAGCAACGCCTTGGATTGACGTACCTCTTTATCGCCCATGACTTGTCCATGGTGAAACATATCAGTGACCGTGTTGCTGTTATGTATATGGGTAAAGTGGTAGAATTGGCTGAGAGTGAAGAGCTGTACGCGAATCCAATTCATCCATACACCAAAACATTGCTTTCTGCGATCCCTGTTCCAGATCCGGAAGTAGAAGCGAATAAACGCCGCATTTTGTTGCCGGAAGAACAATCTGGCCCAATTCAAAATGCATCGGGCGGTCCTAAAAATGATCCGTATAATTTGGAAAATGCTCAATTGATTGAGGTTTCCAAAGGGCACTGGGTGTCAGAACCTTACGTATAATAGTTTCGAAAACGAATATGCTATTATATACATCATAACCGCCGATTTAAATCGGCGGTTTTTTTTATATTATTTATGACTTTGCTTTGACGAAGAGCTACTGAATTCGGTACAATCAAGGAAGGCTCTTTAGAAGCAGAATAGGAGGCAGACCTCATGAAAGGGATCACCGAGGCGCTCCGCAGCGGATCAAAGCTTGCAGAGGATTATATCTGTATGACAGATGCTGCGCGAAGCCTTTACGAATATAACATTCGCTGGGAAGATGGCCTCCACGCGCGTGCTGAATGGCTGAAACAATCGGAGCATACACGTGTTGACCGTCGTGAACTGGCGGCGTATTTACGTTTATATAATAAGCGAGTAAATGATCATGACAAGGTTCATGCTTCAATTACCCGCCTTGTTGAAGAGAATGCACTCGTCGTTACTGGGGGACAACAGAGCGGCTTGTTCACTGGACCATTGTTTGTGATATACAAGGCGGCTAGTGTGGTCGCAGCTGCGCGTGAAGCAGAACAGCAATTGAAACGTCCAGTTATTCCTGTGTTCTGGATTGCGGGCGAAGACCATGACTGGGATGAGGTAAATCATACGCATTTACCTGATACGCAAGGACAGATTCACAAAGTCAAACTGCAAGGACATTTTAAAGGCAGAGATTCGGTAAGTCGTGTGGAAGTGAAGTGGGAACAGTGGAGGACGGTACTGCAGCAGGTAGAACAATTGTTGCCTGATACCATTCATAAGCCGGAGTTAATAAAGCTGGTTACAGAAATCCATCAGTCCACTACGAATCTAAGTGATGCGTTTGCGCGAATGATATCAGCTTTGTTTGCAGGCACTGGACTGGTACTCATGGATGCTGCTGATCCTGAATTGCGTAAGTTAGAGAAGCCCATATTCGAGCGTTTAATTCGGAAGAATGATTCGTTGCGTGAAGCCTATTTACAAGGAGCATCGCTTGTAGAACAAGCTGGTTATGCTATGCCAGCAGAAGTAGCTGAAGATGGGGCCAATCTCTTTTATATTCATGAAGGCACCCGCTTGTTATTAACGCTGAAAGATAACCTGTATCAAGATCGAAAAGGGCTGGTGTCTTTTACGGAGGAACGTTTGTTACAAGAATTAGCAGATCATCCTGAGCGTTTCAGTAACAATGTGCTCACCCGACCTTTAATGCAAGATTCATTGCTGCCTGTGGCGGCAGTTATTTTAGGGCATGGAGAAATTGCATATTGGGGACTGACTCGCGAAGCGTTCCGTACTTTTGGGCTACAAATGCCGATATTACTTCCACGCCTTTCCTTCACAATTATGGAGGATGTGCAGTGCAAATATATGAAACAATACGGACTTTCTTTCCAGGATGTACAGAACCAATTGGAAGAAAAGAAAGCACAGTGGCTGGCTCAGCAGGAAACATTCCAGGTTGACGAGCAGTTCACACAGATCCGTGAGCAATTTATGGCGCTTTATCGTCCGCTGCTGGATCAGGTTGCAGAAGTGCATCCAGGATTGAACCGGATCGGTGAAGCGAATTTAGCCAAAATGAACGAACAGATTCAGTATTTGGAACGTCAGACTCGCAAGGCTATTGAAGATAAACATCAAGTGAGTTTGAGGCATTGGAACGGTATTCAAAATGCTCTGTTCCCAATGGGCAAACCCCAGGAACGAGTACATAATGCACTCTTTTACCTGAATCGTTATGGAACCGACTGGATCGAGGAACTGATTCAAGCATCTACTGACTTCCGGGGAGAACACAAGGTTATATCCCTGTAAGTATCTATTTAGATTATATTGATCTTTATAATAGAAGAAACACATTTGAGGAGGAGATAAAGTGACCACATCTGCATTACAAAACAGCATCGTCAAAGATATGGGGCTTGCTGCTGAGGGCCATTTGAAAATTGATTGGGTCGAGGCGCATATGCCAGTGTTAAACCGGATTCGTCGTCAATTTGAGCAGGATTTGCCTTTTAAAGGTCTGAAGGTATCGATTTGCCTTCACCTGGAAGCTAAAACTGCATATCTGGCAAAAGTCATTCAGGCTGGTGGTGCTGAAGTGACGATCACGCACAGCAACCCACTGTCTACTCAAGATGATGTTTGTGCGGCTTTGGTAGAAGACGGTGTGACTGTTTATGCGAAATATAATCCTGAGCCAGCCGAGTTCAAAGCACTGCAACTCCGTGCTCTTGAAGCGAAGCCTGATCTCATTATTGATGATGGTGGGGATTTCGCAACGATCATTGCTTCTGAGCGTCCTGATCTTGCAGCAACGATTCGCGGGGGCGCAGAAGAAACGACAACAGGTATTATCCGTTTGAAAGCATTGGCGAAAGAAGGACAACTGAAATTCCCGATGGTTGCGGTAAATGACGCATATTGCAAGTATCTGTTTGATAACCGTTATGGTACGGGGCAGTCTGCATTTGACGGTATCATTCGGACAACGAATCTGGTGGTCGCAGGTAAAAATGTTGTTGTAGCTGGGTATGGCTGGTGTGGTAAAGGAGTGGCCATGCGTGCAAAAGGTTTGGGTGCCAATGTCATTGTAACTGAAATTGACCCGATCAAAGCTGTGGAAGCACATATGGATGGTTTCCGGGTTATGACGATGCTGGAAGCAGCAAAGTTGGGTGATTTCTTTATTGCGGTAACAGGGAACAAGGATGTTATTACGGGTGAACATTACGATGTTATGAAAGACGGAGCTATTTTGAGCAACGCAGGTCACTTCGACGTTGAGGTTAACAAACCGGAGCTTGCCAAACGTTCCGAATCCATTCGTACTGTTCGCCGCAACATTGAGGAGTACCGTTTCAAAGATGGGCGTAAAATGTATCTTCTCGCCGAGGGTCGCTTGGTAAATCTGGGAGCGGCTGACGGACATCCGGCCGAGATCATGGATACTACGTTTGCACTGCAAGCACTAGGTTTGCGTTATGTGAGTGAAAACTATGAATCTCTTGGTAAAAACGTAGTTAATGTTCCCTATGATATTGATCAGCAAGTGGCGAGTTATAAGCTGGAAAGCCTGAATATTGCCATTGATTCTTTATCCGCTGAGCAAGAAAAATACTTGGATAGTTGGAAATTTTAAAGGTTATCCAATAATTACAAACAGCTAAACTGCTTCAAAAGTAGTAGAATGGTGTATTGAAGATATGGCTCATGTACGGGTGCACATACGATCGCCCGTAACCGGGAAACGTCTTTGGTCCTGAATGACAGGATCGAAGGCGTTTTTTTCGGTGAAATTAAATAAAAAAATAGAAAAGTCAAGAAGGGTTTTGATTTTTTTAACCGAATCTATTATGCTTAGGTGGTGGAAAGTGGGGCAAAGTGGGGGAAAAGGGTGAGGAGTGAGTGCGGCAATGTTTATGGGCGAGTTTCAACATAGCATTGATGATAAAGGCCGGGTCATTATTCCGGCTAAATTCCGCGAATCTCTTGGATCCACTTTCGTTGTCACACGAGGTTTGGACCAGTGTCTTTTCGTGTACCCCATGGAGGAGTGGGGGGTCATGGAACAGAAACTCAAAGCACTGCCGCTGATGAAATCCGACGCACGTGCGTTTACCCGGTTTTTTTTCTCAGGTGCAACTGAATGTGAACTGGATAAACAGGGCAGGGTAAATCTGCCGGGTAACCTGAGAGAGTATGCCAAATTGGACAAGGATTGCGTTGTTCTTGGCGTGTCGACCCGGGTGGAGATTTGGAGCAAAGGCATATGGGAAAGTTATTTCAATCAATCCGAAGAAGCATTCAACGACATTGCCGAAAAGCTGGTCGATTTTAATTTTGACTTATAAAGTAAGGAGGGGTGCAGGTTGTTTCACCACATCACCGTACTCAAAGAAGAGGCAACCGAGGGATTAAACATCAAGCAGGACGGTATATACGTGGACTGCACTTTAGGAGGGGCGGGACACAGTTCCGTGATTGCATCCAAGCTAGGTCCGGGGGGACGTCTGATCGCACTTGATCAGGATGATTGGGCTTTGGACAATGCACGCGAGAAACTCGCTGCTTATGAAAACCAGGTTACATTGGTGAAAACCAATTTTAGAGATTTGGAGCAGGTTCTCAAAGATCTTGATGTTCCTATGAAGGATGGTGTACCACAGGTTGACGGAATTCTGTATGACCTTGGTGTGTCATCACCACAGTTTGATGAAGGAGAACGTGGATTCAGTTACAATCACGATGCACCGCTTGATATGCGAATGGACCAGGATGCACTTTTGACAGCCAAGGAGATTGTGAATGAATGGCCAGAAGCAGAGATTGCGCGAATTCTGTATCGCTATGGTGAAGAGAAGTTTTCCAAACGGATTGCTCGTGTTATTGTGAATCGACGTAGTCAGTCTGAAATCGCAACGACAGGTGAACTTGTGGAATTGATCAAAGAAGGTATTCCTGCAGCAGCCCGCCGTACAGGTGGACATCCTGCGAAGCGAAGTTTTCAGGCGCTGCGTATTGCTGTGAATGATGAACTTGGGGCTTTTGAAGAAGGACTGCATCAGGCTGTTCGTTGTTTAGCGCCAGGGGGGCGCGTATCTGTTATCACCTTCCATTCCCTTGAGGACCGGATATGTAAACAGATCTTCAGCAGCTATCTTGAAAAATGTACATGTCCACCTGACTTTCCGTTATGTGTATGCAATGGTAAAGGAACGTTACGTCTCGTCAACCGAAAACCGCTGATTCCAACAGAAGCGGAACTGACCGAGAACTCTCGTGCACGATCAGCCAAGTTGCGTGTAGCTGAGAAATTGTAGAATAAAAGTGGAGAGGAGCCTTCTAATGGCATATACACGCGGCAATCTAGCGGTCAAAGAAAAAGCCCAGGAACGTGTAACGCAGCAGAGGTACAAGGAAACAACCAAAGTCGTGACACGTCGCACAGGTCTGCCAGCCCGTGAAAAATTTTTATACCTGATCACACTCTTAGCCGTCATTATTGTAGGTGGTGCTCTGATGTCTCGTTACGCTCATATTTATGAACTAAACAAGCAGGCTCAGTCGACCATTGTAAAAATTAAAGAGGCTGAGAAGACCATTGCCGATTTACGGGTGGAGAGAGAAACATTGAATAACCAGGTTGTCGAGAATGCAAAAAGGCTGGGTTACGTAGAAGCTTCCGATAAGGATGTTATTTTTGTACCACGCTCAACAACGAATACATCAACAGGTACTGAATCATCCTCGAAGGCAACCAGTAGCAAGTAAAGAGGTGTTTCGATGGTAAAAAGAATAAAAATGCGCACGTTGTTAATAGGGGGATTCATTACCCTCTTTTTTCTTGTACTCGTAACCCGTATATTTTTCATTCAGGTCGTTAATGGTGACAAATGGCAGGAGCGTGCGGCGGGTCTAATCGAAAGGGAACAGACGATCAAGGCTGCTCGTGGAACGATTACAGATCGAAATGGGAATGTGCTTGCTACGGATTCGCCAGCGTATACCGTTTCGGTTAATCCGCTCCTGATCAATCAGTTGGGGATTGAGGACGAGGTAACGACAAAATTGTCCGCACTGCTCAAGAAAAATGAGAGTGAGATGCGTGCTCTGGTTACAGCGAAAAAAAGTGATGGAGATTTTTTTCAACAACGTGAAGTACGCAGTGAAGGGTACAAAATTAGTCCTGAACTTGCCGGAAAAGTAAACGAGCTGCGCGAAGAGCTTCAGGATGAACATAAGGCAAAAAATGCAATTGTCATGACGCAGGAATCCAAACGTTTTTATCCGGAAGAGTCGCTTGCCTCTCATGTGCTGGGTTATATGAGTCGTGACGGCAAAGCTGTCAATGGGCTCGAAGTCTCGTATGACGACGTGCTGACAGGCACAGATGGTTTTCTCAACTATCAGAAGGACGCTAAAGGAACTAAACTACCCAATTCACAGGATAACTACTTGCCTCCAAAGAATGGTAAAAATCTGAAGCTGACGATTGATGATACCATCCAGCTGTACATTGAGAGTGCAATGAAAGAAACGATTGCGAAATATAACCCGATGAGTATGACCGTCATTGCAGCCGATCCAAACACGATGGAGATTCTGGGGATGGCAAACTGGCCAACGTTTAATCCGAATACGTATGCGAGCACGCCGGATCAGAAAAACTTCATCAACCATGCAACGCAGTCGATCTACGAACCAGGTTCCACATTCAAAATTGTTACGCTTGCAGGAGCCGTGGAGGAAAAATTGTTTGATCCGAATGCTACATTTGAATCCAAGCCAACGCGTATCGGTGGTTATACCATCGGTGATAACGGTCATTCATATGGACGAATCTCTTATCTTGAAGGCGTGAAGCGTTCCAGTAACATTGCCTTTGTCAATCTTGGGTACAGCATGCTTGGGGGAGAGCGGCTGCGTCACTATATCGATCAGTTCGGTTTTGGTAAAAAGACGGGCATTGACCTGCCAAGTGAAGCGGCTTCGCCAATCAAACCTCTTGTATACAAATCAGAGATTGCTACCGCAGCATATGGTCATGGTCTCGTACAAGTAACACCGATCCAGCAGTTATCTGCCATCTCGGCGATTGCAAACGGCGGTAAGTTACTCCAGCCTCATCTCGTGAAGGAGATTATTAACCCGAATGATGGCACAACGGAAGTGATCAAGCCGAAAGTGATTCGACAGGTCATCTCGCAAGAATCGGCCAAGCTTGTTGGCGGTTATCTTGAGCAGGTCGTAGCAGATCAGACAATAGGCACAGGACGTAATGCCTATATCGAGGGATATCGCGTTGCGGGCAAAACAGGAACGGCGAGAAAAGTTATTAACGGTCAATACAGTAAAAACAAAGATGTTGTTTCGTTTATCGGATTTGCACCGGTCAACAATCCGAAGATTGCGATGTTGATTGTGATTGACCAGCCAGACGGTACAAACATTGGCGGAGGAACTGCAGCGGCTCCAGTGTTCAAAAAGGTTGTAAGCCAGACGTTGCAATATATGGGCATACCGAAAGATACAGCCAAATCAACAGACAAAAAATCAAAGGATTTAGCTGTCGTACAGGCTAAGGCTCCAGACTTAAGTGGTAAAACGGCCAAACAGGCCAGAAGCCAGCTTCTCAGCTCCGGAATTGCTTACGTCACGCTTGGTCAGGGTGAGAACGTGATTCGCCAGTATCCACAAGCGGGTGCTTCGATGAATCCAGGCCAACGAGTCTACTTACTGACGGAAGAAAGCAGTAAAATGAAGATTCCAGATCTGACAGGTGAATCTCTTCGTGATGCATTGGAGGTTCTTTCACTGATGAAAGTAGGCGTAACAGTCAAGGGTGAAGGCTATGTCGTGAAACAGAAGGAGCAGGTGTCAGGTGAGCAACGAACGGTGCAGCTAACCTTACAGACAGCAAAGGCAGCGGTAACCGGTATTGCTGATGAAGCACCGGATTCTTCTGATCCGAATGCGAAAAACCAAGACAAAAATACGAAAACAGCTGATGAGGGTAAAACGGAGGGGGCTGACCCGCCAGGAAGCGCCTCGAATCAGAGTCAGTCTGACAAGCAAAAGGGTCAAGACGAAACATCTGGTAAACCAGCTACTGAAGGGGCTTCCCTGCCATAGACTGCATAGACAGCTTGTTCTAACCCCCGGTTGTCCTGAATATTCATGAATGAGACAGTTCATGATTTTGGGACGAGTGGGGGGATCTTTTCGTGAAGGGAACAAGTGTTAATCTGCGACGCAGGTTGCTGTGGAGTTTGTTGATTCTGGTTATGTTATTTTCGGCCTTGGTCATCAGGCTTGCTTATGTACAGTTAGGGAAAGGGCCGGAGTTATCGGCCAAAGCGGAGGAATCTTGGCGTCGTAACATTCCATACACGGCTAAAAGGGGAGAGATTCTGGATCGAAACGGAACTTCTCTAGCCTACAATGTGACAACCCCAACGATCATGGCGATACCGGCTCAAGTTAAGGAAGCGGAGACAACAGCCAGATTGCTGGCACCGCTACTGGGTATGACAGAAGAGAAAGTGCTGGCAACCATCAAGAAACGAGAATTGATTGTACGACTACAACCCGGTGGCCGCAAAATTACGATGGAGAAAGCTCAGCGCATCCGTGATTTGAAGCTTCCGGGTATCGTTGTTGCCGAGGATAACAAACGTTTCTATCCGTATGATGATCTGGCTGCTCATATTCTCGGATTTACAGGGATTGATAATCAGGGACTGACTGGCGTTGAAAAAAGATATGATGACAAGCTGAATGGTTTAAATGGGAGTGTATCCTACTTGTCCGATGCGGCCGGAAGGCTCATGCCGGGCTCATCTGAGAAGTATGTGGAACCGAAGGACGGGCTTAACCTCAAGCTGACCATTGATAAATCCATTCAGTCGATTATGGAACGGGAATTGGATCAGGCCATGGTTAAGTTTCAGGCCAATTCCGCTTTGGCTATTGCAATGAATCCCAAAACAGGAGAAATTTTAGGGATGTCTAGCAGACCAGGCTACGAGCCGGCAGATTATCAGCAATATCCTTCCGAAATTTATAACCGGAACTTGCCCATCTGGATGACGTATGAACCGGGTTCAACTTTCAAAATTATTACACTGGCTGCTGCGCTGCAAGAAAAAAAGGTAAACCTGCAGCATGATCAATTTTTTGATCCCGGATTTGTAGAAGTTGGCGGAGCACGCTTGCGCTGTTGGAAAAAAGGTGGACATGGAAGCCAGACTTTCCTTCAAGTGGTGGAGAACTCCTGCAACCCTGGATTTGTTGCTTTGGGACAAAAGCTTGGTAAAGAATCGTTGTTCTCCTACATTAAAAATTTCGGTTTTGGTTCCAAAACTGGAATTGATCTTAGCGGAGAAGCGAGTGGTATTCTTTTCAAATTAGCAAATGTAGGGCCAGTTGAACTTGCAACGACCGCCTTTGGGCAGGGGGTATCCGTAACCCCCATTCAGCAAGTAGCAGCGGTATCGGCTGCCATCAACGGTGGCAAGCTCTATAAACCTTTCGTTACGAAAGCCTGGGTACATCCAGAAACCGGAGAGGTGCTTGAGGAAGTAAAGCCTGAACTCGTTCGCGAGGTCATCTCGGAGGATACGTCCAAACAAGTACGAGAAGCGCTCGAAAGTGTTGTTGCCAAAGGTACGGGTCGTCCAGCATTTATCGATGGATACCGGGTTGGAGGCAAAACAGGTACAGCCCAGAAGGTTATTAACGGGCGTTACTCGTCGAGTGAGCACATCGTTTCGTTTATCGGGTTTGCTCCGGCTGATGATCCGCAGATCGTAGTATACACCGCTGTAGACAATCCGAAAGGTATTCAGTTTGGCGGTGTCGTTGCAGCCCCCATCGTACAAAATATTTTGGAAGATTCGCTCCATTATATGAATGTGCCTGTACGTAAGGACCAACTCGCTAAAGAGTACAAATATGGTGAAACCAAAATTGTGACGGTTCCTGATCTTACTGGGGCTACGGTGGAAGATTTGTACGAGGATCTCAACATGAACTTTATGCTGGCGAAGTCGGGCAGTGGCAAATACGTAATTAATCAGGCACCTAAACCAGGAGCAAGAGTAGAGCAAGGCTCAACGATACGTATCTATATGGGCAACGTCCTGAAAGAGGATGGGCATGATCATTCGAAGCACGAATAAAGTTCTCGAATGGATCGTTTAGTGACGCTCTTATAAAGGCTTAAACGGAGATTCAGTCTCACACCGCAACAAAATTCAGGGGATCGCGTTTCATTATTTGGTGATCTGGTCGATATTAATACTATAGGAATCTGTGGATACAGAAGTATATTTGGAAAAGTGAGGTTATTCATGTGCTTTTAAAACAGTTTGAATCCAAGTTGATTACCGCCCGTCTCGTGGGCGACCCCCATACAGAATGTCACAACCTTCAGACAGATTCCCGGCAAGTCAAACCGGGTGATCTGTTTATCTGTCTTCCGGGACATACGGTCGATGGACATGATTATGCAGATAAAGCAGTTCAGGCCGGAGCATCTGCTCTCGTTGTGGAACGGCAGCTTGACTTGCCTGTACCGCAGTTGATCGTGAAAGACAGTCGCTTTGCGATGGCAGTTCTGTCTGACTTCTTTTTTGATTCGCCAAGCCGCAAGATGAAAATGATTGGTATAACAGGAACGAACGGCAAAACAACAACGACGTATTTGATTGAAAAAATTATGAGCGATTACGGTCAGAAAACCGGACTGATCGGTACCATCCAGATGCGTTATGATGGGCGCACTTACCCGATGTCGGGAACAACACCTGAAGCTTTGGATTTGCAACGTAGTTTGCATGATATGGTTCAGGCTGGTACGGAATGTTGTGTGATGGAAGTTTCTTCTCATGCATTGGAGCAAGGGCGGGTGAAAGGCACGGATTTCCGTACAGCGGTGTTTACAAACCTGTCTCAGGATCATCTCGATTACCATCATTCCATGGAGGAGTATCGGGGAGCTAAGGGGTTGTTTTTTGCTCGGCTGGGTAACGGTTATGCGGAAGATGCTGCCGAGCGGAAGTATGCAGTGATCAATGCGGATGATCCAGCCGCGGATTATTTTATTGCTGTAACGGCTGCTGAGGTTATTACATACGGCATGGAAGAACAAGCGGATGTTCGTGCATCTGCAATTTCAATCACAGCTCAGGGGACGACCTTTCATGTAGATACCTTTGCGGGTAGCGCAGACATTGAGCTGCGTATGGTAGGCAAGTTCAACGTGTACAATGCGATGGCAGCCATCTCGGCAACGCTGGTGGAAGGTGTTCCACTGGAAGAAATCAAGCGTAGTCTGGAAACCGTACCGGGTGTCGATGGCAGGGTAGAAGCTGTCAATGAAGGTCAGGCATTCGCCGTTATCGTTGATTATGCCCATACACCGGATGGACTTGAAAATGTACTGCGTACAGTCAATGAGTTTGCGGAAGGACGTGTCATCTGCGTATTTGGGTGCGGAGGTGACCGGGATCGCACAAAACGCCCATTGATGGGTAAGATTGCTGCGAAGTACAGTGATTTTGTATTAGTGACTTCTGACAACCCGCGGACGGAAGATCCGGCTCTGATCCTCAAAGACATTGAGCAAGGTTTGCTGGAAGAGTCTGTTCCGTCTGAGCGCTACACAATGATCGTGGATCGGCGTCAGGCCATTCATGAAGCTATTGAAATGGCAAGCCCGGCCGATGTAGTATTGATTGCGGGCAAGGGTCACGAGACTTATCAAATTATTGGAACAACCAAGACAGATTTCGATGACCGGATCATAGCCAAAGAAGCGATAAGGGGCAAATCCAATTGATAAAACGAACATTAGCGCAAATCGCCGACATGTGTGGTGGCACACTAAGTGATGCCGCGGTTTATAGTGAAATTATCGCCGAAGGGGTATTTACAGATTCACGTAAACCGGTGGCAGACAGTTTGTTTATCCCTTTGGTGGGTGAACGTTTTGATGGGCACGAGTTTGTGCAAGCTTGTCTGGAGCAGGGTGCTGCCGGTGCGATGTGGCAAAAGAATCATGGTGTTCCCCCGCAGGGAGCTGTTATTTTGGTGGACGATACCTTGGCTGCACTACAGACACTTGCATCGGCTTATCTTCATGAGAACAAGGCAGCTGTCGTTGGCATCACAGGCAGTAATGGGAAAACAACAACCAAGGATATTGTTAACGCGCTTCTCTCTTCCACATTTAAGGTGCATAAAACGCAGGGCAATTTCAACAATCATATCGGTCTGCCGCTAACGGTATTGAGTATGACTCCAGACACGGAAATCATCATTTTGGAGATGGGCATGAGCGGTCGCGGTGAAATCTATGACCTTTCTGTCATTGCTCAGCCGGATGTAGCAATCATCACGAACATTGGCGAATCGCATTTGCTTCAGCTTGGCTCAAGACTTGAAATTGCTAGAGCAAAGGCTGAAATTGCTGCTGGTATGAAACCTGGCGGATTACTCATATACAACGGAGACGAGCCTTTAATCGCTCAGGTGCTTGAAGAGTCTGCAACGAAGCAGCCAGAGGGCATGCAGCGGTTTAGATTTGGGTTACAAACGGATAATGATGATTATCCAACAGGGCTGATGAATGCGCAGCACGGGATGGTGTTTACAACCAAACAGTCTGGCGACAAAGCCTATACCCTTCCCTTGCTGGGTACGCACAATGTAATTAACTGTTTGGCTGCCATGACCGTAGCACGTCATTTTGGGGTGACTGAGGAAAATATGGCAACAGGCTTGTCACAGTTGAAATTGACAGGTATGCGTATCGAGGTTACACAAGCGGTCAGCGGACTTACTCTCCTGAATGATGCATATAATGCAAGCCCGACTTCCATGAAGGCTGCGATCGATGTGTTAGAAGGGTTAAAAGGATATCGGATGAAAGTGGCTGTACTGGGAGATATGCTGGAGTTAGGTTCGGAGGAGCAGCAGCTTCATCATGAAATCGGAACGTATATTACTCCTGATAAATTGGATAAAGTGCTGGTATACGGTCCATTATCTGTGCATATTGCTGAGGGAGCAAAGAAGCATATGGCAGCTGAAGCTGTGCATGCTTTTGATAATAAAGAAGAATTAACCCGTTATCTGCTGGAGAATCTTCATCCGAAAGATGCAGTTTTGTTTAAAGCCTCACGGGGCATGAAACTGGAGGATGTAGCTCAAGCACTGCAGACGGCACCATTACAGAATCGAGTAGACTAGAGGGGTGAACCCATGGATTTTCAGGTATTACTGTTAACAATCGGCGTTTCATTTATTTTGGCGGTGATTGCCGCACCGCTGCTTATTCCGCTCTTGCGGCGGATGAAGTTCGGACAACAGGTCAGGGAAGACGGGCCTCAGAGCCATTTGAAAAAAAGCGGAACCCCAACGATGGGCGGAGTTGTAATCTTACTTGCGTTCACGCTGGCGTTTCTTAAATTCTCAGCGGTCAAAAACACAGACTTTTATGTATTGCTTGTCGCTACGCTGGGATTTGGTCTCATTGGTTTTTTGGATGACTATATCAAAATTGTTTTCAAGCGTTCGCTTGGACTGACTGCCAGACAAAAAATGCTGGGGCAGCTGCTTTTCAGTGCCCTCATGTGTTATTTACTTATTCAAAATGGACACAGCACCGCGATTTCTATTCCGGGAACTTCGGTTTCGTTTGACTGGACGGGATGGTTTTATTATCCGTTTGTTGTGTTTATGATGCTGGCCATTACCAATGCGGTTAATTTTACGGATGGTTTGGATGGTCTTCTCTCCGGTGTAAGTGCGATTGCTTTTGGCGCGTTTGCTATTGTGGCAATGCAGGCAACGTCGATGCCAGCGGCAGTGTGTGCAGCTGCCATGATTGGGGCTGTTCTGGGATTCCTGGTTTACAATGCACATCCGGCCAAGGTGTTTATGGGCGATACGGGTTCACTCGGAATCGGCGGTGCCATTGGTGCAATTGCCATCGTTACGAAGACAGAACTTCTTTTTCTCGTCATCGGCGGTATTTTTGTAATCGAGGTCCTTTCCGTTGTGATCCAAGTCGTATCCTTCAAAACTCGTGGTAAACGTGTATTTAAAATGAGCCCGATCCACCATCACTTCGAGCTTAGTGGCTGGTCAGAATGGCGGGTTGTCATTACCTTTTGGGCGGTAGGTGCTATTTTGGCCGCTCTTGGACTTTATCTCAACAAGGGGTTGTAAATTATGAATCATCCAGAAACATATCGCGGACAACAAGTTGTCGTGCTGGGGCTTGCGAAGAGCGGCGTACAAGTTGCCAAGGTGCTGCATCGCGCAGGAGCTGACGTTATCGTAAACGATAAAAAAGACAGAGAACAGTGTCCCGAAGCTTCCGAATTGGAGGCTTTGGGAATTTCTGTTGTATGCGGGGGACATCCGGATGATCTCATTCACCGTGATGTGAAGCTGGTCGTTAAAAACCCCGGTATTCCGTATCATGCTGCTCCTGTGCAACAAGCACTTGAATTAGGGATTGAAGTGGTGACCGAGGTAGAGGTAGCATATCACCTTTGCGGGGCACCTATGATCGGGATTACCGGTTCTAATGGGAAAACAACGACAACAACTTGGGTAGGAAATATGCTGGAACAAGCAGGTTTGAATCCCATTGTCGCTGGTAATATTGGAACACCTCTCTGTGAGGCTGCAGAGCAGGCTACCGCTGATAACTGGATGGTCGTCGAGCTGAGCAGCTTCCAGCTCAAAGGCACGGTAGAGTTTCGTCCGCGTATTGCTGCGCTCCTTAACGTGGCAGAGACGCATCTGGATTATCATGGGGGCATGGAAGATTACGTAGCTTCCAAAGCAAAGCTGTTTGCCAATCAGCAGCCAGATGACGTTGCTGTTCTCAATTGGGATGATGCGGTATGTCGTGAACTCATTCCTTATATCAAGGCGAGGTTAATTCCATTCTCATTAACGGAAAACCTGGAAACAGGCGTGTATGCAGATCCGCCTTATGTTGATGGAGAAGAGGATGATGTAAAGCGTCAGGTGATCTATTCGGATGGTGCAGGCCATCGAGAGGTAATCATCGATGTGGAGGACATTGGCATACCTGGGCGTTTTAATGTGGGTAATGCGCTGGCTGCAGTAGCTATTGCAATCGCAGCGGGCGCTAACCCGTCAAAGCTGGCTGCTCCGCTGGCTGATTTCAAAGGTGTTGAACATCGACTGGAGTACGTGTTGGAACATAATGGCTCAGTTTATTACAATAATTCGAAAGCTACCAATTCCAAAGCAACGGTAATGGCATTGAATTCCTTTAAGGAACCTGTTGTATTGATTGCGGGCGGACTAGATCGCGGTTCGGATATGATGGAACTGTTGCCGGCATTAGAGGAACGTGTCAAAGCATTGGTGGTTCTGGGTGAAAACCGTGCTAAAATGGCTAAAGTTGCGGAACTTGCGGGACTAAAGCAAATTAAGGTCGTCGATAATGAGGAGGACGCTGCCCGTACGTTGACGGTTGCCGTTCAGGAAGCAGCAAGGCTGGCTGAACCGGGGGATGTTGTTTTGTTATCGCCTGCGTGTGCAAGCTGGGACATGTTTGCCTCCTATGAAGAACGGGGACGCATTTTTAAAGAGGCGGCGCATAACTTGTAAGTAGGGGGGTGGAAAAGCCCCTACTTCCATGCAAGGGGTGGCCTCCTGATGAAACAGACGCGACCGGCGCCGGATATTTGGCTCCTGATTTGTATTTTGGCTCTGCTAGCCATCGGCATCATTATGGTGTATAGCGCAGGCTCAGTACTTGCGTTCCGCAACTATGGCGATTCATTTTATTTTGTGAAAAGGCAGATTTTATTCGCCGTGCTTGGGCTTGCAGCCATGTTTGTAACAGCGAATGTGGACTATAGGGTATGGCGAAAATATGCTAAACCGATTTTAATTATCTGTTTTATCATGCTCATTGCTGTATTAATTCCGGGAATCGGTGTCGTTCGCGGCGGTGCACGCAGCTGGCTGGGGATTGGTTCTTTCGGTATCCAGCCTTCCGAGTTCATGAAACTGGGTATGATCTTGTTTTTGGCCCACTGGCTAAGCAAAGACCCTGGAAAAATTAAAACTTTTACAACGGGGCTGTTGCCTCCGCTTGGGCTGATGGGGCTGGCTTTTGGCATAATTATGTTGCAGCCGGATTTAGGTACAGGCACCGTGATGATGGGGGCATCCATGCTTATCATTTTCACGA
The DNA here is from genome assembly GCF_050435065.1 of Paenibacillus sp. 4624. Taxonomy (NCBI): domain Bacteria; kingdom Bacillati; phylum Bacillota; class Bacilli; order Caryophanales; family Paenibacillaceae; genus Paenibacillus; species Paenibacillus sp. 4624. Next base: position 624,080 of record NZ_JBNDJR010000001.1, read on the forward strand.
CCGGAGCACGAATGAAACATCTCGCTTTGCTTGCGCTTGGTGGGGTCGCAGGATTCGCGGCACTTGTTGCAGCGGCACCCTATCGGTTGCAGCGAATTACAGCTTTTCTGGATCCGTGGTCTGATCCGCTGGGTGCAGGTTATCAGATCATTCAATCGCTCTATGCGATCGGTCCAGGTGGACTGGCTGGTCTTGGGCTAGGGATGAGTAGACAGAAGTACAGTTACGTGCCTGAACCGCAGACGGACTTTATATTTAGTATTTTGGCGGAAGAACTCGGTTTTATTGGTGGAATGATTGTATTATTATTGTTTCTGGTGCTGGTGTGGAGAGGAATGCGTGTAGCGATGACGGTTCCAGAGTCCTTTGGAAGCCTGCTGGCTGTGGGGATTATTGGTATGGTTGCTGTGCAGGTCATTATAAATATCGGTGTAGTGATTGGACTCATGCCTGTCACAGGGATTACACTGCCGCTGATCAGTTATGGCGGATCATCGCTGACGCTCATGCTCACCGCACTCGGTATATTATTGAATTTATCCCGTTATGCGAGGTGACTTATACGATGCGAGTCGTTCTTAGTGGCGGCGGTACGGGGGGGCATATTTACCCGGCCGTGGCCATAGCAAGACAATGTGAGGCGGAGAATGCCGACTCGACGTTTTTATACATTGGCGGTACACGAGGACTTGAAAGTAAGCTGGTTCCTCAGGAAGATATCCCTTTTAAATCGATTGACATTACAGGTTTCAGGCGTAAGTTATCCTTTGAAAATGTGAAAACGATTATGCGTTTTGTTCAAGGGGTAAGGAAATCAAAAAAAATGCTGAAAGAATTCAAGCCGGACGTTGTTATCGGTACAGGCGGTTATGTCTGCGGGCCTGTGGTCTATGCAGCGGCAAAGCTTGGAATACCAAGTGTGATTCATGAACAGAATGCGATCCCGGGACTGACGAACAAGTTTCTCATGCGTTATGTAGATACGGTTGCTGTCAGTTTCGAAGGATCTGAAAAATCATTCTCGGGAGCCAAAAAGGTAATCTATACCGGTAACCCGCGAGCGACAACGGTAGCTCAGGCCAGTCGGGATCGTGGGTTTGCAACACTAGGGGTTCCGATGGACAGTCGTGTTGTGCTTGTCGTTGGCGGCAGCCGTGGGGCTAAAGCGATCAATCAGGCGATGATTGAAATGGCACCAATGCTGGAACAGCTGGATGATGTACATGTCGTTTACGTTACAGGTGAGACCTATTTCGATGAAACCCGTGAAGCGATCCGTAGTTCTTTGGGAACGATGCCTAATCATCTGCATGTACTTCCTTATGTACATAACATGCCCGAAGTGCTCGCTTGTACCTCTTTGATTGTGAACCGTGCAGGAGCCTCGTTCCTTGCGGAGATTACATCTCTTGGTATTCCATCGATTCTGATTCCATCACCAAACGTAACCAACAATCATCAGGAAGCTAATGCGCGTACCCTTGAAAAAGGAGGAGCCTCACTCACAATGCTGGAGAGAGAGCTTACAGGCAAAGGTCTGTATGAAGCCATTGCAGGCATTATGAATGACGAATCAAGGCGTAAGCAGATGGCAGATGCTTCTCGAAAATTAGGGAAACCAGATGCAGCAAAAGTGCTCGTAAGCGAAATTAAGCGTCTTGTTGCAAAACGACAATAGGTGTTTGAACGCATTCATGGGCGATTGTCACACACCAGACGGGACTGACATAAGATACGGTATAAATCGTGACAATCGTTCCATGATACCGCAGTACAGCATCGTATCGGCAAAGGTGCAACTAGGGGTGAAGACGTGAGTTTGCCAAGCGGTAGTGCTGGTAATGATCGGTGGAACCAAGGGATGGATTGCGGAGCCTCATGGATCGGATGTGTCACGGATAATTCAATTCGCTGAGATTGACTGGGGACAATGGATATGCATTTCATTGTTCAATCAGGCCAAGCGACAGCAGAGGACGTCATCACCCTTATGCAGTCTATTCAAAGCACTATATCATCTCATTGCGGTATCCATCCGGTACCGTATGTCTTCGCAGTGGGTGAGCGTAAACCCCGGAGGTGATACATTGGACAAATTGGTGATTGAAGGTGGGAGACCCCTATCAGGATCCATACGCATCCATGGAGCAAAAAATGCTGCTTTACCGATCATGGCCGCAAGTTTGCTCGCAGACGGAGAAATTACGCTGCACAACGTTCCACACTTGCTGGACATCGAAGTAATGCTGTATATCCTGGAACGACTTGGATGCACATGTCGGCATGAGCAGGGAACAGTGACGATCAATACGTCGCTCGTCCGGTCACATGATGTGCCAGAGGATCTTATGAAGCAAATGCGCTCTTCCATTTTTCTGATGGGGCCATTGCTTGCGAGGTTTGGGAGAGTATCTGTATATCAGCCGGGTGGCTGTGCGATCGGGGAACGTAAAATCGATCTTCACCTCCGGGGGCTGGAAGCACTCGGAGCACAGATTGAAGAGCAAGATCAGCAAATTATCTGTCATGGAGCTAATCTGACAGGTACGGATATTCATCTGGATTTTCCGAGTGTTGGAGCTACTGAAAACATCATGATGGCTGCTGTGCTTGCAGAGGGCACAACGACGATTTTTAACGCAGCGAGAGAGCCTGAGATTCAGGATTTGCAGCATTTTCTGAATGCAATGGGAGCACGAATTATGGGTGCCGGTACGGATACAATCACGATAAATGGTGTTGAGAAGTTGCAACCTTGCACCTATGAGATCATACCGGACCGGATTGTCGCTGGAACCGTCATGATCGCTGCTGCTGCAACCCGAGGCAATGTTACGCTTACACACTGCAATCCGGCACATCTTACTTCGCTTATTCATGTGTTAAAGCGCACTGGTGTTCAAATCACAGTCTGCAATGATATAATGACTGTGAGTTGTATGACCCGCCCAAAATCGGTGGATCGTATCGTGACTTCTCCATATCCTTCGTTTCCAACGGATCTTCAATCACAGATCATGGTGCTGCTCAGTTTGGCAGATGGATTCAGTGTGATGAAGGAAACCGTGTTCGAAGGTCGGTTTAAACATGTGGATGAACTGAATGTCATGGGAGCGGATATATCGGTTGATTTGAATGCAGCCTTTATTCGTGGAGTTCCAAGGCTATATGGTGCTACTGTAGAGGCGACAGATCTTCGCGCGGGTGCAGCATTAGTTATTGCAGGTCTGGCGGCTCAAGGTAAAACCATTGTGGAGCAAGTGCACCACATTGACAGGGGATATGATCAGATCGAAAAGTTATTCCAGAGTCTTGGAGCCTCGGTGGAGAGACAGTCTACTGTTTCGAAACAGTTGGATTTTGCCAATTAACGTCCTTGGCGTCCCCTTCTTGGAAGAGGAGGGGGCCTGAGGCTTTGTGGAGCGTTATTATGCCTAAAAGTCAAATTCCGGTTCTCAAGGAGAATCGCCCAAAAGGAAACACAAGCCGTAAAATTGTAATTATCCTTTTATTATTATTTATTGTATTGCTGGCTGTATTATTCTTTCGTTCTTCTGTAAGCCGTATATCAGCGATCGAAATTACGGGTAATGTATACACGGCCACTGCGGATTTGCTTGAAAAGAGTGGTTTGAGGGAAGGCGAACAGTTTTTTGGAACAAGTGCTACTGAAATTATAGAACGTCTTAAAACGATTAAAGCTGTCTCAACGGTTACTGTGGACAAGCAATTCCCGGGTACGATCCATATCAAGGTTCAGGAGTTTCCCACTGTCGCTTATGAACTGGACACAAGTGGGGCGCTTAAAGCAATATTGTCAAACGGGACAAGCCTTAATGTACCACCAACGATCGGTGTTGCTGTAGAGAAACCGATTCTGACACAATGGAAACCGAATGATCCGCTCAAAGCAAAACTGAGTGAGGCGTTGGCTCAAATTCCGAATGAACTGACAACGGATATATCCGAAATTATTCCCAATCCGACACCCTCTTTTCCGGATCAGATCCGCATGTACACCAAGTCACAGTTTGAAGTGATTACAACGATATCGCTGTTAACGGATAAAGTGGAGTATTTGAATCAGGTAATTGAGACCGAACGACCTGGAAAAATTACGATGCTTGAGGCTGATACGTATGTGCCGTTTATACCGGATAATCCAGAGGATGACGCTGAGCCGGGAGCAGGGCAATGATGCATGTTGATGATTGGCTGTTCATTGCGTAAAAGTGTAGACAGGATCGGGCTTTAGCACCGGTTAATGTGTGAAACTTGTTCTTTCTGAGATGAAGAAAAAATGGTACACTTGAACTTACGGCACATAAGTTGCCTCCTTCTTTTTTCTTCAAGGTTTTATGTTTCACATCCAGAACTTGGCACCCAAAAAAATTGTAGAAAAAAGAGGGAAAGCCTAAACTGTGTTGAATATGTTTTAATGAGTGTTTGAACCCGAACGTATTTTACTATTGGAGTCAGGAGGTGCCACAGACTTGAGCAACAATGACATCATTGTTAGTTTGGACATCGGTACATCCAAAATTCGCGCTATTATTGGGGAAATTAATAATGGAACCTTTAATATTATTGGAGTTGGATCTGCCGACTCGGAAGGAATTCGCAAAGGTGTAATCGTAGATATCGACCAGACAGTGCAGTCGATTCGCAATGCAGTGGATCATGCAGAACGTATGGTAGGTATTCAAATATCCGAAGTATATGTTGGAATCTCGGGCAATCATATCGGACTGATGAGCAGTCATGGTGTGGTGGCAGTATCGAACGAAGATCGTGAGATCGGAGAAGAAGACATGGAGCGGGTGTTGAAAGCAGCCGAAGTCATTGCGGTTCCACCGGAACGGGAAATTATTGATGTTGTCGCCAAGCAATATGTTGTTGACGGCTTGGAGGGCATACAAGACCCGCGTGGGATGATTGGTGTTCGTCTGGAAGTTGAAGCAACCATCATTACAGGTGCAAAAACCGCGATACATAATCTTTTGCGCTGCGTGGAAAAAGCGGGATTAAAAGTGAGTGACCTGGTTCTCATGTCATTGGGAGCAGGCCAGTTAGCTCTATCCAAAGATGAGAAAACGATGGGCTCTGTGCTTGTGGATATCGGAGCAGGAGCAACAACCATCGCTATCTTTGAAGAGGACAGCCTGGTTGCGACTTCAACACTGCCAATCGGTGGGGAATTTGTAACGAATGATATTGCTTATGGTTTGCGTACTTTGACGGATCAGGCGGAGAAAGTTAAGCTGAAATATGGCTGTGCCTGGCTTGATGATGCTGCCGCAGATGTGATGTTCAAAGTGACGCGTATTGGTAGCAACGTGGACAAGGAGTTTTCCCAAGAGGATCTGGCGGCTATTATTGAACCTAGGGTTCAGGAAATATTCCAGATGATTGGACAAGAAGTCAAACGCCTTGGTTACAACGAGCTACCTGGAGGTTATATACTAACGGGTGGTACGGTCTCTATGCCTGGTGTTCTGCAAGTCGCACAGCATGAGCTGGCTGCTTCAGTACGTGTTGCGGTTCCAGATTACATTGGTGTCCGTGATCCTGGATACACCAGTGGTGTCGGTATTTTGCACAATGTTATTCGCGGTTTGCGCATCAGGCCCTCGAGCAGCAACGGCGGTAACAACAACAATACCAACAGCAAGAAACCGACAAGCCGTCCGAAGCCGAATGCGGCACAGGAATCGGAGCAAAAACCCGGTCTGTTCGAACGACTGAAGAACATGTTCAGTGAATTTATATAACAGGTTGGATCCATTTCATACATTCTTTGAAGCCGTCTGAATGCGCTGGTACTAAAATAAACGCTTTCGTTCGTCGATATATGAAATTGATTCGGTTCAAATCAAAAATTGGACGGGCCATCCATGCACATTGAGGGGGAGATGGAATTATATGTTGGAATTTGATTTTGAGATGGAGAGCTTGGCTCAGATTAAAGTCATTGGGGTAGGCGGCGGCGGAAGCAACGCTGTTAACCGAATGATTGAAGGTGGAGTACAAGGTGTTGAATTTATTACAGTGAACACGGATGCCCAGGCATTGCACCTGGCCAAATCCGAGCATAAATTGCAAATTGGTGATAAGTTAACCCGTGGTCTTGGTGCTGGTGCCAATCCGGATGTAGGTAAAAAGGCAGCGGAAGAGTCCCGTGACTTGATCATGAACACATTGAAAGGTGCGGACATGGTATTTGTTACAGCAGGTATGGGCGGCGGTACAGGTACGGGTGCAGCTCCGGTAATCGCTGAGATTGCTAAAGAGTGCGGCGCACTTACTGTAGGTGTTGTAACACGTCCTTTCACTTTTGAAGGCCGCAAGCGTTCGACTCATGCTGAACAAGGAATCGAAGCACTTAAGGAAAAAGTGGATACACTGATTGTGATCCCGAATGACCGTTTGCTTGAAATTGTTGACAAAAAGACTCCGATGTTGGAAGCATTCCGTCAAGCGGATAACGTACTTCGTCAAGCGGTACAAGGTATCTCCGATTTGATCAAGGTTCCTGGTCTGATCAACCTTGACTTTGCAGACGTCAAAACGATCATGCATGAGCGTGGATCTGCCCTTATGGGGATCGGTGAAGCGACTGGAGAGAACCGTGCAGCCGAAGCGGCACGCAAAGCCATCATGAGTCCTTTGCTTGAGACCTCTATTGAAGGCGCACGTGGCGTAATCATGAACATCACAGGTGGCGTTAATCTGTCCCTGTATGAAGTGAATGAAGCTGCAGAGATCGTGACATCGGCTTCCGATCCGGAAGTGAATATGATCTTTGGTGCGATTATTGATGAAGATCTGAAAGAGGAGATCAAGGTTACAGTCATCGCGACAGGATTTGAGGACAAACCTTCTGCTCCACCCGTACGCAAACCTGCTACAGCATCAGAGCCGGCAGAGACACGTTCACCGAATCTTCGTCCATTCGGAAACCAGCCAAGCAATGATCAGCTGGACATTCCGACATTTTTACGTAATCGTTCGCGCAACAATAACAACGAATAATTGGGTAATATTACATCTGGAAAACCCGGTGTTGCTTTTGCAGCAACCGGGTTTTTTGCTGTTTTTTTATATAGCTTAACATACAGGAATGAACAAATTCTGAACAACTCGGCTGCGTCATTCCGACAAAAATAGTTGAAGACAAGCTCCCACAATTAGACAGACTTTGAACAGGAGGCTACGTATACTTGGGAATATGCTCATGAATATCGAGATGATGAAGCATTTAGGTTGTTTCAAATTCGAAGCATTTAGGTTGTTTCAATCCGGAGCATTTGGGTTGTTTCCGTCTGAGCTATGTGAGATCGATACAATCTGACGCATGTGAAATTGATTCAATCGGAAGGATGTAGGATTGATTCAACCTAAAGGCATGTGAGGTTCGTTGTAACCATTCGTTTATTCGTTTCGATGGTTGGATGCAGGCAGGTGAAGAGCGTTGGTTGTATATGTCGATTTGATCTTTTTGACAAACCTATGTATGGATGGAGCGCTCATTGGATTGACGGCTTGGATGCGCCAAACGAAGCTGGTCTGGTGGAGATGGCTGTTATCGGCCATCGTTGGCGCGTTATACGTCGTGATGATGTTTGTACCGCAGTTTGATTTCCTGTTCACGTTTTTGATCAAGTTTGGTTTTTCTCTTGTGATGTTGAGTATCGCGTTTGGATATAAGGGACTGCAGGCTTTTGTGAGGACGCTGGGTACATTTTATGTCATTAATTTTGTGGCAGCTGGAGGCATCCTGGGTGTGCATTATATGCTTCAGAGCTCAGGAGAACTGTTCAATGGCATCTGGTTCACAGCATCTGGCGGCATGTCGTTTGATCTGAAGATTGCGTTCTGGTTTACTTTCATTGTATTCTTCGCGGTGCTCATTTTATTCAAAATTGTGCAAGGGGCCAAACGTAAATCAGATCGCATGACCACTTACCTTGGTCAAGTTGAGGTTTACATCGATGAGGTTGTTGTGTCTTGTACAGGCCTTCTGGATACAGGAAATCAACTTACAGATCCCTTGTCACGGATGCCGGTGATGGTTATGGAGGTTTCATTGTGGCAAGCGATGTTGCCTGATTCATGGAACAGTAGACTGAAACACGAATCACCGGAAAATCTCATCATGGAACTGGATCAGAATCATTTTCGTTGGCAGGATCGTCTGCGCTTGGTTCCTTATCGGGGGATTAATAAAGGAACAGCATTTATGCTGGCGATCAGGCCGGATCGGGCTAAAGTGACGATGGACGGAACAGATTATGTGACGACAAAAGTTCTGATTGGGCTGGATGGGGGCATTTTGTCGTCGGATGGGAAATATCAGGCCGTAATTCATCCTGAACTGGTGCAAGAAGCTGCTTCTGCGCAGTCTAAGGCTCAATCCGCAGAACCCACAGAAAAGCCGCTGAATGTGGTATAGGAGGAACCTACATGCTTGTGAAATGGAAACTGGTTGCCCAGCTACAATATTATCGTTTGTTGTTCCTGTTTGGGCTGAAAAGTGAAGAGATCTATTACATTGGGGGAAGTGAGGCACTTCCACCTCCATTGACACGGGAAGAAGAGGAGTACTTGCTACAGAAGTTATCGTCAGGAGATTCGGCGATTCGTGCCATGTTAATCGAGCGTAACCTGCGTTTGGTGGTATACATTGCACGTAAGTTCGAGAACACAGGGATTAACATCGAGGACCTGGTATCCATAGGTGCAATCGGACTGATCAAAGCTGTAAATACATTTGATCCGGAAAAGAAAATAAAGCTCGCGACCTACGCTTCGCGCTGTATCGAAAATGAAATTTTGATGTATCTGCGGCGTAACAGTAAAATTCGTACAGAAGTTTCTTTTGATGAACCACTGAACATCGACTGGGATGGAAACGAGCTTTTATTATCCGATGTGCTAGGTACCGAGAACGATACAATCTATCGAAATATTGAAGAACAGGTAGATCGCAAGCTGCTCCATAAGGCGCTGGAAAAACTGACCGATCGCGAGCGAATGATTATGGAGCTTCGTTTTGGCTTGACGGATGGGGAAGAAAAGACGCAAAAGGATGTGGCAGATCTGCTTGGAATCTCCCAATCCTATATCTCTAGGCTTGAAAAAAGAATCATTAAGAGGCTTCGAAAAGAGTTCAACAAAATGGTTTGATCCCATGAGAAAAGAAGATTGGGTATTACTGGCAAGGGTGCCAACGACGAATAAAAAAGCCTGCCCCGGAGATAATGTACATTAATGTTTCTCCTTGGGAGGTAAATCACGATGACCCGAAACAAAGTCGAGATTTGTGGCGTGGACACCGCAAAGTTGCCTGTTCTCACCAATATTGAAATGCGGGAATTATTTCATTCCCTTCAGCAGCACCATGATCGCTCAGCAAGAGAGAAATTAGTGAATGGCAACCTGCGTTTGGTACTCAGTGTCATTCAGCGTTTTAACAATCGGGGGGAGTTTGTCGATGATCTGTTCCAGGTTGGATGTATCGGCCTGATGAAAGCCATTGATAATTTTGATTTATCCCAAAATGTCAAATTTTCAACCTATGCAGTACCGATGATTATCGGTGAGATTCGCAGGTATCTGCGTGACAATAATCCGATTCGGGTATCCCGGTCACTACGGGATATTGCCTATAAGGCACTTCAGGTTCGTGACAGCCTGACGAATAAAAATTCACGCGAACCGACGATATTTGAAATTTCGGAGGCACTGAACGTACCGAAGGAAGATGTTGTTTTTGCACTGGATGCCATTCAAGATCCGGTATCCCTGTTTGAACCCATTTATCACGACGGGGGAGACCCGATTTATGTGATGGATCAGATCAGTGATGACAAAAACAAGGATGTGTCCTGGATTGAAGAGATCGCATTGCGGGAAGCGATGCACCGTCTCGGTCAACGGGAAAAGATGATTTTGTCGATGCGCTTTTTTGAAGGGAAAACCCAGATGGAAGTGGCGGATGAAATCGGAATATCGCAGGCTCAGGTTTCACGTCTGGAGAAATCAGCTATACAGCAGATGCAGAAACATGTGAAATCGTAGGATGACATTAAACAAGAAAGGCGATCAGTCGGAGAATCATTCCATTGATCGTCTTTTTTGTGCAAAAGGAAGGGAAGTCTCCCCCTAGTCCAGTGTACTTTTGTCCGAGTTGGCTTTGTAATAAACAAGCGAAAAACAGGACATTTTTCGCCTACAGAACATATATTGGTATAGAGGCATGCTGAACGGGCAGATGAGCTGTAAACAGGGGGCGGGGAGAATGAGAGTGAACACGAATGAGTCAACGTCACGAGGCATGAAAATCTCCGATTTTCAAACAAAGGATGTCATAAATATTACGGACGGCAAACGTCTTGGCCAGATCAGTGACTTGGAACTGGATCTTAAGCAGGGGCGAATTGAAGCCATCGTTGTTCCAGGATACAGCCGTTTTATGGGGTTGTTTGGAGGAGGGACAGATCTGATTATACCTTGGAGAAATATTGTGAAGATTGGCTCGGATGTCATTTTGGTTAAAATGGATGAGGTGAAAGAACAAGCTTATGATGAGCGTGAACGGGAAGCAAGGTTATATGATGAGCAGCAACAGGGCCGCGCGGAGCGTACCGAACGATTGGAACGGCTGGATCGGAGTCAACGAAGAACGATATAAAGGAGACAGAATGCATCCGCATTTGGTAAACTGGAAGTTGTGAGGTGATGAAGAATGGAACCCTTTGTATTGAACAGAGATGTCTTGAAGGATATAGAAGAGAAAACGTATCATGGTGATCAAGATCCGCTGTTCTTATATATTGAATCTTGGAAACACCTGTATGAAAAGTTAAAAGTTGGATTTACAACCAGACATGGCGGCGTTGGTCAAGAACCTTACGCTACGCTTAATTGTGCATATCACGTTGGGGATAATGCCGAGGCAGTGCTGCGTAATCGCCGTCTCGTGACGGAGAAGCTTGCTTTCCCGCCGGAAGCATGGACTTGTGGAGAACAGGTGCATGGTAAAGCGGTAGCTGTCATTACAGCTGACGACAAAGGCAGAGGACTGCTGGATCGTCAATCCGCATTGCAGGATACAGACGGGCTGGTGACCAACGTGCCTGGTGTACTACTGACTTCGTTTTATGCTGACTGCGTTCCCTTATATTTCTATGATCCGGTGAATCAGGCTGTAGGTCTTGCTCATGCAGGATGGAAAGGGACTGTGGCGGGAATCGCCGTCTCTATGGTGGAAACGATGGAAAGGGAGTATGGAAGCCGGAGAGAGGACATTCGGGCGGCTATTGGCCCCTCCATTGGCGATTGCTGTTATGAAGTGGATGAGGCTGTTATGAAGCATGTTCGGGTTTGGCTGGATGAACCCCGGGGTAATGATGAATACAATCCTTCTGCTTCCAAGCGCATATATACACCTGCTGCGAACGGAAAAACGATGTTAAACTTGAAAGAATGTAATCGACACATTATGATGAAAGCAGGAATATTGCCGGATCATATCGAATGTACAACATGGTGTACAAGTTGTCATCCCGAACTATTTTTCTCCTATCGTAAGGAAAATGGGGTAACGGGAAGAATGGCAAGTTGGATTGGGCTGGAAGAGAGGTGATCCTCTGTGTCATTGGAGGAACGTATACAACAAGTAAATCAGAAGATTGAAGATGCGTGTAAGCGCAGTAACCGCCCTGTTGAGGATGTGAATGTGATTGCGGTCACGAAATATGTCTCATTACAAACGACGGGTGCTGTGCTGGATCATGGTCTTGAGCATATTGGAGAAAATCGCTGGCAGGATGCACAGGCGAAATGGGAAGCCTTCGGACAGAAGGGCACGTGGCACTTTATTGGTCATTTGCAGACAAACAAGGTGAAAGACGTCATTGGCAAGTTTGCGTGCATCCATTCACTGGATCGTTTGTCACTTGCGAAAGAGCTGGATAAAAAAGCCGCTTCACTTGGAATTCAGGTGAACACGTTTATGCAGGTGAACATTTCAGGCGAAGAGAGCAAGTATGGTCTGCAGCCTGAACAGGCAAGTTCTTTTCTGAAGGATATTCAATCGTTCAACAACCTTAAGGTCATTGGTCTGATGACAATGGCGCCTCATGAGGAAGATCCAGAGTTGACGCGTCCTGTATTTCGAGGTTTGCGTGAGCTGAGAGATGATTTGAATGGACAAGCATTGACAGCAGAGCCTATTACCGAGTTGTCCATGGGCATGTCCAACGATTTCGAAGTGGCCATTGAAGAAGGAGCAACCTGGGTGCGGCTTGGATCAATTCTCGTAGGAAAAGAGGAGGGAACACGATGGGCGTAATGAATAAATTTATGAATTTCCTGGGACTTCAGGAAGAGGAAGAGATTGTAGAGCGGGAGCGCCTTGCTGCACAGGAAGAACACGAGCCCGAACAGCAGGAAAATGAAACCTCTGCACTTGATAAACGTAGAAACCAAAGGGGTAATAATGTGGTTAGCATTCATTCCCAGAAAAATGTAAAAGTTGTCCTTTATGAGCCTCGTTCTTATGACGAAGCACAGGAGATTGCCGACCATCTGCGGTCGCATCGTACCGTTGTTGTGAATCTGCAACGAATCCGTCAGGATCAGGCTTTACGTGTGATCGATTTTCTGAGCGGCACGGTATATGCATTAGGCGGCGGTATATCTAAAATTGGCGGCAACATTTTTCTCTGTACGCCAGATACGGTTGAAATTCAGGGAACCATTACGGAGATACTGGCTGACAGCGAGCAAGATTATAACAGAATGAGGTGAGCCTTTTTTGTATCAGATGATTGAAGGTATATTGGGTACGCTATACCAGATTTATTTTTACATGGTTATTGTCTACATATTGATGTCATGGCTTCCCAATGCACGGGAGAGCTTCATCGGTGAATTGTTAGGCAAATTTGTAGAGCCTTACTTAAGTCCTTTCCGCCGGTTTATTCCGCCTCTGTTCGGTGTGCTGGATATTTCCCCGATTGTCGCGTTGCTCGTTCTTCGACTGGCGCTTGTCGGGTTACTCTCTATCGTTCAGTATTTGACATTTTAGGTTAGGGTGACATAGATGAGTGGTAATATGTACGAACATTTTAGCCATGATGAGCGGGACTTTGTAGATAAAGCTACCGATTGGGTTGAACGGGCGAGCAAGGTTCATGATACGAAGCTCACCGACTTTCTTGATCCAAGACAGGTGTTTATTCTGCAATCGTTGGTCAATCGCAGCCAAGACGTTCAGGTTCGTTTTGATGGCGGATATGAAGCCGCTGAACGCAAGCGTGCATTGATTGCGCCTGATTATCGGTATCTGGATGAAGAAGATATGGGGATGCAGGTCCTTAGCATTACGTCTGACGATCAGAAAATCTCGGAACTGGAGCACGGGGACTATATGGGTTCCCTGCTCGGTCTCGGGATGAAACGAGGCAAGATTGGAGATATTCAAGTGCTGGAGCATGGCTGCCATACTGTAGTGGCAGCAGAGACCGGCGCTTTTTTATCGCTTCAATTGAATCAGGTGCACCGATTACACGTATTCACTGAACTACTGCCATTGAATCAGATGAAATGGTCTGCGACGAAATTGGACACTATAGATATTACCGTTGCTTCGATGCGACTGGATGGCATCTGTGCAGATGTGCACAGATTAAGCCGAAGTAAAGTACTGATTCCAATTAAAGCAGGACGCTGTAAAGTGAATTGGAAAGTGGTGGAAGACCCCTCCAAGCCGCTTAAGGCAGGAGATGTGGTATCCATTCAAGGATTTGGTCGTTTTAAGGTACTTGAACAGGATGGGATGACCAAAAAGGGACGTTGCCGGGTAAAGATCGGTAAATTTGCTTGATGTTATTGCAGGATAATCCGAATTCTTGTCGAAATGTTAAACGTAAAGGTAAAAAAATATCCGGTGTTTCCGATATACATTAAAGTACAAGATGCGGATCTCTGCAGATCGTGAGAGCAGGTTCTGCACTCCGTATAGAGTTGCCAATTCAGGTTTCTTTCGTACGGCCCCTTGGGTGGAACCCATATGCTGCAAACCTTCTCTAGTGTGAGAAGGAATTTTTACAGGAGGTGGACAGCATGCCATTAACGCCGCTGGACATACATAACAAGGAATTCTCTCGACGCTTGCGTGGGTATGACGAGGATGAAGTCAATGAATTCCTGGATCAAGTCATCAAAGATTACGAAGGCGTCATTCGCGAGAACAAGGAGCTGAGCAATCAGTTGCTGTCCGTTCAGGAGAAGCTGGATCATTTTGCTACCATTGAAGAGACACTGAGCAAAACGATCATTATTGCGCAGGAAGCTGCTGACGATGTGAAGAATAACGCGAAGAAGGAAGCGCAGTTAATCGTGAAGGAAGCAGAGAAAAACGCAGACCGCATCGTTAACGAAGCGCTTGGCAAGTCCCGTAAGATTGCTTTGGAAGTGGAAGAATTGAAGAAGCAGGCATCCATCTATCGCGCGCGTTTCCGCACGCTGGTTGAAGCTCAGCTTGAACTGTTGACACAGGATGGCTGGGAAGCGCTGGAGAGCCGTGAGCAGGAAGTGCGTGACCGTGAGCGGGAGATGAAAGAAATTTATTAGTCTGCCGCCTGGTTGACTTTTGCGGGCAAAGAAGCTATAACTATATTCATATTGAATAGTGATTCCATGACGGGCTCAGTACGTTATGATCTCATCCCTCAGAGAGTTGGTGTCTGGTGCAAACCAACGGATGAGTTATAGCCGAATATCTCCCCGGAGAAGTGACGCTGAAGCGGTGAATGCATTGCCGTGTGTAAGCTGAACCGTAAACCGTACGTTATAACGGTACCCTGCGTCAGTTTAGCGGGGCTTAAGCGCTGTTGATGACAGAGCATACTCAGGGTGACCTGAATGTGGTTTGTGATGAACAGAATTAGGGTGGTAACGCGAGCAGAACCTCGTCCCTTTCCAGGGACGAGGTTTTTTTTGTGTCCCAAAACGGTGAGCGGAATCTATGAGCTGCGATAGTGTATGTTTTACATTCGATTCATCTTAACAAAAGAAAGGAAGTTGAACAGCATGCAACGAGTGGATGTCAAAGAAAAAGCACGTGAAAGAGAACTACGTGTATTAAATAAATGGAAAACGGAGAATACGTTCAAACGCTCCATTGAGAACCGGGAAGGCAAGCCAAACTTCGTCTTTTATGAAGGCCCGCCTACAGCGAACGGTAAACCACATATCGGTCACGTGCTTGGCCGTGTAATTAAAGACTTTGTTGGACGCTACAACACGATGAAGGGTTACCGCGTTGTGCGTAAAGCGGGATGGGATACACACGGCTTACCGGTAGAGCTTGGAGTACAGAAGAAATTGGGTATCTCCCACAAGTGGGAGATCGAAGATTACGGCGTGGAGAAGTTTATTAACGAATGTAAGGCCAGTGTATTTGAATACGAGCAGCAATGGCGTGATTTGACCGAAGGCATCGGATACTGGACGGATATGGATAACCCATATATCACACTGGATAACAACTACATCGAAAGTGTATGGAATATCCTGGCGACGATTCATGAGAAAGGTCTCTTGTATCGTGGTCACCGCGTAAGCCCATACTGTCCTTCTTGTCAGACAACATTAAGTTCTCATGAAGTTGCACAAGGCTATAAGGACGTTAAAGATCTGAGTGCGACAGCAAAATTCAAGCTGGATGACAGCGGCGAATTCGTGCTGGCCTGGACGACGACCCCTTGGACATTGCCTTCTCACGTTGCACTTGCTGTAAACCCGGCAATGGACTACTCTCGTGTACGTCAAAATGATGAAGTGTACATCATGGCGACGAACTTGGTGGAGAAAGTTATGAAAGACGGCAAAGGCGAGTATGAGATCATCGGTTCACTGAAAGGTGCAGACCTCGTCGGTAAAACGTACAGCCCGCCATTTAACTACGTACAGGCTGAGAAAACAAACATCGTGCTTGGTGCAGGGTTTGTAACGGATGCAAGCGGTACGGGTATCGTTCATTTGGCTCCTGCACATGGTGAAGATGACTACCGTGTATGTCGCGAGAATGGCATCAGTTTTGTAAACATGGTTGATCTGGAAGGTAAGTTTGTGGCAGAAGTGACTGATTTTGCAGGCCGCTTTGTAAAAGATTGCGACATTGATATCGTAAGATATTTGTCCGAGAATGGCCGTTTGTTCAGCAAAGAGAAATACGAGCACAGTTATCCGTTCTGCTGGCGTTGTGATACTCCACTTCTGTATTACGCAATGGACAGCTGGTTTATCCAGACAACAGCGATCAAGGATCAGCTTATTGCCAACAACAGTGAAGTGGAATGGTATCCGGGTCATGTGCGTGAAGGTCGCTTCGGTAAATTCCTCGAAGATCTCGTGGACTGGAACATCAGCCGTGACCGTTACTGGGGAACACCGCTAAACATCTGGGTGTGTGAAGAGACAGGCGAACAGTTTGCTCCTCATAGCATCGCTGAGTTACGTGCGCGTGCCGTAGGCGATGTGCCTGAAAATCTGGAGTTGCATAAACCGTATGTGGATGAAGTAAAGGTGCTCAGCTCTTGTGGGAAATATGAAATGAAGCGGACGCCAGAAGTCATTGATGTATGGTTCGACAGCGGCTCCATGCCGTTTGCGCAACAGCATTATCCTTTCGAAAATAAAGAAGTATTTGAGCAGCAATATCCGGCGGATATGATCTGTGAAGGGATTGACCAAACGCGTGGCTGGTTCTACAGCCTGCTCGCCGTATCTACACTTTTGACAGGCAAAGCGCCTTATAAAGCTGTTATGGCAACAGGACACGTACTGGACGAAAATGGACAAAAGATGTCCAAATCTAAAGGCAATGTTATCGATCCATGGGAAGTCATTGAGGAGTACGGTACCGATGCATTCCGCTGGGCGTTGTTGTCTGACAGTGCACCGTGGAACAGCAAACGTTTTTCTAAAGGCATCGTAGGAGAAGCGAAATCCAAAATGGTGGATACGCTGGTGAATACTCATGCATTCCTGACGCTGTACGCAACCATCGATGGATTCGATCCACAGGAACATCCATTCCAGGTGTCTGCTCACAAACTGGATCGCTGGATTCTGTCCAGATTGAACAGCCTGATCCTTGTGGTAGAAAAAGCATTGTCTGTGAACGACTACCTGAATTCTTCCAAGGCGATCGAAGCCTTTGTAGATGAGCTCAGTAACTGGTATATCCGCCGTTCCCGAGATCGCTTCTGGGGAAGTGGTTTGACAGAGGATAAACTGGATGCGTATCGTACCCTTACCGAAGTGCTCGTGACTACAGCGAAGCTGGTTGCGCCATTCACTCCAATGCTGGCTGAGGATATTTACCTCAACCTGACAACTGGCGAAAGTGTGCATATGGATGACTATCCTGTAGCGAATGAAGCATTAATCGATGCGGCTCTGGAGCAAGATATGGAAACAGCTCGTCGTGTGGTTGAGCTTGCGCGTAACGTTCGTAACGAGACAGGTATCAAAACGCGTCAGCCATTGTCCGAGTTGATTGTCTCCCTTGACAAAGGCTTCGATCTGGCAAGTTATGAAGAGATCATCAAGGAAGAGATCAACGTCAAAGGAATCCGTACAGAGCACAACGATGCCGATTTTGTTGATTTTACACTCAAGCTGAACCTTAAGGTTGCAGGTAAAAAATACGGCAAAAACGTAGGTTTCCTGCAAAACCTGTTCAAAGGCATGACGGCGGATGAGACCCGTAAAGTGGTAGCAGAAGGTGCATTCAACGTCGTTTCTCCGGAAGGAGAGGAACTGCAGGTGACGGATGAGGAGTTGCTCGTTGAGAAACAAGCTAAATCGGGCTTTGCTTCCGCATCCGGTTATGGTTTGACGGTAGCCCTCAACACAGAAATCACAACGGCGCTGGAGCAAGAAGGCTGGGTTCGTGAAGTGGTCCGGGCGGTACAGGATACCCGCAAACGTCTGGATCTGCCAATTGAGAAAAGAGTGCGCCTGACGCTGGATGTGGATGCCGATCTTCAAGCAGCAATTGAAGCATTTGACGATGTTCTGCGTGAAAATGTACTGGTGACTGACGTGACATTTGGTAAAGCGGATGGCATGGAGCAAGTGGAAGCCGGAGGCAAAGGCATCGGAATCTATATTCAAGCGTAATGAACAAGAATAAATAAGGTTAAAATAAATGAGCCACAGCTAAGGAAGCAAATCCTGAAGCTGGGCTCATTTGTTTTTGTTTGTTTTTCCATAGATCAGGCAATGATTAAATTGTGCAGTTTTTTAGGGAAATTCATGCAAGGATTGGAGCGAAACATGAACAAACAGGATAAGTCAGCTGAGTCCAGTTCAACCGCAACAGCGGAAATGGCAAAGATGGATACACCGCATGATAAAATTGAAGAATTACATACGTTAACCAATCGGCTTGCCAATGAGCTGGAACGTTCACGTATTGCACAATATACTGAATTGCTGAATCGACCGTGGAAGCTAATTGGGCTAAATCTATTGTCCGGCGCAGCCAGAGGTGTAGGGATAGCCATCGGATTTACTTTTTTCGCGGCTACCATTATCTATGTGTTACAGGTTCTCGGTGCGTTAAATTTACCCATCGTCGGAGATTATATTGCTGATATTGTACGAATCGTACAAAGACAGCTTGATATGAATACGTACTGAAAAATAAAGGCCTTTAGATTACTCACCTGTACACTCAATACGTGTCATCATCCTCTGAGTCTGGTTCAAGTAATCCTAAGCCCTCACCATTCTCAAGATACTGTCGGTACTGACGATTACGTACAATAGAAACATCGTGGCCATAAATATCCGTTGCGACAAAGCTTTCGTAAGCCTCAACAAAGCCGTCCAGCTCTTCCGTAGCTTCAATAGCCATCACATCGTAGCTGTCGATATCACCGTTTTCCGCCATTGCCGGGGAATTCGAGCTGCCCCAACTCTCTACGATCTGCCAGGCGTCTTCGCCGTCAAAACCATTCTGATCATCCCGCTCGTCCAGACTGGTACGTCCAAATGATGGGGCGAGGAACTCTTCCTCCACAGGCCGATTTTCGGAAACAACGGTTTCCGGTTGATGCTTTTTGCAGTACTTTGTGTATGGGACGGCCTCCATACGCTCGTATGGGATCGGTTGCTGGCAGACAGCGCATGTACCGTAATGACCTTCTTCGATCAAATGCAGGGCGGAATCAATACGTTCGAGTTGAAATTCATCATGCTCCAGTAAGGAGATATCTTTTTCTCGTTCATATACCTCTGTGGCAAGATCACCAGGATGATTATCAATCGGTGACAGTTCACCAGTCTGCAGTTTTAAAGAATCACCCAAGCCATAATGCTGGTTCTCTGATAGCCGGTGTTCGATATCCTGTTTGTCAGACAAGAGCTGGGAACGCAAAGATTGCATTTGTTCGGCTGTGAAATGTGACATGGCTTTCCCCTTTCTATTCCACTTGGAATCCGGTTGTTTGTCTCCATTCTAGGATGTACCTTTTGAAGCAGGATTACAGTAGGCAAATGTTATCGTTTTTTCCAAGCCCCTCAAGGCCGATACTGCTTCGCACGTTTGCCACGTCATGGACGATCTCTGAATAGCTGTGCTACAATAAATAAGTCTGGCGAATGCTTGGTATCGCTGGAAAAGACAAGAACGGAGTGACAACAAACGTGGTGTATTATATCCTTGCTTTTATCGTATTTTTAGTGGATCAGGGAACAAAGTACCTGATTGCTACCCGGATGGAGCTTAGAGAAGAAATTCCGGTCATTGGCAATTTTTTTGTCATCACTTCCCATCGAAATTCAGGTGCGGCGTTTGGTATTCTACAGGATCAACGCTGGTTCTTTATTGTGGTGACCATCATTGTGGTTGTCGCCTTGATTTGGTATTTGCAAAAAGTAAAAGATACTCCGCACAAGTTGTTGCCCGTAGCGCTTAGCCTTGTGCTTGGAGGAGCAATTGGTAACTTCCTTGACCGTGCGTTGACGGGGGAAGTTGTAGACTTTGTGCAGCTTAATTTTGGGAGTTACACGTTCCCGATCTTTAACATTGCTGACTCGGCCATCTGTATCGGGGTAGCGTTGATTATTGTGGAGACATTATTGGAAGGACGTCGTGAAAAAGCGGCCGCGAAGATTGAAGGGAATGAGCATCATGAGTAATTCGAATGAGGAACAACGTAATAACGATGAGCAATTTAACGGTGAGGAACGTATGGAATGGATCGTTGCCGCTGAACATAAGAAGGAACGTGTGGATAAATACATTACAGATGCTTTAGATAATGTGTCTCGCTCGCAAGTTCAGCTATGGATTGCAGATGGGGCAGTTACGGTTAATGGTTCTCTAGTGAAGGCCAACGCGAAGCTGTCAGAAGGGGATCGGATCGTATTACAGATTCCAGAACCTGCTGCGGTGGAGATCATTGCAGAAGATATCCCGCTTGAAGTGGTTTATGAAGACAGTGATCTGATTGTCATTAACAAACAGCGAGGACTGGTCGTACACCCTGCACCGGGACATACATCAGGTACACTTGTGAACGCTCTAATGTATCATTGCAAGGATCTTTCTGGTATTAACGGAGAACTGCGTCCAGGGATTGTACATCGGATTGACAAGGATACGTCAGGCTTGATTATGGCGGCCAAAAACGATCGTGCGCATGCTTCACTAGCTGCCCAGTTGAAGGAACACAGTGTGAACAGACGTTATATCGCACTCGTTCATGGGCATCTCGGTCATGATCAAGGGACCATCGATGCACCGATCGGACGGGACACGAATGATCGTAAAATGTACACAGTCACCGAACGCAACAGCAAACATGCGGTGACTCATTTTACAGTGACGGAGCGCATCAACGATTACACCTTGCTCGAGTTGAAGCTCGAGACAGGACGTACTCATCAGATCCGGGTGCATATGAAATTTATTGGTCATCCCCTTGTCGGTGATCCAACATATGGGCGGAACAAGGGTATCAAAATGAATGGACAGGCTCTGCACGCGGCAACACTTGGTTTTGTGCATCCTTCTACAGGAGAATACATGGAATTTAGTGCACCGATTCCGCAGGATATGGAGGATGTACTCGCTTCGCTGAGAAGCCGCTGACCTTTGAAGAAAGTACAAATGTTCGGATATTTTGTCCATGGTGTTGAATGCTCAAATGCTTCATATTAAAACATGAGAAATTTGCGTCAAAATGAGGAGATGAACACATTATGAGTATCGATAAATATCAGGAAACGTATATCCAAACTAATTTTGCTGACCGTATCGGCGGCTCCAACTATGGTAAAGACACGAACATCTATAAATTCGAGAAAATCAAACGTGCGAAAGCTTCTGCCAAAAAAGACTTTCCCGATGTCGAACTGATTGACCTTGGGGTTGGTGAACCGGACGAAATGGCGGATGCGGGCATCGTTGCTGCACTTGCTGCAGAAGCGGCTAAACCAGAGAACCGCGGGTACGCCGATAATGGTATTCCTGAATTTAAGACAGCGGCAGCTGCCTACCTAAAAAACGTATTTAACGTTGATGGAATTGATGCGGATACAGAGATCGTACACTCCATCGGTTCGAAACCGGCTTTGGCGATGTTACCTTCTTGCTTCATTAATCCAGGTGATGTAACGATCATGACTGTGCCTGGTTATCCAGTAATGGGCACACACACGAAATATTTAGGTGGAGAAGTATTCAACGTTCAATTGACCAAAGAGAACAACTTCTTGCCTGACCTGACAGCGATTCCCGAAGATATTGCTAAACGTGCAAAATTGCTTTATCTGAACTATCCAAATAACCCGACTGGTGCAAGTGCAACAGTGGAGTTTTTCACAGAGGTAGTCGAATGGGCAAAAAAATACAATGTTGTTGTTGTGCATGATGCTCCATATGCAGCATTGACGTATGATGGCAAAAAGCCTTTCAGCTTCCTTTCTGTACCGGGTGCCAAGGATGTCGGTGTGGAACTGCACTCCCTCTCCAAATCGTACAACATGACAGGATGGAGAATTGGCTTCGTAGCCGGTAATCCTCTCGTTGTCAAAGCATTCAGTGATGTGAAGGACAACAACGATTCCGGTCAATTCATCGCGATTCAGAAAGCAGCAGCTTACGGATTGAATCATCCTGAAATTACGGAGAAAATTGCAGAGAAGTATTCCCGTCGTCACGATATGTTGGTTGCAGCACTCAACGAGCTGGGCTTCCAGGCGGAGAAACCAAAAGGTTCTTTCTTCCTTTATGTTGAAGCACCAAAAGGTGTTGTCGGTGGACGTCGCTTCGAGTCAGGAGAAGACTTCTCCCAATTCCTGATTCGTGAGAAGCTGATTTCATCCGTTCCTTGGGATGATGCCGGTAACTTTGTTCGTTTCTCCGTTACGTTTATTGCGAGTGGCGAAGAAGAAGAGAAACGTGTTATTGCTGAAATTAAACGTCGTCTGAGTGATGTAGAGTTTGAATTTTAAAATTAAACATGCGTTAATATGGACTATAATGGGTATAAAGAGACCGGTAACGGTCTCTTTTTTATGTCAAAATGTATCCTTTATCCTCTTTACAAAAATAACCAAGCAACTTATTATTAAGTCTTTACGTTATTTGTATAGACTAATTCGTTAGAATTGTTGAAGGGAGTTATTGCTATTGTTTTCATCACGGCAAGATACCGCGTCTTCTGCTGTAGGCAATGCTGGAACCATTTCTGGTTTGTTTAAATTACTAAGGCCTAAGCAGTGGACTAAAAATTTGCTGTTATTTGCAGCATTGTTATTTTCATTTGAGGAAATCCGAACGGAGACGATTGTTTCAACAGGGATTGGCTTTCTGTTGTTTAGCCTTGTTGCAGGTTGTGTGTATATACTGAACGACTATGTCGATCGGGAACGGGATAGGCAACATCCGACCAAGCAGTTCCGTCCAATCGCTTCCGGGCAGGTCAATCCTACACATGCAATATTATTCGGAATGGCTCTCCTTGTTTTTTCCCTGGGAGCAGCTTTCGTGATGAATCCGTTATTCGGTATTTTGTGCATTGTGTATTTCTTGCTGAACGTATCTTATTCTTTTGTGCTGAAACATCTTGTTATTCTGGATATGATGACCATTGCGGCGGGCTTTGTGCTTCGTGCAATTGCCGGTGGTGTATTGATCCATGTCCCGTTCACCCCTTGGTTTCTGATTTGTACGATGTTGTTATCGCTGTTCCTTGCGATTGGTAAACGAAGAAACGAGCTTACGTTGCTGGAAGGAAACACAGGATCACATCGGAAAGTGCTGGATAACTACTCCATTACGTTGCTGGATCAATTCAATACGATTGTGACGACTGCAACGATCATTAGTTATTCTCTCTTCACCTTTACGTCGGATCGAACCATTCATCTGATGTGGACGATTCCGTTGGTAATCTATGGCATGTTCCGCTATTTGTATCTGATCCATATGAAAAATCAAGGCGGCTCACCAGACCGTGTTTTATTTGAGGACAAGCCTATTTTGATCACAGTCATCTTGTACGTGGTTAGTGTCATTACGATCTTTGCCATTTTCGAATGATAATAGAGAGATTTAATACAGAGGGGGATCAGGGTGAAACGAACGAAGGTTGCGATCTTTGATATTGATAAAACGATTATACGCAGTGATTCCATGTTCCAATTTGTATTTTACGGTATGCGCCGTTATCCTTGGCAGGTATGGCGTTTGCCTGTCATCGCATTTCATACCCTCCTATTCAAAGCGGGCTTTATGACGGTTGAACGGGTTAAGCATTCCTATTTTCAAGAAATCAAACGTATGTCTGAAAAAGACCTGGAGCATTTTTTCGATACCCACCTGCGAACTTCGATATTTACGGAGGCTAGTGTCGAGATGCAACATCGGAAAGAAGCTGGATATCATGTCTTGCTCGTAACGGCTTCTCCGCATGCGTATATGAAGTATTTCAAAACCTTCCCTTGGGTCGATCATGTGATCGGAACCGAACTTGTTCGGCATGAGAATGGTTATACCTGCACCATTGAAGGTGCCAATTGTAAGGGAGAAGAAAAGGTACGCCGGATTCAAGCTTATTTGGCTGAGAAAAACATGGAAATTGATTATGAGCAATCCTGCTCGTATTCCGATTCTTTATCGGATCTTCCCGTCATGCAGCTTGTGCGTCAGCGATATTTTGTAAATAAACGTGTGCCTGAGATGGAGGCGTTAACGTGGGGGAAATAAGTTCACGTCACACCGGCAAATGGTTGATGCTGGTTTCTGCATTCCTGACGGCGACCGGGCAGC
This sequence comes from Paenibacillus sp. 4624, assembly GCF_050435065.1. Classification (NCBI taxonomy): domain Bacteria; kingdom Bacillati; phylum Bacillota; class Bacilli; order Caryophanales; family Paenibacillaceae; genus Paenibacillus; species Paenibacillus sp. 4624. The sequence continues at coordinate 648,441 of NZ_JBNDJR010000001.1, forward strand.
TGTTCTGGAAGTGGGGATTGACGGAGTGGATCTACATGGGTGTGGGTTTTCTATGTTACGGTATGGGAGCCATTTTGATGATTAAGGCATTCGCGCGCGAAAAGCTTTCGGTGGCCTATCCGCTCATGTGTGCCAGTTATGTTTTTGCCCTAATCTACGGATATTTCTTGCTTGGTGAAGAAATTACGGTACAAAAGCTCGCGGCTGTTGTGCTCCTGGGAATCGGGGTGACATTAACCAGTGTGGATCGATAGTTGGATGATTGCTGTGTTAATCGTGATGACCCTATGCGGCGCAATGGGCGGAGCCGGGTTGAAATATTACGCAACGAGTCGTAAACGACTGCATGTGCTGATCGGACTTGGTTTTTATGGAATGGGTGCACTGCTTAACATAGTGTTACTGAAGTTTCTCCCATTAACTGTGGTGTTGCCTGCGAACGCTTTAACCTATGTCTGGACGCTTATTATTGCAAGGTGGGCTTTTAAGGAGACGGTAGGGCCAATGCGGTGGATCGGCGTTGTCTGTATAATGGGCGGACTATGCCTGCTTGTACTCTAGACCGAATTTTATATTTCTAATCTTTATCATTAAATATTGGATGTGAACGCATGAAATTTTTAGATTACATATTTTATGACCGTAGAGTGACTTGGACTGCTTTTGTTTTGTTCGCTGGTTTTGCTCTTTTTTATGGTTTGATGAATGGTTCTTATATTATGTATATCAGTCAAAATGCAGAGATGCTGGGAAAATACTCACCGTTTAATACAACCGTATTTCCACTTAACCTGTTTAATTTTGACCCTTCGATGTACTACGGAGATAACAGTTCTTCCGTTATTCATCCGTTAATATCTTATTTGGCGGTTACGCTCGGAGCTATTTCCAAGCTGCTGGGGGGCAATTGGTTTTTTCTGATTTTACAATCCCTTGTGAATGCAGGTTCAGTTGTTCTGGTCTTTGTGTTTCTAAGCCAAAATGAAACGAAATCCTCACATACACCGTTGTTGTTCGCGTTGCTGTTTGGGTTCAGCTCGTATTTGATGTTTACAGCCTTTATCCCGGACTCGTATCCGTATGTGCAGTTTGTTATTCTTCTGTCCGTTCTATACTTGCAGTATTCGCGTGTACAGAAGGAAGTCCGTTATGTACCAAATGCGTTACTTGCAACGATTAACTTTGGATTAACTTCGACCAACATCGTGCCGTTTGCCGGGGCTGTTTTCTTTAATATGCAGGTATGGCGCAGCAAGGCGGGTTGGAAAAAATATATCGGCATCATGTCACTTGCCGTGCTGATGATTGTGGTGTTAACAGCGATTCAGTATGTTGCATTTGGCGGCCGAAGCTGGATAAGCAACTGGTTGTTAGGTATTCAAAATGGGGGCACGAGTTACGCGACACCTTTCCAGTGGGCTGCACATTATAAAGCGTTAGTATTACTGACAATCAATCCCATGTTATCTCCCCAAGTGCACTTGCTTGATCCGGGTATGGTTGCATTTGTCACAGACCTTTCCCGCTCTAATCCGCTTTATGTTCAGATGACAGGTATATTTCTTTTGCTCCTTGCGCTAGCGGGTTTCATTCGTGCTATACGCGAGCGCAGTGTGTGGACGTTAATGCCGTACATTATATTTGCTTTCCTGCTTCATCTCGTTGTTGGTTTTGGGTTAGCTGTATTTCAATATGACATGTACCTGTATGCCGGACATTATTTGTTTGCTTTTTATCTGCTTGGTGGTATGTTTATCAGCAGTCTGCGCTCCGGGTTTGGTAAAAAAGTACTGCTTGGACTTCTCGTAGCATCCCTGCTCGTCACGGCGGGCAACAACATCTATCGTCATTTCGAAACCCTGTCGACGATTAAACAATCTTATGAACAGCTGGAAAAGCCACGTTCTGCACAGCGATGAGTAGTAAATACGGAAGTAAAGTGGAAATGAAAAATTGACATCGAACTTGATAAATCAAGTTTAGTAACACAAAAAGGCTTCTTGAACTCACGTTCAAGAGGCCTTTTTTAGCGAAGCCCAGGTACTGTTTTATAAACGAATCAAGCAATGATTTTCGTCTTTTTCGCATTTTCAGCAGAGCGTTTCGTCAAGTTACTTAAAGGTCGTTTTAACAAGAGAGCAAGAATCAGACTAAGCGCAATGAACAGGCACAACCACAGGATGTCCTTTATGGCTGTTGACCATAAAATACCACCAACAGCTTCACGTAGCAGACTGATAGCATAGGTGAACGGCATGAATGGATTTAACGCCTGAAAAAAAGGCGAAGTCATGCTGATCGGGAAAGTACCACCCGAACTGGAGAACTGAAACACCATGAAGATGATGGCGATGCCTTTGCCAATATTGCCGAATACAGATAAAAGGGTATATGTGATCGTCACAAACACCGCACTCACCAGCATGGCGAATAAAATAAACAACCATTTATCTGCGACATACGTTCCTAGAATCCAAATGTCTCCTGCTGTAACACATATCGCCTGCAATAAACCAACGGTTAAGAAAGTCGCTAGACGACCGAGGTACAGTTGATATCCGCGGTATGTCCCCTCCGGGTTTTCTGCTTCCGCACGCAGTAGGGATATTAGCAATGTTGAACCTACCCATAGTGATAATACGGCATAGAACGGTGACATGGCTGAACCGTAATTCGGAATGGGGTATAGGTGTTGCTCCTTAATCTGTACTGGACTCGCAAGGAATGCACTTTCCTCTTCGATATCCCCCCGTAGCAATTTGGCAAGCTCGGCAAACTGATTATTGCCTTCGACTTCTCTTAATTTCTCGGCAGCTTTGCGGATGGCACTTTCCAGCTCTGGCAAGTCCTCGCGAACAAGAGTAGCTACGCGATGGACGCCTTGTTGCACATCGGGCAGTTGTTGCTGCACAAAGCTGGATGCTTTGCCAATTTGCTTCTCAGCCTGGGGCAGATCATTACGAATAAAATCTGCAGCTGTATTTAATTTATCCTCCAGCTTGGGCAGATCACGCTGAATAAGAGAGGATACCGTGCTCAAAGCACGAATAAAGGATTCACTCTTCGTGCCAAGGGTTTGTGAAATCTCGTGTACTTTGGCCTGAATATCGGGTAGATCACCCTGGATTGTTTCCAGCTCCGTTTGACCAAATCGAATGCCCTCCTTCGCTGCAGCGAGAATTGCTGCAATGTCGGGAAGACGCTCCTTTGCTGCTTGCAGCGTATTTGCTGACGTAGATAGAACTGACTTTAGCAGATCGGTTGCGTCCGTGAGTGCCGGAACAATCTGAGTGTCAAAGGTGCTTAGGAGGCGATCGATCCCCGTGCTAATGTTCCGATTCATTTCATTTAATCGGGCAACAACTTCTGCTGGCGGAATCGTGTTTTCCCGTAAGGCTGTACTAATGATTCCGGCCAGTTTTATTTGTTGCTGAAGTTGTTCGGATATCGTTTGCAATTGCTGTATCCTTGCTGCCAGTGGATGAGAGGGCAGTATAGCATCAATTTTGGCGAACAGGTCGGACATACTGTCCACGATTTTTACCGCAGTGCCTAGACGAGAAGTAAAACGGTCGATGTCATCAGCGCTCGGTAACTTACTCCAATCGGTTCCTTTCAATTGTTCGAACATATCGCCAGCTGCGTTTGTTATTTGCTGCACTAACAGCAGATTTTGGCGAATCGTTGGCGTGATCGACTGGAAGGCTTCCTGACTGGCACCTGCAAATTGATTCAATCCATTAGCAAACTGCACTGCGTTATCCGAAATTTCGGACACTTTATAAAGATCCTGTTCAGCAGCAGATACGATAGCAAGAGCTTGATTCGTCTTATTCAGGGCAGTTTGAATCACTCCAGAAACTTGTCCAAAGTTGGCATCAACCTCTTGAATGCGGGCGACGGCTTGCTCTATTTCTGGTATTCGATCTTGCAAGGCTACCACCTCTGAAGCAGCGGCTTTGATCTGAGGCCAATACTGCTGTACTTTCAGTACATAGCCAGCAGCTTCATTGATTTCAGGCAGTCGTTTCTCCAATTCCACAATTTTTTGTGCCTGCTTCACAATCTCCGGCATGGCCCGGTCAACTTCGAGCACTTTCTGACCTGCTGTCTGGATTTCAGGCAGATTTTTCTCCAGCATAAAGATGCCACTTTCCATTTTGCGTAGCGTGGGCAACTGTGCATTAATCTCTACGCCAGCCTCCTTCAGCTTGGTAAGCACGGCTTCACTGACGGCTTCGGTAAAATTCTCATTAATCTGCGTTGTAATGGCGGATACGCCCGAACCGGTTATTTTGGGAGCGATGGCATTGACCTTTTCATTGACTGTGTATATGACTTCAGGCCGATCCAGTTTTCCATCCACAATGCCTGTAATCCGTGATGAAAAATCAGCAGGAATGAGTAGGCTGGCATAATACTCACCGGTCTGGACACCGCGGCTAGCTTCGGCTTGATTCACAAATGTCCATCCCAGCTTGTGGTTATGGCTTAAACTATTCATTAACTCATCGCCAATATTAATGGTAGTACCCGTAACCGTGGCACCCTTGTCTTCACTAGTGACGGCGATTTTGATGCCTTGTGTATTACTGTACGGGTCCCAAACGGATTTGACATTCACCCAGTCGTATACACCTGGCAGTAATATGATTGCGATGATCAGAAATATACCTGTGGGTACTTTAAAAATATGTAGCCAGTCTGTCTTGTAAATATGCCATATGTGACGCATGGTGTCCTCCTTCAAAATAATGAAGAGAGCTATAACAGTGGAGGGAAAGGCTCACCTTCCTTACGTTGTTTACTCCCTAAGCTATATGTATATCGGAAAAAAGGCGGGTTTAATAAATGACCATGTGTATAAACTTTCCCCAATTGAAAGGAGACTGATTCACAGTCTTCATAGATTCAGGAGAAGAATTTGAAAATAGGGGACAGATGGTGTTATTTGGATCAGAAAGAGGTTGTAATTGTCTATGGATAAATATGCAGGTTTGTTGTATAATTATAAACGACGAATGACATGTGATGTGACATGGATGTTTTTTCGCCTAAATGCTGATTCTAATAAGACGAAGCAGAGGATTTGCACCTGCGATGGTGAGGTGTTGACAGAGGGTTGTCTTTCTGTCATAATTCATGAAGACAAACGGGCATATTGAGACAGAACTCTGTGAGGTTCCTCATATGCACGACATGAATAGCACCTTTAAATCAGTCCCGTGAGACTGGCAAGGTAACGTGAACGATTCATCTTTTATTTGCTGCGGCAGATATAATGATGCATCCCGAGAGTAAACTTTCTTCAGCGACGTCTGAAGTTCGGAGACTCCTTGCCAATAAACACGGCAAGGAGTCTTTTTTGTTCTCCTCGTCACGGGGCCATGGTTTCGAAGGAAAATCCTGAGGAGGCTGAACGCATGAGCACAGAGACACATGTCATTATGGATGAAACGGCGATTCGCCGCGCATTGACAAGGATTGCCCATGAAATACTGGAGAAGAACAAAGGCATCGACGATTGCGTGCTGGTTGGAATCCGCACCCGCGGAGTATATCTGGCAGAACGAATCGCCGCCAAGATTGAGGAGATTGAAGGCGCCAAAGTTCCCTGGGGAGAACTTGATGTAACCCTCTATCGTGATGACCGGCTGGATGATCACCAGACGAATCGCAAGGAACTGTTGATTATGACACCTGAATCACTTTCTATTCATAACAAAAAAGTGATTTTGTTCGATGATGTGCTGTACACCGGACGAACAATACGAGCTGCGATGGATGCGCTGATGGACTGCGGAAGACCGCAGAACATACAGCTGGCAGTACTTGCAGACCGTGGACACCGGGAACTACCGATCAGACCTGATTTTATTGGCAAAAACGTGCCGACATCCAAATCAGAAGAGATCGAGGTTGCACTCATGGAGACAGACGGACAGGATGAGGTCAAAATCATACAGAACCGAGGGGAGCAGGCATGATGATTACACAGACAGCGTTGAAAGACCGGAGCTTGCTTGGATTGAAAGACATTAGCCGTGACGAGATCGAGTCGATTCTGAACCGTGCAGCCCACTGGGAAGCACAGAAGGAAAAACTCGTTCCGATCCTGGAGTCTCGCTTTGTAGCGAACATGTTCTTCGAGAACAGTACCCGTACCCGATTTTCATTTGAAATGGCAGAGAAGCGGCTGGGAGCTCAAGTGTTGAACTTCTCAGCAGCTGCATCAAGTGTAGAAAAGGGAGAGTCGATCTACGACACGGTTCGAACACTTGAATCTATGGGGATCGATGCAGGGGTCATTCGCTTGAAACCGGCTGGTGTCTTGCAACAACTGGCTCAGAAGGTAAGTGTACCGCTAGTGAATGCGGGAGATGGCAATAATGAGCATCCGACCCAGGCGCTCCTTGATCTCTATACGATGCGGAAGGCATTTGGTGAGCTGAAAGGTTTACGTGTCTCGATCATCGGAGATATCATGCATAGCCGGGTAGCACGCTCTAACTTGTGGGCACTGCAAAAGTTTGGTGCAGATGTACGATTCTGCGCACCACAAACGATGCAGGCGCCGGAGCTTGCGGAACACGCACCTTATGTAGGTCTTGAAGAAGCGCTGGATGCTGATGTAGTCATGATGCTCAGGGTTCAACTGGAACGTCATCAACATGGCCTGATCACTTCAGCTGAGGATTATCGCGAACACTACGGATTGACGGAAGAACGGGCGTCACGCCTCAAGCCAAGTACGATTATTATGCACCCTGCTCCTGTGAACCGTAACGTTGAAGTCGATGATGCGGTTGTAGAGAGTGAAGCATCACGGATTTTCCCACAGATGGCAAACGGAGTTCCGATCCGCATGGCGGTTATGGAACGTGCGATGAAGCTGTAACAGGGCCTAGCATAGAGTCATAGGCTGGCGAGACGATGTTCTTGCACACCAACGAAGAGAGTAGACGATAAAACATTCATCTAGCGGATCTACCCTGCTGGACAGAACCGAAGCGGAGGGCAATTATGGTACAGGTGATAAAAAACGCAAACGTCTTGAATCAACAAGGGGAACTTGAACGGAAAACGATTCTTATAGAAGAAGGTAAAATTAAAGCGATCGCTGGCCCGGAAGATGAAATCGTACGGAACGCCGAGAAGTCAGCAGAGCAGGTAACGGACGCATCAGGCAAGCTGGTGATCCCTGGATTAATCGATATGCACGTGCATCTACGCGAGCCTGGATTCGAACATAAAGAGACGATCGAAACAGGAGCTCGCTCCGCTGCGCAAGGCGGTTTTACAACCATTGCCTGCATGCCGAATACAAGACCGGTAACCGATACACCTGAGGTTGTAGAACTGGTACTGAACAAAGCAAAGGAAGCAGATCTGGTTAAAGTGCTGCCCTATGCGGCGATTACCAAAAACGAACTAGGCCGCGAATTGACTGACTTTGCCGCATTAAAAGCGGCAGGTGCGATTGGCTTCACGGACGACGGCGTAGGTGTACAAAACGCGCAAATGATGAAGGATGCTATGAGCCTCGCAGCCAGCATGGATATGCCCGTGATTGCCCATTGCGAGGATGATTCGCTAGTGGTTGGCGGATATGTCACGGAAGGTGAGTTTTCCAAGCGTCATGGTATCAAAGGGATTCCGAATGAATCTGAAGCGATTCATGTAGGCCGCGACATTCTGCTTGCAGAAGCAACAGGGGTACATTACCATGTATGCCACGTTAGCACAGAACAATCGGTTCGTCTGATTCGTCTGGCGAAATCGATCGGTATCAAAGTGACTGCTGAGGTATGTCCGCACCACCTTGTTCTATCCGATGAAGATATCCCAGGCATGGACGCCAATTGGAAAATGAACCCGCCGCTGCGCTCACCACGTGATGTGCAGGCTTGTATCGAAGGATTGCTGGATGGAACGCTTGATATGATCGTGACTGACCATGCACCGCACAGTGAAGATGAGAAGGCAAAAGGCATGGAGCTCGCTCCATTCGGCATCGTTGGATTCGAAACAGCCTTTCCACTGCTCTATACCAAGTTTGTTGAAACGGGATTGTGGACCTTAGACTTCCTGGTCAAACGCATGACGGCTGATCCGGCTCGCGTATTCAGACTGGATACCGGCAAGCTGGAAACAGGAGCCCCTGCCGATCTGACGATGATCGATCTGAATCAGGAAAAGGCTGTTGACCCGGCAACATTTGCAACAAAAGGCAGAAACACACCGTTCACAGGCTGGAAGCTAAAAGGCTGGCCGGTACAAACATGGGTGAATGGCAAAAGCGTATGGAATAACACGTTAGAGCAATAAAACAGCAACATGCTGACGTAACACATCGTTAAAAGGATACAATGGCACTCATAACAAATTTTAATGAAACATCAGCTTAGGGTTTACCATCTTTTTTAGAACAAACTCAAGGCAAGTCATGCCGAGAGCCCAACATACAAAACAAACACAGTTAAATGTACTTTTTTGAACTTTGAGCACCACCTTAGCTGCGAAGTGGACAGAAAGGACCCGAAGAAGCGAAGCGCTCGCCTTTATCACCGGATTACACCATTTAAAAAATGGAACCAAAGTAATCCGGGGATAACAGCGATCGCAGGGTTTTCTGTCCACGAAGTCTCACGCTAAAGTAACTCCACGTTCAACCCAAGGCCATTTAACTTTGATAAACACAGAGGGAGTGAAATGGGATGCAGGGACAGGCAAGATTATTGTTGGAAGACGGCACGCTGTTCACCGGGAAAGCATTTGGTGCGGAAGGTGAAACGACAGGAGAGGTCGTTTTTAATACGGGAATTACAGGCTATCAAGAGGTACTTTCAGATCCTTCATACTGTGGCCAGATCGTAACGATGACGTATCCATTGATTGGTAACTACGGGATTACGCGGGATGACTTTGAGTCGATTCGTCCATACGTACACGGTTTCGTAGTACGACGCCATGAGCCGACGCCGAGCAACTGGCGTGCAGAATACAGCGTGGATAATCTGCTGAAAGAATACGGCATCGTAGGGATCAGCGAGATTGATACACGGATGTTGACTCGCCGGATTCGTCACCACGGTACAATGAAGGGAATTCTCACAACAGGATCGAAACCTGTCGAAGAACTGCTGGAGATGATGGGGGACACTACGATTGAGCAATTGCGTAATCAGGTGCCTATGACGTCCACAGAGCATGTGTACAACAGCCCGGGAACAGCAGAACGAATCGTCCTAGTTGACTACGGTGCAAAAACAGGGATTTTGCGTGAACTCAGCAAACGTAACTGTGACGTTGTTGTCGTACCTCATGACGTAACGGCTGATGAGATTCGCAGACTGAACCCGGATGGCATTCAGTTGTCCAACGGACCTGGGGACCCGAAAGACGTACCTCATGCCGTGAACATGATCAGCGAGTTGCTTGGTGAATATCCGATCTTCGGAATCTGCCTGGGTCACCAGTTGTTCGCCCTGGCAGCAGGCGCAGACACGGAAAAACTCAAGTTTGGACACCGCGGAGGCAATCACCCGGTCAAAGAACTGGAGAGCGGGCGTTGCTTCATCACATCCCAAAACCACGGTTACACGGTAAACGAAGAGTCTGTGAAAAGCACAGATCTTGAAGTTACACATATCAACAATAATGACAAGACCATCGAAGGTCTGAAACATAAAACATATCCTGCCTTCTCCGTACAATATCACCCGGAAGCAGCGCCAGGACCTTATGATAACAGCTACCTGTTTGACCGTTTCATCGAGATGATTCGTGAGTACAAGATCACTAACCCGCAAAAGCCGCGTCAAGCCGTATTGGCAGCCGCAGTGAAAGGAGCGCAATAACATGCCGATTAACAAAGATCTCAAGAAAATCCTGGTGATTGGTTCCGGTCCAATCGTCATCGGTCAAGCAGCCGAGTTCGACTATGCCGGTACGCAAGCTTGTCAGGCACTGAAAGAAGAAGGCGTGGAAGTTGTACTCATTAACAGCAACCCTGCGACAATCATGACGGACACCAATATGGCTGATAAAGTCTACATTGAGCCAATTACGCTTGATTTTGTAACACAAATCATTCGTCAGGAACGTCCAGACGGTTTGTTGCCAACACTGGGCGGCCAAACAGGTCTGAACATGGCTGTAGAACTCGCACGTGCGGGAGTGCTTGAGCGCGAAAATGTGAAATTGCTCGGAACACAACTGACTTCCATCGAAAAAGCGGAAGACCGCGATCTGTTCCGTGATCTGATGCGTGAGTTGGAACAGCCTGTACCGGAAAGTGTCATCGTTACAACACTGGAAGAATCCCTGCAATTCGCGGGCGAGATTGGTTATCCAATTATCGTGCGTCCTGCCTACACACTCGGCGGAACAGGCGGCGGAATCTGTGCAAACGAAGAAGAGTTGCGCGAAACCGTAGCTGCTGGAATTCGTTACAGCCCGATTGGTCAATGTCTGGTAGAGAAAAGCATCGCCGGCATGAAAGAAGTCGAGTACGAGGTTATGCGTGACAAAAACGATAACTGTATCGTAGTCTGCAACATGGAAAACTTTGACCCGGTGGGCGTTCATACAGGTGACAGTATCGTTGTGGCACCGAGCCAAACGCTCTCTGACCGGGAGTACCAAATGTTGCGTTCCGCTTCCCTGAAAATCATTCGTGCCCTGAACATCGAGGGAGGTTGTAACGTACAGTTCGCACTTGATCCACACAGCTTCCAATACTATGTTATCGAGGTTAACCCTCGTGTGAGCCGTTCATCGGCGCTGGCTTCCAAAGCAACAGGTTATCCAATTGCGAAAATGGCTGCCAAAATCGCGATGGGTTATACGCTGGATGAGATCGTTAACCCGGTCACAGGCCAAACCTATGCTTGTTTTGAGCCGACACTTGACTATATCGTAAGCAAAATTCCACGCTGGCCGTTCGACAAGTTTACATCTGCAAACCGCAAACTGGGTACACAGATGAAAGCAACAGGCGAAGTGATGGCGATTGGACGTACGTTTGAAGAGTCCATTCACAAAGCGGTTCGTTCTTTGGAGATCGGGGTACACCGCCTTTATCTGAAAGGCGCAGAAACACTGGATGAAGCGACCTTGGACGAACGTCTGATGAAAGCAGACGATGAGCGTATGTTCCTGATCGCGGAAGCATTCCGCAGAGGGTATACGCTGCAGCAACTGCAGGATTTGACCAAGATCGACTGGTGGTTCCTGGATAAAATCGAAGGGCTTATTAAGTTCGAAGACCGCGTTCGCGCAGAATCCGAATTGACTTCCGAGACGCTCTATCAAGCGAAACGCCTTGGCTTTACGGACCGGGCTATCGCTGAACTGCGTGCTGAAGGTCAACCTGGAGGTACATTGACGACCGAAGCAGAAGTCAGAGCACGTCGTGAAGAGGAGAACCTTCGTCCAGTTTACAAGATGGTAGATACCTGTGCGGCCGAGTTCGAAGCGACAACACCTTATTATTACTCGACGTATGAGACAGAAAATGAAGTACTGCCTTCGGATAAGAAAAAAGTGGTTGTACTTGGTTCGGGCCCAATTCGGATCGGTCAAGGCATTGAGTTCGACTACTCCACAGTACATGCGGTATGGGCGTTGCAGAAAGCCGGATATGAAGCGGTTATTATTAATAACAATCCCGAGACGGTTTCCACAGACTTCAACACATCTGACCGCTTGTATTTCGAGCCGCTGTTCTTCGAGGATGTCATGAACGTTATTGAACAAGAACAACCCGTAGGTGTTATCGTGCAGTTCGGTGGTCAAACGGCAATCAACTTGGCAGCACCGCTACGCAATGCAGGAGTAACGATCCTCGGAACGGATCTGGAAAGTATTGATGAAGCAGAGGATCGCAAGAAGTTCGAGCAGCTGCTCTCCCGTCTGGAGATTGCACAGCCAAAAGGTAAAACGGTCACTTCCGTAGATGATGCTGTGGAAACAGCTCAATCCCTGGGATATCCTGTACTCGTTCGTCCTTCGTATGTCCTGGGCGGTCGAGCGATGGAGATTGTATACTCCGATGCAGAACTCTTGACTTACATGGAGCAAGCGGTAAAAATCAATCCGGAGCATCCGGTTCTGATCGACCGTTATATGCTGGGTAAAGAGGTTGAAGTGGATGCCATCTGTGACGGTGAAACCGTACTGGTTCCAGGCATCATGGAGCATATCGAACGCGCAGGGGTACACTCCGGTGACTCGATCGCGGTATATCCACCACAGCACCTGTCGGCAGATCTGAAAGAAAAAATTGTCGAGATTACGATCAAAATCGCCAAGGAACTGAAAACGATCGGACTGGTGAACATCCAGTTTGTTATCCACGACGGTCAGGTATACGTTATTGAGGTCAACCCGCGTTCATCCCGTACCGTACCTTTCCTGAGCAAAGTAACCAACATTCCAATGGCGAACCTGGCAACACAAGCGATCTTGGGTGTGAAACTGAAAGACCTGGGTTATGTGGATGGTCTGTGGCCTGAAACGGATCACGTATCGGTAAAAGTACCGGTGTTCTCATTTGCGAAGCTACGCCGTGTTGAACCAACACTCGGACCTGAGATGAAATCAACAGGCGAGGTTATGGGACGTGACCCGAACTATGCGAAAGCCTTGTTCAAAGGTCTGATCGGTGCGGGAATGAAAATTCCAGCTACTGGGGCCATTGTGGTTACTGTCGCAGACAAAGACAAGGACGAAGCAGTACCTTTGCTCGAAGGTTTCTACAGACTGGGCTACAAAATCATGGCAACTGGCGGAACGGCAGCTGCGCTTCAAGCGGCTAACATTCCGGTAACCGTTGTGAACAAATTGAGCGAAGGCTCACCTAACATTCTTGATATGATCCGCAGCGGTGAAGCGAACTTTGTGTTCAATACCCTGACTAAGGGTAAGACGCCACAACGTGACGGATTCCGTATCCGCCGTGAAGCGGTTGAGAATGGTGTGGTATGTATGACTTCCCTGGATACCATTCGTGCGCTGCTGATCATGCTGCAAACGATCAACTTCTCCTCGGAGGCTATGCCAGCCTTTGTATAATGAATAGTCACTTGATGAAGGACATCAGTCAGCCCGCGGGCTGGCGGGATGTCCTTTATATCGGGCAAAAACGGAAAAAATGAGCACGCGGAAGGGGCGCTGGGATATGAATCACCCGAATTTCAATGAAATGGCTGGACGTCTGATGGTTGCACTCGATTATCCGGGGGCAGATGAGGCACAGAAACTGGTACAGGCACTTGAGGGCATTCCTTGTTATCTCAAGGTCGGCATGCAGCTTTTCTATGCAACGGGTCCGGACTTCATTCGGGAGTTAAAAGCGAGAGGGTACTCCGTGTTTCTTGACGTGAAAATGCATGATATTCCGAACACCGTGCGTGGTGGGGCTGAGAGCATCACACGTCTTGGGGTGGATATGTTTAATGTACATGCGGCGGGCGGCACCAGCATGATGCGTGCAGCACGTGAAGGCGCGGAAGCAGCGCTTGCTGCTGATCCTTCCCTGACAAGACCTGAGATTATCGCCGTGACACAATTGACCAGCACAAGTCTAGAGACGATGAATAACGAGATCGGCATCCCTGGGAGTGTAGAGCAAGCGGTAGTTCGTTATGCCGGATTGGCGCAGGAGGCCGGGCTGGATGGTGTGGTGGCTTCTCCGCTTGAAGTGCCAGCGATCCGGGCAGCATGCGGCAGTGATTTTCGTACGGTAACCCCCGGCATTCGTCCAGCAGGCAGTGGCCTCGGTGACCAGACACGTGTCCTGACACCAGGTGAGGCCATTAGCAGAGGCAGTCATTACATCGTTGTGGGTAGACCCATTACCGGTGCACCAAACCCGCGTGAAGCGGCAGAGATTATTTTGAAGGAGATGTTGAACGTATGATCGAACTTAGCCAAATTCCAAACCATATTGCTTCCCAGTTGCTAAAAATCAAAGCGGTGGCACTGCGTCCACAGCAGCCATTCACATGGACATCCGGCATCAAATCACCAATCTATTGTGATAATCGGCTGACGATGTCTTATCCTGAGATCCGTAACGATATTGCCGAAGCATTTGCCGCGATCATTCGTGACCAGTATCCAGATGCTGAAGTGATTGCAGGTACAGCAACCGCGGGTATTCCACACGCCGCATGGGTAGCTCAGAAGCTGAATCTGCCTATGGCCTATATTCGAGATAAAGCGAAAGGCCACGGCAAGGAAAATCTGATTGAAGGTTTAATCAGCGAAGGACAAAAAGTAGTTGTGATTGAGGATTTGATTTCAACCGGAGGAAGTTCGATTAAAGCGGCAGAAGCTGTACGTGCGGCAGGGGCGACACCACTCGCAGTTCTTGCCATTTTCAGCTATCAGCTGGATAAAGGTGTGAAAGCGTTCGAGGAAGCCGGCATACCGCTGCAAACGCTGTCCAATTATACAGCGCTGATGGATGTTGCGTTGGCTCAAGGAACCATTCAAGAGAGTGATTTTGCACTGCTTCAATCGTGGCGTGAAGATCCTTCTTCATTTGGTAAATAATATCATTCCATCAACAATAGACTGTTGCTCAGCAAACGGTATCAAAATTGTAATGATTCCCGTAATGACGGCAAAACAATCGAATAATCAAGAGGCATCCCGTAACTCGGGGTGCTTTTTTGTTATGTTCATCAAAATATTAACTTTTTCACACTGACGTTGTAAAAAGCTTGTAACTTTTAGTAGAGAGCAGTCGTTTATAATTCAGTGTAGCATGGAACAGATTTCTAGATTTAGGGCGCATGAAGGAAATGCGCGGCATAACAAGAGAGGATGAGCGTGATTGCTGGCATGAAAAAGTTATTTTCAAAGAAAAGAACTGCCAAGAGCCAATCGAGTGAAGAACGCGAACAGGAACAACCTGTGCTGGAGAAAAGGGCTGCATCGGAAGAATCTTCGTACATAACGGAGCCCGAGTCTCTAAGCACGGAAGCGCTCACGTCAGATGAGATTTCTGCTATGGAGGAGTCTGCAACGGCTATAGCCATAGAGGAGACACCGCAGAAGACCAAAGCGAGGCCGAGAAAGGAACTGTTGCCTCCGTATGATGGACCCGTGTTGGAGGTACGCAACGTTCATCGCAGCTTTCAGACAGGCAGTCGTATCATTCATGTGCTCAAAGGCATTGATATGGAAGTAAATCCGCAACAGCTTGTTATGCTGAAAGGACGGTCTGGCTCAGGTAAGACAACATTGCTGAACATGCTTGGCGGACTTGACCAGCCTTCGAGTGGAGAGATTCTATTCTCCGGACAACCTCTTCAGGATTGGGGAGATCAACGGCGAACCGCTTTGCGGCGCAGAGAGATTGGATTTATTTTTCAAGCGTATGCACTTATGCCTTTATTATCTGCTTGGGAAAATGTAGAGCTTTCGCTCCGGATGGCGGATGTGCCGCGGTCCGAATGGAAGGACAGAGTAGGTCACTGTCTGGACTTGGTTGGACTGAGCAAACGCGTGAAGCACCGGCCTTTTGAGATGTCCGGGGGGGAGCAGCAGCGGGTGGCCATCGCTAAAGCGATTGCACACAGGCCTCGGTTGCTGCTTGCGGATGAACCGACGGCGGAGCTGGATTCCAAAATGGGCGCACAGGTTATGGCTGTGTTCCGCAATATCATTGAAGTAGAACAAGTAACGATATGTATGACTACACACGATCCTACAATTTTGGAGGTTGCGGACCATGTTTATGAAATGGCGGACGGCAGATTTCTCACGTAAAGGTGCCGTTCCGAAGAGGGGGAAACGTACAGCGCTTATTGTACTTGGTGCAATACTCGCTGCAACGATGTCAGGCTGTTCATTGCTGCCATCTGAATCGGAGGAAGAGGTGCTTCCACCAATAACACCGCCAACGATCTCCAAAAAACCGGAATATGAAGTTCGTACGGAGACGCTGGAGAAAAAGGTGAGCGGCAGTGGCAAGTTGATGAGTCAGCGTGAAGAAAAAGTATATTTTACGCTGGATGGTATGCACATTCAGGAATTGAATGTAAAAACCGGAGATAAAGTGAAGAAAGGACAGGTTCTCGCTGTCCTCGACGTAACAAGTGTGGAGAAGGAGATTCGCGGCAAGCGGCTTCAGATTCGCAAATCGGAAGTACAGATGAAGGAAACGCTGCGCAAGAAGGATGAGATGGACCCGGTGGAGTTTGAAGAAGCGACTATTGCTTTTGAAGAACTTCGTCAGGAGCTTGCTGATCTGGAAGAAAAGCTGGGACAATCCACGTTGACAGCTCCATTTGGCGGCACCATTATTGCGGTTCAAGTGGAAAAGGGCGCAGCGGTGAAAGCGTATGATCCGATTGCGACTATTGCGGATACGTCCAACCTGGTTGTGGCGGCCACATTTGCCAAGGAGGATCTGGAGAAATTCACGTCTGGCATGAAGGCTGAGGTTGACATCAACGGTGCTGGCAAAGTAGCCGGTAAGATCAAAGCAATGCCTACGGCTAATGCTTCAAGTAACAATAGTGGCAATGGATCAGGTCAGGGTGAAGGCGGTTCACCTCCGGCGAAGGAAACGCTGGATCAATATGTCCTTGTTACCTTGGCGAAAATGCCAAAAAACGTAGAACGCGGTACACCTTTAACGGTTTCAATCGTAACTCAGCGCACCGAGAACGCAATTGTCATTCCTGTATCTGCTCTGCGCTCCATCGGTTCCAGAACCTATGTACAGGTGATCGAGAATGATGGAAGCAAGCGTGAAGTGGATGTTGAGGTTGGACAGCAGACATCAACTGATGTCGAGATTCTGAAAGGTCTGACGGTTGGTCAGAAAGTTGTGGGACGCTAATGGGGCTGCCATTGCTTCGGCTGCTGTTCCGCAAAATGTGGAACACACGCTGGATGACCTTCAGCACACTAATCGGTTTGATTGTGGCGGTAGCGTTCACCGTCAGTATTCCAATGTATGCCGATGGTGCGTTGAAACGGGTTGTCGCGCAGACGCTGCAGGATAACAGTGAAGGTTTACCAGCAGGATCGCTGTTGATGAGTTATCAGGCACCCGGTGGTGCAAAGACCGATACCAGAGGACTGGATGAGGTGGATCGCTACATTCGTGAGGACGTTCCTCGCGACATTGGATTTCCATTTCATACGTATGTGAATTCGAGATCCATTCGCAGTACAGAAGTCAATCCTGAAGATCCGACCAAAGTGGATGCAAGCCGCGTGCGGAGTATGACACTGGGTACGATGAGTGGGCTGGATGATCAGGTGAATTACTCGGCGGGTGTCAAACCCGGCAATCAGGTCAAAGACGACATTATCGAAGCTGTGATGCTGGAAGAAGGCATGTACCGGAATGATTTGCATGTGGGTGATATTTTGGAATACCCGATTTACAGTGGTCTGAATATCACGTTGCGTGTAAAAATTACAGGTTCCTTCAAGGCCGACAATCCGAACAGTCCGTATTGGGTTCAAGGCTTTGACGGTATGATGAATGGACTTTATGTGAATGAATCGGTTTTTAACGACGTATTACTCAAAGAAAAGGGTATTCCACTACAGAATTCACGCTGGTACTATGCATTCGATCTGAAAGAGGTTCAAACCAGCCAGTTATCTGGCCTCAGCTCTGTATTGGAACGGCTGGATATTGATCTCTATCAGCGGCTGAAAGATACCAAGGTTGATATTACCTTCGGTGATCTGCTCAAGCAATTCCGTAGCCAGAGTTTGCAACTGCAGACGATGTTGTTTACGCTCGCTGCGCCAATGATTGCGATGGTCTTTTATTTTATCGCGATGAATGCCAGACAATCCCTGCAAAAGCAGGAAAGCGACATTGCTGTGCTTCGCAGCCGTGGAGCCTCGGCTCGTCAGATCTTTTCGCTCTATCTTCTTGAAGGTATTTTCTTGGGCGCGATTGCACTTGTTGTTGGACCGTTTTTGGGATGGTTCATGGCGAAGAGTATCGGCTCGGCAAGTGGATTCTTATCCTTTGTAGATCGAAAATCCATTCCGATTGGAGTCTCCAAAGAAGCGATTCTGCTTGGCATGGCAGCGGTACTTGTTGCCATTATTGCATCTTTGATTCCAGCAATTACGTATGCACGGGCAACGATTGTATCGGCCAAAAGGCGTCAGGCACGTACCGATCGTGCCCCGCTGTGGCAACGCTGGTTCCTTGATGTGGGACTGCTCGGTCTAGCGGGATACGGATACTATCTGTTTTATGAACGTCAGATGCTGACGTTCCAGACGGGGATGACGACGGATCAGTTACAGGTGCAACCGTTTCTGTTTTTTGTGCCTGCACTGGCGATCTTTGCGCTAGGACTGTTTTTCCTGCGTTTGTTCCCATGGATTTTGAAACTGATACAGTTGATCGGACGCAAGCTGCTGCCAGTCCCGCTGTATCTGACGTTGACACAGTTATCCCGTTCGTCTTCATCCTATTATCCGCTTATGATTCTATTGGTGCTGACGCTCGGCCTTGGCGTATATAACTCGGCTGCAGCGCGAACCATTGATTTGAATTCAACCGAACGCACGTTATACCGTTATGGCTCAGATGTTATTATGCAAACGGTATGGGAAGGAACCCCCGAGGTGAAGCCAGGAGGTTCTGGACAGGGCGGCGGATCAGGCGGCGGTCAGCAAGGTGGAGGCGGCGGTGCCGGTGGTGGCGCTGGTGGAGGAAATGGCGGAGGCGGAGCTCCTGGCGGAGGAGGTGGCGGCGGGTCATCGCAGCCAACCAAAATCATATACTCCGAGCCACCATTTGAAGTGTTCCGCCAATTAAGCGGTGTGGAGCATGCAGCACGGGTACTGCAAACGAAGGGCAACATTATTGTCTCGGGTAAATCCGGGGGACAAGGGATGCTTGTGGGCATTGACAATGTGGACTTTGCCAAGGTGGCCTGGTTCCGTAACGATTTATTCCCAGCACATCCATACAAATATCTTGATTTGCTTGGCAAATATGAAGGGGCTGTGCTGATTTCTTCGAAATTTGCTGACAAGTTCAAGCTCAAAACGGGAGACATGGTCTCCATGGGGATACAGGGTCAAGCGATAGAATTTGTTGTTTTTGGCATTATTCCATACTGGCCTTCACAATACCCGGATCAGATGCCATTCTTCGTGGCCAATCTGGATTATATCTACGATCAGGTCCCACTAATCCCCTATGAGGTATGGTTAAAAATGAAACCGGATGCCAAGGTGGCTCCATTAATGGAGAAACTTGCGGCAGAAGGCATCGAGCTATCCTCTGTCCGTGATGTGCGAACCGAACTGGTCACTCAGGGAAAACATCCATCCAGAGGCGGGGTATTCGGCATTCTGAGTTTGGGATTCCTTGTATCGGTGATCATCTCGTTAATCGGTTACGTGCTGTACTGGTTCTTTAACCTTTCGGGACGTGTAGTACAGTTTGGTGTCCTGCGGGCTATGGGCCTATCCAGAGCACAGCTTAGCGGTATGTTATTGCTGGAGCAGGTATTTACGGCGGGGCTTTCGATCCTGCTGGGGATTAGTATTGGTCAGGTTTCAAGCAGGCTCTTCCTGCCGTTCTTGCAAACAACGGATAATGTGTCTGCGCAGGTTCCACCATTCCGCATCGTCTTTGAACAGCAGGATATGCTGCAACTGTACGGCGTAACCGTAGTGATGCTGATTATCGGAGCATCGATGTTACTCTGGCAGATTCGCAGGCTGAGAGTACACCAGGCGGTCAAAATGGGAGAGGAGAGGTAAACGTGATCCAATGCGAAGGACTTGTCAAAATTTTTAAATCCAGCGATGTGGAAGTCGTTGCCCTTCAAGGTCTCAATCTGACCGTCAATCAAGGTGAAATGATGGCGATCATCGGCAACAGTGGTAGTGGTAAATCAACATTGCTTAACATCCTTGGCGGTCTGGATCGCCCTACCGCTGGCACGGCGGTGGTTGGGGATTGGGACCTGCTTAAAATGACGGATGCTCAACTAGTGGAATACAAACGTCACACCGTCGGATTCATCTGGCAAAATAACGGTCGCAATTTGCTGCCTTATCTCACCGCGCTGGAAAATGTGGAAACACCGATGATTCTGGGTGGCAAACGTGATCGTAAATACGCCATGCAGCTACTCGAATGGGTCGGTCTGAAGGATCGGATGCATAACAAACTGCATCAGTTGTCAGGCGGGGAGCAGCAGCGTGTAGCGATTGCGATCTCCTTGTCCAATCGGCCGAAGATTTTGCTGGCAGATGAGCCTACAGGTTCCGTCGATTCCGAGACGTGTGATACGATCATGAACATTTTTCGCAAAATGAATAAGGAACTGGGTGTCACCATTGTCATTGTTACCCATGACTTGACGCTTGCTGGTAAAGTTGATCGGATCGTTGCGATTCGAGATGGTCTGACGAGCACTGAATTTGTGAAACGCAATCCAAATCTGGATGATGATCAGGGGCTGTCTGAAGCTGGTGCTCCCGACGTTCATGAAGCTTTTGTCATTATTGATCGTGCAGGGCGGCTTCAGGTACCGAAAGAGTATCTGGAAGCCTTATCCATTGATAGTCGCGCTACATTGGAATTCGACGGTGAACGTATTGTCATTACACCGCCAAGATAATTTAAGAGGGGGAAATGGGAGATGAAAAACAGGTTGTGGGGAAAACGTGTGCTGGCCATTGTGGCAACAGCGACACTGGCATTGCCACTTATCGCAGGATGTACAGCAAGTGAGAATACGGATAATGAACAGCGCGTGCTGCGCGTAGCGACACTCTGGGGAGGACAGGATGACAGCTACTTCCGTCAGCAATTTACGGATGCTTTTGAGCTTACACACAAAAATGTCACGGTCGAAATCGTGCCTGCGGTTGATCAGGGCAGCATGTATGGCTTTGGAAATTCGGAACAACCAAACGAAATGCCAGATACTATGGAGAGCTTGAAGAAAATTATGACTGGAGATAATCCGGTGGATGTCGTTGTAGCGGATACGACTACGATTAAGTCGCTAATCCAGGAGAACATGGTTAAGCAGCTTGATCCGTTAATGCAGGAAGACAAATTTGACACCAGCGATATCGTTCCTAGTGTACTTGAGGGAATTAAAGATCTGGGTGATCAGAACATTTACGCACTGACACCAACATTCTCTTCTTCTGCTTTGTTCTATAACAAAGGGATGTTTGAAAAAGCGGGTGTTGAACCGCCAACGGACAACATGACGTGGGACGATATCTTTAATCTGGCGACTCGCCTTACTAAAGGTGAAGGTAAAGACCATGTCTTCGGGATGGCGTTCACTACCTATAGCGGAGGCTCTCCGTATTACTCGATGCAGCAGTACTATAATTCGCTGCAGTTGAAAGTTTTTGACGATAAAGCAGAGAAAATGACCGTAGATTCTCCGCAATGGGAGAAAGTGTGGAGTACTGTTAGCAAGCTGGCGATTGACAAAGTCATCCCGAAAGGTGACGAACCACAGAATCAGCAAACAGAAGGACGTTACGATCCTGTTCAGGGTGATTTGTTCCTTAGCGGCAAAACAGCAATGGCGATCGGGGATTACAATTACATCAACCAATTAATTGATGCGAATAAAAATGCAGATAAAATGAAAGATTTTACAAAAATAGATTGGGACGTAGTAACCCCTCCCGTTCATCCAGAGGCTCCTGAGATCGGGGGGAACATCTATCTGAGCAGCTTGATGGCGATCAACAGCTCCGCTCAGAACCCGGATGATGCCTGGGAGCTGATCAAGTATATGAATAGCGAGGATTGGGCGAAGATCAAGGCACGCAGCAGCTATGAATTGGTATCCCGGAAAAGCTTTATTAAACCAAAAGACGGTCTTGATTACAATATCCAGGCTTTCTATACGTTGAAGCCGGTACCGCCAACCAATACGAATCTTGATAAACTGTATCAGAAGATGCCTGGATTGTGGCAGGTAAGCGACAAAGGTATGGAATATTTTAATCAAGTGTTAGAAAATAAAAAGACTCCGAAAGAAGCACTGGGTGAATGGGCAGCCAAAGGGAACGAGATGCTTGCGAAGTTGAAAAAAGACCCTAAAGCAACGTTCCAATAAGTTATGCTTTTCACGGTATCAAACATTTCGGCAGATCAGTTAGTCAGTTAACACCAGTAACATCCAATTAATCATGATCTTTACGATGAATATGGCCGCTGGAGATTTTATGATCTCTGGCGGCTATTTTTGCGAATTTGGGGTATTCTACAATTAACAGCAGTATATGACCCCTTTGGAAAGGAAGAACAGGATGAAATGGGTATATTTCAGCAAGCTGTATACAACGAAATTTCAAGCAGGCTGCCTGGCAAAAAGACTGGAGCAGGATGGCTGGATTTACGGACACAATGAGCCTGAAGAGGTTGAAGTATATCGTTCACGTAAAGGTCGGTATGGTGTACGATTTATTCCCTGAGATTACCCCTTGACTTGTAGTGGAGTAATAGTGTATATTAATTAAGCCGCTGTTTATTAATTTTAACGACGCGGGGTGGAGCAGCCCGGTAGCTCGTCGGGCTCATAACCCGAAGGCCGCAGGTTCAAATCCTGCCCCCGCAATATAGCTTTACTCGATGGTTTACAGCGACCATCTGCACTGTTATATATTATTTTGTCTAGGGCCCTTAGCTCAGTTGGTTAGAGCGGTCGGCTCATAACCGATTGGTCACAGGTTCGAGTCCTGTAGGGCCCATACTTCAAAACCCTTGCAAATGCAAGGGTTTTTTTCTGTTTTCATATGGAGATTCATAGTTTATAGCGGAACTTGGTATTGTATGGTTAGATGGACGGAGTCCACTAGTAGCAATTATCTTTCTAGTCATACAACTTTTTTTTGCCAAGGGTGTGTATGTCCATGCCACATAACGATTCTCACATATACTATCGTATTCCCACACCTAGGAGGTAGATTTCATGAGTCAATTTATTGATGCAAGAACGTCGCAGAATGCAAGTTTGGCGAACTCTATTGCGATACCAATCCTTGTAATTAACACGCCACAACTATTTGGTCAAATTGGTCTTGTTGCAGAAAATATTGGTGCTAACCCGCGTGTCCAGATGAAAGGAACCGTTACGGTACAACTTCCTCTTGCGCTTGTAGGGGTTACAATTACTATTGTCAGAGGCACGCTTTCAACAGACCCCGTTATATACTCTGCGACTTCGACATTTAGCTTGAGTGTGCTTGCACCGCAGGTGATCACCTTCTCTGCGGATGATTTTAACCCGCCAATCACCCCACAATTAACGTACACAGCATTTATTAGTTCTAACTTGCTTGGTACTATTCGTGTAGGCCCTGAGAATTTTGACGGTGCTCTGTACTCTGACTAATAGTTTGCTGGATGATAAAAATAAAGAAGCTAGTCAAGCTGTTTTTTTGATGTGAATTTTATGGATATTCATTGTATTGACGTTGTGCCTGTTTCTACGCGAAGCAGGCTTTTTTTATAGAAAGGGTAGAAATGAATGACGTTCTGTATTCGGGGGAAAATGAACAGAGTATAGAAAGTAGAATAAGAAGGATATGATATAATTGTTTTTTCATAGAATCAGATGACTTGGTCCTAATAAATAGATAGAAAGCGAGTTTGATACAAGTGATGATGAAGAAAGAAGGCCAGTATGTCCGGTTTAGTGAAGCGCCGGTTTGGGATTGGCAGAGAGCTTATTATGAACAGATGGGACTCGAAGCTTGGGAGAACCGCCAAGTGCCACAATATATTACGAGCAATCCCTTCATTGCAACCGCGTATGCGGAGATGATCTTTGGCTTTTTACAGGATCTGGCGATCAAAGGTGAACAGCATGAGATGGTAACCATTGTTGAACTTGGTGCAGGAGTAGGCAGATTGGCCCATCAGGTGTTGAACAAACTGTGTGCGTTGAATGAAATTGCGGGTACGGAGCTACCGCCTTTCCGTTATGTAATGACGGATCTGGCAATGGAGAATGTAATGGGGTGGAAAGAGCATCCGTCGATGCAAGCATACATAGAGCAGGGGATACTGGATTTTGCACGTTTCGATGCGATGCATGACACAGAGTTGAATCTAGTTATGTCCCAAAAAACGTTAAGGCAAGGGGATTTGAAGCAACCACTGCTTCTCATTGCCAATTATTTCTTTGATAGTATTCCGCAGGACTTGATTTACATTGGGGAAGGGAAAGTGTTTGAGTGTGATCTACTTGTTGAACTTCCACAGCATGTAGCGGAACAGAAACCTGCCGATATTTTGGAAAATATGACATTGCAATATAACTATCGTCCCGCACCCGAGTATATGGAAGAGACCTACCCATACTCCGAATTGATCTCGCTGTACCGAGCCGAGCTGGAAGATTCGCATATTCTGCTTCCCTCCACAGGACTAGGCTGTCTGGAGCGATTAAGCAAGCTTTCCCGGTCAGGTTATGTGTTAATTACGGCGGATAAAGGGGATCATCGGCTGGAGTATTGGAAATATGCGGAGCCGCCTGAATTTGCGTTTCATGGCAGTTTTTCGTTGTCGGCCAATTATCATGCGATAAAGGTTGTACTGGAACAGCAAGGTGCCTCCACGTATTTTACGGCACATCATTATAAGGATCTGAACGTTGGCATGATTTTAATGTTGGATGAGCCAATCCGTTATGTGAATACAAGGCTGGCCTATCATCGCTTTGTAGAGCGATTTGGTCCAGACGATTTCTTTAGTTTAAAAGAATGGGCAGACCTGAAGGTGGAGCAGATGGATCTGAGACAGCTTCTGGCTTTCTGGCGTTTGGGGAACTACGATGCCGAGTTTCTGCTGGTTGCATCCGCTCAATTCCATAATCTTTTGCCTGATGCAAGCGACGAGGAAATGCTCGATCTGCAAGCTGGAATCCGGATGATGTGGTCGTCATACTATGCCATGGAACATCAAGCTCAGGCGGCCTTTCTATCGGGCCAGCTATTATTAGAGATGTTCATGTACGAAGAGGCCAAAATGTTCCTGGAGAAATCACTGACTGCTGACCCGAATACGCAGCAAGCTGCAGTATTGTATGATCTCGCTGTGTGTTGTTATGAGTTAGAACTGGAACAGGAAGCCCGTATTTACGCTCTCCGTGTACTTGAAATAGATCCTGACCATGAAGAGGCTAAGGCACTTCTGGACGGTTTGGAGTGATTTCCGGTTCACAAACAACCTGCTATATTGGTGAAATCCGTTAAAATGAAACACTTTTCTATTTTTTGCGTATTACTAAAAGGAATTAATTTGAATTTTAAGTAATGATTAGAGGGAGGAGGGGGAGCGATGAAAAAAGGTCTAACTATTTTGTTATTTCCGTTTTTATGGCTTGTAGGGGCTCTTAGCATTCTCAGTGGAAATAGCAACAGCATGAGTGATCTGATCTCACTTAAAAAAGATATGGAGCGGGATTCCAGTTATGATGGGCAAGCCATGTTTAACCAGATTGAAGGCATTAAAAGCTAGTTACATAAGATGATAAGGACCATAGGGCAAGTCATACCTGAACCAATGGGGATTTGGCTTTTGTTCTAGAGTCAACGCACTGGCCCCGCAGGAAATCTCGTTATAATTGACAATAATGCACTCCCAAGGATTGGGCCATGAGACTTGGACATTCGCCCGGTCACTTGAGGGAAATATGCATATGTTATGGCATACCTTGAAATTCAAAGGAGGCCAATCAAATGAGTTATGTTGGATACGGTTGTGGCAATGTTGGTGGATTTGGCGGAGCGTGGACTTCGACTAGCGCAATCCTCGTTCTCTTCATTTTGCTTGTCATCATCACAAAATCGTTCTGGCTGTAAGATAACGGTCAGGCGCGCATGCACCAGCTCCACCAAGACTTTGGTGGGGCTTTGCTCTTGTTATACAGCCCAATATGACATGAATGACATTTGACAACTGAAAACAATGTGCTTAAAATCACATAAAGAGACTACTAACAGAGATTGAAGGGATTGCAATGCCGTTTATACGATTTAAAGGATTCACGGGTTCTAAATTAGAGGAAGTTGTGCCTCAAATTACCGAACAAATGGCCTTAATTACTCATATTCCGCAGGAACGAATGAAAGCAGAACGTCATGATGTACAAGCCTTAACACCATCCCCGGCGTCCATAGAGATTTTGATGTTTCAGCGTGATCAGGAGATACATGATCGAATTGCATCGTCCATGCAGTCTATTTTAGAGAAGGCTGAATTGCCGGATGTGCATATTTTTTTCAATATATTATCCCCCCATTTGTATTATAAGAAAGGCAAGCCGCTAACAGATTACCGATTGGATTAGACGGCGGTTAAGATGTGGGAAGTTCAGGATACAGTTCGGAAAAAGAAAAACGAAAAAGCTGCTTGGAGAGAAGCAGCCTAGTAGCCCCTAAGACGAGCAATTTTGACTATGCGCGTCTTTTTTTATTTATGCAAGGGTCGTCTGGTATTCAGACTTATTGAAGTACTAGAGAGTCTATGAGTTAATTGATGAACGGTCACGATCAGAGCGAGTGTAGCTAGTGAAAGGGCCGCAGCCCCCCAAAGTACCTGTGCTCGCCCTAAATATAGGATCGCGATTATCGTCATGACGAGTCCAATGCCAGCTACCGTATAATTTGAAAATGAGAGCAGGCTGCTCGCTTTAGCGATATCTTCGCCTTCCACCAGTCGTGGCTGCAGTTTCTCTAGAACCAGTGCTTCCCAGCGGATGACTACCGAAAGAATTACAGCACCGATAAACATAGGCGTACTATGTAATTTCAGGTGGGGCAAAGAGGATGCAATCCCGATGAGCAACAATGCTTTCGACAAAGGAATACCGATCAGGAGTTTCGTAAATGTACAGCGTTTCATCACCATAGGGAATGTGTATTTTGCTGCTACATGGGCTAGCAGGTAGACAAACAGGAGCAGCATTGCATATCCAATCCATTCCGTTTGTCTGTATATCAGGCAGGTCAAGGTTGTGATTGAGATCACTTGTATAAGTGAGAGCAGTGTTCTGGCAGCCCAGAATGGATAAAATGCGATGTTCATACCAATGTGTCCTTTCTGCAACGATACATCTATATCATATATCTTACGGCGCACGCTGCAGTAACACCACAAACAAAGTTATCATATTCCCGTCAGTGCGATACAAAAGACCAGCTACGCAGGGAGGCAACGGGTCTTTATACAAGTGTATTGTTGTATTATGCCATAGCAAGAGTAAAAGCAGTAAGCAGCATAAACAGACTAGACATTCGCACCATAGTCATGTAAGATTTGCTGGGTTCCGTCTCACCTTGTACAATCCAGCCATAACGAAGATACCAGCCAAACTTGGGGAAACATAGATTGATGATACACAACACCATAAATATAAAAAAGAGAGTTTTCATCGTCGATCTTCCTTCCTCGTCAACCATTAACGGCCCCGCCTTTAAGGTCTGCGCCTGGAAAAAATGTAGACAATCAGCATACGGACGATGATGAATAAACTTTATCTGTGTATTTCTGAGAATAGGCAGGTAATTGTGAATGGATAAAGATTGATATGATTAAGAACTATTACCCAAGAACTACATTGTTTGAATAACTGTGGTACAATAAAATAGATTGTTTAATATCAACACATACCATCTGGAGTTAAGGATGTGAGATGGAGGAGACACAGGCATGAGTTTATATAATCAACTTCCCATGCAATGGGAATTTATTATCTCGAAATTAAAATCCTCCGTTACGGTAGTTGACGCTACCTCGCCTGAGCTTCCGCTCATGTATGTTAACGACCATTTTACCTGATTAACCGGCTATGCGTACGAAGAGTCGATCGGACGGAATTGCCGATTTCTACAGGGGACAGATACAGATCCCGAAACCGTTTCACGTATTCGGGAGGCAATAAGTAAACAACAATCCATTAAGGTTGACATTTTAAACTATACCAAAAGTGGTCAGAAATTCTGGAATGAGCTGAATATCGATCCCATTTTCAATGAATCCGGTGAATGTATTTATTTTGTCGGTATTCAATATGACATCTCTGAACGGAAATATGCGGAGCAGCAGCTGAAGACGGCAGCGTCTATGACTGAGAAAACAAGCAGAGGGCAGCTGGAATTCATCGGCAAGTTGAATCATGAGCTTCGTACACCGTTAAACGGCATCATGGGCATGATCGAGCTTGCGGGAATGGGCACTGTTACCGAAGAGCAAAAAGAATATCTGGATCTGGCACGTCAATCCGGAGAGGCGCTTCTGAACATCGTAAACAACAGTCTGGATATGGCAAAAATTGGCAGAGGCAAAATGGGAGTGGAGCATATTGAATTCCAGCCATTGAAGCTGATTCAGCAAATTGTGAAGACGCATGAGCTGGCAGCCATGAATAAACAAATTCGATTCGTTTGCCATGCTGATTTGAACATTCCTGACGTGCTGTGGGGCGACCCATTGAGGCTACGGCAGGTGCTGGATAATTTGCTGAGCAATGCCATTAAGTTTACAGAACAAGGAGAAGTGCAGCTTCTCGTGGACGTAAGGGAACAATCACATGAGGAGACGATGTTGACTTTCTCTGTACGGGATACGGGCATCGGAATTCCGTCTCATCAGATCGGCCAATTGTTTGATGCTTTTACGCAATCCGATATCTCCCATGCAAGAAGGTTCGGCGGAAGTGGACTTGGATTAACCATCTGCAAAGATCTGTTGGAATTAATGAACGGCAGTATTAATGTAGATAGTGCTGAAGGAAAAGGAACAGAGTTTCAAGTGACCGTGCCTTTTGGAAGTGCGCAGAGTGTTTATAACACAGGATAAGATATGCAGGGAGCGGCCGGATGAATCCGGCTGTTTTTTTATGTTGAATATTGTTGTGGAATGGATTGTTTTACGAACTGGCGTTCTGTTATAATGCTAGGGATGTTAGTGTTATATGGGGGAGGCGCATCATGAGTAAGAGACGCAGCAGAAGAAGCAATAGAGGAAGCCGGGGGTTCAAAAGTAAAATACTGACGTTAGTGGGCATGGTCGTGATTGCTGTGTACGCCTTGGCAGGAGGAGAGTGGCCGCTGGACATCCCGTCTCCGTTCAAAACAACCGACAAGAGTGTAGATCATACGATCACTTTTCCGGCAGAGCGGTATCCCGAAACAGCAAACCATATCCGAAAGGCCATCCAAGCGGGACATTCCGATGTCTGTACGATCGACCGTAAAGGTGCTGAGGGGAACAGGGAACTGTCACTGAAAGGTGTACCGGTCAAAAAAGGCAAGGATCGGGATGAGTGGCCTATGGCAATGTGTGCAGAAGGCGGTAAGGGTGCGGATATCCAGTATATTACGCCAAAGGATAACCGCGGTGCAGGCTCATGGGTAGGCAATCAACTAAGTACATATCCGGATGGTACGCGTGTTAAATTTGTTGTGAAGTAGTCCAGTACACCAGTACATGTTGCAGCAATGGAAGGATTCAGAGTGTTTTTCGACTAGGAGAAATATAAAAAATGGCATCATAAGAAAAACCAGACGTTGGAGGCGTCTGGTCTTTAAATATAAGTTGGCTGTAGTAGAACATTTAAATTTCTCGTCTACAGTTTATCTTTATCTATTAGCTCGTGTTTAAGTTCTCTTGTAATGAGAGCAACTGAAATGAATATGCTTGCGGACAACTATCTAAACGAGTTGCATCGTGCCCAGATGGTGAGAGCGAAGGGTTAACAGGCGAGTGACATGTTCGACTTCATCAAACGGAATCCACACATTTCCCTGTACAGTTCGTAAGGAGAGAATAGAGCTGTCTGCTGAGCGCTCTGGGAAACCAGTTACGGTCTGCCCGCTTGTATTCCGAACCATAATCTGTTGATTGCGCCGAATGGCAATTTCTACCTCTTTTTTCATAAGTCATTGCTCCTGATTTATAAGATGTTCATCGTTATGTCGATAATTTCAATGGTTAATTTGTCTTCTTTATCTAGTCTATCAGAACTAGGCATAGATTTCCAGTAGAGAAATGATCAAACTGTTCTGGGTGAATTGACTTAGCGAGTGGAAATACGTTACTGAACATAAGCTACAGGGTTATATAAGGTATGAGGAAGAGGAGGGGAACTGATGACGAAACTGTTTGTAGGGCTTGCTCGTTCGGAGCACGAAGCGATTATTATGTTGAATGCCGTAAAGAAGGAAGGTATTGAGAATCAATATTTGGGGGCGGTAGCCAAAGAGCAGCTAAATTTGGAGATGATCAGCGAGAAGACAGGGTTGCCCAAACCGCTAAAGGGTGCTGGAACAGATGGCGCGTTTGGAGCGCTGAAAGGCATATTAGCCGGGCTGGGAAAACGAATGGATCAGACCGCCTCCATCGGGAAAGCGGTGCGAAGATTAGCTGGCAATGAGATCGGAAGTGAGACGGATGATCTGGTCTTAACGCTGACTGAAGCAGGCATTCCGGAAGAAGATGCATGTCATTATGAAGACTGGCTACTGCAAGGTCATATTTTAGTTTTTGTAGAGTGCAGTGAGGAGCAGGTTGGTCGTGTGAAGCCTATTTTGCTTTTTTAGTTTAATTTAAGGCTGATTTTAGGTTCCTTTAATGTTGGGGAGGTATTCTTATCTCACACCTCCCTTAATATAGATGGTTTATCGGAAGTCCGGGACCGCAACTCGGACTTTCTAGGCACTGTGAGCTGGCGCTTGCAGTGCCTGTTTCATTTTTTTTAGGAAAAAAGGTTGCATTATTAATTTATTCATGGTAAGATATTTCTTGTCGCCAAGAAAATATTACATACGCCGGGGTGGCGGAATTGGCAGACGCACAGGACTTAAAATCCTGCGGTAGGTGACTACCGTACCGGTTCGATCCCGGTCCTCGGCATCCTTAGAATAAGGGTTTCAGCTCGTTAGAGCTGGAACCCTTATTTTTTTGTGTGGGTTCGGTAGCATCGAATCCACTTTTTGTGTAAAGTGGATGTATACGTTGAACTCACTATAATGATTGAACTGTTTTTATTGTATAAGGTCAGATTGCCAAATATTACGTAATATTACTCACCTTGCTTATCGATGGAGAGACTCCACACGTAAAAAATAATCTTACAATGTTATTCACTATGGAAGTTGTTTCATGTTCTGGGTCTGTTTTTTAACATCGTTTATATACTTCTATTCCACAACTGAAATATTCATGCCCATATAAAGAAGACTTATTATTGCATTCAGCTTCATTTTTTTTGGATTCATAGAGATTCAAAGAATTACATAGAAAAAATAGTATAGACCACTAAGCTTGACCATGCAAAAAGATGATTGCAGCTTCAGTTACTATGCCCATTGAAAGAATATTGCACAATCGTAATAATAGAGGGGGAAATTAATATTGACTATTTTTTTGTACAAAATAGATCGTGTGAGAGGCTTTTTTAGAGCATATAGCACGATTCAAGAGTATTCAAAACGGCGATGGCCAGTAAATGTTGGTGATACTATACTGTTTGCTTATGGAAGTGGTGATGAACTTCAATTTCTCGGAACATCTAATATTATAGATTGCAAGGTGGAAGTGCAAGAACAACAAACGATAAACGAAGAAACTGAGCGTTTATATCTAACCAAATTACAGCTAGATAAATTTGACTCACTCCCAGAAGATAGAACATTAGGAGCTTTTATGTTTAGTCTTGTCCGCGTATCAAACTTTAGCAAGCCTTTCTTGAACTTTCGTCATTTAGGACGAATCGAAGAGGAAGATTTAAAGACTTTAATTACTGGTACAGTAAATGTCAGAAGATCGTTGTATTTTGGGTTGCTTCGGCATATACCTTCTAATTGGAGGGCTTATCTAGAATATAGCTCAATGGCTGAGAAATCAGCTAAAGAACAGGGCATAAAGAATGATATTTTTCCAACAGATGAACTACTAGGTTTTTTAAACAAACTAGTATTTCAGCCACTAGAGATTGGTTCGGAAACGGAGCCAGTATTTAGGGAATCTTTGGCACGTATGGGACTAGAGAATACTCGTGTGGAAGCGAGAATGCCAGATTATAATAATGAAATGGATTTGGAAAGAGAAAGTCGGGGGGATAAATGGAGTATATCCGAACTAATTAGTCAAGCGCCAGATTTACTTCAAGAAATTAAACCTAACTGGAATATGATAAATGAGATGTTACAAAACGATACCGAGGAAAATAGTAATAATCGAAGAGGTGAAAATAAAAAATGGCGTCCCCACAAATGGTGAAAAACATTCAAAAGCTCTCAAAAGATTTAAGCAGAGTAATTAATTTATTGCCTCGTGAAGATCTATACACATCAGTTGCTAATCCAAACTACGCAGCAGATTATTTGTTTGAAATGAAGGTACTGTTTAGTCTCCTCGACCATATGACAAAGGGGGGATGGTCCGGGTCTGTAGAAAATCGACAAGGTCAAGGGAACATTGTCTTACCAAGGAAGCCGGGACTAAAACGTAACTTTAGCTATTTTATTCTTGAGAATAAGGTGACTAAAGAAAAGTGGCAGGTTGTTCATGGGACAAAAATAAAGGATCCGTTTGGTGAATTACGAGCACCTGATATCAGTTTGCAAGTTGGCAATGCAGGTGTTAATCCGACATATAGGGATATCAAAGCCATTTGGGATGCAAAGCTACGTGGGAAGGAAGATTCATTAACCAACAAAAGGATTAGTGATTCTGAGTATCAGAGTTTCGCTTGGCTAAGAGAGAATCTGCGTGTTCCTCGTCCCAATAGCGCGGATGATCCTTTAGCGGGATGGCCTCAAGCATTTGAGGTATCCGCTCTTATTACGAATGGTGATGGCCCTACTGAAAACGATCAAGTTTTGCTTAACAATGGAGTTAGTATAACACGCCATTTTCAGAATGCTACTACCCCGACACATCCTCGGAGGCAGCTACATAAGCCCCTCAGACCTAAAAAGATAGTTAGACTGGGAGGCATTAGTAAAATCAAGGTTTAATGTAGTCTGCAGTAAAATAAAAATGAGTTCCTAGGCGTTTACATAAAAAGAGTAGCAGTAAAAAGCTTTAATCAAGTCTGTCTGCAATTCTTTTCTTAACTTGACTACGTATCCAAATTCCAAAACATTAAGTGTACAGTAGACAAAAAAATTGTTTTAGTCTTCGAGTTTAAAGGGCTTATACTGGATCATTCCTTGATTTTAATTAGGCACTGATGAGCTCTTTCAAGACTCAGAATCTTGCAGTTGGTGATCACGCCCACCTTAGGGTTCGATTTCGAACCTTGTCTTCTATAACAAGAGACTTCTTGGATAGCTCGAGAAGTCTCTTGTTGCTTTCATATAATTATATTGTTTAGGGCCTCTATTTTTGTCAGGATATCCTTAACAATTTGCCTTAGTGCTGTGAGTTAATCGAATTTAAATACATACTGCAATTATGTGAGGAGAAAGGACAATCTTCCTTTAGGGAGATTCCTAAGATGATATAACCATATGTGAAAATTGCGTTTCATCTACTTTAAGATTCCAATCTTGGTGAAATGAGTAATGATACCCCTTATCGCTTAGGTATAAACATTTCCCTATTAGAAAAATATAACTCTAAGGATTGGCGGGGGATATCCTCTATCTGAAAATATTATGGTTAAGTAATTATTTCCTTGGTTTATTTTGTATTTCTCCCCTTAAATAATATATAAAATTTTCTTGTGGAAAGATGGGAAATTATTTGTTGAGTATCTGATTTCTTTAATTTTTTTTCATTATACTTCTGATTCTTTCCCCCGCCTCGCAATTCATAAACATAACCCCCTTATAATACATATCAGAAAGTGGATTCGGCTGTCTTTTTATGAAGAGAGGTCACAATGGTGTATACTATCGATAGGCATATATTACCTTTCCCTTGCTGACGGATGAAGTTCCTATAAGATACATTACACGACCATCGGAGTGCCAGTGTAATTTTCACATTTGAACGAATGTCCAGTCATCAACCAACACAACAATCCAATGGACGGAGGACTCAAAGTTTATGTTGAAACAGCTTAAGCCATATAAGGTATTACAGGAGCGTAGAATTGAAGAACTGAAATCCGATGCGTACCTGCTGGAACATCAAAAATCGGGTGCTCATATCGTACTGTTGTCCAATAGTGATGATAACAAGGTGTTCAACATCGGTTTTCGCACACCTCCCGAAGATGATACAGGGGTAGCTCATATCCTGGAACACTCCGTGCTCTGCGGCTCGAAAAAGTTCCCGGCTAAAGATTCCTTTGTGGAGCTGCTCAAAGGTTCACTCAATACTTTCCTCAACGCGATGACGTATCCTGATAAAACCGTCTACCCCGTTGCGAGTCGCAACGATCATGACTTCCATAACTTGATGGATGTGTATCTGGATGCGGTATTAAATACGAATATTTATAAGAATGAAAAAATATTTTTGCAGGAAGGTTGGAATTACAACCTGACTTCTGCGGATGACGAACTGACATACAACGGCGTGGTGTATAACGAGATGAAGGGTGCCTTTTCTTCGCCCGAACGGTTGGTTCGACGTGAGGTGCTGAATTCTCTTTTCCCGGAGACGACGTATTCTTGTGAGTCTGGAGGCTTCCCGGAGGCGATTCTGGATCTGACTTATGAAGGACTGCTTGATTTCCACAAACGTTACTATCATCCGTCTAACAGTTACATCTATCTGTACGGGGATATGGATATGGAAGAGAAACTGCAATGGCTCGATGAACATTACCTGAGCAACTATGATCGGATCGTGATTGACTCCGAGATTAAATTGCAACCTGCTTTCCCGAAACGGGTAGATACGGTGAAATCGTACGCCGCGGGCAGCACAGAATCCGAAGTAGACAACAGCTTTCTGACCTATAACGCGGTGATTGGCACAAGTCTGGACAAGGAACTGAACATTGCTTTTCAAATTTTGTTATATGCACTGCTCAATGCGCCTGGAGCTGTTCTCAAGCAAGCCTTGCTGGATAAAGGCATCGCGAAGGATGTCTACGGCTCTTATGATGATAGCTTGTATCAGCCTGTGTTCACGGTGGGACTGAAGAAGAGCAACTTGTCCAGCAAGGACGATTTCCTCGGGACGATCAAGGAAGTGCTGGAGCGTGTTGTGAAAGAAGGCTTCGACCCGAAAGCATTGCTTGCCGGCATCAATTCTTATGAGTTTAACCACCGGGAAGCGGACTTTGGCCGCATGCCGAAAGGATTGATCTACGGACTCTCTTCCCTCCAAAGCTGGCTGTATGATAAGGAAGCGCCTTTCACGTATTTTGAGGCGAATGATGTATTTGCAGAACTTCGGTCCAAAATGAAAGATGGTTATTTCGAACAGCTGATTGAGAAGTATTTATTACAAAATACACACACATCATTTGTTGCGCTCACACCGGACAAAGGCTTGAACGCACGCAAGGAAGAGGCGCTGAAGGAGCGGCTGAAGTCGGTGCAGGCTGGACTTAGTCCAGAAGAGGTGCAGGATATGATTAAGCGCACCGAAGCGCTTGCCGAGTACCAGAATACCCCTTCCACCAAGGAACAGCAGCAAGTCATCCCGACGTTGTCCATTGAGGATATTGATACGAAGGCGTCTAAACTGTACCAAACGCTGAACAATGTGGATGGAACAACGATTTTGCATCACAACTTGTATACGAATGGCATCGGGTATCTGAGACTGTTGTTTGATATCAAGGAAGTACCGCGCCGTTTGTTGCCTTATGTGGGATTGCTCAAAAATGTACTTGGTTACGTGGACACACAAAATTATTTGTTTAACGAGTTATCGAATGAAATTCATATCCATTCTGGCGGAATCAACAGCGGGGTTGGTTCCTATGCGAATGCACACCAGCATGATGATTTCAAAGCAACATATGAGTTTAACGCAAAAGTGCTTTACGACAAACTGGGATTTGCTTTTGATATGATCAAGGAGATCGTGTTTACGTCCCGTTTTGACAACACAAAGCGACTTTTCGAGATTATTTCTCAGGTCAAAGGTAATTTGCAACGCAATCTGATCAACAGTGGTCATTCCGCAGGGATCGCTAGATCGTCCTCGAAACATTCGGCCGTTGCTGATTTCCGGGAGGCGGTTAGCGGGATAGCTTATTACCAGTGGCTTGAGGATTTACAGGCGAACTTTGATGCGAAAAAAGAAGAGCTGTCCTCCAGCCTGCAAGAGCTGATGGGTTACATTTTCAGACCGGAGAACTTGCTTGTCAGCTACACGGCAGACGATAAAGGATACGAAGGTCTGGAAGAGCAGGTGTCCGCTCTGAAAGCCAAGCTGTTCACACATGAAGTGGCGAAGGAAGCTTTTACGTTTACGCCTGCGACACATAACGAAGGTTTCCGTTCTCCATCCGAAGTTCAGTATGTGGTGCAAACCGGGAATTATATTGACAAAGGGTACACCTATACGGGCTCATTGCGTGTACTACAAGGTATCTTGTCACTGGATTATCTGTGGAACAATATCCGTGCCAAAGGTGGCGCTTACGGCTGTATGTCCGGGTTCAGACGGAATGGAGACAGTTATTTGGCTTCCTACCGTGACCCGAATCTGGATAAAACCTACAAAGTATACGAGGAGATTCCGCAGTATCTGAACGATTTCCGTGCCGACGAACGGGAGATGACTCGTTATATCATAGGTGCGATTCAGGATCTGGATGCGCCAAGAACGCCTTACAGTGAAGGTGCATTCTCGCTCGAATGTTATCTGTCTAATGTGACGGAAGCTGATCTGCAGCAGGAGCGCGATGAGGTGCTTGGTACGAAAGAGAGCGATATTATCGGGTTTGCCGGATTTGTCTCTGCCATTCTGGAGCAACAGCATCGATGCGTTATTGGAAATGAGCACAAGATTGAGGAACAGAAGCAACAGTTTGATGAAACGTTGGATCTGATTAAACATTAAGGAGCGGTAACCCAGGTTGCGGCTGTGAAAAGAAAGATTCAATAAACATCTGTAGAAAAAAAGAAGAGACACTTGCATGGGCTGGTAAGTAAAACAGCTTGGCAAGTGTCTTTTTTATCTTATTCGGGTCTCTGTTTAAGTTACCGCAAGCATGTTGTAAATTTTAAGCGTGCGCAAATCCTCTTTGGATATTTTCAACTCGTTGTAAAGCTCTGGCGTTTCCGGCAGTGGTGTGCGGGAGAAAAGCATTTTCAGCGCAATGGGCATAAACGGTCTGAATGAAACTCCCGCCATGAGTCCCCATTTTTTCTCCGATTCCTGGAATGATGCCAAAATATTAATATACAAATTCTCCAGTGGGGTAGCCTGATTTTTCAAAATGAGTGTAGTCAGCGTATCGTAATGCTCGGTGTGACCCCAGTACATATTTTCACATTCCTGATAATTGTCAAAATCCTTCACATTCATATACATCACCGTACGATAGCGGTTGGCGTCCGATTGAGCCATCATGTCAATCACGCAACGAATGAGACTATTGTTCCTGCCGTCGTAGAAGTACGAATAGAAGCGGGTGGAGTTTTTGAAAAAGCTGGACTGAACCGTGTTCATCAGCGGAGAAGCGTGCCTCGGTTCTTTGTAAAGCAACTGCTCCACCTGAATGTTCAGCGCATCTGCAATCTGGTGTAGTGTAACGAGATCCAGCGTAATATCACCGCTCTCATATTTGGAAAGAGTACCTTTACTCTTGAAAATCTGGTCTGCCAGTTGTTGTACGGTGAGCCCGCGCCATTTGCGGAAGTTTCTTATTTTTTTGCCCACTTCCTGGTTGATGTTGTTCATTGGGGTGCTCCTTATCCAGTTGAATGATTATAAGTGTTTCCTGAGAATAGACAAATAAGCTGAAAGTCTTTCTTAAAAGCCAAAGCCTATCAGAAATATATCACTTTTTCAGTAAAAAACCTATTCTAAGGAAACATGAACAGTGATTTGTTTCTTCTGAGTAGATTCTGTTGCATTTGATGCAACTCCGGCGGCATGGAACAATAGGGTCAGAGGCAATGTACCGATGATGCTAAAACGAGAAGACAGAGGAGCTAATCCCCATGACCAAGATGACCAAGATAAACACATCCTATAATTTTGATGAGATCATTGACCGTACCGGAACCAACGCCATGAATACAGATGGTTTCCGTCAATATATTTTTAACGCAACGAGTGAGATGGAATTTCCTTTCGAGGATGAAGAGTTCATCCGCATGTGGATTGCCGATATGGAGTTTGCCACACCTCCCGAGATTTTGGATGCCGTGAGAGAACGCCTGGATCGCCGCATTATGGGGTACTCTCAAGTTTTTGACCCGGCTTATTACGAGGCGGTTGCGAGCTGGATGGAACGATATTATGACTGGTCTTTCCCGAAGGAGCATCTGGAGACATCTGGTGGTATTATTCCTGCGCTGTATGAACTGGTGGAGTATATCTGCAAGCCGGACGAAAAGGTACTGATCCTGACGCCGTCCTATGGATTTTTCAAATCGGCAGCAGACCATAACCGGCTTGATCTGGTGTGTTCGGACATGTTAAATGAACAGGGGCACTATACGATTGATTTTGACGATTTTGAAGCAAAAGCCAGAGACGAGAAAGTTCGGGTATGCATTTTCTGTAATCCGCATAATCCATCTGGACGCATCTGGAGCGCGGAGGAACTGAAGCGAGTAGGCGAAATCTGTTTGAATAATGAGATATGGATCATATCAGATGAAATTCATTGTGACCTTCTTCGTACGGGAAAAACACATACTCCACTCGCCAAACTGTTTCCGGATACCGACCGAATTATAACTTGTATGTCTCCCAGCAAAACGTTTAATATGGCGGGTCTGATGTTCTCCAACGTCATCATTCCGAATAAGGCATTAAGGGAAATCTGGCAGGCACGTCATTACGGCTTCAAAAATCCGCTAAGTATTGCGGCAACCCAAGCAGCTTATGAACATGGCGATGAATGGCTGAAACAGTTAAAGCTTTACCTGGATGATAATTTTGCGTATGTTGATGATTTTTTAAACACACATCTGCCGCTTGCTGTTTTCCACGTTCCTGACGCCACATACCTTGCCTGGATTGATATTGCGCCATATGCACCGAAGAATGTCAGCCTGCCTCTGTTCTTTGCGGAGC
The DNA here is from genome assembly GCF_050435065.1 of Paenibacillus sp. 4624. NCBI lineage: Bacteria > Bacillati > Bacillota > Bacilli > Caryophanales > Paenibacillaceae > Paenibacillus > Paenibacillus sp. 4624. Next base: position 687,616 of record NZ_JBNDJR010000001.1, read on the forward strand.
AAGCAGGCGTATTGTTGGAGGATGGGGGAATGTTTGTGGCAAACGGCGAAGGCTGCATTCGGTTAAATCTGGCTTGTCCTCGTTCTGTCCTGAAGGAAGGCTTGAGTAGGATTAGTCGGGTGCTGGTGGACCAAAAGATGGAACAAAAACAGGCGAAAGAGTTGCCCGTACACGTATAGCTTCGCCAGGTTTTACGATGAATTGTCCGTATGAAGTGTAATCTTATGCATCTGACCATTGAATCTGCGTTGTATCAGAATCATACTGGAATGCATCAAAAACACATTCAAGCTGACTTATACGGAAACACGGGTATATACAGATGAATATGAAAGGGGCGGAGCAGGGCGTAATCTGTTTCGTCCCTTTTTGAGTGTTTCTTTTGTTTATCTGAACGGTTTCCTTTCTCTTCGTCGCACACTTCTGGTCTGTCGACTACGGTTATGTTAAAATGATGGATAGTCTATGAGTCGCTGGATATGTGACTCTTGCAGGGAAGAGCCCTTCCAAACGGGCTGTACGGATATGTATTCATCAGGGGAAAGGAGCCTAAATATTATGTTTGGAAATGATTGGGACGAGGTGTTACAGCAGGAGACGGAAGCGGAGTATTTCAACAACATTCGTTATGCGCTCGCTGCCGAATATAAAACACAGACCGTCTACCCGCCCAAGGAAGATTTGTTCTCTGCCTTGAAGCTGACCCCGTATCATCGGGTGAAAGCCGTTATAATTGGTCAAGATCCTTATCACGGGGCGGGCCAGGCGCATGGATTAAGTTTCTCGGTCAGACCCGGGGTGCGCGTACCGCCTTCACTGAAAAATATATATAAGGAACTTCAGGCCGATCTGGGTGTGCCTGTTCCAAAGCATGGTTCACTTATTCATTGGGCAGAGCAAGGTGTGCTGCTGCTAAATGCAGTTCTGACGGTTCGGGAGAGTCAGCCGAATTCTCATCAGGCCTTGGGCTGGCAGACGTTCACGGATGCCGTCATTCGTGAGCTGAATGAACGCGATGAGCCTATGGTGTTCATGCTATGGGGAAGTCACGCTCAGAAGAAGGGTGCTTTTATTAATAGAGACAAACATCTGGTGCTGGAATCAACACATCCGAGCCCTTTAGCTGCACATCGCGGATTTCTTGGCAGTCGGCCTTTTTCCAAAGCCAATGAATTTCTCGTCTCCAAAGGTATTAAACCGATCGATTGGACAATACCTGAAAACTAGATAGATTGGAGGCGAGCACATTGCGACATTGGATTGGACGAAAAGTAGCAGTATACCGGGCAACAGGAATTCGCGAGCCTCTGAAGGGAACGCTGGTAGAGTGGGATGAAGAAACGGAATGTGTTCGAATCGGACCGAAACGGATAAAAGTATCGTTTGACAATATAGCAATGATCAAACCTCTTCCGGACGAAAGCCTGCCTCTGAAGAAAGCACGTTCTGAAGTGCACAAGATCGGATATGTGATGAAAAAAGCAGTCCAGTTTGAAAACGCGATTTATTTCAAGTCAAAGATTATGATTTGGCGGCGTGCCAAAATTGTAGCGTTATCGACCACGATTGTAAGACATGACGAAGATCAGGTCGAGCTTGAAGACGGCCGTCTGCTTCGCAAGGACAAGCACATGTTTGTGGTACGTTCGCGGCGTGGCATACGATAGTCTGGTTCAAATTTAATATGGTTTTCATACTGCGATCATACAGCATTAATGTTTCGACCTTATAGTAGGTAGTAACAACCCCTTCTAAATTAATGTGTATGGATTTGGGAACCCGGCCGGCTGCAAACGGCCGGGTATTTTTTTCTCTTTTTTAGCGGGAGGCGTATGAAAGCAACATGAAGCAACAAAGGAATAAATGATTTTTAAACTTCGTATAACGTTGTGCATGTGTTCTGTTAACGTGCTGTAACATAGCAATGACATTTGTGCTGTATACTAAAGAGATAGATCTCAAAAAGGAGTGAAACCACTTGAAACGGATATGTGTTTTTGCAGGGTCTAACCCGGGAAGTCATCCCGATTATATTAAACACGCTACCCTTTTGGGGGAACAGATTGCAAGCAGCGGATATGCTCTGGTCTATGGCGGCTCTTGTATGGGTTTGATGGGGGCAGTCGCGGATGCGGCTCTGGCGGCAGGCGGAGAAGTGATCGGTGTTATGCCAACAGGTTTATTCCGGGGTGAGGTGGTTCACGGCGGGCTTACTCAACTGATTGAAGTGGGAACGATGCATGAACGGAAGGCAACGATGGCACAGTTATCCGATGGATTTATCGCACTTCCGGGCGGTATGGGCACGTTCGAAGAATTGTTCGAGGTACTGTGCTGGGCACAGATCGGCATTCATCGCAAACCTGTTGGCCTCTTGAATGTGAACGGTTATTATGAACCACTTATGAAAATGGTGGAGCACAGTGTGCATGAGGGCTTCTCCAATACATCACATCTCAGTTTGTGGAGTCTTGAGTCTGATCCGGCTGAACTGCTTGCTCAGATGGCCGCCTACATCCCCAAGGAATTAACACAGAAATGGTCTGAACTCAGCGGAAAGTAATGGCCAAAGAAATTGAAAGTCGTAACCTGCTGCTTCAAGAGAAAAACTTCCTCATCTGCCCAAGCAAATAATGCTTGCGGACATAGTCTATAGTGTACTTTGATGAAGAGGGGAGTGTCACTCATGAGCGATCTCAAAGGAGCAGGTTACGGCTACTGTGGAGGTTTCGGTGGTGGTGTATGGACATCAACAGGCGCAATCCTGGTGTTGTTTATCCTGCTGGTTATCATCTCCCGCACGTTCGTACTGTAATTCAGACCATTCTATAACAGATGCATGCTGACTCACGGCATCATTTGAAGAAAATGGCCTTTCCAAAGAGATGCCGGCGGCTGTCGGTGTCTCAGGGGAACGGTTTTTTTAATTTTACCTAAAAAAAGACCTCCATCCCATAACAATGAGATAGAGCTATCTATTGGAAACTATACGACGATTTCCGTAGTATCGCTGGGCAGAAGAAGTGTTTTCCAGGCAATGTATAGTCCAATAGCGGAAGCAATCAGTGCAAGGATAGCCGCAACAAAGGCCAGTTTATCCAGTCTATTTTGTTTGGGTTCGATAACACTGGACTGATTACTTGTTCTGTCAGGTAAAGAGAGTCCTCGAACAGAAGCCCGCGGAATCGTTTGTCGTGATCCGGGAGGTCTTTGCGTGCTGATTTTCGATCCGGGTTCTGATCTATTCTTCGCTGAATGATGCGATGAGCACTTTTGGGCAGAGCAAGATCTGGAAGAGATCGAGTGCTTCCTTGTTCGTGATTTCAACGGTTTCAAAGGGCAACCTCCTTACAGCGGAGTGCAGTTGTCTACGACTGATATTATATTATGTTGGTTTTTAGATTGAGTTCGCAAAAATGAGTGAATCCCCAGCCCTTTAAATGTTAGACCCGTGCTGAATGAACAAGCCAGCATACAATTAAACGCTCTCTTAATACGTGTCTGACAAATGGTGTATATAGTGAAAGTTCATAGAATCCACTTTGAATGCAGGAGGGTCTGGATGGAACAACACTTGAAATTATTGCCCACCGAGGTGCATCTGCGGTATGGCCGGTTGGTGTTAATTCATGATGAAACTTTACAACAGACGGCGGGAAGCGAGGGCTGGGTTAAGGATTGCACCTTTGATACATTGCGGACTCTTGATGCTGGCTCCTGGTTCCACTCGGATTTTGCCGGAGAGGCTATTCCTTCACTTGAAATGTTGTTTAACCTAGTACAGGGCAAGAGAATCCTGCTTAATGTAGAGTTGAAAAATGGCATCGTGCCATACAAGGGGATGGAAGAGAAGGTCATCCAGGTCATTCGGGAATGGAACATGGAGCAACAGGTTGTCCTGTCCAGCTTCAATCATGCCTCTCTTGTTAAGTGTAAGCGCATTGCACCGGACATTCGTACTGCGCTTTTATACATGGAGAAGTTGTAACGTCCTTATGATTATGCGGCTAAACTGGAGGCCACGGGTCTTCATCCCTACAAGCTGGCTGTGGCTAAAGAGGAAGTAGCGGATGCTCTTGCACAAGGTATAGTCACCTATCCCTTTACCGTGAATGATCCCGTCGATATGGAGTTGATGATTAATATGGGAGTACAAGGCATTATTACCGATCTTCCAGATGTACTCGCTTCATTGATGACCGTTCGGACTCGCTCAGCGAATACTGGAATTCATTAGGATATGTAAGGCTATCGTATGAAAAGTTATCGTATGAGTGCCACACAGGAGCGATAAAGCTCTGTGTGGCCTTTTTTATGCATATTCATGCGGGAATATTCATATCTGCAAGAAAGTTGTCCTTTTTGTCCATTGCCAGACTGGAAGGATTCCCTTACAATAATCTATGGGAATGAGAATCAATATCAATAGAAGCGGTATTTTTGGAGAGGTGATTGTTATGTACATAAGGTTAATAAGCTTCACTCATAACACAGGTGGACAAGTATGAACTTGAACAGTTCTTCCACGCATTCAAATGAGGATTCGCCTACAGCAAAAATCCATACACGCCCATGGGCAGCCACTCTCATTCTCACAGGCGGTATTTTGTTGCTTGCTCTCGGCATGGCATTATCCATTTCATTTGGCGCTGCGGATATTCAACTCGGCGTGGTCTGGCAGGCGGTCTTTAACTTTAACCCTGACTTGACGCCTCATCAGATCATATGGGAGATTCGGTTACCGCGTATTCTGGGCGGAGCAATGGTTGGTGCTTGCTTCGCTGTGGCCGGTGCGATTATGCAAGGTATGACCCGGAACCCGCTTGCTGATTCGGGATTGCTTGGCCTGAACGCTGGCGCCGGATTTGCACTGGCGATCTGTTTTGCCTTTTTCCCCGGTTTGCCGTACATGTACATTATTATGTATTCCTTCTTAGGAGCAGGACTTGGCGTGTTGCTTGTGTATGGTTTCGGTGCGGCATCCCGATCAGGTCTGACGCCGCTGCGTCTCGTGCTGGCCGGGGCCGCGGTATCGGCTATGCTGTCTGCACTGAGTGAGGGGATCGCGCTCTACTTCAGAATCGGACAAGACTTGGCGTTCTGGACTGCCGGAGGAGTGGCCGGAACGAAGTGGTCTCAGCTTGAAGTGATGTTTCCTTGGGTGCTCGCTGCACTGATCGTTGGCATGATCATCTCGCGTTCAATTACGCTTCTCAGTCTTGGCGAGGAGATCGCGGTTGGATTGGGACAGCGTACCGGTCTGATCAAGCTTGTCGGTCTGATTGTAGTACTTATTCTGGCGGGTACTGCTGTATCTGTCGTGGGTGCAGTCGGATTTGTCGGTCTGATCATCCCCCACCTTACGCGGAAGCTGGTTGGGGTCGATTATCGCTGGATTATTCCTTGTTCTGCCGTGATGGGCAGCCTGTTGCTCGTATTTTCGGATCTGGCAGCACGTATGATTAACCCGCCTTACGAAACGCCGATTGGCGCATTGGTAGCCCTCATCGGGGTACCGTTCTTCCTGTATCTGGCGCGAAAAGAAAGGAGGACGCTGTAAGATGGGTTCCTCAACTATAGTTGGCGCAGAGCGCAAAAAGAAAACGAAAGGTATCGTTGTTCTTGTTGTGCTTGGTCTTTTGATTATTGCAGCTTTTATTATCAGTATGAATACCGGGTTTACCAAGCTTTCGCCACTGGAGGTTTTACGGACGTTGTTTGGCAGCGGTACACCGAAACAGGAGCTGATCCTGTTTGAATTCCGGTTGCCGCGTATCGTCATTGCCGTACTGATCGGAGCGGGTCTGGCGTTGTCCGGCTGTATTCTGCAAGGGGTATCGCGCAATGCGCTTGCTGATCCGGGAATTCTAGGTATTAATGCTGGAGCGGGGCTTATGGTGATGCTGTTTGTTTCCTTTTTCCCAACGACGACAGCAGCTCCGATCTTTCTGCTTCCAATTCTTGCTCTGATTGGAGCGAGCTTTGCAGCATTTCTAATCTATATCCTTTCCTACAAAAAAGGGGAGGGCATCTTGCCAACCCGTATGTTGCTCACGGGAATCGGGATCGCAGCCGGTATCAGTTCAGCTATGATCGTGTTAACGCTGCGGCTTAGTCCCGAAAAATATCAATTTGTGGCCACTTGGCTCGCAGGCAGCATTTGGGGTTCCAATTGGAAGTTTGTTTGGGCACTATTGCCATTTATCTTGGTATTTGTACCGCTTGTACTGGCGAAGGCACGTGTGCTGAACGTATTGAATCTTGGTGATCAGACAGCAAGTGGTCTCGGTGCTCCTGTAGAGCGTGAACGGATGATTTTGCTTGCTGCTGCAGCTGTTTTGGCGGGAGCCTGTGTTTCTGTAAGTGGCGGTATCGGTTTTGTTGGTTTGATCGGGCCTCATCTGGCGCGCCGTCTGGTTGGGCCAAAACATCAGTTTTTGCTGCCTGCTTCTGCACTGGTTGGGTCATTGCTCGTTCTGGTGGCTGATACGCTGGGACGTGTCATTTTGCAACCTTCGGAGATCCCAGCCGGGATTCTAGTAGCTATTCTGGGTGCACCATACTTCCTGTATCTTTTAAGCAGGACAAAATAGAAGGTAATCATCATCATATTGACGGAGGATTGCCGTAAGGGGGACTAGGTTCATGCTTCGTCGTTTTTTTGCCTATTATAGGCCGTACAAAAAGCTGTTCATTCTGGACTTTAGCTGTGCAATTCTGGTCGCATTGCTGGAGCTGGCTTTTCCGCTAGCTGTGAACCGGGTTGTGGATGATCTGTTACCAGGTGGACGCTGGGACTGGATTTTATGGGCGTGCCTTGCATTGCTGGGTATTTACCTGCTGAATTCATTCTTGAATTACGTAGTTACTTATTGGGGACATAAGCTAGGGATTAATATCGAAACGGATATGCGTAAAAATCTGTTCAACCATGTGCAGAAGTTATCCTTCCGATATTTTGACAATACGAAGACCGGACATCTCGTATCCCGTATGACAAATGATCTGATGGATATCGGTGAGATTGCCCACCATGGTCCCGAGGACGTATTTATTGCCGTGATGACGCTTGTGGGTGCATTTAGCATCATGATGAGCATTAACGGGAATCTGGCGATTCTGACATTTATCATTGTGCCGCTTATTATCTATCTATCTTTGTATTTCGGGAACAAAATGTCCAAAGCCTTCAGCCGAATGTTCGGGGATATTGCCGATTTTAACGCGCGTGTAGAAAACAATATTACGGGTATTCGCGTGGTTCAGGCTTTTGCCAATGAAGAGTATGAAAAAGCGCAATTCGCGGTAAACAACGGTCGTTTCCGTCAAACCAAGCTGGTCGCGTACAAAATTATGGCTTGGAACTCTTCGATCAGTTACGTGCTGATGAAGCTGGTATCGTTGTTTGTACTCGTATGCGGAACGTGGTTTGTGATTAACGGCAGCATGACCTATGGTGAGTTTATTGCCTTTATTATGTTGTCCAATGTATTCCTGACACCCATTCAGAAGATCAATTCGGTTATTGAGACTTATCCTAAAGGCATTGCAGGTTTCAAACGTTATACGGACCTGCTTGATATGGAGCCGGATGTCCAGGACCGCCCTAATGCTGTTCCGGTATCCCATCTACGTGGAGACATTCGTTACGAGCGAGTGACTTTCGGTTATTCGGATCAGGAGCCAGTCATTCAGGGTATCGATCTCAGTGTTCGTGCCGGTGAAACCGTAGCTCTGGTCGGTCCGTCGGGGGCGGGGAAAACAACGCTCTGCAGTCTGCTGCCACGATTCTATGATGTGCTGGAAGGGCGCATCACGATTGATGGTCAGGATATTCAGCACATGACACTGGATTCCTTGCGCAGCCAGATCGGGATCGTGCAGCAGGATGTGTTCCTCTTCGATGGTACGATTCGGGAAAATATTGCGTACGGCAAGCTGGATGCATCGGAAGAAGAAATCTGGATGGCGGCTCGTCGGGCCCAGATGGAATCTTTGATTCTATCCATGCCGGAAGGGCTGGATACACTGATTGGCGAACGCGGCGTGAAGCTGTCTGGGGGACAGAAGCAACGGTTATCCATTGCTCGCATGTTCCTGAAAAATCCTCCGATTCTAATTCTGGATGAAGCGACGTCTGCACTCGACACCGAGACGGAAGCTGCAATCCAGCAATCCCTTGCGGAGCTGTCCGAAGGTCGCACCACACTGGTCATTGCCCACAGGCTGGCGACGATCAAAAACGCAGACCGCATCGTGGTCGTGGCCGAGCAAGGCATCACGGAGCAGGGACGTCATGAGGAACTGCTTGCTTCGGGCGGCATCTACAGCCGTCTGCATTACGCGCAGTTTGGTGCATAGGCAGAGTTGCAAAACGTTTGGGAATACGTAGTACACGGGAGTATATAAGTTAACCATCGCCATGACTTGGAAGGAGTCGGGGCGGTGGTTTTTTTTATTTTGGAGGGAGGGAAAAGTACGATCATATGGCACCAAAATGGGTAATGATGGGCAAAGCTATGGTTGGAGTGTATGATAGGTTCAACAGGTACATGATTAGGGACCTTCATGCATATCATCTGGAGAAAATGGAGCGTGGGGAGGCAATTGACATGTCAGATCTGACTAAAATACTACTTACCTGTCTCGGTTTTCTTTTAATTTTATCGTTGTTATTACTGGGGATTCGTAAACTGATGGGGAATGGCAAAGGTTACGTCCCTCGTATCTTGGTTGGCTGGTTTATTGGACTTTTTATCATCGGCGCCGTACCTCTTACGTTTGCATTGTATACCTACATCACCGATGAACGTTTGGATGCCAACATCGGGTTAGGGCTTGCTATGCTGTTTGCCTGGGCATACTGTGCGCTACTGTTTTGTGGTGTGTTAGGCGTGTGGGGAAGGTATTGGTGGCGTGGGAAAAGGAAGTGATGGATAGATTATTATTTTGGCTAGAATAGGTATTTTAAGATGAAATAGGATAGAAGAGACTATTCGGCGCAGGATACTGGGTGGTCTTGTTTGTGTACGAATTTTTTAAAAAAGTGCTTAGAGATGAAAGTTTAAGAACTCTATGTATCGAGAATGAGAGGAGGATAAAAAATAACTAGTTATAGTTTCTATTTTCATATAATATTTCTTGATTTAATATGGATGTATATATTAAAAAAAATACATATTACAATTCAGTAGTGAATCGCATAATATTTCTGATTTTATATCTGCATACTGGGAATTTATCGACAAAAAAAGACGAAATAAAACAAAAAAAGCCTATATCTAATTTGCATAGAATCGCTGATAATGAGATAGCTATTTGCATTAATCAATAAAAATAAAAAGAGAGGAGTTGAATAGTTTTATTGGTATTGAGATGAGACAGACTATAAAGAGAACGCTCAGATTCATCTGAAAAGGGAACAAGAGAATTTCAATGAAATTTTCAGTCCAACACATGAGCGGCAGGATAATGATACCGCTCTAATTATTAATAAATATGTAAGTTGGATAGATTGCCCATTACCTCTCAGGTCTGTTCACTTATTACTAGCAACATGTTATGAATCTGTTGTTTGATACCAATCTAGCACTAATCAATGTTACGAATTAAATGAATTATGTAGTCATCCTAAACATTATGAGGAGTTGGATTCAAGTGAAGAAACGAAGAAAACGATTAACAAAAATTTTATTGATTGCATTCATTTTTTGCTTGTTTGAACCTTTTCTTGCAATACCCATGATAAATAAGGTGAGTTATGCAGCTGTTTCTACATATGGTTCGATTGTGATTGAAGGCACGGATACAGTTGTAGAAAGCGATGGTACGACTATTCGTATGGTTAATGACTCGGGAGGTAAGGGGTATATTGATTACACGAAAAATTACCAACCGTACTTCTACATGTTAACGGACAACTCAACGTCAGGTACAAAGCCAATTCGATTAATATCAGTAGACAAAATTTCTGATAAACAATTTGTAATAAACTATACACGAAAAGATGGGGCTTCCGCGTCAAGAACAGTATCATTCGACTATGCGCACGGGTACAAAGGTAAGTTTTTTACATATTCAAGCACTTATGGCGAGATAATTGATACAGATGGGACGATCTATAAATGTGGAATATCTGCTCAATATAGCGATGTGTCTTTGTATAAAAACGGAGAAATAGTAAAAAAAATGAAAATCCTCACTGATAAAGAGTCGAATTGGTTATCCCAGCTTGAACAGCGAGATTTTTATATCAAAGGGAATCAGTTTATGTTGGATATATATTATGAAGGTGAAAATGAATCACATTATAACAGATCCGCGTCTATTGGTGCATACACAGCACCAGTGTATACGAATCCACTTGTTATTATGCTTTCGCAGACCCCCGATACAGCGACGAATGGAAAAGTAGTAGTTAATGTATCGACAAATGATAATAGTGGAACAGTCATCTCTGCCAAATTTGCCATTGGCAATCAAACTGTTAGTTATTTTGACAGTGCAGGTACTACTGTAACTGGAAATTCGTTTTTGGTTGAAACAAACAATACTTACACTGTCTATGCTGAAGACAACATTGGCAACAAAAATATTCAAACAATTACGATTAGCAATATTGACGTAACTCCCCCAGCGAATGCTACGTTTTCAACACTCCCTGATAAATCAATGAGTAGTAGTCTTCGCGTAATTATAAATTATCCTGACGACGCTAGGATACGTGAATATTCATTAGATTACGTGACGTGGAAGGAGTACAACTCCAACACATTTATTGTTATACCCGCTAACGGTAATGTATATGCTCGTTCCAAAGACGCGGCTGGTAATGCTTCTAATGTGACGAGTTATAAAGTGAATAATATTGTACTAATGCATTATGATTCTGCTGGAAGAATAGATTATGTCCAACTTCCATCAGGACAGATATATATATATACCTATGATCACAATGGAAATCTCTTAAAGATCCAACGTCAGTAATTAATAAAGTGTAGCATGTGTTTGAACCTAAAGATTGAATGAACATATTATAACAACGGTAATATAACAATACAGTCTAAGTTTATAAAAAGCATATTAGTTCTAAAATTTATAACAGATTAACACACACCATCTGAATGGGGAGAACATGTTGAAGCACTGTATATCGAAGAAATTCATCTCTATCCTGCTAATTTTGTCCGTGACATTAGGTCTTTTTGGCAACTGGATACCGGCGACTACATACGCGGAGGAAGAACAGAGTCAGACTACGGATCTGGTTCAAGTGATGATCAGCGAATTCGGTACGACGGAAGGTTTTATTCAAGGTTACCTGGATCAGGGATATAACTTGAATCAAATTCTCTCAGCCTTTTTCAAAATGAGAGATAGTCAAATGGGATTTGAAGAAGCATTGAATACCCTTTATCCGAAAGAAATTAATGAATCTCAAAGCGTAACCAGTGATGTCTATACGGAAGGTTCTCTTAACAACCAATTGTCGATTGTCAGTGTTGAGGCTGACCAGTCCAGTATCATGCAACGATATGATACGTTTGCTGTAACCGAAGAGGTTTATGGAGGCACCGATCCTGCTCAACCGAAGACGGAAGATGAGGAAGTCGACAAAGAGAAATCTGAAGCGGTCGATCAGCCTGTAACAGATCCAGAGAGTAGTGCTCCTGAAACAGGTCAGCCTGCTGGGGAGGAACCAGCCCAAGAGAAGGGCCAACAGCCAGAATCAACGACAGCCCCGGAATCCGTTACGGAAAATCAAGAGAATAACACTACACCAGCAGATGAAGCGACCCATAGGACAGCTTCAGATGTTATCCAGCCTTTGGCTGCGTCAACCAGTGTGCCTGATCCGGGTAAACATATTTCCGAGAAAGCACCGGTATTTAACAAGAATTCATTTAACGAGGCGCCTTATTCCGTAGGTGAAAATGGAGAAGCCATCTCCAATTTGAGTGGTTCCTTAATCCTGGAGCATGTGGATGCAACGCTGCCAGGACGTGGTGGTATGGGTTTCTCCTTACAGCGGCAGTATAACTCATCCGAAGCGCAGTTCTATGATAAGGAAGTAGGCTTTAACACATACGAGTATCCTGTCTACAAGTATTTTGTGACGTATAGTGCCATTCGCAAAAAGAAAATCCCGAAATACAATGTGAAATATAGCGAAAACATGTGGTATCAGATGGACAACGATGGCGATGGTGTGATCGATCTCGAAACCGAAATTCAGGAAAGAAAAACGAAACTTCTAGGTACGTATGCTACCGAGGCGGAGGCCAAACAAGCGGCCAAGCAGCCCATCGTATACCCCGTACCCGCGGAGTCACGTACAGAACAAACAACAAGATATTCAACAAATGTCGACAGTTTTGCTTCAAGTGTGAGTTACAACAATGGTGTTTTTAGCGGAACACTCAATAAACAGGGGAGCCCTTCTGTGGTTTCGGGAGAGTATAAACCTGCTCGAACGATTACGGCCCCTACTCAAACCTGCGTGAATTCCATTCCTGGTAAATATGATGCCAAAGGGAACTGGGTACAAACCGGGTCAGAGAGCCCATGTCCGCAAACCAAAACAGCTACGGTTCAAGGCCAGACCATTACGCTGACGCGGTCATCTGTAACCAATACGAAAGCTTGTCCATCACCGAATAAATCGGTGGCCAATTTTGTATGTACCAAGTCATGGGAAGCGAAATATGACGGTTCTGTATCCATACCATCGTCAGACACACGCAATTACTCCCAACTTTATTCAGGTACAGTTATCAAACCCGCGACCACGTCAGGCAGAAGGTTCGATTCTTGGGTGCTTCTGGGTGGCGGAGGCAAGCAACGTAAAGCCTACAATGTGAATGAGCTCCCGTGGGTAGAAACCGAGATTACGGAGGGAGCAGCAGAATCAACTACGCAGGCTACAGATGGTACAGACTACTGGTCAGATGCGAGCAGTATCAAGACAGAGATTAATAATCATGCCAATGTACAGTTCCAGAACGGAATCAATGATGGCTACAACTATTATATTGCTTCTCAGCCTAATGCCGAGATTCGGGCATATCAAGTGGGCAATAACACAGATGTCACCTACTATAACAAAACGATTCCCGCCGCTGCGGACAAACGAGCACCACTGGGTAAGGGGTGGTCTTGGAAACTGCCTTACACCGAAACGGAGAATAACAAAACGTTTATGGTGCTGGCCGATGGCGGTCGCTACGAAATTGCAGGGAATACGCTAAAAGGGTACGACTGGGAAGGCATCACAGTTAGTCCGGATACGACGGTTACTGTAAATGGAGAAACGTCTTCACTGGTGATGACTTCGGCGGATGGATTAATCAAGCAATATTTTTCTGCGAATGGACGTCTGCTTCAGATCTCTGACGGACAGAAAAATACGGTTCAATTTTTCTATGAAAACAATTCGGCGTATAACAGCAAACTGTTAACCCAAGTGAAGGATTCTATAGGCAATACCATTCGTATCAGTTATACATCTTCAGCTGTAACGATCGTGCAGGGGAACCGTACAGTCACATATAACAAACAGACAAAAAATGGTATGGAACTACTCGATTCGGTCATTGATCCGCTAGGAAGAAAAACGACGTATTCTTACAAACTGGCGGATGCCAAGTTTAACTTGCCTGGCTTTAGCCCGGAACGTGCAGCACTTAACCCCTATGCGCTACTGACATCAGTCCAGCATAATACGGGTGCCAAAACGTTCTATGATTATGAAAACGGGCCGGTTAAGCGTTATCTTGGTGAAGAGTCCTTCAATGATGCCTACCGTGTCTTGTCTCGTAAAGATCAGATTACGTATGAAAATGGAGCAACAGAAGACTTCAACCGTCAGACGTATAGCTATACGTCCGATCTGGGAGCTACATTCTCACAGGATACAACATTTGCTGTCTCGGTAAGTAATGGATTAACCAATACGCAATACAACTACCGCAAAGATTTTATTACCAATGACACACCAGCCCAGTTTTATCTGGATCGGACCCTGGTTAGTGCAGAGGGAAAAACCCAGACAACAACCAATACCTACGGTAAAACGGTCAAAGGACGTAGTTATGCTGCATCAACACCGACGGTAACGACGGTAACCGATAACCAGGCCAAGGATGTTTTAACGACCACCGTACAGGTGGATGATTACGGCAATATTACGTCGGTAACGGATGCAACGGGACGCACCACGACCAGTACGTATGATGACACTAGACACTGGTTAACAAGTGTCACCGACATGGTGGATGCGACAAACAAGAAATATACAGTTCTTTCACGGGATAACCTCGGTAACATTAAGCAAATTGTGAACCGGAAAGACAGTGCCGGCGGTGAATTGTTGACACAGGCAGATTACACCTATGATGCCTATGGTAACCTGTTAAACCAGCGGATTTCGGACAGCAAACAAGAACGAAATGCCACACTTGAATATGATGGTCGTTATCAAAATGCGTTTCCAACGCGTCTGAGCATGATGGTGACCGATGTGAATGGTCAAACAACACTGGTCAGCACATCGTCTGATTATGACATGACCACCGGTGACTTGATCTCTTCTACAGATGCAGAGCAGCGTACTACCAAGTATCGCATGGATGCGATAGGGCGTACCATTGAGGTAACGCAAACGGATGGAACAAAGCTCCGTGCGGATTACGATGATATCAACAATACGATCAAAGTGACGGACGAGTCGGGTCAGCAACGGATACAGAAATGGAGTTCACTGGGTCAGGCCATCGAGAATGGTTATTTCTCAGGAAACGGCTATGTAGTCTCTCAACGTACCGGATATGATCCGTATAGCCGGGCTGCCTGGACAGACGATGCCCTGGGCAACCGTACTCGTAATACGTACGATAACTGGAACCGTGTGGTGATGACCACCGGAGCTGATGGTACATCCATATCCATGAAATACGATGATGTAGCTCGTACAGCAACAAGTACGGATGCTGAAGGCTATATGCAGATTGCAACCTATGATAAGTGGGGCAAAGGCATCAAAACGGAAGAGAAAACGCAGCTGGATCAGGTCCTCCGAGTATTGGAGAAAAACAAATACGATAACATCAGCGGTCAAACGCTGGAGCAAACCGATGGTAATGGCAATGTGACTGCATTCAGTTATGATGTCGTGGGCCAGCTCCGCCAAGTGACCAGCGCCAATGGAGAACAGACACAATATAGCTACGACTTGGCAGCTAATCTAATTAAGACAATTGATCCAGCAGGTAACGTGAAAGAAAATACGTATGATCAGCTGAATCGCCGCCTTCAGACAAAAGACAAGTCAGGTAATATCACGAAAAGTTACTATACACCTGGTGGTAACTTGACAAAATATGTGGATCGTAATGGAAATACATTCACATATGACTATGATCTGCGTGGTAACTTGCTCCGTAAAGTGAGCTCGGACGAAACGATTAGTTTCGCTGTCGATGCCGTCGGTAAACGTATGAGCATGACAGACCGTACGGGTACGACAGGGTATCAATATGACCCAGCAACGGAACAATTGACACGACTAACCTATCCCGATGGGCTGACGACTGAGTTCACTTATGATCTCAATGGTAACCGTACGGAGATCAAAGGGCCATTTGGCAATACAGTTTACAACACGTATGACGCAATGAATCGAATGACCTCGGTGGGAACGGTGAAGAATGCACCGGATGCGCAATACACATATTATCTGAATGGACTATTTAAATCAACTCAATCACTGAATGGTGTAAATGAACGCAAAACGTATAACGGTCTGGATCTGGTGGGGCTTGAGCAAGTGCGAGACCAAGCTACACTAGGCCTGTACAACTACAGTTATGATAACAACAAAAACATAACAAAGCGTGTGCAGCAGGGGATTGAGGACGGCTTTACGTATGACCAACTGGACCGGATAGCAACGTCGAGTGGTAATAACGAAAAGTATACGTACGATAAACAAGGCAATCGCCTAACGATGCAGTCGGACAAAGAAGTTAACGTAGTTAACAGCGAATATCAATACGATAACCGTGATCGATTGACTCAAGTCACTACAGATACGGCAAAAGTGGGATACCAGTACAACGGTGATAACCTGCTTGTCGAGCGTACAGAGAATGGTGTCACTACGCGTTACTATTATGATGATGGCGCTCAGATTATTGCCGAAGCTGAAGTGCGCAACGGTACGCCAGAACTCAAAGCGAACTATATACGTGGTGCTAAGCTGGAAGCGATCGCCTATGCAGACGGTAGTAAAGCATATGTTCAGAGTAATGGACACGGAGATATTACCGAGCTGCGGGATGTCAATGGCGTATTACTGAACAAGTATCAGTATGACATGTGGGGCAATCTGGAGTCCAAGGAGGAGAAGGTCCATAATCCGTTCCTGTACTCTGGTGAGTTATGGGATGATGCAACACAATTGCAGTATTTACGGGCGAGATGGTATGATCCAAACACAGGAAGGTTTATTAACGAGGATACGTTTGAGGGTGAACTGGACGATCCACTGAGTTTGAATCTGTATGCGTATGTGAAGAATAATCCGCTGAAATATATCGATCCAAGCGGGCATTGGAACGAAAAATACGGTTGGAATTATACCATTAATGAAATGAAAAATAAATGGTCTGTTGCTAGTACAAAGTCGGAAAGGGACTACTGGTCAAATCAAGCAGAAGGTATTAGAAATCAAGCTAGAGCAGCTGGGTATTCCAATTCAGATATAATGCAATCAAGTGACAAAATGATTCCAATGGATCAAATTTTAAAACAAGCCCACATGAAGTTTCCAGTACTCAGTTTTATTCAAGGGTTTACTAAAGATTTGGCGAATTATGTAGAGAATCATCCAGGTGAAGGGGTAGCAGTATCATCTGGAATGGGGATATTTAAGGCTGGGAAATTTACCAAACTAGAGCAGGGACTGAATTTTACAGTTACTACAACTGCTCGAATGGAAACTGCCGCAAGATTTGTACCAGTCCAAACATTAGCGTCTGCTATAAAATATGGTAAAGAAATGAGTGATCCGAAAGGATCTACTGCTAAGATGTTTTACACTATAATGTATAAAAATAATCAAGCTTACAATCTGGAAGTTTTATATGATAAAGCATCAAATACAGTGTATCATTTTGTTTATACAAGAGATCCGATGCAAAGAGCCGGACTTCCAGGAATACCTAAAAAATGAGG
Source organism: Paenibacillus sp. 4624 (assembly GCF_050435065.1). Lineage (NCBI taxonomy): Bacteria > Bacillati > Bacillota > Bacilli > Caryophanales > Paenibacillaceae > Paenibacillus > Paenibacillus sp. 4624. Next base: position 704,848 of record NZ_JBNDJR010000001.1, read on the forward strand.
TGAGCTTCTAATGCCAACAGAAAAAGGTCCAAAAGAAAGACTATACTGGTTAATGAGGTTATTGCTGGATAATGAAATTGAAGCTTCTAACTTTTGTGATGAATTCTATGCTACGTATGAACATGATCTAAATGAACCCTTAACATCTGAAGAAAAATCATATTTTATGTTGATTTCAAAAGAAGGATCTAGATTCTCTGAATTTACCGATGACTTGATAAATTATCCGAATGTGTACGTTACTGAACACGAAATAAGAAAATTAGTAATGGAGGCTTTAGAAGTATTACAAAATTGAATGTTCAGAAAATAACTACAAATTAAAGTTTTATTGAACTTAGCCCCAGAAAATAATCTGGGGCTATTTTTATGTGCAAAGGGTTTATTTCGCCCGTACTAGCTAACTTGTATCTCAATGAGTTAGACTGGGAAGTTGGAGGAACAAGGTAGTCGATTTGAGCCCTATGCCAATGATTTTCTGTTGCGCTCCTCAATCTCCGTGAGGACGGGAATCAGCTGGTTGGCATGGTGAATTCGGGCATTGTCCAAGATCATCACCATTTTGCCTGTGAGGAACTCGTCTACAACTTTTTTCAAGAAACGTAGAAATGTTTCTGCTGTTTACTGCTCATCTTCCCGCCACACAAACTTGCCTGCTTAGTAGTCCAAGGTTGCCAGTAGTTTGACTCCTCGATGCTTACCTGTGAATGGAATTATACGTTGCTTGCCGTGGAGAAACCACGTTTTCTGAATCACTATGTAGTCACAAATCATGGATTCATCTTCAAAAAGGACGTGCTGAATTTCATCCTTGAACACTCGTTTTTAAGTCGGGAAACGTTGACTCTGTATAAATTCGTTGTTTTTCTTCGCTCTCTGCTGCTAAGGTATACGTTGATTTGTGTAACTTAGTCCCTGGCAATGCATCATTTTGAAAATACCACGAAGCGTATATGTGACTCCAATAAATATCTTTTTTTCAGCAGGTTATCTATCATATCACGCGTGTTGAATAACCAATAAAAGGTAGAAAAAGAACCGCAACCTCGGTAAAAAGTTTGTCCCCCTACAAACTTTGAAACGGCAGGTTATTTACATTGACTTTTTGTCCTGACAATAATATATTATTGTCAGGACAAAAAGGAGGTGGAGCAATGTCCTCCAAAAAGATGGGGCGTCCTAAATCTGATAACCCGAAGAGCAAAACGATTGAGATCCGTGTCGATGAGGAAATTCTGAGCAAGCTTGATGTTGCGGCTGAGAAGCTGAATACGAACCGATCTGCTATCGTTCGCAAAGGGATTGAGAAGATTTACGACGAGCTCCAAAAATAAAAAAGAAGCAGCGCTTGTCCCACGAAGAACACGCTACTTCTATTCAGCAATCACTACGAATTAGCAACTGCATAAATATCCTACCATGTGCAGAACGCTCATTCAAGTGAGGTATGAGTTAATTTATAGGAGGGTACACATGAATTCGATATTGGAAGCACTTTATAACGGACGACTTCGCCCGGATGAGATGATGATGCCGATACATCCTGAATACCAAGCGTTAGGGCGGCAGATTGCAACTCTGACAGAGCAGTGGAAGAAGCGTTTAAGCGAGCATGAATTTCTTGAGCTTGAACAGTTATTTGACTTATGTGGTAGATGTGAGGGGATGCATACGGAAGCTGCTTTTGTACAAGGTTTTCGTCTAGGTGCAAACATGCTGATTGAAGTCATGAGTCATCGTGAGGAATCGGTGTTGGAGTTTAACTAGGCTTACCTATGTGAGCGGAGATCAGGTTTACTTTTACAGCTAAATTTTTGGGAAACCCGAGACACAACATACTCATTTTGAATCATAAATTGAACATAAAATTGTTTATAACAAAGCCCTCAAACCTTCTCTGTGTTCAAGCAGTTGGGGTGAGGGCTTTAATTATACTTAGAGCTAACAGCATTTAGAATTTACAATTTATCTAGGAAAACAACATTCTAAACACTCAGCCGAACACTTGCCTTCTTAATCCGCAATATTCCCCGCCATTTTGAGACGACGAGCAATCTCCTTGAAGTCCTCGTGTGAGATGCCTGGCGCGAACTCTTCTTCCACCGCCGGAGCTTCCGGAATAGGAAAGCCTTGAGGGATGCCCTGAATGACTTCCAGAGGTTGTCCATCTTCGGGATGCGTGCCTTTCCAGATCTGGTCGATGGCATTGAAGTCTTTATCGCTGTAAGTGTACAGCTTGGTGTGAACGCCTTTTTCTTCGTATTTGCGAGCCTCGTTGAAGGCTTTGTTATCCAGAGAAGGGATCGGGATCAATTTGGTCACATTGACACCTGTCGCAATTTCAATGGCTTTAGCATAAGCCACCACGTGCACACCGCCGCGCACGAGCAGGAAACCGACAACTTCGCGGGCGGCAGGATGATCGGTCATTTCGTATACTTTCATCTTGTGCGTACGTGCCCCACATTCGAGGAAGAAATTATGCAACAAATCCTCGACCAGATTGCCACTGTTGAAGACATTGGCGCCTGTCCACGGATTGCCCATCGAATCAAAAGGCATCGCGCCTTGTGCGCCTGCCAGGAAATGATACGACAGTCTTGCATCCTTGACGGAACCCAGCGGTGTCTGATCAGGTTCTTTATATTCGGTTGATCCTCGGAGACAATGGTTAATCCCATGGGATACCAGCTCAACGTGTCCTAATTCTTCGGCCGTAATACTCATGACGAGGTCGTAGAATGGTTTTAGTTTTTCTTTGGAGCGAAAATTAAAGGATTGGTAGAGGTAGTTGTTCAGGGTAGACATTTCTCCAAATTTACCACCAAGCAATTCCTGTATGGCTGCTGCTGCATTGGGATCAGGCTTTTCGACGTTGGGAATTTCAATCAAAATTTCATCCAGACGTTTGAACATGCAGATATAACCTCCTCGAATATGGTGTGAAAATGGACTTGGGCGGACGTTGGATTCAGCTTGGTCAGTCAAGGCCCATTACACGGTCTATGGATTTTTTAAACAGATAAACTATGAAATGGGTCTAAAGGGGCATGTACTATCTGCTACGAATGTTTGAAGAACGTGGGGAATGGTTCACCGTTTGGTATTTCCATTTTCACAAATATTATGTACAATCATACAAGTTGTTCTATGTGTTACGCTGATCTTTGGTCATGGATTCGAAGTAGAAAGGAAGGAATACAGACATATGAAATCTAGATCGTTCCATATCATATCTTTAATGATGAGTTTAATCATAATGTTAACTTACATAAACAGTGCACATGTGTCGGCAAGCGGTGTGGGTAATGATGTTCAGGTGGATGAACAGACAAGGCAAATACTTATGGAGAAGTATGGTTTAGAGCCTACAGAAGAGTCCCGGGCACAGCAGCATTTTCTTTCCGGGGATTGGGGGATGAGCTTTAGTAATACTTCCGGGGTTGATCCGTTGGTTAAACTGATGCCGGTTGTTCCATTTTGGCTGTTGCCAGCGGTCTGGATTTTTCGAATCTGGGTGTAAAATGTAATCCGAACGGGCACGATATCAGCAAACACATTCTCCCAAGGAGTGAAATGCATGAGAGTGCTTATGATATCGATATTAACACTTGTTCTAGGTTTTGCAGGCATCCCAACGACCGTTTCGGCAGCAAGCAGCAACATTCCGGATTATGCGAAGTGGGGCATCATCGCCGTGAAGGAAACCCAAACGAAGTACAATGTCGACATCCTGGATTACAAACATATCGGCCGCTCGTCACTTAGCGCGAATCAGTCCAGAGAGCAGTTCAAGCTGTGGGTTCGTGCCAAAGACGGCAAGCAATTTGCTGTCTATGTTAATGTGGATTTTAATCCGAATACGCAACAGTTAAAAACAGTTCAATTTTCTGAATCAGACCGACACTAGCCGATGGGGTACCAGATTCTTATTCTCATTGTGCTTAGAGTAAATGGCCAGTCACCTTCAATATTCGATCTTCACCTGAAGAACCAGACTTCCGTCTTGCCCGGAGTATGTCTGGTTTTTTATTTTTTTGAAATTCCTTTTATTGTTATTGAATAAAGAACTTATGTTCGCATATAATAATGAATACAAACAAATGTTCTTATTGGAGGGATGATCATGCTAGGGAAGTATGTTGGCCAGATGGTGGAGCTTGTGTACATGGATCGTGCGGGACAGATTACGCAGCGGCAGATTCGAATCAACAGCATGCGAGGCGGAGTAATCCGGGCATCTGATGGCATGGAAGGGGTACCCCGGACTTTTCTGGAGCAAAATATTCTGGCATGGCGCCCTGTAACGGATCGGAATCGGAAGGGAGAATTGAAGTATGCTGAACGACTTTGAACGTAAAATTCTGCGCATTATTGTCAACTATGCAGGTCAGCAACGTCGAATTCCACGTATGGATGAACTGGAAACCAAGACAGGGCGCAACCCGGCACACATTCGGGAGTCACTACAGGCGCTTGAACAGAAAGGATATATCTCCTGGCCCCAACCATCTACGCTGGAAAGTATACAGATTTTGCAGGCCTGGGAGCAGGAAGCTAAGCCTGTGCGAAAAGCACAGCCTGCTGGCAATGCAGTAAAATATTTTACGGATTACTGATCCGTTGAGGGGCGAATAGTACGCCTAGGTGTAACAGACTTCTGCAGAAGTTACAGCAAAAACGCCAATCCGTAAGGATTGGCGCTGTATGGTGAATACATTTATCAGAAATTCGGAAGCTGGTCAAGGTTGTTGGTCGGGTCGCCGTCGGCATCGCCGCGAATATACATTTCTCCATCCTTGCCTTTGAATACATTCACACCAGCGATTGTTCCAGCCTTCACTTCGTTCAGAGCTTGCTGATAATCCAGAATACGGCCTGTCGATGTCTGGAAGGCGGTCAAGTCACCGTCACCATTCTTTTGTACTGCTGTGAACGTTTCGCGTGTTGTCTGATCCATCATGTCACACTCTCCTTCTATGACCAAATGGGAATAGGTTTACCCTGTTAGCCTGTCCGAATTGGAGAGAAGTATGCATTCTTTACAACATTCCACATTTCGAGAATAGCTGTGTAATGTATGTAGTGCCTGTGTTGTTGAGTTGTTCTGCTGGCCTACAAGCTTTTTCTCATACGGACATGTAGGATATCGGCATCGTAAAAAGGTTCTTCCGAAATCACTTCATAACCGAGTTTATCGTAAAATTTCTGCGCCTGACACTGGGCATCCAGGAGTGAATAGGTTAATCCAAGCTCACGAGCAAGCTCCTCCATCGCTAACAGGAGCACACGTCCATACCCAAACGAACGGTAGGACTCCAGTACAGCAATTCGCTGCATTTTGGCCGTATCTTTGCTGTAATAGATGAGACGCCCTGTGGCAACAGCCTGACCATCGGTATGAAGCAATACATGATGCACATCAGGACTGATAACATCGTATTGATCTATTTCGAGTTCTTCGGGCACTTGTTGCTCAATGACAAAAACCTGACGGCGAATCCCTAGAGCCTGTTTCAATTCTTCTTCTGTCGTGACATAACTAATTTCTGCTGCCAAATTCGATTCCTTCTTTCTGCTCCATGCGCACAAGTTCAGACTGCATTATACAAAAAAATGCTTTTCCTGTATAGTTAAGTTTGGTACATATTGGGACTTTGGAGGAGGAGGAGAGTCATGGGAATGGCGGCTATTATGACCATTACATTGCTTATGTCGGCGGGCATGATCGCTTTGTTATATTATGTGACCAAGAAGGCATACTCACGCAAATGGGATGAAGAAGAGTGAGAATATACTTCTGATAGGTACGGTCAGGGACATGGTTGATCGGAGATTGAACTGACATTAAATATATGGATACCAGTGGATCAATGTTTCTGATAAAGGCTCTAGATCTGTCTCTGCCATTTAAGGCAATAACTCACTGTTTCCCTGAGGGGAGTATACCTCTTGATTTACGGATTTGGAGTAGACGTCCATCCAGACAGGCAGCGATTCATTTTGTTGATTCGGTTGGTGCAAGTGCTGAAATTGTACTGTATGCTCGTCCCGTTCCAGCCTGCAACCAGTCAAGGTACAGGCGAGAATGAGCAAAACAGCAACATGAGTAGCAGTGAGCTTCCAGTATTTATTAAGTTGTTTATTGTTATGGTGTGGATTAAGCAATTGGTCAGTATTTTTATTCATCATCACTATACATTCTCCTATTGCAGAATATTGTAAGCTTTCCATTATTGTGCTCCAATATGGATGATTTAAAACCAATTTAATGATTGACAATGAACACGTTTACTTGGTATGATACTGTTACTTCATTGGATTTTGATTTATATATGAGTCGGCAAATTGAATCAAAAATTGTAACTATATATAATCTAGTTAATGAAGGGCGATAGCTCAGCGGGAGAGCATTATCTTGACAGGGTAAGGGTCGTGGGTTCGATCCCCACTCGTCCTATACATAAAACAATATTTTACAGCCGAGACAGCCTTTAAACGGCTGTTTTTTGCTTTATCTTAATTGAAATGAAAAACTATTATCTAGAAAGATAACTGAATATGGTACGAACCAGAAGACTACCTACAAAAATATGGGGTGGTCTTTAATATATTTTATTGATTTAATGCTATAGTCGAAGTACTAGTTAATTATAAAGCAGTTATAGAGAGTTCTGAATATATAACAGAAAAAAGATATGGTGGTGAATTAATTGAAGCAAATTAAACGGGTTGCAACCCTATATCGTGTATCTACAAAAGGACAGTTGGATGGAAATGATATACCAATGCAGCAGCGAGCTTGTAGAAGAATGATTGAAAGGCAGGAGGGGTGGAAGTTAGTAAAAGAATATTCTGAAAGAGGAGTCTCAGGGTTCAAAGTATCTGCTTCCAACCGAGATGTAATTAAACAGGCTAAAGATGACGCTGAAAATGGATTATTCGATCTACTGCTAGTATTCATGTTTGATAGATTAGGTAGAAAAGATGATGAGACACCATTTGTACTTGAGTGGTTTGTAAACAGAGGAATTGAAATGTGGTCTGTAATAGAAGGGCAACAAAAAATTGAAGTAAATGCAGATAAGGTGATTAACTATCTTAGATTCTGGCAGTCGAGCGGAGAAAGTAGAAGAACTTCTAATCGCGTGAACGAAAAGCATATGCAAATGGTGGAAGATGGCATATTTAGAGGTGGCGGTATACCATATGGGTATAGAAGTGTTGATTCCGGCAAATTTAATAAAAAGGGCAAGGTCTTGCTTAAATTAGTAATACACGAAGAAGAGTCTTTGGTTGTGCAAAGGATGTTCCGACTAGTTCTAGACGAAGGATACGGACAACTAAGGATAGCTAAATTGTTGAACGAAGAGAATATTCCCACAAGAAAGGCTAAACAGTGGGGTGCGGCTACTGTGAATGTCATACTTAAAAACCCTATCTATAAAGGAATAATGAGATATAGGAAAGGATCGGGAGACGCCGTATTCTCTGAACCTATTCCTGAATTAATGATAATATCCGAAGAAGAGTGGAATTCAGCTCAAGATATTAGAGAAAAAAAGAATCCCAAAAGTAAGCAAAACAATGATAGTTCTGTGCCGATGAGCACAAAAGGAAGTTTACTTCTAACTGGAATAGCGAGATGCGGGTGTTGTAACTCAAGGCTAACTTCAACAACATTTGTGAATAAATATAAGGCTGCTAATGGAGAAATACTTAGATACAATCAAAATAAAAGCTATCGGTGCACCGGAAAATTACAAGGGAAAATCGATTGTAGTGGTCAAGCTACTTTCTCGTCTAAGATGGTTGAGAGACAAGTAATGAAGCAAGTAAATAGTCACTTAAATCAACTCGAAACAATAGATTTTAGCTCGGAAATGGATTTAATCAAAAACAAAATATCAAATGAGGAAGAGAAAAAAATTAAGAAGCTGCAGTGTATACTTGAAGAACATTATAATGAGCTATCCATTCTTAACGCTGAAGTCCCCAAATCAATTATGGGCAAAAGCGCCTTCAAACCAAAGATGCTTAATGATCTTATCGAGAAGAAGGAATTGGAGATTACTCAAACTACCAATGAAATGAATGAAACTGAAAGAATACTATCCTCTAAAAAGATTGAATTGTCTGAACTGGAAACATTAATGGAGTATATTCCGGTTTGGCAAGATGTTTTTGATGAAGCGTCAACGGAAAAGAAGAAAATGATGTTAAGTACGATGATTGATGTTGTTTACGTCAGCAAAGAGAAAATTTTAGTAGAGATCAAGGGTAGAATTAAAGAATTCTTGGGACATTCATCGAGTGAAAGTAAATATTCAGGGAGTTGACACAGGGGGGAGTGCACTACTGATTATAGTGAGAAGTCTTGCATAGCAGGACTTCTTTTTTTATTTTTAAACAAAATTTAAACCAAACCTAAATTCAACGTAAGATTGATCTCTTATTGTTGTAGTTAAGAACATACAACAGAAGGAGAGAGAAAATGCACGCTTCCAAAACCCAATCTACTAACAAAAACGTGATGAAAAAGGCCATATTAAGCACACTGGTACTGGCGCTCACAACATCTGGGGTCACCCACACCACTTATGCCACCCCTTTGAAGGGAGAGAGCTTGGCTACGAGTGCTGAGACAACACAGAACACGTTCCAGATGCAACATGCTTTTCGCATGCGCTCACAACAAGCCGTGTCTCAAGATCAATCCCCGATTCAGTACCAGATCAAAGCACGTCTGGACGAAAAAGATATGACAATACAGGGCAGCCAGACAGTGACCTACCTGAATACGAGCAAAGATACCCTCCAAGAGTTGGTCATGCATACCTATGCAGATGCTAATCGATCCAAAGCAACACAAACGATTATGTATACAGGCCAGAATGAGCAAATAGCCAAAGAACACCCGGAAAAGAAAGCGTCCGATTTCTTGGGCGGAACGGATATTGTGAAAGTGACGCAACAAGGGGAGAAGCTTCTTTTCGATAACAACAATCAGGCATTACGTGTACAATTGAAGGCACCTTTGCAACCGGGTCAATCTATTACCTTCGAAGTGGATTATCGGCTCGACATTCCTTATGGCATGCAAAGAATATCGTACTACAAGGATCAGATCAACGGAGCACACTGGTTTCCGGTAATGTCTGTTTATGACGAGACTACGCATCAGTGGAATAAGACACCGTACAGCACTTCATTCGAGAGTGATTTCTATACCTCGTCTGATTTCGATGTTGAGTTCAATGTGCCTGAGTCATATCAGGTGGTCATGCCGGGAGATATCACTTCCAAAGTCAGTGCAGAACAAGGACGAAAAGTCGTTACAGCGCGCGCCGCGAACACGAGAGAATTTGTTTTTTTCGCTGGCCCCAATCTAAAGGTAGAACGTGAGACGCGTAATGGTCTAACTGTAGAATATTTTTATTCTGGTGATGACCCTGTCAAAAAAGCTGCAGTGAACAAATACATTGATTATGCATTTAAAGTTATCGCATTTTACAGTGAGAAATATGGTGAATATCCGTATCCCGAATTTCGTGTCATCGAGACTTATGTGGATGGCTTTGGCGTGGAATATTCAAGATTAATACAGATGCCGGAGCGTGCTGCGGAGTTATCACCTGAAGATGATACCACGTTTGTGCATGAGATTGCACATCAGTGGTTCCATGCTTTAATTGGGAACAATTCAGAAACGGAATCATTTCTGGATGAAGGTTTTGCCGACTTTTCCACGGTGTATTTTTTAGAAAAGCAGGGCAACAAGCTGGGAGGCTTCAGATCAATTCAGCTTGATCCGTCACCTATTGATCTACCTATTGCTTCAACGAATGAACAAGCAGGAGAAATGGCCGATTATGTATTTTACCAAAAGGGTCGTCAGGCGATCTACCAATTATACCGCTCTGTTGGTGAACAGAAATTTGATGCGTTTATGAAGGAATACTTTCATCGCTTTGTCTACCAAAACGCTACAATCGATGGATTACTTGGTACCATTGAGGATGTGCTTGGTAAAGAACAGCGGCAGGACATGGAAAAAGCTTTAAAGAAGCCAGGATTTGAGCTTAAGCAGGAATATCAAATGTCGGAGAAGGAACTTGCGGCATATATGCATGATGCCTATCAACCGCAGTATGAAGCAGTGGTGAAAAACATTCCAAATCTGCCTTACGAAGTGATGATTCGTTTAATGGAAAAGTCCTTCCGAGGGGAGCCATTAACCATTGTACTTGGAGATCAGGTGAGCAAAGCAGCAGCGAAACAACAGGAACAAGCGATCAGCCAGTTAACTCAGATTCTTGATGTATTTGGCATGAAGTACGATGTAGTTCGGGATCGAAAACAGTTGAAACAGAAGCTGAAACGTGAGATTGGCGGCAGTAACCTCATTCTTGTTGGTAATGCGAAGTCGAATGGCATTGTGCAATCTTTGAAAAAAAACATAATTGTCCGAGCAAACGGTATCGGTTTGGCTTGGAAAGAGGCCATGAAAACAGCAGGACAATCCGGAGCATATGTCATTAAACATCCATATAATCAAAATCGTCTCATGATTCATTACTATTGGAATGGCGACCATCTTAGTGCCAATGCCTCAGAGTCCTTTATGGAGAAGATTCTGGAATCTCTAACGCTCTCTAATGATCTTTACCAATTCTATGAGCTGGATGGCAACGGTAAATTGAAAGCTAGCAAAAAAGTTGAATGATACATTTTACAATAAATATAGAAGCATAAAAATAGAAATGTTTATGAAGAGTCGCCTATAAGTCGGCTCTTTTTTGTTTGGAAAGAAGCAGGAAAGTGAAGATACTTTTGAAGATGGAAGTCAAGATGGACATCAGGTGCCTCTCAATCAGGATTGATTCGATTTGTTCAGTTCCATTTAAGGTTTTTCTTTTAAACTTCTCTGTAGCAGGAATTTAAAAGAGAACTAAGGTGGGAAATGGCATGATAAACAACCAATGGCGAAATGTTATGGCAACTACAGTGATTGCTTCCATGTTATTAGCGGCTTGTAGCAATGAGAGTGGAAGTCTGCAAACAACAACGACTACAACTACGGTGAACCAATCCACAGAAGATCAGACAAAAACGGTGGATTATGCACAAAACTTTAGTAAAACGGAAGTGATGTCTTTCTCCATTGATGTGGATGAGGATGCCTGGCAGGAAATGCTGGACACGGCGACAGGAGAAAACTATATCAAGGCAAATGTAAAGATAAACGGGACAACGATCGTAAATGTAGGCATCCGAGCCAAAGGAAACTCGAGTTTGAGACAAGTGGCAGGGGACGATACAACGGATCGGTATAGTTTCAAAATCAAGTTTGACGAATACGTTAAAGGTCAGACCTGGAATGGTCTTGATAAAATGGTCGTGAATAATATGATTTCCGACGCCAGTTATATGAAAGAATATCTTAGCTATGACATCATGAGTTATATCGGAGTTGATGCGCCGCTGTTTGCTTTTGCGAATATTAACGTCAACGGAAAGGCATGGGGCTTATATTTGGCTGTTGAAGACATAGACAGCGGATATCTGGAACGTGCGAAGAATGGCGAAGGAGAAATCTACAAACCCAATAACGATGGCAATATGGGTGCGGGCGGAATGGGGAATCCCTTAGGAAATCCTCCAGAAGAAGGCGATGCTGTAGGCATGGGAGACCGGCAGCCCCCTGAAGGCATGGAACCGCCAAGTGATGCTGTAACCAGCGTGGGCGATACAGATTCACAGCCCGCAAGAGGTCGTGGAGAGGGAGGTCGCGGACCAGGTGGAGGTGGTGGTATGAACGGAGGAACCAATGGTGTGTCCTTGGTGTATACGGATGATAAAGTGTCCAGCTATTCTGCCATTTTTGATCATGCCAAGACAAAAACGACGGAGGAAGATGAGCAACGTGTGATTGAAGCACTCAAAAACTTAAATGTCGGAACCAATCTTGAGCAATATGTGGATGTGGATGCTGTGCTCAAATATTTTGCAGCTCATAATGTGGTGGTGAACATGGATAGTTACACGTCCAATATGGGGCATAACTATTATTTATATGAGAATAACGGCAAAATCAGTATGCTGCCATGGGACTACAATATGGCTTTTGGTGGATTTCAGGCAGGTTCTGCATCCGATGTGGTCAATCTTGCCATTGATACCCCATTATCAGGCGTAACGATGGAAGAGCGGCCGATTCTAAGCAAGTTGCTGGAAGTACCTGAGTACAAGGAGAAGTACCATGACTACTTGCAAGAGATCGTGGACGGTTATTTTGCAAACGGAAAATTTGAGCAGACGGTGCAGACGTTAGATAATCTGATTACGGATTACGTTAGAAATGATGCGACTGCGTTTGTGACATATGATAAGTATAAAGAAGCTGTTGCTGAATTGACTAAATTGGGCACATTGCGTGCCGAGAGTATTCAAGGACAGCTTGCTGGAACGATTCCTTCCACTACGGAAGGGCAAAAAGCAAGTACGGATACACTGATTGATGCTTCTTCGGTCGATCTAACCAAATTAGGAGATAGCCTCAAAGGAAACGGCATGAAGGGTGGATTCCGAGGCCAAGGTTTCGACCGCAATGCGGGAAATCAACAGAAGACCCAACAAACGGAGGAAACTGAAACATCCAAATAGAATTCAGTTGCCGGACCGTGCTCCGTTGCTAAATATTTGAGCATGAACGCATGCATGCTTTTGCCTAAGATCAATATATAGAGAGTTACCTTACAAGGTGGCTCTTTTTTATTTCATTTATTTTAAAAAACTATTTACAAAGGTAATTAAATTGTGTACAATCAATTTGTAAACAAGTTAAAAGAAGACATGTTCAAAACATATAACAAACTTAAATCGGAAGAGGAGAATTTTAATATGAAAACTCTATATGAAACGACAGTTATTAATACAGGTGGACGCCAAGGGATCGTACAATCCCCGGATAACGTATTCATGATGGACGTAGCTACACCCCCTGAACTTGGAGGTCAAGTAACAACAGCGACTAACCCGGAGCAACTGTTTGCAGCAGGATACAGTGCATGTTTTAACTCTGCGTTGGAATTTCAATTGAAAAAACACAATGTAACGATTGAGCGCAGTACAGTGTCTGCAACTGTTGCCCTGGTAGCGGACCCGGCAGATGGTGGTGTAAAGCTGGATGTGGAGCTTGAAGTGAAAATTCTCGGTCTGGATGAAGAAACGGCACAAAAATTTGTAAAACTTGCACATGAATACTGCCCTTATTCCAAAGCGATCAAAGGTAATGTTAACGTTAAAGTGGAGCAGGCGTAAGCAAATAGGATTCGTAACGTTCCTTTCAGAATAAAATAAATGCAATAGACAAAGACCTCCGAGGAATCGGAGGTTTTTTGACATATACTTGCTTCGCGCCTGAAACTTTAGCTTTGATAGAATGGAGGTGAGAACAATATCATTTGATAAATGTAATAATGTTGAAACTTTGGTATGGATATCGCCGTAAATATTCATAAAAGTGCAAGCTTATCGAACTGAAGCAATTTTATAAATGAATTGAGATCACCAAAGGAGAGGTGCATGATATGGATTTTAGAGATTTTAACAAGCCGCCAGACTTATCCGAATCACACACACATCAGCAGCGACATGAGGAGAAATCACAGCAACTCATATCTGGTGGAGGAAGAAGTATATGGTGGGAGATCAGCAACTGGCTGATTCTCGGTGGTATTTTGTTCGTTATCTTTTTAGTATTCAAATACGTTTTCTAAGGTAGGCACACAATTGGGCGATTCCCCATATGATGCAGTATTCAGTCAGCATTATGGGAAATGGGGAATCCGGGATGGCAAAGGCAAAAGGAAAGAAAGCGCCCGCGTTAAAAAGTGACAAGATGCGTGTATCTATGAAGCTGGTCACATCCGATGTATGTGAACGTTGCAAGACACCTTGCTTACGAGGGACGGAATATGCTGCACGATTGAGAGAAGGCGGGGCGGTTGGCAAAGGGGTTCCCTGTATCCTCACTCGCCACGTATCTTCATGACACTTCGTCTAATGACGTATATATAATAAACGACACAGTAGGTTATCCTGAAAACAGGATAGCCTTTTTTTGTGTTTACCAGAGCGTGGTAAATATTTTGGATAAAAAATGAAAAATGATGAAAAACAGCGCAACTTTGTGGAGCCGTTCGCAGTATAAATCTACAAACAAGCTAACAGCAAGGGAGGGTATATTGACGGGATGAAATGGAAAAGAGTGCTGCTATGTGTCATGGTATTCTCCTTGCTGGGCGGGTCTTTATTATTTGCGGACTCTGTGAACGAGAAAATTCGTGTGTTCATTAACGGCAAGGAAGCGTCTGACGGTGGTTATTTGATTGATGGAACGACTTATGTACCTGTTAGAGAGGCTGGAGGCATTACTCGGTGGGACAATAATAACAAGCGAGTAACGGTGATTAAGCCGAACGTACATATTTTTCTCTTCAAGGGAGACACTGTGTTTGGGAACGTCAACGTGGGCAAATTGAAATTTAATGTGTTCTCACAGGTCGATAGTCTCACAACAGACGTGGCTGCCGTGAAAGTCACCATAACGGATCCGAGCGGCCAGGTAAAGGATATTCAGGCACAGGATCTGACGACACAGAAGGATAACTTCTGGTTCCGTACGTATGATTTCACTTATGATTTTAGTCGTGCTGGCAAGTACCAGGTCGGTTTTCATATTAAAGAAAATGCAAACAGTAACTATGTTCTGGTGGCCGAAAAAATCATTACGGCCTTGAATGATTAAAGGCGAATAAACGTTGCCCTTCTAAATTGACCTGGCTCTGTGAACATGTTACGATATGCAAGGTTACACATTTTCTATTGATGAAGCGAGGTATTACAATGAGCGATCACAAACACGAGCATGGAGATAACTGCGGTTGCGGTCACGACCATGATCACGATCATGAACACGAAGAGATCCTTCTCACATTGACTGATGAGAACGGTCAAGACGTGGAGATGGTTTTGGTAGAAACGTTTGACGTGCAAGATCACGTTTATGCACTTCTGCTGGAACGCAACAATCCTGAAGCTGACGGCATCATCCTGCGTATGGAAGAAGAAGACGAGGAAATGGTGCTCTACAATATTGAAGACGAAGCAGAGTGGAACCGTGTTGAAGCGGCATACAACGAACTGGTTGCTTCCCAAGAATAGTCATTCTTTTGGAATATGACACAAGGACTCCTTGAATTTCAGGGGGTCTTTTGTTGTTGGTTTGGATTGTCAGGTTGGTACGGAGAGTCACAAAAAATGAAAATCAAAAAGGACCAGGTGATAGACCCGGTCCTTCACTTTTCGTGCCATTCTAGAAAATAGCGTCAGCTTCCACGATGACTTTGACATTAGTTACACTACGGTCTTCGGGTCCTTTAACGGGCAGTCCGACCTCAACATGATCAATGATATAATCGATATTTTCTTGTGTAATTACCTCGCCCGGAAGCAGGATTGGAATCCCTGGCGGGTACACATAGATGAACTCCGAGATAATGCGTCCTGCGGACTCCTTGAAAGGAATGACCTCGGTATCTCCATAAAAGGCATCACGCGGTGTCAGCATCAGCTGAGGGATGTCTGGCACTTTGACAACCAGTTCATGCGCAGGATTGACTTGATAATACGTACGAGACAAATCCTGTAGCGCGCTCAGCAAGATATTCACGCTGTCATCTGTATCACCTGGCGTGATGAGGCACAGAATATTGTACATGTCGCTAAGCTCAACTTCGATATTATAATGCTCACGCAGCCAGTTCTCGGTCTCGTAGCCTGTAATGCCGAGATGGCGCACATGAATCGTGACTTTCGTTGGATCATAATTGAAAGTGGCTTCTGTGCCTAACAGTTCTTTTCCGAAACAGTACAAGCCATCAATGTCATTGATCGTACGCCTTGCAAACTCCGCAAGGTCAATGGCCTTTTGTGCAATCTCATGACCATGGAGCGCCAGATTACGTCTGGAAGTGTCCAGTGATGCAAGCAATACGTATGACGTGGATGTGGATGTCAGCAGGCTCAAGATGGTCTGTACACGTTGTGGGTTGACGAACCCGTTCTTGGTGTTCAGATTCAGCACCGAGCTCTGTGTCATCGAACCACCAAGCTTGTGCACACTTGTTGCAGCCATATCGGCTCCAGCGGCCATTGCAGACAGCGGCAGATCCTCATGGAAATGAATGAGTACCCCGTGTGCTTCATCTACCAGAACGGGCACTTGATAGCTGTGAGCCAGCTCTACGATGGACTTCAGGTCTGTACATACACCGTAATAGGTTGGGTTAATGACCAACAAAGCTTTGGCATCCGGGTGCCGCTCAAGCGCACGGCGAATGGATTGGATGGTCACACCGTGATCAATGCCAAGGTTAACATCCTGTGCAGGAGAAACGAATACGGGTTTGGCTCCTGAGAAAATAATGGCAGAGAGGACGGATTTGTGTACGTTGCGGGGCACGATGATTTTGTCCCCAGGTCCGCATACCGATAGAATCATCGTCATAATCGCACTGCTTGTACCCTGTACACTAAAATAGGTATAATCGGCTCCAAAGGCATCTGCGGCAAGCATCTGTGCTTCCCGAATGACAGCTGTCGGTTGATGCAGGTCATCCAGTGGTGCGATGTTGATTAAATCTATGGAGAAGGCGTTATCGCCAATAAATTCACGGAATTCGGTATCCGCTCCCAATCCTTTTTTATGTCCCGGAATGTGAAACTGTACGGGATTGAGTGCCGCGTGATTTTTCAAAGCGGTAAACAGCGGCGTACGGTGGTGATTCATCAGTGCTGTCACAACCCTTCCTAAGTAAAATGGTAAACAAAGATGAGTATAGCAAAATAAGCACTGAATGCAAGCGGTATGAACGACAAATTTTTGAATTGGTGAGATTTGCTTGTCATGTCCCCGGTTACACTATGTGTAGAGGACCGGTAAATGAACCTTGAAAGGGGAAAAAGAATGCAAACCGACATCAAACCAGCCAAGATACTGAGATCGCCTTTTTTTATCGCGATGTGGCTGACACTTTTTCTGGTGGAAATAATCAAGGGGGCGCTGCTGGTCGCTGTTCTCCCCGTATACATGGATAATATTCTGGGGTTGTCTGCTGGTGTTATTGGCGTAGCATTTGCTCTTCAGTATCTGGGAGATAATCTGTTCAGAGCCCCTTCAGGCTGGGCAGCAGAACGAATCGGCTTCCGCGCCACGATGGTAACGGCTCTGATCTGTACTTTGATTGCCGTTATCATGATTCTTTTTCTCAAAAGTGCCGTCGGGCTGTCTATGGCTTGTCTCATTCTCGGAATCGGTACGTCGCCCTTGTGGCCCTGCGCAATGACGGGAGTAACTGCGATGTCAGGCCCGCAGAACAAAAATGGAACAGCGATGGGGGCTCTGGAAATGGCGGCTTTGGGAGGCACGGGGCTCGGGCCTGTCGGTATGAACTGGCTGCTGGAGCGGACCAATCATGATTACCGTACAATCTTCCTCGTTCTCATGGGATGTGCAATTCTGGTCATCCTGGTCGCTATGATTCTTCCGGGCCGCGTTGTGGCCCAGGGGGGACAAGCAGCAGAAGCGGGAGATGCTGGAGAAGACCGAATGTCCACAAATCAGAAATATCCAGCCAAGCCGAATCTTCTTACCCCGTTTATTCGGTTGCAACAGAGCGTAAAGCGTACATTACACCGGGTGCGCAGCACGCTCAATGTCAATCCGCTTGTCTATCCTGCGCTGTTTATGCAGTCATTTGTGATTGGTCTGCTTAGCCCTGTCATTACGCTGTATACACGAACAGATCTAAATATCTCACCCAATCTGTACAGTCTGCTGCTCATTGCAGGAGGGGGGATTACCGTCATCGCACTGCTTCCTGTTGGGAAAATGGTGGACAAATTCGGTACGAAGCCGTTCCTGAATGTTGGGTTTTTGATGGCGGCAGCAAGTTTGTTTGTTTTCTCGACAGTGACAGCCATTCCTGTTGTTTTTGGCATTGTAATGCTTGTGGGCGTAAGTTATGCGATGATTCTTCCGGCTTGGAATGCATTTGTTGCCACACTGATTCCAGAAGGGGAACGGGGGGCGATTTGGGGGTTTTTCCTTACTTTGCAAGGTTCGGGTATGGTTTTTGGTCCTATTGTGTCGGGGTTGTTGTGGGATCACATCAGTCATCCGGCCCCGTTTATCGCGAGCGCTCTTGTGATGGCAGGACTTTTCGTCGTTCACTTTGTCTTGGCACGTAAGCCTTACCGTACCGCACCTGCTGGATAGATGAAGGATAGTAAAATAGGAGATCCATAAACCCTGATCAGGGTTTATGGATCTTCTTTTTTTGATGTGTTGTGATGCCTGGCAGTCGTCAATTAGTGCAAATGAAGTGAGATATCTCAGCTGCACAACACAATGATCATGATTTCGACACTTGTACGATTGGAGCAGAAGAGCTTCGAATTTTTTCTGTGCCCCTAGAAAGTCAACTGCATTTTCTTCCTTTTGCGTCCGTTATACGATGAATTTCCGGGGGCTTGCCCCTGTGCATCTGCGGAAAGCTTCAATTCGGATTCGTATTCCGTGAAAAATAGTCAAATAACCAAGTACCCTTACATAAAATGAAGTATAAAATAGGGTAAGCCGATGTAACACAAGCGCTTGAAACATGAGGGCCGGAGCAAATCCGGTACAGATGGAGGGAGTGCCGTGAACAAGAGTTATGAAGTTGAATATTGCAATCTGGAGCTGCGGTTCAACCGTCGGCATATCCAAAATCTAATCAAAGACCTAATTCGTGAGGGGTATTCACTATATTGGAGCGAGGACGAATCCTTCTTTATCCTGTCAGTCCGCACCGGACGTAAGCTGGTAAAGCTCCGTTTTCAACAAACACGCAGTGGGAATTATAAAATGACAGGAGATTATCTGATCAAGGACGCCAAGCTCGCAGAGTGGTTGGAGAAGCTGATTGGCGATACACGCGGCCATGCTGTGGTGAAACGCTTCAAGGATCAGCAGATGACAGTAGAAAATATTTTATTTGGTGAAGTGATTCGTCTGGTCGAAGTATCGGGATTCAAGCAACGCGTCATTTTTCAAAAAGAACCTGCGCCTACGGCGGAAGAGATGGAAGAAATGTTCCTCTCGCGCGAAGGCGAAGAACGGCTGATGCTGCTGCGTATGGAGATCGATGATGAACTGGAGCGTCTGTATGATGCTGTGCAGATCGATAATAAAGAGAAGGCCAACGCCTGCCGTGAAGCGCTGCAGCGATTATCCGGGCATCTGCTGATGCTGGAAGGATGAGGAAAAGCGTATTGAAGCATCACTCTTATAGAAGAGGGCTGTTCCCAAAGGTTACTAATGACTAGGGGCAGCCCTTTGATATGTAGAGGGAGCGTTATTTTTGGATTCTCAATCTCTGGACTTGCACTGTTCCGCTCGTCTAAGGACGCTGAGGATCAATAATTGAATAGTCCGAACTCTCCACATGGGTATCGAACTCCTCAATCCCTTGTTCCAGAATTAAATCCGCTTCTTTAGCAGTAATCGGAATGACCCACAACAGAGGGATTGTCTCCTGGCCAATGTGAATAAGTTCGAGAGATTCGTTTTCTCCTCGCAATTCGTCAATTAACAAGGCAGTTGCATTCCATTCTGTGGGTGCTAGCGGACTTGATTTCATCACGCGCGGGATATCCGAATTTGGAGCATTTTCGATATGATGCGTAATGATATCGGCCAAGTAGGTGTTGATACGTGCTACGCTTACACCGCCTAAATCGGAAGGCAACGCAAGCATCCACTCTGCGGAGACTCGTTCCCCTGTAGGGCGGGGAGCTTGAGACAAACCTACAGTGACAAACCGGGATATCTCAGACTGCAACGTTGCAGGGAAATAGTATATCTCCACATGAATGCTTCGCTCTGTTTTGGAAAGTACGATTCTGCTCTCGGGCATACCCCATTCATTCATATACATCCCCAAAAGATAAGTTCTTCGGATATCTAGTGAAAACCGTTCTTCTTTTGAAAGTTGCTCATAGCTCATTCGCAAGCTCCTCCAATCTGATGATGATTCATTACTCTTACTATAATAACGTATTTTATGAAAATACGATGAACACCTGAGCAGATTACAGCTTTTTCTCGCTGTCTAGCTGGGGTGCGGGGTTCACTTTCATACATAAAACCGTTAAAATGGGTGTATTGTTGAGATTTTTTTCAATAAAATTAATTGGAGTAAAGGATGGAGGACCAGATGACAAAACAACAAATCGGCGTAATCGGCCTGGCAGTCATGGGTAAAAATTTGGCCTTTAATATTGAAAGCAGAGGATTTTCAGTATCGGTATTTAACCGTTCCCCAGAGAAGACACATGACCTGTTGAAAGAAGCCGAAGGCAGAAACCTGACAGGCACATTCTCCATTGAAGAATTCGTAGCCTCCCTGGAATCTCCGCGCAAAATTCTGATCATGGTACAAGCAGGTAAAGCTACAGATGCGACCATTGAGCAGTTGCTTCCTCACTTGGATGAGGGCGATATCATCATCGACGGCGGGAATGCATATTTCCCTGATACGGTTCGCCGCAGCAAAGAACTGGAGGACAAAGGCATTCGCTTTATCGGTACAGGCGTATCTGGCGGTGAAGAAGGTGCACTGAAGGGACCTTCCATTATGCCAGGCGGACAGGAAAGTGCTTATAAACTGGTGGAACCGATCCTGACGGCGATTTCGGCAAAAGTCGGTGACGACCCATGTTGTACATATATCGGACCAGACGGTGCCGGACACTATGTGAAAATGGTACATAACGGCATTGAGTATGGTGACATGCAATTGATCGGTGAAGCCTATCACCTGCTGAAATCGGTACTGAATGTATCGGTAGAGGAATTGCATGAAATTTTCACAGAGTGGAATCAAGGTGAACTTGACAGCTATCTGATTGAAATCACGGCAGACATCTTCTCCAAATACGATCCGGAAACGGGCAAACCAATGGTTGACGTGATTCTGGATGCCGCTGGACAAAAAGGCACAGGCAAATGGACAAGCCAAAGCGCGCTGGATCTCGGCGTACCGTTGTCCATGATTACGGAATCTGTATTCTCCCGTTTCTTGTCGGCGATGAAAGACGAGCGTATCGCTGCAAGCAAAATCCTGAACGGACCTAAGGCAGAAGCGTTCTCCGGTGACAAAAAAGCATTCATCGAGAGCGTGCGCAAAGCGCTGTTCGCAAGTAAAATCGTATCCTACGCCCAAGGCTTCGCGCAGATGCGTGCCGCATCCGACGAATATGGCTGGGATCTGAAATACGGCAACATCGCGATGATCTTCCGCGGCGGTTGCATTATCCGTTCACAGTTCCTGCAAAACATTAAGGAAGCATACGACAAAGATGCAGCCCTGAAAAACCTGCTCCTTGATCCATACTTCCAAAACATCGTCGAATCCTACCAGGATGCATGGCGTGAAGTGGTTGCCGCTGCGGTGAAACAAGGTATTCCGGTACCAGGCTTCTCCAGTGCGTTGTCCTACTACGACAGCTACCGTACAGAGCGTTTGCCAGCAAACTTATTGCAAGCACAACGTGACTACTTCGGCGCACACACGTTCAAACGTGTCGACAAAGAAGGAAGCTTCCACCACAACTGGATGGAGTAATCTTCAAATCATACAATGTAAAGAGGGACTTGGAGGATCGGATTATACCGATCACCATCAGGTCCCTCTTTTTTCATAAATGGAGAGAATCTAAGAGCCTGATGAGGAACGTTAATGAATGACGATCATTGGGCGAGGAAGAACAGTACGTACGATTGTGGCTCGAAAGGAAGCTTGATACGGACCATGGCCTTCCCCCGTTCGCAGGCCTGTGTTATGATAGGAAAAAAGTGCTCACGAAATGCTTGAATTAAAGGAGTGTACACCTTGAGCAAGTCTAAAAATATTATTCTCATTGGCATGATGGGAACGGGGAAATCAACTGTTGCTAATATGCTTTCTCATGAGCTGGGATACCGATTAATCGATGTAGATGCCGCGGTTGAACAGGAGGAAGGCTGTACCATTCCGGAATTGTTTTTGAGCAAGGGAGAAGCGTACTTTCGTGACGTAGAGAACCGGGTGCTGTGCACGGTACTTGAGAACAATGGACAGGTCATTGCAACTGGAGGCGGGGTTGTGCTTCGTCCGGACAACTGTGAATCGATGTCAGCGAATGGCTGGGTTGTTGCCCTAACAGCAGATCCTGAGGTCATTGTGGAACGTGTGAGCGGGTGTGATAACCGTCCACTGCTTGCAGGAAATGCCGAGGAACGCATTCGAACGATTATGGAAGAGCGCAAAGATGCATATCGTTTTGCGGATTACACGGTGGATACTACTGCGTTGTCTGCGGCCGAAGTGACTCATTTAATTTTAGCGCATTACCGCGTCTAAGCTTGTTATCATCGAAGTTGAGGGAGAATATAAGTTGAACTAAAGATTTTACACAGTTCACTCCGACGACAGAATAACCTGGAGAGTAGCGGTTATCCCCAGATTTTTTGGATTCCCTTTTCTAAAAGGCTAAAATCCGGTGATAAGCCTATTGAGGGTAGGAATTAAAAGCGTATTAAAAACGGGCCAGAGGGCCCGTTGCTTGGAAAGAAACGAAGTGTAGGGGCAATCTATTAAAAAATGGATTGCAAACTGCCTATTCGTTCTTGCCTATTCGTCTTCCTGTTGCCACTCCAGCATACCGCCGACCATATTGGTACAGCCGTCGTATCCAAGTTGTTGCAGGTATTCACAAGCTCGTTCACTGCGATAACCGCTGCGACAGATGATCACGATCTCACCGGACTTATCAATCTCCGACAAGCGATCTGGAATCTGTCCCAGTGGAATATGTTTGGCACCAGCGATCATGCCTTGCGCGACTTCTTCGTCCTCGCGGACGTCTATCATCTGCAGCTTCTCTCCCGCTTGTAGACGGCGGCGCAGCTCGGATGGTTGAATTTCTGCGATTTGTGTCATATTCAGGTCCTCTTTTCTATATGGACTTAACGCCTTTAATGATACCTAAGCGAACCAGGCGATGTCAATTTGGCCTTACGGAGACTCACTACACTAAAACAATCGATGAAGGAGAATATCATCCATGGACGTTATTGTTAACCCTACCCCTAATCTGAACGGGGAAATCGGAGCCTTGTCCTCCAAAAACTATACCACCCGTTACCTGCTGGCCGCTGCGCTGGCAGAAGGAACAAGTACGATTCATTTTCCGGCACATAGTGAGGACAGCGATGCGATGCGCAGATGTATTCGTGATCTGGGCGCTGTGCTGGAAGAGGACGACAGCAAAATCGTTATCCAAGGCTTTGGAAGCCGTCCCCGTGATGTACGTGAATTAAACGTAGGGAACGCCGGGGCTGTACTTCGTTTCCTGATGGGGGTTACCGCGCTGTGCCCTGAAGTTACATTTGTGAACACATACCCCGATTCACTGGGTAAACGGCCGCATGATGATTTGATTGATGCACTTGGTCAAATGGGGGTTCAGGTGGAGCATCAGCAAGGGCGTCTGCCGATTACAATTAAAGGCGGTCATGCCAAAGGCGGACATATTCGTGTATCTGGCTCTGTAAGCTCCCAATACTTGAGCGCATTGCTGTTTGTGACCCCATTGCTTGCAGAAGACAGCACGATTGAGGTTCTGAATGATTTGAAATCAAAAGTGGTCATCGGTCAGACGCTGGAGGTTCTTGCACAAGCAGGGATCATCATCCATGCAAGCGATGATTACATGTCATTCCGTGTACCTGGCGGACAGGCTTACAAGCCTACAACGTACACTGTTCAAGGAGATTACCCTGGCTCGGCTGCCGTACTTGCTGCCGCAGCAGTTACACAGTCTGATGTGAAAATTCTCAGGCTGATGGAGCAGAGCAAGCAAGGGGAGCGTGCCATTGTTGATGTGTTGCGTATGATGGAAGTGCCGCTCACTCATGAGAATGATGTGGTTCATGTTCAAGGAAATGGCCGATTAAAGGCAATTGAATTCGACGGAGATGCGGCTACGGACGCTGTATTGGCTATGGTAGCGGCAGCCGTATTTGCGGAAGGCACGTCACGGTTTTATAATGTAGAGAACCTGCGTTACAAGGAATGTGACCGAATTACGGATTATTTAAATGAACTGCGCAAGGCCGGAGCGAACGTTGAAGAGCGTCAGGCTGAGATTATCGTACACGGGCGTCCGGAAGGTGTAGAGGGCGGCGTAGAGATTAATGCTCACTATGATCACCGTGTCATTATGGCGCTTACCGTCGTGGGTCTGCGTGCCAAACAGCCTATCCGTATTCGGGATGCGCACCATGTAGCCAAGTCATATCCGCAATATTTTGATCATTTGCAGGCGCTTGGCGCCTCGGTTCAGTGGGTAAAAGAGTAAATTAACACGTTAAGCAGAAAAGGATGGTGCTTGAACATGGAATTTAACAACCCTACTCGAGAAGAAATTGGACACATTTTGCGCAATGCAGGCAACATCGCTGTTGTCGGCTTATCGGACAAATCAGATCGTACCTCGTATATGGTCGCGGAAGCGATGCAGAGCAGAGGATACCGCATTATCCCTGTTAATCCGCAAGCACAGGGAGAGATTCTTGGCGAGAAGGTGTATGCCACACTCGCAGATATCCCCGAGCCGGTGGATATTGTTAATGTTTTTCGGCGTGAGGAGTTCTGCGCAGAAGTCGCTCGTGATGCTGCTGCGATCAAGGCCAATGTATTATGGCTTCAACTCGGCATTCATAACGATGAGGCTGTCCAGATTGCGGCTGAGAACGGCATGACCGCAGTCACCAATCGTTGTATCAAGGTAGAAGATTCCATCGTTCTGCGCGGCGCTGGCCGCGGCTAAGAGGCCGTGTTGTCCTCATGAACTCGTTCATGGCATCGCATATTCAACTTAGGATTTTAATGAATATCCCGTGATTATTCAAAATCACGGGATATTTTATGTTCAGCGTAGTAAAATGAGATTGAAAATATAAGGAGGATGAAATATAGATGAAACGGTTTAAAAAGGCAGTTATTCTGCTACTTGTTGCCGTATGTGTAGCAATTTTACGACTAGAGGCTCCCGTTTACGCAGCGAATGAAGCGATTCATGCAACGGATGTGTGGACAAGTCAATCACTTTTCGTCGCACCTGCCAAGAAGCCGGAAGTGAAATGGGGATTGGACTTTAAAGATTATGTAAGACACTTGGTTGTGGATTCCAAAGGAACACTTTACGTGATCTCACATTACTCTGGTCATCCGTTATTGACTGCCGTCACCCCAAAAGGCGAAGTGAAGTGGGCTAAACGAATGGAACATATTAATAGCATATCAGACATGTATTTATACAAAGACAGTTCTCTTGTGATTCTTGGTGATGATATTCCCGAACGAGGCAGGGGGTCAGAGAATTTTGGAACGGCGAGCATATCAAACTATACATTAGACGGAGAACAGATTTGGGAGAAAAGGTACAAGGATTACACAGCTAATTATAATGTGGATGTCAGCAAGGATGGAGTTATTATTTTTACGGCTTCTTATGTACAAGTTATACATAACAATAAACCTATAAGTCAGGGACAAGATTTTAAAGAAGAGAAGAGATTGCTCGGCGTTAATATGGACGGCAGTGAGAAGTTTAACAGTCTTCTTGGCACAGAGATCAATTCAAGTCCTTTCTTCGTTGTATCTGACCCAGTCTTTGTTAAAGATCGAATTTTTTTGACACTGTCCTCCTTAAGCAGTATTAAAGAGAAAGGCAGAGTGAAATCAGGTGAATTGATTCAATACAGCCTAGCGGGTAAAAAAATATCAGGTACCCGGTATACTGGGGAGAATCTGCAGAGTCCGATTTATGATAATCATCAGATTTATGTGGTCGGAAACGATGATCTTCATATTTTTGATGCCCAGGGCAAGCTGAAGAAAACCGTCAAGGGAGGTTTCCAAAGTACAAGTAACTCACTTGCTCCTTCAATCAGCAAGCAAGGTGACGTCGTATTTGGAACAAATATCTATCATGCTCTGAGCAAGAAAGTAACCACGTTTAATAAAGAGAATCAAACCTATTTTACCAGTGAACCCATTATTGATCGTAACGGCAATCTAATCTATCATTACAAAAACTATGCTAAAAATATAAACTATTTAGTTTCCATGAACCTTGCTACAGCCAAAGTGAACTGGAAAATGATCATCAATCATGATTTACAAGATCAATGGCTTGTTTCAAGGGATGGGACTATTTATGTTACTGGAACGAAACTGCTGGCTATCCGATAAGAATGTTCTAATTTATGTGCATCGCAGAAGGGGATATTACTCCCCTTTTTACTTTGACAAAATGCTGTGTAAAGCTTACCATCTAGGATAGAAAGGAGAGGTCGCCATGAATTGGCTCGGATCCTTGCAGCAGCTCGGAAGAGCGGTTATGCTGCCTACAATGGTCCTGCCCGCTGCTGCCATTTTGCTCAGTGTGGGCAGTCTGCCCTGGAATTCCTGGGGAATGGGAATTGTTGGTGAAGTGTCTACCGTGGCCGGACACGGTATTTTTTATTTTTTGCCGTATTTGTTCGCTGTCGGTGTGGCTCTGGGACTCTCCAACCAGGCCGGTCAAGCTGGACTTGCAGCGCTGGCTGGTATCGTCATCTATGATCAGGTCACCCGAAATTTCGGGGATGGCACAGTGCAGCCTGCATCTTTAATTGGAATTATACTCGGTGCATTAGCCGGTGGAATGCATAATCGGTTCAAAAGCATCAAACTGCCCGAAATCTTGCAATTTTTCGGCGGATCAAGGTTTGTTTTGCTTATCGTCGGACTCTGTTCGGCTCTTTTTTCCTGCTTTATGTTATGGCTTGCTCCGGTTCTGCAGCATGGTCTGAATTCCATTGCCACATGGGAATACAGTCTTGGCGGTTTCGGATTGTTCATCTATGGTGTGTTATACAGGGTGCTGGTTGCTTTTGGGCTTCACCATCTGCTGAATAACGTATTCTGGTTCCAACTGGGAACCTTTGAAACGCCGAGTGGCAATATTGTACAAGGGGATTTACCACGATTCTTTGCTGGCGATCCGTCAGCTGGATTTTTCATGGCGGGCCTTTTCCCGATTATGATGTTTGCTATCCCTGCGATTGCATTTGCCATTATTCAGGAGGCCAGGGAAGATCTGAAACCCAAAATCCGAAAAACGTTTCTGACTTCTGCATTGGTCTGTTTTTTAACAGGGGTGTCCGAGCAGATCGAGTTTGCTTTTCTTTTTGCGGCGCCGTACCTGTTTATCGTACATGCGGTGATGTCCGGGGTGGCCATGTGGCTTAGTTACTGGCTGGATATAAGGCATGGTTTCTCTTACTCGGCTGGCGTTATTGATTACATACTCAATTTTCATCTGTCTGAGAATGCTTGGAAGCTCATTCCGATTGGCATACTATATGGGCTGGTTTATTATTTCCTGTTCCGCTGGGCCATACGTACCTTCAAAATCCCAACACCGGGGCGGGAAGAGGGTTCTATGCTGGAAGATTGGGTTGGTAATATTCCTTATCAAGCCCCGTTGATTCTGGAAGCACTGGGCGGGAAAAGCAACATTGTGCAGGTTGAGGCGTGTATCACACGCCTGCGTCTGACGGTTCACGACGATCGGTTGATCGATACGGGGGCGATGAAAAATCTAGGGTCAGCCGGACTGATCAAGCTAGGCGGCGGAAACGTACAGGTTGTATTTGGCACCTATTCCGAATTGATTCGGGAAGAGATTGCGAAGTTGCTGGAACGGGATTTGCAACAAGTACTTTTCGCTGCACCAGTGCAGGGGAAAATGCTCCCGATTGAGGAAGTTCCAGATCAGATTTTTGCAGCCAAGCTCGTTGGAGATGGGGTTGCTTTTGTACCGGAGCGAGGAGAACTGGTGTCGCCTGTCTTTGGAACGATCATGCATTTGTATCCAACGATGCATGCCCTAGGCATTTCAACACGAGAGGGACTAGAGGTTCTGCTTCATATCGGGATCGATACCTCACAGCTGAAAGGGCATTTCGAAGCATTTGTGCAAGAAGGGGATACGGTTGAGCCTGGACAACTGCTGATCAAATTTGATTTGGCCGTATTACGTGAACAGGCGGCCTCACTCACGACTCCGATGGTTATTACGAACCCGGATCGTGTAAAATCATGGAGTTTTGCTCCATTCAAGCAAGTGAAGAAAGGTCAGGCATCCGTCATGTCCGTGGTGCTCTATGACAGGAACGTTGGAGGGGTAGAATGAAGATACAAGGCATCAATGGAGCTGCAGGCATCGCCATCGGCAAAGCATTTGTCCTGCCCAGCTGGGAATGGGATCTACCCGACCAGAAGATGGATTCGGTGGATCTTGCCCAGGAATTCGAACGGCTGTACGAGGGGATACGGACATCGAAGGATGAGATTGAATATATCAAAAATGAATTTAAAGAAGTTGTAGGACCTGAGGAATCCAGCATCTTTGATGCGCATCTAGCCATTCTGGAAGATCCGGTGTTCATGAATGAAATACGCGGCATTATTGAACGTCAGTATAAGGCGGCAGAGGTGGCGGTAAAAGAGGCGATAGACCACTTTGTCACCATGTTTGACCTTCTGGAAGATGAATATATGAAGGAGCGGGCGATCGACATTAAGGATGTTGGCAACCGCCTGCTTAAACATCTGCTGGGTGCACCTGAGATTACGCTGCCTTCAGATACCCAACCTTACATCCTCGTTGCTAAAGAGCTGTCACCGTCTCAGTTGGCGCATCTAAATCCAAGCTATGTTTTGGGCATTGTTACGCTGATTGGAGGTAAGACGTCTCACTCGGCCATTATGGCACGTGCACTCGGGATTCCTCTCGTTTCCGGACTGGAAGCGAGTCTTGGCATGCCGGTCGAGACAGGGGACATGCTTGTCGTAGACGGCGATAATGGGTTGGTATTTACAGACCCGGATCGCAAAACCATTGAACGATACACGATGCTTCGCAACAAGGAAATACAGAAAAAAGAACAGTTGCAGGTGCTGGCCACTGTAGATGCGGTGACCAAGGATGGAGCAGTATTAAAGCTTGCTTCCAATATCAGTTCTGTGAAGGAGCTTGATCTGGCATTAAAACACGGTGCAAAGGGTGTGGGTTTGTTCCGAACTGAATTCCTGTATATGGATCGTGCGACCTTCCCTGGGGAGCAGGAACAGTATGAGGTGTACCGGCTTGTTGCGGAGAAAACAGCAGGTCAGCCCGTTGTCATACGCACACTCGACATTGGGGGCGACAAAGAGCTTGATTATTTTGAATTACCCGAAGAGGATAATCCGTTTCTAGGGTATCGAGCGATTCGCATCAGTCTGGATCGCAAGGATCTGTTCAAAACGCAGCTAACGGCGATTCTTCGTGCAAGCGCAGCAGGCAATGTGAAAATTATGTATCCTATGATCTCATCGGTCGAGGAGTTGCAACAAGCTAACGAGATCCTTCGGGAAGCGATGGCTGATCTGGATGAACGGGGCTTGGCCTACGATGCAAACATTCAGGTAGGTATCATGATTGAAGTCCCTGCTGCCGTGATGATTGCAGATCTGCTTGCGGAAGAAGCAGACTTCTTCAGTATCGGAACGAATGATCTGGTACAGTATGTGCTAGCAGTGGATCGAATGAATGAACACATTGCTCATATGTATCATCCGTATCATCCAGCTGTGCTGCGTATGCTGCGAGCGACCGTTGACGCAGCACATACGGCAGGGATTGACGTTAGTGTGTGTGGTGAGATGGCAGGGGACGAGCGGTCTATTCCGTTGTGGCTGGAGCTGGGGATTCGTCATCTCAGCATGTCTCCGCAATCCTTGCTGCGCGTGAAGCATAGAGTTTTGAATACAACGGCTGCTGCTGCGAAGGAGGAGGCACGCAAGTGTTTCACCCTCAAAATGAGCAGTGAAATTGAACAGCGTTTGCAGATATTTAATGATTCGAGCGGCAGTCCTGATGACCAAAGCGGATCAAACGCATCTTAGGGGAAACTGCACATTAGCAGACGATTAATACCTTTAAATCAATATATTCACTTTTGTACCACTTTTTCCAAAAGATATCAAAAAAACCGCCGTGCATAGGGTTGCTCAGCGGTTTTTTCTTTGGTTTTTCGATCGCTCGCTGTTATTTGGCGGCTTTTGCAGCAAGTGCATCACAGAATGCTTTTCCATAAGGAGGGAGATCTGGTGGACGACGAGCGGAGATGATATGTCCATCCGCGACAACGGCCTCATCTTTCCATATCGCACCTGCATTCTCCATGTCATCCCGAATACCTGGCGTTGAGGTTACGGTGACTCCGTTCAAAATTTTGGCGGAGATGAGCACCCAGCCTGCATGGCAGATTTGCCCAATTGGCTTGCAGTCTGCATGCATCTCTTTTACAAGTTGCAGCACTTTGGGGTAGCGTCGTAATTTATCTGGAGCCCAGCCGCCTGGAACCAGAATTCCATCATAATCGGAGGAGTTCAGCTCATCGAAACTGTATTCAGCGGTAGCAGGAACACCGTATTTACCGATATATGTTTTGCCTTTTTTCTCGCCAGCCAGATGCACTTCGGCACCCTCTTCACGGACGCGGTATACCGGATACCATAGCTCCAGATCCTCAAATTCTTCATCAACCAGTGCGATGACTTTTTGACCTGATAATCTCATACGTCAACTCTCCTTCTATACTGAATGGCAGATCGTGTCTTATATTGTACCAGATTCGCTGTTTGGCTTCCTAATTGAAGCATGGCTTAAGTACAAGTCTTCATCTGGATAGAACGATTTTCAATCCCCCTGCCTTCATTCGACAGCCTTCATCTGGTGACAGTGGTAATTTGTGCAACCTTTAGATTACAGCAGGATTTAGGCGGAAATAGGTCGAATGGTACATACATAGAGAGTAGAGAACGAATGAGGTGATGGTTGTGCGCAAGTCGTGCAGATGTGGACATGTAATGGAATTGGAATTAAGAACGGTCGTATACGCCAAAAAGGTAGAAATTCGAAATGTACCTGTTTTTGCATGTACCGACTGTGTATCATACGAGGTGTTGCAGCCGGTGAAACCGGACTTGACAGAATGTATTAGCAGACTCGGTGAACAGCCCGTGAAGCAGGATGTGTCTTTTGGGGAACAGAATGAATTGGCTGACCTGCTTCACGAACAGCTCCTAGCCTGGCCGGAGGCATCGGATCAAGAGATGGAATATCGGATGAAAGAAGCGGTAGAGGCGCGAATCAATCTATTGTTAGATATTATGAGCTATGCACATAAAGCGGAAGACAAGGCGTGGATTGAAGATACGGAGCGCAGACTTGCACAATTGTCCGGTTTTGTATGGCAGGCGCATTTCTCAAATGCCGTCTAGTTTTGACGTGTAAAATGCTTGTTTTCATGAAAATTGGATTTTTTGCTCACTTTTTGTTAAGATATCGAAGAGTGAAAACGCTCAACATGGCGGTATTGCTGATTAAGGGGGATGTATAACGAATGGCTGACATGACTAAAATGACAAGTATTGAACAGCTAAACTCCGCTGTGCAGGCGACGGAGGATCAACCCTTGCTACTGTTCAAGCATAGTACCCGCTGTCCAATCAGCGCACATGCTTATCAGGAGATGAATGATTATTTGCAAAACTCTCCGAATGAAAGCGTGAAATATGGCATTATCTACGTGGTGGAAGATCGCCCGGTTTCTAACGAAGCAGCCGAGAGACTAGGTGTTAAGCACGAATCTCCCCAAGTAATTCTGATCAAAAAAGGAAATCCGGTATGGCATACTTCCCATTCAGAGATTACTAGTAGGGTGCTTGCTAACGCTTTAAGTGAGTCCTAGAGCCTATTTTAATTGATTAATGCAATAATTTGTCGTAATATAAACCTTAATGAAAATGGAATGAAAATTTACTGGTAATGGAGCGAAGTACTGTGACGGTAACCATTTATGATGTGGCACGTGAAGCTGGAGTGTCCATGGCAACGGTATCACGGGTAGTCAACAATAACCCTAATGTCAAACCGCAGACGCGGAAAAAAGTATACGAAGCAATTGAACGACTCGGATATCGTCCGAATGCGGTAGCCCGTGGTCTGGCGAGTAAAAAGACAACGACAGTTGGAGTCGTTATTCCGGACATTTCGAACTCCACCTTTGCGGAGATTGCCCGCGGAATCGAAGATATTGCGAATATGTACCACTACAATATCATTTTGTGTAATGCGGACAAAAAGAAAGAAAAAGAAATTCGTGTTATCAACACGCTGCTGGAGAAACAAGTGGATGGACTGCTTTTCATGGGCGGTACGGTAACCGATGAACACATTCAAGCGTTCCAGTCTGCAGCAGTTCCAATCGTATTGTGCGCAACAAGTGATGAGAAAGGTACATTCCCTTCTGTTGATATTGATCATGAAGCAGCGGCGTTT
The DNA here is from genome assembly GCF_050435065.1 of Paenibacillus sp. 4624. Taxonomy (NCBI): domain Bacteria; kingdom Bacillati; phylum Bacillota; class Bacilli; order Caryophanales; family Paenibacillaceae; genus Paenibacillus; species Paenibacillus sp. 4624. Next base: position 737,440 of record NZ_JBNDJR010000001.1, read on the forward strand.
GATGCAGTCAACACACTGATTCGCCACGGTCACAAAGAGATCGCGATGATCAGTGGAACGTTACAGGATCCGGCTAACGGTTTTGCACGTTTCCAAGGGTACAAGAAGGCACTGGAAGCCGCAGGCATTGAATATCAAGAGGATCTGGTACGCATCGGTAACTATCGTTATGAATCCGGTGTAGAAGCGATGAAATATTTCCTTGGACTCAAGAAAAAGCCGACTGCGATCTTTGCTGCAACAGATGAAATGGCGATTGGTGCAATTCATAGCATTCAGGACGATGGCCTGAAAGTACCGGATGACTTCTCCATCATTAGTGTGGATAACATTCGTATGGCTTCCATGGTGCGTCCACAGTTAACAACTGTTGCTCAGCCCATGTATGATCTGGGCGCGGTAGCGATGCGTTTGCTAACCAAACTGATGAAGAAAGAAAATGTGGAGAATCCAAGAGTGATTTTGCCGCATGAAACCATTCTTCGTCTGTCGGTAAGTCACGCAGGTTAATTGATTAAGTAAGTAAAAGGGAGATTGAATTCTCTCTACATAGATTTTGATTGTACAGGAGCTCCGGAAACGGAGCTTTTGTGCTTAATACGGCTTGCATAATGATCTGATCTCACATCGAGAACTGGAAACAGGGAGGATACAACAATGCGTGAAACGATAGGAATTATAGGTGCTATGGATGAGGAAGTAGAGCTTCTGCTTCAGGGCATGAAACAGCATGAAACAGTCAAGCAGACGGGGATTACGTATGTTGCTGGTGAGTGGCTTGGCAAGCAGATTGTGGTATGCAAATCAGGCGTAGGGAAAGTAAATGCGGCGGTAACTACGCAGATTCTGATTGATCGCTTTCAGGTGAATCGGATCATTTTTACAGGTGTGGCAGGAGCGGTTCATCCTGAATTGAACATTGGCGACATGGTCATTTCTTCGGTATGTGTACAGCACGACATGGACGTAACGCCGCTAGGATTCGAACGCGGAGTGATCCCGTATCAGGAGACATCCGCTTTTCCGGCGGAGCCTGCATTAATTTCGCTTGCTGAAGAAGCGTGCAAGGCGCAGGGCGCTCATTACCGGATTGGCAAAGTGTTATCAGGTGATCAGTTTATTGCCAGCAAAGAGACCGTAAATATGCTCTACACAGAGATGGACGGAGCTTGTGCAGAGATGGAAGGGGCGGCGGTGGCTCAAGTATGTTACATGAACCGTGTACCTTTTGTCGTGCTGCGTAGCATGTCTGACAAGGCAGACGGTTCTGCACATGTGAATTTTGCCGAGTTTACGGTGCAGTCTTCCCAGCGTTCCCATCGTATTGTTGAGCACATGCTTGAACATATGTGATTCGAAACACGTAACTAACCCATAAATGAATAAATATTAAACCGCCTTACAGATCTGTTTCCAATCAATGATCTGCAAGGCGGTTCTTTTATGTATTCAATTCGCGATTCGCATCTTTTCCTTTAATACATAAACCGATGACGGAAGCGGACACGGTCAAACTGTTCCTCCGAGGTCATCGGTACTTGACTGCCGATTCGTACCATAAGGCAATTCGCAGGATGGGAGCAGATTTCAGGATCATCTGTTGCGTACCAGGTCATGTCAATGTTTTGCATGAGCCGCTCCATCATTTTGCGATAATCCCATACCGATAGTCCGCTGCCTTTCAAGTCCCAGTGCCAGTAATACTCTGTTGTGAAAATAATATAGTTCTCCATATACGTATCTTGCATCGCAGTAAGGAGCATTTCACGGCCAACACCCAGAGAGCGATATTCGTCTGCGACTTCGATGGCTCCGAGCTCAATCAAGTCTGTCATGTTGCCCTCGGACCAGCGTTCACATTCATCTGCGTAGTGAAAAGTAACGTATCCGATGATGATATCATTTTCATAGGCAATGATAATTCGCCCTTCCGGTAAGGCAGCAATCTCGGCAATGGCTTCTTGTTGCTCTGCCGGGCGCCGAAAGGCATCCAGATCGGAGTGAAACGTCAATTCCATAATCTGCTCTGCGGGCACAGGCCCCTCAACCGTAATTCGGTGGCCGGACTTGAAAATGGAACGTATATGATGTTTCTTGATATGCTCCATGGTTCATACCCCTCTCTCCCCCTACTTATAGCAAAAAACCAAAAAAATGAAAAGCCGTAGACGATGTTTGATCCAATTTGCTATAATTGCGTTGACAAAAAATGTTCACAATTCAACACCGTTTGAGTGCATCGGTTGGGTCAGGCAAGTACAAGATGAGAAGTTCTCTCTACTAATGTAAGCGCTAACTGGAAGTTCAGTCAACATGAAGGCAATACGAATGAACCCTGATGGGAATCGAAATGTCGAGTTGAAGGAGGCTGGCAAGCATGAGTCAAGCACATAATGAGATGCTGCAAACGGTGGTGTCTGAATCGAATCTGGGCGATTATACGGAAGCAAGAAGCCGGTTCGATTGGGAAACGGTAGAAAGGCACTTTACGTGGCACGCCAGCGGCAAAGTGAATATGGCACATGAGGCGATTGATCGCCATGTCCTGGAAGGCAGAGGCGGGAAGACGGCATTGCTCTACAGCGATGCTTCTCGTGAGGAAGCGTACACCTTCGCAGATCTGAGCGAGCAGTCGAGTCGTTTTGGTAATGTGTTGCGTAAATATGGCGTAGCTAAAGGAGATCGTGTATTTATTTTTATGCCACGAAGTCCTGAGCTGTATTTCAGTCTGCTGGGTATTTTAAAAGTGGGAGCTATAGCTGGTCCTTTATTTGAGGCTTTTATGGAAACGGCAGTGAAGGATCGGTTGGAGGACAGTGGTGCTGTTGCGCTTGTGACCACTCCTGAGCTTCTGGGACGGATCAAACGTTCCGAATTGCCAGAGCTGAAACATATTTTTGTTGTCGGCGGTGGCCCACAGTCTGAGGAAGGACTGATTGATTTTGATGCAGAGATGTCTGCGGCTTCGGATGATATGGAGGTAGAATGGCTGACGCGTGAGGATGGACTGTTGATTCATTACACCTCTGGCTCAACAGGGAAACCGAAGGGTGTGTACCACGTCCAGAATGCGATGATTCAGCATTATTATACAGGTAAGGTTGTACTTGACCTGCGAGAAAATGACGTATACTGGTGTACTGCCGATCCAGGTTGGGTAACAGGCACGTCGTATGGCATTTTCGCTCCTTGGCTTAATGGGGTAACGAATGTGATTCGTGGGGGGCGTTTTAGTCCGCAGGACTGGTATAGCACAATTGAGAAAAACAAGGTAAGTGTATGGTACAGTGCCCCTACGGCATTCCGTATGCTTATGGGCGCAGGGGACGAGACGATTGCCCAGCATGATTTGAGCAGCTTGCGTCATGTCATGTCGGTAGGGGAACCGCTGAATCCGGAGGTCGTACGTTGGGGCTGGAAGGCGTACGGTCAACGAATTCATGATACGTGGTGGATGACCGAGACGGGAGCACAGTTAATCTGTAACTACCCGGGTATGCCGATTAAACCGGGTTCCATGGGACGTCCGCTACCGGGTATTGAGGCAGCGATTATCGATGATCGTGGACAAGAGTTGCCGCCATACAGCATGGGGAACCTGGCGATACGTACACCTTGGCCGTCGATGATGGCAAAAATCTGGAATAATCCAGCGAAGTATGAGGAATATTTCAGACTTACAGGCTGGTATGTATCCGGGGATTCGGCGTACATGGACGAAGACGGATACTTCTGGTTCCAGGGACGCATCGATGATGTCATCAACTCCTCTGGAGAGCGCATTGGACCGTTTGAAGTGGAAAGTAAACTGGTAGAGCACCCAGCGGTTGCTGAGGCTGGCGTGATTGGTAAACCGGATGTGACACGTGGAGAGATCATCAAAGCGTTTGTGGCGCTTCGTGAAGGGTATGAGGCGACGCCGGAGCTGAAGGAAGAGATCTATCGCTTTGTAAAAGAGGGCCTGTCCGCTCACGCAGCACCGCGTGAGATCGAGTTCAAAGAAAGACTGCCGAAAACTCGTTCAGGTAAGATTATGCGCCGTGTGTTGAAGGCGTGGGAACTTGATCTGCCAACAGGTGACTTATCCACCATTGAGGACTGAGCATCATGTAGGGTTGAAAATGGAAAGCTTGCAACGCTTAGTTGAGAGCTAGAAAGCCTGGTTCATGCATCTACAATGCAGGGCGTGAACCAGGCTTTTTTTGTGCCTAATTTTTCGAATAGGTCGCCATTCGTTTTGGCGACCGGATATGAACATAAACAAAGCCGCATGTCAGTGTATTCACACTGACATGCGGCTTCTTCATTCATTTTATGAGATCTGTTAGTCAACAGGATTAAGGCTGATAGTGTATCGCTTCCGAGGATGCAGACTCTCCGACACTGTTGCTGGCGGATACTTTGAACCAGCCCCCCGTTGATGACGGTACACCATATACCATACTAGTACCTGAAGTGGTGCCAATCTTGGTGAAGGGTTCCGAACCCGTCTCGCTATAGAAAACAGCGTAGCTTTGTACGCCGTCCGCTTCCGAGTTCGGTGCCCACTGAATGCGAAGCCCTTGTGAGAGCGCAGAGACGCTCACTTGGCCTGGTGTGCTTGGAGCTGCTGTAGGTGCTGTAGGTGCATTGTCCGTTGCTGTCTCTCCAGGCGTTACAACTGTACCTGGCACATTAATAGGCTCTTTGACCTCTGGTTCAGGCGCACCAGCGCCTGCACTGCTCACAATCGCACTTGGCGCAGATTCCTTGCCAGCAACGTCTACGGCAGTAACATAGAATGCGAAGTTGCCACCAGCTGTTGCGTAAGCTGAGAACGATCTGGACTCACCTGTCAGTACAACCTGACCTTGATTCTGGAATCCGGCACCACCGACTGAACGATAGAGACGATATCCAACAACATCGCTTTCAGGTGTAGCATTGAATGTGACGGATGCTCGTTCTCCCGAGATGGAGATGCGAACATTGCCAGGTGCATCTGGTGCTTTGCCGTTATCCGTGCGTGGATCAACCTCAGTTGGCAGATCAGCACCGGCATCCTCAGGCAGATAGTATGCAAGCGACTCATGACGACTCATCCGTTTAAATGCATTTTGCAATTCTTTGATGAGATCCGAGATTGGTTTCTTACGTTTGACAACGGTCTTTTCCTTCAACATATCCGCAGGTGTTTGATCACGTGGAATGTAATTTACACCGTTGTAGGTAATATACTTCGCTTTAGCGACAGCATCATCACGTTCCTTGGGAATAAATTTGCTATTGAAAATGTCAGTAACAAATTTATCAGTCAGGGATGTGGGTAGCTTGCCACTGTATGCTGAAACTGTTCTGGTTTCAATACCAGAAGGTTTCTTGAATGAATTAGTAACAAACAGATCCTTCTGTGTTTCGATGACTTCATTCATGATTTTGGCCCAAAGCTGCTGAGCACGTTTGCGTTGAGATTTGTTTTCGAGTGTATTGATCGGTTGTTTGTAACCAACCCACACACCGAGCGTAACATCGGGTGTATATCCTTCAAACCAGACATCGGCGTAGTTTTGGGTTGAACCTGTTTTACCTACAATCGGCACACTTGATCTGTACTTGTAGTTTTCCCGTACTTTATCGGCTGTACCTTCTGTTATAACGGTACGTAACATGTCCGTCATAAGATAGGCCGTTTGCTCCGAGAATGCCTGTACAGGCTCGCTGTCGTGTTTGTATACGATATTGCCTTTGGAATCCACAATTTTGCTGATCATATAGGAATCGTTGTAGATCCCTTTGTTAGCAATTGCACCGTAGGCGCTTGTCAGTTCCTCCACAGTTACACCGTATTGAAGTCCGCCGAGAACACCGGTCTGGGCCTGATAATCCTGCTTCTGGATCGTCGTAATGCCAAGCTTTTTCGCAAAAGTCCAGGCTTTATCGATGCCAACTTCCTCATTAAAAAGCTTCAGAGCCGGTATGTTCAATGAGTAATTCAATGCTCTACGAGCGGTTACCAAACCTTGATAACGGTTGTTCGCATTCTTCGCGATATGGTAGCCGCTAGGGCCGTCTTTCAGAATAATTGGCGCATCATCGATGATGGAGGCCGGTTGAATAAGACCTTCCTCCAGAGCTGGCAGATAAGCCGCAATAGGTTTCATCGTGGAACCTGGCTGACGAACCATTTGAGTCGCATAGTTCATCTGTTCATCCTGGAAGCTTCGGCCTTCAATCATGCCAAGGATTGCTCCTGTTTTATGATTGATCAGCATTGCTGCTGTCTGTTCTTTTCCTTTGACGGGATCATCAGCAGAGAAATTGCTGTTATCTTCGGCAATCGTACGCATTGTTTTGTAGATGCTTTTGTTAATTGTTGTATAGATGCGATATCCGCCTGTGCGAAGCTGCGATTGAGCTTCTTCCAGCAGGGCGCTGTTTTCTTTTTGCGATGCCTGAGCATCTGTACTTTTGCCTGTAGCCTCTGCTTTGTCCGCATTTAGTTGCTTCATGATGATCTGTGCTGCTTGACGTTCCGTTTCCATCATAAGGTATGGATAAGTGTTATAGGCTTTAACGGTTTTCGGAGCAAGCGAGCTTTTGATATCAAAGGCAAGTGCATTGTTGTATTCCGGTTGCGTGATTTTACCAAGTTCCAGCATGCGACGCAGCACCAGTTTCTGACGATTGATGGCGCGATCAAATTTATCCTCTACAAAATCGCCCTTACCATTAAAGGCAGAGTAGGAAGAGGGCGACTGGGGTAATCCAACCAGATAAGCGGCCTGAGCTGTGTTTATTTTTTCGAGATCATTGATATTGAACAATCCCTTAGCCGCTGCTTTGATTCCATAAACGTTGTATCCGCTGGAACCATTGCCGAAAGGAACCTTGTTCAGGTAGGCGGTCATAATCTCGTCTTTGGTCAGAAAACGCTCCAGTCGAAGGGAAAGCAAAATTTCCTTTACTTTACGATCTTCCGTACGGTCCAAATTCAAAAATACACGTCTAGCTAATTGCTGTGTAAGCGTACTGCCACCCGTCTGTACTGATTCTTTCAGCACTTTTTGTTTCACGGCACGCAGTGTTCCGCTCATGTCTACACCTTTATGTTCGTAAAAATGATTGTCTTCAATCGAAATCACGGCATCAATAACCTTTTTGGGGATCTGGTCAAAGGTGACCGGACGTCTGTCTTCTTCTGTGCGAAGTTGACCAATCGGACTGCCGTCAGAAAAGTAAGCAAAGCCTGTGATGGAGTTTTCGCTGACTTTTTGTTCAATCAGGGCCCTTGACCGGACAGGTTCGTCCTTAACGATCGAACTGACGTAACCCATTAAAGCACCGCCAACGAATAGTACGCCCATAAATCCAAGGACAACCATCCACATAACGAAGCTACCTAGTCTGCGTGCAAAGCTACGCTTGCGTACAGGCGGATCTTCAGGCTTTTTCTTAGTAACATCAACCATTCAGTGTCTTCCTCCTTTTAACAGCACTAATTATAGCATAAAAAGACCCGTTTGCATGCCTGAGAAATACAAGTAATGGTCGAAATTTGCCAAACTGGAATGGATTATGATATATAGCATGTGATATCGGACGACATTTCATGAGTTGCAAAAGTAAGGAAAAAGGCTGGAACTGCATGTAAGCAGGCCAGCCTTGAGGTCTATATAGGAAAAGTATTTGAAAAAAAATTATATCCTTATTCTCATTAGGTTCTGAAACGCTGGATAAGTTCCAACAGTTCTTGTGTGAGGTGTGCCAGAGAAGCGGATGCAGCAGTGATTTCTTCCATAGAAGCAAGCTGCTTCTCAGAAGCTGAGGCAACCTCGCTGGCGTGCGCTGCTGTTTCAAGACCAATCGTCTTAAGCTGCTCAAGCGATGAATCGACCTGCTGCGATTCACCTGACATCTGTTTGGCAATGGTGGAGACTTGTGCAATTTGTTGATTCACGTCGGCGATCTGTAATGAGATGGATGTGAACAGATCGCCACTCTCGTTCATCACCTCGGCAATGTGATTCACCTCGGCGCTTCCCTTTTCCATATTTTCAACGATATCCTGAACTTCTTGTTGAACCGATTGGATCAACGCGGCAATGTCAGCAGCCGATTGTCTGGATTGCTCAGCCAAATTGCGAATCTCTGTAGCTACAACGCCAAAGCCACGTCCGTGTTCCCCCGCTCGCGAAGCTTCAATTGAAGCATTGAGGGCGAGAAGATTGGTTTGGCGGCTTACTTCAGCAATCATACCCGTTATATGACCAATCTCTTCCGAGCGCTTTTTAAATTGTTCCAGTGCGGTCATGGAAGATTGGACAGATGTATTTGCACGCTCCACCATATGGATAGCTGCCTGCATCTTGTCTGTTCCGTATGAAGTTCGTTCCGTCACTGATTTTGATGCGTTGCTTACTTCGGAAGCAGCTTCCGCTATTCTTCCAATGCCCGTGGATATTTCGTTCATCGAACGGGAGGAATGAAGTAACTCCTGAACCTGCTTCTCCGCCTTGTTTGCTACTTCCATTCCGGTAAGTGCCATCTGTTCGGCGGCTTTGCTTGTATCCTCTGCCCCGGCGGTTAATTGTTGCGAAGTTGAACCGACAGATAAGGCATGTTCAGATATAACAGAGATTGTATGGCGCAATGTATTCATCATTTCATTCATGTGAAGGGCCATGACTCCGAATTCATCCTTCGATTTAACAGGCAACTTTTGTGTCAGATCGCCATGGGCGAGTTGTCCTGCGACAACATTTACACGGTTCAATTGTTTTACAATGGATACGATGGTGTATGCGACCACGCTTGCCAGTAGAAGTACCGCCAATATAGCGATGAGTACAGACCATTTTAAGCTATCGTAAAAAGGCTGAAGTATCACATTTTTGGGTAATGCGGATACCAGATGCCAGCTAGAATCGGAGCCTTGAAGCTTGGCGGGTTCGGCAATAAATAATTCTGGTTTGCCATCGTCAACCGTAGTGTAGAACCCTGTATCATTCGACTGGATGCGCTGAATAAGGGTTTGGGTACTGGCAGAGAGCTCGGCATTCTCTTTGGTCAGTTCCGGTCTTGAACCGTGCGCAGCAATGTGCCCGTCACTTGTGACTAGCATGGCATAACCTTGATCGGGATTCAGTGATGCAATATTTTGCTGGAAACCCTCAATCGTAAAATCAGCTCCAACGATGCCAAGGAAGGCATTGTTTTCGTCAAGCAAAGGCAGAACGATGGACACGAGCAAGGTCTCTTTACCAGCAACTTTGTATGTGGTTGGCTCGGACCAATAAATGCTTTTGGTCGCCTTCGGCTGTTGATAGTATTTACTGGTTTCACTGTTTCCTTCATAAGTAGTGAGCGGTTCAAAATGCAATGCGCTTCCATCTCGGATAACGTAAGGGATAAACCGGCCTGTTTCATCATCATACTTATCCTTATTCACATGTTCGGCATCCTTGCCGTCAAAGGCATTGGGCTCCCATCCGGTATAAAATCCAAAAACCTTCTCGTCCTTCTTCAAGTATTCTTCCAAAAGCCTTACGATATCTTGACGGCTCAGCGTCCCATTTCTTGAAGCGTCCAGCAGGGTGGTACTCAAGCTGTCGAGCGTATTTTTTACCTGGTTGATGTCAGTCATGAATTCGCTTGTAGCTGCATTTGCTGAGCGTTCCGCTACAGCTTCACCATATTGCAGGCTTTTATCATATATGGCTTTGGTGTTAAAGGCGATTAATGCGCCGATCGAGCAGAGGAGTACTAATCCGAGCAGTAATCCTAGCTTTACGGCGAGCTTGGTATTTCGAAAAAATGACATGTGTAGCCCCCCTAAGTTGTCTTTCTACTGATGCGTGTCTCTTTATGTTGGTGATTTCTCTCCAAAAAAAAGGAAGATAAATATATTATCGTTATGTAGAGGCTAGTAATGAAGATGGTCTGAGGGAGGAATAAAAAAAACAACAAAAAAACAACTGCCGAGAAAATCTCGAACAGTTGTTTTTTTGTTGTGATCCAACGATTAACGGTTGTAGAACTCGACGATTTGTTTTTCATCGATGTCTTGGGACAATTCAGCACGCTCAGGCAAGCGGATGAATTTACCTTCTACAGCTGCTTCGTTGTACTCAACGTATGCTGGAAGATGATTGCGGTTTTCCAAAGCTTCCTTAACGGAAGCCAGACCGCGACTTCTTTCACGCAAGCCGATTACATCGCCAGTGCTTACTTGGTAAGAAGCGATATCGACTTTTTTACCGTTTACTGTTACGTGACCGTGTGCTACCAATTGACGCGCTCCAGCGCGGGAGTTAGCAAAGCCAAGACGGTAAACGAGGTTGTCAAGGCGGCACTCAAGCAAGAACATGAAGTTCTCACCGGCAATACCTTGCATTTTTTGCGCTTTGGAGAACAATGTGCGGAATTGTTTTTCGCCCAAACCGTACATGTGGCGCAATTTTTGTTTTTCTTGCAACTGCATACCGTAGTTGCTCATTTTTCTGCGTTGGTTAGCTCCGTGCTGACCTGGAGGGAAAGGACGTTTCAATTCTTTGCCTGTTCCGCTCAGGGAAATGCCGAGGCGACGGCTCAATTTAAATTTAGGACCAGTGTAACGTGCCATGTTTAAAGTAGCTCCTTTTTAGTTAAAGTTCATATAGGGCTCTGTTTGCGCTCCAATTTGTTGATGCGGGCTTGGCCTCGCATAGAACGATCAGGAAGTTCAGCCGCTGTCCTGAAAGCAACAAAAAGAATGAGGGTGACACAACCGGTAACGCCCAAATTTAAAGACCGTTTTAGTAGTCTTCATCAACAATTTATTCTACATCCTGAAAGGAGCAAAGTCAAGTGATACATAAAGTCAGAAAAACGTCTAAATTTGTCGATAGGTCATTAGGCCCAAAAAAATGGGACGATTTTCTGAAATATGAGTGCAAAAAAGCTTCAAACAGAGTAAAATAGATGGTATCTTAACTTTAAACAATCTTATGTATCAAGGTTTCCGTTAATATTTTGCAGATTTGCGATAATTGATGCAGATTAATGCATCCTTGGGGATGCAAAAACGGTGCAAAGGAGCGCCTGACATGTTGGAACATCTAAGAAGTTTACCTGCCAGTCTGAAATCGCGAAGTGCGGGCGATTCCACATCGTTTACTGTGCTTCCATCTCATGATGACCATGCGTTGTGGATGCAAAAAATGGATATCACACCTTTTGACTTCTCATATTTAAGCAGTTTGTTAGGACAAGCCTTCAACGATTGGACAAACCAGAAAGATTCTGTGTCAGGTGGGCCATTTGCTGTATACAGTGTTTGGAATACAGAAGGAGAGTGCATAGAAGAGGACTCCGGCCAGATTACGGATTCGGATATCAATGTACGTTCGATGGTTTTGGAGTGTAATGAAAAGGAACAGACTTTATCTAGACGCGGAATAAGTAAGCATGGGGAGTATCTGCTGATTGCTGAGCCCCTGTTTTCAAGAATCAATAAAGATATGTTTGCTGTGTTTGTTGCTCTGGTCTTTGAATCCCACCGATCCGAAACGTCAGAAGCTGTAGTTCGATCTGAGGCATTGCATTACCGCACCTGCTTTTACCGAAGATTTGAATACATATTTATGACGGACTTGCTGCATACACATGAACAAACAGCTCGGGAGGAACACCGAAGATCCATTCTTTTTCAGATCGTACAGCGTATGCATGACAAAATGGATGTTGTGACGATATTGGACGAAGTATTTGTCAGCATGGACTATCTCTATCCTTCTACACACATTATGCTCTATATGTCTCAGGACCAGAGAAGCTTTAATCCTCGGATTAAACCGCTCCTTATTCAGGAACGTGGAGAAGATATCTGTGTTCGCTCATTTATGGAGGGCAGATTGATTGTCTCCCGGTCTGACGAGTTGGACAGACGAATCATTGAGGTGGGGTTGCCACTCAAGGGCAAGCAGGGGATATACGGTGTGTTTCATATCGAAATGAATGAGGAATTGATGGAAGAGTCGGATCTTCAACTGATTGCCATGATGGCAGATACAGCAGGGACAGCCTTCGAAAATGCCAAACTTCATGAGCAATCCCATATGTTGATTCAGGAACTACGTGTAATCAACGATCTGACACAGCGCCTGAATAAAAGCCTGCAATTGATGGAAATTTATCAGTTTTCCGATCAAGAGTTTAAAAACATCTTTCAGGCCGATTTTTGCTGCATTTTGCAATTAAATGAGAGTACGAACAGGTTTGAGGTAATGGCGTCCAATGTAAAAGAGATTCGTCAAAGAACGTATCCTATGGATTCTGGCATTGCGGGTTACATGTATCAGACAGAAGAGCCATTAATTATATCTGACTATACGCAGTTTGATAAGGTAACTTCCAGTTTCATGGAACTGACAGGCGCGATGTCTCTGATTGCAACACCAATTCGAGTGGACGGACAGGTAAAGAGTGCTATTTTGCTTGCCCATGTGCGGGAGCATTTTTTCTCCTATGAGAACTACAGGTTGCTGCAAATGTTATCGATTCATCTTGGTCTTGCTCTAACCAATGCCACCCTGCATGCGGAGGTGCGCCGGCTGGCTAATCTGGACATGTTGACAGGACTGTACGTAAGGCATTACTTGGATAATATTATTCACGAACGTCAGGCTCATGACTACTGCGGTTCATTAGTTGTCGTCGATATCGATCAGTTTAAACAGGTGAATGATACCTTCGGTCATCAAACTGGGGATCAAGTATTGAAACAAGTCAGTGATATTGTTACAAGTTCGGTTCGAGCCGAGGATATTTGCGCAAGGTGGGGCGGTGAAGAATTGGCTATTTACATGCCTCAGATCGGAATTCAGCAAGCGCTTGTTTACGCAGAACTGATCCGTACCCGAGTTGAAGCCGAGACGAGGCCGTCTGTCACGGTGTCAAGTGGCATTGCCGAATGGAACTGGATGGATGAGAAAGTAAGTGTAGAGTCCCTGTTTTACCGTGCAGATATGGCTCTATACTGTGCAAAGAACGGGGGTCGGAATCGGATTGTTATAGAGGAACAGGAAGTTACACGATAAGGGAGAAACATTCCGGTTATGGGGTCGTTTCTCTCTTTTTTTTGTTTTTTTTCGGAGCGGGGATGTGTGGATGAAAATCCGCGTGATTCGTCTGGCCGCAAAGAAGAAAGTATAACCACATATTGTGAGGGCAATCTAAGGGAAATATGACTGAAAGGTGGAATAGATATGCTGAACCGCCAGTCTACGTATGCTTTATCGCTAATCCTTTGCTTTGTGATGGCCATTGTTCCGGGGTGCGGGATGCTCCAGCATGATCGGACGCCGGAAGAAATATTTTCTCTGGCATTATCCGGCATAGCCGGGAAAGAGACGTTGACGTTTGAGGGACAGGCTGGATTAAGACGGGAAAACAGTGGAATGTTTGAAAATCAATTCAAATTTGAAGGTAAGCTGGAAGACCATGACCGGCTGACGTTGCAGACCCGATTACCAGGTGCCGTGACTGCAGCGGACTCAGGAGTAAGTTTGAATGCGGTGAAAAGTAATGGCCAACCGAGCGGGTTCAGTGCCTCTTTTCAACGTAAAAAAGGACAATGGAATGCTTTAACGGCGCAGCATGAACCATTACGTGGGTCCTTATCCCGTTTTAACCCCATTGCGCAATTAGAGAAGATTGACGGTATGAAAAAAACAATTCAATCCGAATATGGCTCAGGCCGCCAAACACGTATATTGCGGATAGAGCTTGCGCCAGAGGACGCCAAAACTTGGGCTACAGAACAACTGACAGATGAGATGGCTTCCATTCGCGCAGAGTACATGCACAAGGCGAGCCAAGTGAAAGGTGCAAGTAAGCAGAAACTTGAGCAGGAATTGCAAAAGGTATGGCAACAGGGCGAGGATACGATGCAGAAGTTGATTCAAAAGGCCGAGGTACATACCGTCTATCATCTGACGGTCGATCGCAAAACCAGCTTACCGATGCGACTTTCCTCCGAAAGTCAAGTGAAATATACCGATAACAGTAGCCGAAGTAATATAGAAGCACTGGTAACCGATGTGAACTTTAAATCATATCAATAAATAAAACCTGTGACTGCCTGCTGACGGGATGTCTGGTGCGTGCTACAATAGTAACGTAATTTACCGTTGTTCAATTCATTGAATGGCAGATGACAGGAGGATTTATCGAATGAAGGACCCAAGAATTCAGAAGCTTGCAGCGAACCTGGTAGGTTATTCTGTTGATGTACAGCCCGGCGAAAATGTATTGGTTGAGATGATTGGATCAGAGCGTGATTTGATCAATGCCATTATTGAAGAAGTGGGCAAAAAAGGCGGTAACGTATTTGTACAGTTGACGGATCGAACTGTTCAGCGTGCAATGCTTCGAAATGCTACGGAAGAGATGATGAAAACGTGGGCAGAGATTGATCTGAACCGTATGAAACAAATGGATTGTTATATCGGCATTCGTGCGGGAGAGAACGTGAATGATCTGTCCGATGTGCCAGAAGAAAAAATGAAACTGTACAACTCTCTGTATTCCCATCCGGTACATAGCGAACAGCGTGTCAAACATACCAAATGGGTGGTGCTTCGTTATCCTAACGCAAGCATGGCACAACTCGCGAACACGAGCACGGAAGCATTTGAAGATTTCTATTTTGACGTATGCAACCTGGATTATGCGAAAATGGACAAAGCGCAAGACTCACTCGCGAGTCTCATGAAACGTACAGATAAAGTACGGATTACGGGACCAGGCACGGATCTGAGCTTCTCCATTAAAGATATCGGTGCAGAGAAGTGTTCCGGGCAAAAAAATATTCCGGATGGTGAAGTGTACAGTGCACCCGTACGCAACTCTGTTAATGGAACGATTAGTTATAATACACCGACGCTGTATAACGGAATTACATTTGAGAATATCAAGTTTACATTCAAAGACGGTAAAATCGTGGAAGCATCCAGCAATGATACGAAACGTCTGAATGAAATTCTAGACTCAGATGAAGGCGCGCGTCATATCGGTGAGTTTGCGATTGGTTTCAACCCGCACATTCTGCACCCGATGAAAGATATTTTGTTTGATGAAAAAATTGCAGGCAGCCTGCACTTTACGCCAGGTCAGGCATATGAAGAAACAGATAACGGAAACCGCTCATCCATTCACTGGGATCTCGTATTGATTCAGCGTCCAGACTACGGCGGCGGGGAAATCTATTTCGATGATGTGCTGATTCGTAAAGACGGCATCTTTGTCATTCCTGAGTTGGAGTGCCTGAATCCTGACCAGTTAAAATAGGAACTGCATTTTGCAGTTGCTAGGAAAGCGGATTCACGGTATCATGTAGTGGTAATTAATAGATGATACCAAAAGTGAAAAGACGGAGGGATTCCTATGTCGAGTAATAACGCGGCTGTAGTGGAAATTGCTCAAACAGCAGGCAAGTTTACTTCTTCAATCGTGCTTCATTCGGAAAACAAGTATATCGACGTAAAAAGTATTCTTGGGTTGTTTACAACGCTGATTAGCACGCACAGTTATGAACTGCATGTTCATGGCCCGGATGCAGACGAAGCGAAGGCAGCGATGTCAGAAGTATTTGCAAAGCATGGCCTGAATGTAAACATCGCATCTGAATAACATCATTTAAGAACACCTCTGCCTTCGGGCAGGGGTGTTTTTAGTCATAGCGGAACACGATGTCCCTTAGAGTGAATTAGAGAAAGGGAGAAAAGGCTGTAACAGAGCTCACAACTCATGCGGTTATTTTGGTCAGGTTCTTGTATTAGCTCTTCATTTCGTCTAATATTAGAGGTAGAACGTCTTTACGCGATTTTGGGACATAGGGGGGAAATGATGCATGACTTCATCTGATCTGCAGGACCAGCTGAACCTGAAAGCAATCAATCTTCTTCAAGAAGATGCAGATAAAATACAGAAGCTTATTGAAGTACAGATGGAGAATCTGGCTACCCGCTACTGCCCTCTCTATGAGGAAGTATTGGATACACAGATGTATGGGTTCTCCAAGGAAGTTGATTTTGCTGTTCGTGCAGGACTCCTTCCAGAAGGTACAGGTAAGCAGATGGTTAGCGCGCTTGAGCGGAACTTGGCGATTTTATATGAAGCTTTGAACAAAAAGAATGAGCAATAGCCTGCTATCGCGCGGGTCAGAATAGAAGGCATGCACATTCCGTTGCATGCTTTTTTTGTATGTGTCGATGTATCGTCTATTGTTGCAGTAGGAGTAAAGAGACAGCCGCGGGAAAGAAATCCCTCGGCTGTCTCTTGATGTATGCAGGAGTGGTATGACGGTCAATCTACAGTTCTTTATACCAAGAAGAATGAGACGCCTAGAATGACATAAACAACAAGCAGAAGCAAACCTTCATACCAGTTGGTGGAGCCATCCTGTGTGATCGATTTGGCGATAAAAACAGACACACCGATGGCGACCAGTTCAATGGTGGTAAATACGATATCCATCGTACGACCCGTAAAGTAACTTACAAAGATCAGCACTGGAGCTACAAATAGTGCGATCTGCAAACTGCTGCCTACTGCAATTTCAACAGCGGCACCGATTTTGTTTTTCATCGCAAGCATGATGGCTGCACTGTGTTCGGCTGCATTACCGATAATGGCCACAAGGAATGCACCAACAAACAGCTCACTTAGTCCAAACTCTGAAGTGAATACTTCAAGTGTGCCGACCAGCCATTCACTGACAAAAGCGACCATGACCGTAGCGATCACGAGATAGAGGATCGACTTTTTCTTCGACCACGCCGGAGCATGCTCATGAGGCAGTTCTTCGTCCTGGTCATCTGTTACATCGGCAAGATAGCTTTTATGTGTGACCATTGAGAAGATGAGCCACGCGATATAAGCTAGAATGAGCAAGCCGGCCACAATGAGACTGAGTGTATTCGTATCCCGCTGTGTGATAGAGTGGGTGTTCAGGAATACGGCCGGGACGAACAGAGCAATAATGGCAACGATCATCAGGGAGCCGTTCAGCCCTGCAAGCGAAACGTTGTAATTTTGCGTTTTATACTTTAGCCCGCCGGCAAAAATGCTGAGTCCCAGCACGAGTAGCAGGTTGCCGATGATGGATCCGGTCAGACTGGCCTTGACCATGTCGAACAAGCCCTCTTTAACGAGAAAAATCGCGATAATTAGTTCGGCTGCATTGCCAAAGGTGGCATTTAGGAATCCTCCTAGTCGTTGACCTGCATAGTGAGCTACACTTTCGGTCGCTTTACCTAAAAATCCGGCCACAAAAATAACCGAAATGGCAGATATGACGAACTGTAGAATCGAATCCCATTTCAAGAAGTGGGCGATGGCACTGAGTGCAAAAAATGCAATCAGCAAAAAAGATGAAATCCGGTTTCTCACAAAAAACACCTCGGTTATTTACTTATTTTGTTTTGAAATTCACGTTATGTACCTATGCGATTAATTTCATATTTCAATATAACCAAAGAGGGGCAGGTTGTAAACGCATCTTTTACAGTTAAATTTGCTTTTTAGGGTGGAAAGGATTTAAAATACGAGTAACGAAGTGAAGGAGGATGTGGCATGGCAGAACAACTTCAAATGGAGAGCGGAAACATCCGGATTGCCGATGACGTGGTTGCGAAAATTGCCGGAATGGCTGCAATGGAAACACCTGGAATCGCCGCAATGTCTGGAGGTTTGTCAGAGGGCTGGGCGAAACGTCTCAGTGGTAAAAACGTACAGAAGGGCGTAGGCGTAGAGGTCGGCCAGCTGGAAGCAGCCATTGATCTGCGCATCATCGTCCTGTACGAAACCCCGATTCATGAAGTTTCCCGTATGCTTCAGCAGAATGTAAGAGAAGCAGTAGAAACGATGACCGGATTACGTGTAGTCGAAGTGAATGTAAAGGTTGAGGGAGTCTCTTTCAAAGGCGACGATCTGTAAATCTTTAGACTACGCGATGGGAATGAACAAATCTATTTTGTTCCTTATCTTTATACAAAGAAACGAAAAAAAGACTTTGCATCGTACAGATGCAAAGTCTTTTTTCATTCCTTAACGAACTCGGCGAATCGAATCCCGTGAACGAAGTGCAGGGGAGGTACGTGTCTGCACCGTTACCGATTTCGTTTTTTCTTCCTTGATTGCTTCAAGGTTGTTGGTCCGTGAAATACTCAGTACAATACCCATCGCCACCATCATGACAAAGAGCGAAGTCCCCCCATAACTGATAAACGGAAGTGTAACTCCTGTTACCGGTATCGTCTGAGTCACCCCACCAATGTTGATGAAGGCCTGGATTGCGATAAGTCCCATGATGCCTATACCCACCAGCGTTCCAAAAGGATCAGGGCAACGGAGCGACACGATAATGCCTCGCCAGATAAAATAAAGATATAGGAGCAGGAACAGTGCACTTCCAATGAACCCTAGCTCTTCTCCAATGACGGAAAAAATAAAGTCATTATAGGCATTGGGCAAATAATGCAACTTCATAGTGCCTTGTCCAATGCCTGAACCTGTAATGCCGCCGTCCCCGATGGCAACCAGAGATCGGTAAAGGTTGAGACTTCCGCCATTGATATCAGACTCAGGATTAAGGAAGGCTTGAATACGTCCAATTTTGTAGTTCTGCTCCGCGGTCACCGTTGTTGTGCTATCCAGCGCAGGAGTGTCCGGAGACATGGAGGAAAATAGGGCACTAGCTCCAAAAGCAAGTGCACCACCAAGCGCAACCAGAAGAATAGAACCCAGAATATGCTTCATGTTAGCTCCACCAGCGTAAATGACAAGGCCGCAGGTAGATACCAGAATGAAACACGTACCAAAGTCTGGCTGCAGCATGATCAATCCTGCAATAAATCCGACGATGAACAGGACAGGGAAATATCCGGTCTTGAAATCACGGAAACGCTCACCTTTTTTGGTGATGAGTGCTGACAAATATAAAATAATTGCAATTTTGGCGAACTCTGCAGGCTGCAAACTGAATCCAAACACGCGAATCCAGCTTCTTGCACCATTTAACACCGCACCGGATACCAACACAACTAAGAGTAGTGCGGTGGTGAACAGGAAAAACGGTGCATAGAGCTTTTTGTACTTGTTAAAGCGGATATTCATGGCAAAAAACATGCCAACCAGACCGATCATCGCCCACATAAGTTGTTTTTTCGTGAAGTAAAGGGCATCGTTTTTAAAACTTTCGCTTGCGATTGCGATGCTGGAACTGGAGCTAAATACCATCACCAGTCCAAAGCCCACCAACAATAAAGTGAGGATTAGCAGTTGAAAATCCGGCGTGCCTCTCTTCGTTCTCGTCTGGGCCGTTTGTTGTTTCATAATCTGGCCCGCCTAAGCTTCGAGCAGTTCTTTGAGCTGCTGCAGTTTTTGGGTGGCCAGCTTCACGACTGGCTGCGGAACGGAAGAGTCGTAATCAAGTCCATGCGGAAAAGTAGCTTTGCCCAGATAAACGGCTTCAACGGCCAGAACCGTATCGGGTTTCTCCAGTTTGCCTTCTACCGCGCGCGTATTAATGCGTACAAAGTATTCTGAGTTGGTTTGTTCATCTTCGATTTTGTAGTCATATGTAGCACGGTAATATTCCCATTGCCACCGGACAAATCCGACTTTCTCGGCGCTCTCATCCAGGTATGCCAAGTCGCTCTTCAAGCCATCCAAGCCTGTATTCTCAAAAATCATAAGCGTTTGATCCTCCTCATAAGCTTCCGAGTATAATTCTCGTGTGTTTCTCTAGTTCATGATAGTATGTTTCCCCTTCCCGTGCAAGCTTTCTAAAGGCCTTTCGTATCGGTTTTCATGTAATTCTGTTACAATATACAGCAATAGGTTTGAAGAGGAAGGTTGGGGGCTATGTACAAGCCCTGCTGATGATCGAAAGGATGGGATTACATGACAAATAATATATGGTGGGAAGATCTGCAGATCCACATGGTGGAATGGCGGCGTCACCTTCATCGCAATCCTGAAGTTTCCTTTCATGAAGAGAAAACATCTTCTTTTGTAGCAGATATGCTGGAGAGCTTTGGTATTGAGGTGAAACGTCATATCGGCGGCCATGGGGTGATTGGAATACTTCGCGGTGAACGGCCAGGGCCTGTCGTCATGCTTCGTGCTGACATGGATGCGCTGCCGATTCAGGACGAGAAAGATGTGGAGTATGCCTCACAGCAACCTGGGGCGATGCATGCTTGCGGTCACGACGGTCATATTTCGATGTTGCTGGGAACCGCGCTTTATTTCAGCCGTCATAAGCAGGAAGTGCGGGGCGAAATCCGTTTTCTGTTCCAGCCTGCGGAAGAGTTGTTGCCAGGTGGTGCTGTTCAGGTCATTGCAGACGGAGCGCTGGAAGGTGTAGACGTTATCTACGGCATTCATCTATGGACGCCGATTCCCGTTGGCGTCGTTGCAAGCACAGCAGGACCGATGATGGCTGCGGCAGATGACTTTTACATCGATATTAAGGGAAAAGGTGGTCACGGCGGCATGCCACAAGCTACCGTTGATAGTGTCGTTGCGGGCTCCGCCCTTGTGATGCAGCTTCAGACTATCGTTAGCCGGTCCGTCGACCCGTTGCGTCCGGCAGTACTAACGATTGGCACGATGCAGGCCGGTTCTGCGCAAAATGTGATTGCAGAGCAGTGCAAGCTCAGCGGCACGGTACGAACGTTTGATGAAGAGACGCGGACAGGAATGAAAGAACGTGTTCTTACCATGGTGGCTCAGACAGGAGCTGCATATGGTGCGGAAACCCAGGTGAAATACATCATGGGATATCCGCCCGTGATCAATGATGCGCAGGAGACGGAACGTTTCTTCAATGAAGCAACAGCGATATTTGGCCCGGATCGGGTGCAAAACTCTCCGATGCTGATGCCCGCAGAGGACTTTGCGTATTATTTGCAAATGGTCCCGGGGTGTTTCATGTTTGTCGGTGCAGGTAATCCAGAGAAAAATGCGGTGTATCCACATCACCATCCGATGTTTGATTTTGACGAGGACGCCATGCAGACGGGGGTAAAACTGTTTGTGGCAATGGCGAAGGGTTACGCAGCTGAATGCTGAGAACTGTAGTTGGGCATCCTGAACATACCAAGGTATGGACAGGATGCTTTTTTTGTTGTGAATGAAATGAAGTTTGCGATCGGAGTGTACGAGTCAGATCTTTGTTCGAACGATCTAGATCAGGAATGGGGATGTGGGAAAGATGGAGATGTTCAATCCGCAGGGAGCGTGCATTGTACAGCGTGATTTCACAGTGTTGCTCGAAGTGGGGCATCCCGGGTTTGAAACAGCCAGAGCGGAGCTCGGTATGTACGCCGAACTCGTAAAGACACCTGCAACGTTTCATACCTATCGGATCACCCCTTTATCGCTGTGGAATGCAGCGGCACTAGGCTGGAATCCAGAATGGGTGATTAAGAGTCTTGAGAAGGTGTCACGCTGGAATGTGCCCGCGGCTCTCACTCAGGATGTGTTCAGAATAATGGAGCAATACGGCAAATTAAAGCTGCATGCCGAGCCGGACCATGCCAAAATGCGCCTAATTAGCGAAGACGAACAATTGCTGGATGATTTGAGTGGCATCAAATCGATATCTGCTTTCCGTATGGAGCGAATGAGCAAACATGAGCTTGTGTTATCGGGGGAAAAGCGTGGTTTACTGAAGAGAGAACTGACACGTCTTGGTTACCCTGTATTGGATTACGCCGGTTATCGGAAAGGGAGCGAACTTTCATTTGGCTGGAGGTCTAATATTAATGATTCAACGACGAGTATGTCTAGCAGATGCGGAGAGGGAGGACGACCTACATTTGCGCTACGTTCTTATCAGCAGAAGGCAGTGGATGCTTTTCAAGAGGGCGAAGGCACCGGGGGGAGCGGACTTCTGGTACTACCCTGCGGAGCGGGCAAAACGATTATTGGCATGGCTGTGCTGGAACGGTTGCAATGTGAATGTCTTATTTTAACGTCCAATACAACGTCTGTCCGGCAGTGGATACAGGAGATTCAGGATAAAACAACGATAACTGCGGAACAGATCGGAGAGTATTCGGGGCAGAAAAAGCAGGTGAAACCGGTGACGGTAGCAACGTATCAAATTTTGACTCATCGCAAATCGAAAGATGCGGATTTCACCCACATTCATCTTTTACATGAGAGAAAGTGGGGGCTGATCATCTATGATGAAGTGCATTTGTTGCCAGCTCCGGTTTTTCGGGCTACTGCGGACATTCAGGCCACTCGTCGTCTGGGTTTGACCGCCACGCTTGTTCGTGAAGATGGATGTGAACAGGATGTGTTCTCGCTGATCGGCCCCAAATTATATGATATGCCATGGAAAGAGCTGGAGCAGCAAGGCTGGATTGCTGAAGTGAAGTGTAAGGAAGTGAGGGTACCCTTGTCGCCTGAATTAAGATCAACTTATGTGCAGGCCGAGGGTAAACATCAATTTCGGCTGGCAGCTGAAAATCCGGCGAAATTAAAGGTTGTAAAACGTTTACTGGAACGACATCAAAATTTACCGACACTTGTCATTGGGCAATATCTTGACCAGCTTGAGATGATTGCCCGGGAAATTGATGCACCACTAATCTCTGGATCGATGTCACAACAGGAGCGCATTCACTGGTTTTCTGCTTTTAGAAAGGGCGAAATTCGTACGATTGTTGTGTCCAAGGTTGCCAATTTTGCGATTGACTTGCCGGATGCTGCGGTAGCCCTCGAAATCTCTGGCAGCTTTGGTTCAAGGCAGGAAGAGGCCCAGCGGCTTGGAAGGATTTTACGTCCCAAAGCAGGTGAGAACAAAGCTTATTTCTATGCACTGGTTTCCGAAAATAGCAAGGAACAGGATTTTGCGTTAAATCGCCAGATGTTTTTGGTAGAGCAGGGGTACGAATATGACATTGTACATGAGCAGGAACAGATTCATTAACATGTTGCAGAAGGGGAAGGAAAATGCGGATGTCTGATCTGGAGTTTGAAGTGGAGAAATCGATGCAATCGAAAAAGTTGTTTGATCTGGCAAGTTGGTCTGAACTTACGTCAGCAGAGCAACGGGTGCTTGGTGCTCTTTTTCACAAATATGCGGGTCAAACGTTCTCTTCTCTTCTGCCTTCGGACGTGTGGGCTAAGGAAGGATTAAGTGGAGCTGAAGCGAAGCTAGCTTTTGCCATGTTGCGGCGTAAACAATGGATTAAATCCGTATATAAAAGCTGGGGAGAATGCTCTTTTCATATCCCTGAATGTCATCTGGCCATGTTGACCTTAGCGTATACAGGCCGTGTAGACTGCACCGTTGAACCGATGGCCGGTTCTGTTCGAGGTGTTATAAAGGAAGGTAAACCGCATATCGCAGGGGAATTACTTCATCTTCTTGCTTGGATTGATAAAGAAGGCCTGCCTGTCACTGGCAAAGGTACGATACATAAGAGAACGGTACAAAAGTTAAGCACATTAACGATCATGTCACAAGAGGATTTTGAACCATTGGAGATGATCTACGAACATAAGGGGCGATATCCGGTGCATGTGGTTATTCTGCTGGATATGCTGCTTTGCTTAAATTTGGTGCAACAAACCGATCGAGGTTTCGAAATCAGGCAAAATAAATTGCAACAGTGGATCAAGTTGTCCTGGTTCGAGATGCATGGTGAAGTGTTTAGAGTATGCATGGAGCGATACGGGGTGTCTGGATCAGAGATGCAGCATTTTCGATATCAGCTCGCGGTACTTGCTCCTGGAGTGAATCAATGGTGCCGTGTACTATGTGGAAGTAATGCAGCGTTTCAAGGCTGGTTACATGCTTTAGCTGGCTGGGGGTTTGGTGAGATCGGTAAGAATGAGAATGAAGAGGTGGTATTTCGCTGGTTGATCCATCCAATCGAATTCTTGAATAGGGGAGCGGATTGTGGTGTTCATCTTATAGATAGTCTACACAAGCAGGAGGAGATACAATCAGGCAAGTTTTATGTACAGCCAGATTTTGAAGTTATGGTGCCGCCCGATGTGCCAGCTGAAGTCTGCTGGAGACTTGAGCAATACTGTGAACGGATCACACGCGACCACATGTCAATCTATCGTTTAACCAAAGAACGAATGGAAATCGCTGCTGCGAGTGGATTGAAGTGGGTGGACATCGCTGATTTTTTACAGAGACATGGACAGGGTGAACTCCCCGACCACGTATTTGCTACCTTGAAGGACTGGGCAACAGTCGGCGAGCTTGTTCAAGATAAGCAGTCACTCTTTACTTTACTCTTGGATAGCGAAGGTTCCCATCCAGAGGAGCAAGAACAGGTCGTAGAAGTAGAGACTATAGGAGTCCTCGGAACCTCTGAGCGCATACAGATGCAAGATATTCTGGTAGGTGGTGAGAATCCTGGTCACCCTGAACAGCGGGAAAGTGAAAGTAACAGAGGATCGAAGCATCATTTCCCCTTCTTTTACAACGGTGAGACTCAAGGATTACTGCAAATACCGTTTATGTCTGGCATAACGGCGAACCACGATGACGCAGAGAATGACTTGGGCCATGAAATGAACGAAAAATTGGCATGGAACGAGAGGAAGGCTAATGTACCTGAGACTTGGCACAGGGAATGGAGAAAGTATCACCATTCGACAGCGCGCCAAATTGCAATCCAAGCCATTGACTGGCAAGTAAAATTAGGAATTCAAAAGGGTGAGGATACGTTTGTTCTGATTCCACATCAGGTGGAAGGACATGAGCGGTGGATGCTGGAAGGATGGCGTATTCTGGATTCGAGCGAAGCTGAATCACGTACGGAATGGCGAACATTTTCCCCGGAAGGCTGGGATTCAATACGTCTTATTCTACCGGATGATGTCTAGTGTAGAGGAAAAACTCTTCTTAACCTTTCTTGGATATGCTATGATGAAGTAGTCTACGTTAAGTAGAACTTTATATATAGATAGGATGAATAATTCATGAGCGTAGCGGAAATAAACACGGTCGATATGGCCCAAGTGTTAACGGGCGCATATGAACTGGGCGACATGATTAACCAATCTGCCGAAGTATCGGATTATTTATATTGGAAGCAGCAAGTCGAAACAAGTTCTGAGATTCAAGAGGGTATCCGGAGATTAAATGCCAAGAAAGAGCTTTTCGAAGAAACACAGCGCTTTGGTCACTTTCATCCAGACTACCACGCAGCGAAGGATCAGGTGAAAGCGCTGGAGAAAGAACTGGAATCCTTTGAAGCCGTGATTCGTTTCAAGCAGGCTGAGCAAGCATTGGATGAGATGTTGTTCCAAATGTCCGAGACCATTGCTTTTGCTGTATCGACCACCATTAAGGTGCCAAGTAACGACCCGAATCCTAAAGGCGGCTGTGGCAGCGGCGGCAAATGTGGGTGCAGTTAAACCCGAAGACATTTACATCATAGTATTTTAGACGTTGAACAGACCGGGCCTTTCGAGGGCCGGTCTCCATTTATAGAAGGGCGGGGAACGATGGTGTTTGCGGAAAGAACAGGATTTATTATTTGGGTCAGTGATTTGAAAGCGGCCCGCAATCTCGAAAAATATGGTACCGTGCATTATATCTCCCGCCGTATGCATTATGTTGTTATGTATGTTAATGCAGAACGGGCTGACGATACGATGAAAAACGTAAAGCGGCTTTCCTATGTACGCAAAATCGAGCGCTCCTATCGAAACGAAATTAAAACCGAGTATGCTAGCAAAACAGCGGACAAAACAAGTTTTTACGGAATATAGCAGGGAACATAGGAGGGACCCGCGGGGTCGCTCTTTTCTAAAATAAGAATAAATGGCCTTTTGCGAAAAAAGTTAAACTTACGCCTTGTTGTTACGGGACTAATGTTGTAATATATTGGGTAATAAATAGATAGAAAGTCCTATCTGGTGGAGAGTGATTCCCATGCGTGATAAGGTGATGCAACGTTGGAGCACCTACGAGCCGTTTTTTGTGGCTCTCGGAGACAAGAAAGTAGCTGACATCGTCATTACCCATCATGCAAAGATGCGGTATGCAGACCGTATTGAGCCTGCACGTAGTGATGATGACCATATTGCGGCTTGGTTATGGGAGTGTCTGAAGCAGGACAGGGTAACACCATATTACCGCAATGAGCAGGATGTTTACCTGATTGACGATGATCTGGTGGTGGTTGCTGAGTTTTCCGAGCTTGAAGGAGAATATGACATTACAGGCAATCCGCTGCACAAAATGATTGTAGTGACGTTTTTGGGACGTATGTCGGAGACGATTGAACTGAGAGATCTGAAGTCATATTATTCTTGGCTGAGGCATTCCAGAAGAATGACGCTGGTCAAAAATAGCCGGAAGCATAGATGATGAAACAGATTTGAAATTGCAATCATAAAAATTTATGGATGAGATGTGAAGAATGATTTGTACTAACGCATGCAGACAAGCTGCATGCTTTTTTTTGTTGCAAGACTGGAAATCGGATACAATATAGTAAGTGTAATAGAAGAGGGGCGAAGATATGAATTTTCATCAGTTGCACATTTTTTATACGGTAGCGGAAAAGGGGAGTTTTTCCGCAGCTGCTCAGGCGTTACATATGACACAACCGGCCGTGACGATGCAGATCCAATCGCTCGAGGACTATTTTGGAACTAAACTGCTGCTTCGTTCTACCAAAAAAATAGAATTGTCGGAGGCAGGAAGGACGTTACTGCCTCACGCCAAGCGAAGTGTAGAACTGGTTCGTCAGACAGATGAAGCTATGTCTGCTTTTACGCAGAAATTGCAGGGAAGATTGCAACTTGGAGCAAGCCTGACCATTGGTGAATATGTGTTGCCACGTATGCTTGGGCCTTTTGCAAAGCAGTACCCCGATATCTCGATTGTGATGAAAGTGATGAATACCACCCAGATCATGGATGAAATTTTGAAGCACCAGTTGAATTTTGGATTAATTGAAGCACCGGTAAATCACCCGGATATGATCGTCGAACCTGTGATGCAGGACGAACTGAAACTCATTGTACCAGCAGGGCATGATCTAGCAGGACGCGGGAAAGTCAACCTGGAAGAGGTTATGAACTACCCCTTCGTGCTGCGTGAGGAAGGTTCAGGTACTCGCCAGGTGATGGAAGGTCAACTGCAAAAGAAAAAAATAGATCCGAGTGACATGAATGTGGTCATGGAGCTTGGGAGTACAGGTGCGGTCAAATCGGCTGTAGAGGCTGGCGTGGGTATTACGATGTTGTCTCCTTCGTCCGTGCAGCATGAGCTGGCACTGGGGCTTGTACATATTGTGGATATTCGCGGGCTTGAATTCAAACGGCAGTTTTATGCCATTCACCTTAAGTCGTCTTTGTTGCCCTTGTCGGCTGTTGCCTTTTTGGGGTATTTGCGTCAACAGGAGCACGAGCAGGGAGAACAGCCTTAAGGATCAGGCGCTGTAAAACATCAATCGGAGAGGAAGGGTAGCCAATGAATCAGCATCAAGGACGCTGTGATCTTCATACGCATAGTCAGGCTTCAGATGGGATGCAACCACCCGCTGATAACGTGAAGCTTGCAAAAAAGAGAGGACTGACTGCAGTAGCCTTAACGGATCATGATACGGTAGCTGGTGTAGCCGAAGCGCAGCGAGCAGGAAAAGAGTACGATATTGATGTTATAGCTGGAGTTGAGATCAGCACGCGGGCGGGTGGTAAAGATATTCATGTGCTCGGTTATTACGTGAACACGGAGGATGAGTTATTTCTGCAACGGTTGCGGGGATTGAGAGAAGCGCGGGAGGAACGCAATCATCTGATTATTGGCAAGCTCCAGCAACTTGGCGTGGATATAACCTGGCAAGAAGTATTGGATGGACTGGGGCGAGCATTAGAGCCGGATGAAAGTATTGGTAGACCTCATATGGCTGATGTACTGGTGAAAAAGGGATACGCTACCGACATGCGAGATGCATTTGATCAATATCTTGCTGAAGGCAAGCCTGGATTCGTATCCGTCCCCCGAGTTACCCCCGAGGATGCCTGCAAGTGGATTAGAGCAGCGGGAGGTGCTGCGGTAATTGCACATCCAGGTCTTTATAATGATGATGAATTAGTACGCCGAATTATCGCAGCATCCCTTCCGGATGGCATAGAGGTATTTCATTCAGACCATGGACCGGAAGAGGAATGCAGATTTGCTGAGATGGCCAGGGAATATGATCTCATTGTGACAGGTGGTTCAGATTACCATGGCGAACGACAAGGTGTTGTTTTTCATGGAGATTTGGGTAGCAAGACGGTACCTTTTGATGTGCTCGAAAAACTGCGGGCGGCTGCACACAGCAAGAGGTAACATCATTAGTAGGTGTTTATCCTTGAATTGAATAGTTAACCCAATTGCCACGTTTAGCTCCAAGCCGATCAAATAATTGTTGCGCACGCTCGTTAGTCACGGCTGTAATCCATGACATATACGCACATCCATGTTCATGCGTATATTGCTGACAGCGTGCGAATAAATGGGATTCGGTTTCTCCTTCTCTGAATGCTTCCGTGACAAAAAGGTCGTTCATAATCGTTACACGTTCTGCTTTCATCGTACTGTAGGTGAAGAACAAAGTAGCGAATCCGATCAACTTTCCGTCCTTTTCTGCTACAAATTGAGCGCCGATCTGCTGCTCCAGCAAGTTGTTAATCAAAAGTTGGATTGCTTGGTCACCGGGCCACGGATTATTGTAGAAACCTACGACATAGTCATGCATCAATGCTGTCAGTGGTTTCAGATCATCTGAGCGAGTTTCTCTAATATGAATCGGCATAATACACATCCTTTATTTATGTATTCATTGAATCAATAAGGTATTAGTATACATTTTAATGAATAAATATACAATCAGGAATTAATAAATTGAGTGACATGTAGTGCTTTTCTAAACATATATGACAACCTGAAAAATCCCCTCAGCCTTGCTGGCAGGGGATTTTCAGGTTATCGTTACATCTCATTCGATGAACTACGTGGCTTATCCATTTTTTATCGTGGACGGTAAGCTTTTAATTAATTCATCATTTGGTGTTACAAACAGAGTTTTCTGATGGTCGTATATGACAAAGCCAGGCTTCGCACCACTTGGTTTGCGAACGTGACGAATATACGTGTAATCCACAGGCACGCTGCTTGATTCCTTCGCTTGGCTGAAGTAGGCTGCAAGCTGTGCGGCTTCCTCCAGTGTAGCTTCACCAAAATCAGTGCTGCGAATAACGACATGGGAACCTGGAATGTCCTTGGTATGCAGCCAAGTGTCATTCGCTGATGCCAGACGATTGGTCACATACTCGTTCTGTAGATTGTTTTTGCCGACCAAAATGTCAATCCCCTCTGATGAAGTGAACCGATGCACAGTTGGACGATCATTTTTTTTCTTTTTCTTGCCTTTTTTGTTGCGATCACGCAGATAACCTTGCTGTACAAGTTCGTCTCGAATTTCTTCGATATCGTTCATGGAGGCGATGGACAACTGTTGCAGCAGATTATCCAGATAGGCAATTTCATCCTTCGTCTTGCCAAGTTGCTCGTGAATGACAGCCAGACTGTTTTTGTATTTGTTATAACGCTTGAAGTAACGCTGTGCATTATCCGATGGTGTAAGCAGTGGATCAAGCTGAATCGTAATGTTGCTCTGATCTTCATCGTAAAAGTTAACCAACTCTACACTCTTATCACCTTTGTTGACCAAGTGCAGGGATGCGAATAACAGCTCGCCCCAAAGTCTGTATTTGTCCGCATCGTCGGCTTCAAGCAAGTCTTTATTGAGGTTATCGAGCTTTTTAATGTTTTTGCTGCGCTCATTCTGCAGGAACCGAAGCAGATCGCTTACTCTTTGTTTAACTGTATCCCGCTCGGCCTTGTCCCCGTAGTAATCCTCCATACATTTGCTCATTGTATCGTACGTCTTTTCCTGATCCTGAATGCTCTGAAGTCGAACAGCAGAAAAGATCATTTTGCCTTTGGCGTTCAGCCCTGTTACAGGGGTGTACTGGTGTTCTTTTACAGATTCGATGACTGACTCAAAAGCAGTCCAAAGTTCTCCTGCCTCCATATGATCTGAATCGGAAACGGTTCGAGTTGCAATTTCACCTGCAATCAGCGGACTCATCCCACTAAATGCCTGGACCAGCCAGCGTGAGGCGTCTGCTTTTGTTTCAATAGCCGTTTTTATTGGTTCTGTTTGTGATTCAGCTTCATTTTCGTTTGCATCTACACTTACTGCAGCAGCAACCTTCTGCTCAAACTCGTTTTTGGATACCTCTAGCGGATTGATTTTATGTTGCTCTGGCGGTGCAGTGTAGGAAAAGCCCGGCATGATCACACGGTAACTACTGATGGAAGGCGTAACATGGTGGATACCGTCCAATATAGTGTCCGTCGCAGGGTCCAGCAAAATGATATTACTGTGACGTCCCATCAGTTCGATAATGATTCGTTTGACCGAAACATCACCAAGCTCGTCCCGCTGCCGCACATCGATATGAATAATCCGTTCCATCCCGATCTGACGGATATTCTCAATGATAGCCCCTTCGCAGTGCTTGCGCATGAGCATACAGAACATAGGAGCTTCTGTAGGATTCAAAAATGTTTTCTCAGTAAAATGTACACGCGGATACGTCGGACTTGCCGAGACAAGCAACTTGCTGTTGCCGCGCTGAGCGCGCAGGGTGAGCACCACATCATGGCCGTTAGGCTGATGAATTTTGCTAATACGTCCTCCGATACAGCCTTGCAGCTCATGTACGATGGCTCGGGTCACAATACCGTCAAGTGCCATATTGTCCACTTCCTCTCTATCTAGCATCTCCATGAATTCATGCAGAATGCTTCATCTATAACGGTTCACAGGCAACCGCAGCATATGTAATAACATTTGTTATAACGATGGCTGACTGCATTTTTCCAAATACGGAGTTGCGCAGTAATCATCGCAGACCTTTATTTTAGCTTATTCTGCCCATGAGGGAAAGGATTCAGCTTCCGGGTGCTATTCACGGACCTATCCGAATACATATAGAGCAGGTAGTTTGTCCGGCATAGTGTACAGCCTGCCCTAGCAACATGCCGGTGAAACATGTGAGCTTGCATTGCAGATGAAATAGAACTGGGAGGGAATTTTGGAGCATGGAACATACCAAGTGGCATCAACTAAACGACGAAGAGCTTCGTGAAACTCTCGGCGTGAGCCCGCAGGAAGGGTTGACGGACGAAGCGGCAGCAGAGAAACGGAAAATTGCTGGTTCAAATGAACTGAGTGAAGGACAGCGAATATCCCCGATCACCCTGTTGCTGAATCAGTTTAAGGACTTCATGGTGTTAGTTCTCATGGGAGCGACGCTGGTATCCGGTTTACTTGGAGAGTATCTGGATGCGGTAACGATTGTGGCAATTATTGTTCTGAATGCTATTTTGGGATTTGTACAGGAGTTCCGGGCGGAACGTTCTCTTCGGGCACTGAAGCAGTTGTCGGCTCCTGCCGCCAAAGTGCTCAGGTCGGGACAGGAGGTACACCTTGCGGCCAAGCAATTGGTGCCGGGAGATATTATCATGGTGGAAAGTGGTGACCGCATTCCTGCTGATGTGCGCTGGCTGGAAACCAATAGCCTCGATGTAGAGGAGTCGGCACTCACCGGGGAATCGGTGCCTGTCAGCAAACATTGCAGACCTATTGCCAGTGACGATGTTCCTTTAGGAGATCAGAAAAATATCGGTTTTATGGGCACTATGGTCACCAGGGGGACAGCCAAAGGTGTTGTCATTCGGACGGGTATGGATACCGAGATGGGCAAAATCGCTGATCTGATCCAAAATACGGAGGAGCAGGAGACCCCCCTACAGCACAGACTGGAGCAGTTAGGCAAAATTTTAATCTTTGTTGCACTGGGATTAACAGTGATGGTCGTAGTCGCAGGTATCCTGCATGGACAACCCGCAGTAGGCATGTTCCTGGCAGGTGTCAGTCTCGCCGTGGCAGCCATACCGGAAGGATTACCCGCTATCGTTACGATTGCGCTGGCGTTAGGTGTACAGCGGATGATCAAACGTAAGGCCATCGTACGTAAACTGCCATCCGTAGAAACATTAGGCTGCGCTTCGGTGATCTGTTCGGATAAGACAGGTACACTGACACAGAACAAAATGACAGTAACGAACGTGTGGCTTGAAGGGCGCAGTATTAAGGTCACAGGAGATGGTTATGCACCAGAAGGTCACATGTTGGAAAATGACCGAATAATTGAACTGAAAAATGACCAGTCCTTACGAAGAATGCTACAGATCAGTGCACTTTGTAACAATGCCAGTATTGTCGAGACGATTGTAAACGATCCAGCCAGCAAGAAAAAGAGCAAGGAGTCCAAAAAAGAGAGCAAGAAAGGCCGGAAGAACGGCCAGCAGGAGGAGGAACAAGTTAGTGCTAACCAAGTGCTCTGGGAGTTAAAAGGGGACCCGACAGAGGGTGCACTGGTAGCCATGGCTTCTAAAATGGGCCTTGCTCCAGCAGGACTCAAGGAATTGTATGACCGGGAGCAGGAATTCCCGTTCGACT
Organism: Paenibacillus sp. 4624; assembly: GCF_050435065.1. Lineage (NCBI taxonomy): Bacteria > Bacillati > Bacillota > Bacilli > Caryophanales > Paenibacillaceae > Paenibacillus > Paenibacillus sp. 4624. Next base: position 770,037 of record NZ_JBNDJR010000001.1, read on the forward strand.
CCGAGCGGAAGCGGATGTCCGTTATGATCAAACATCAAGGTGGGCGTATGGTGTATACCAAAGGGGCACCTGATGTACTGATTGAGCATTGCAGTTATATTTTGTGGGAAGGCAAAGTGGTTCCGTTCACCGGTACACTGCGCCAGAAAGTGATGGCTGCCAACGAAAGTATGGCTGGTAATGCCCTGCGAGTTCTTGGTATGGCCTACCGTGAAGTCAAGCCGAAGGAACATGTCGCTGACGAGCATGCAGCTGAAAGCCAGCTTGTATTTGTTGGGCTTGCTGGCATGATCGATCCGCCTCGCCGTGAAGTTCGTGATGCCATTGCGACATGCCGCAAAGCGGGCATCCGGACAGTGATGATCACGGGAGATCATGGAACAACGGCGGAAGCGATCGCTCATCAGCTTGGTATTCTCCCGCGCGGGGGAGCATCGTTAAGCGGGCAGCAGCTGGCAGGTATGACGGATGAACAATTGGATAAAACGGTCAATGATATCTATGTGTTTTCCAGAGTCTCGCCTGAGCACAAATTGCGTATTGTCAAATCGTTGCAGCGCAAAGGACACGTTGTCGCGATGACCGGAGATGGTGTGAACGATGCACCTGCGATCAAGGCTGCAGATATCGGGATTGCCATGGGCATCACGGGAACCGATGTGACGAAGGAAGCTTCATCTCTCATTTTGAGTGACGATAATTTCTCCACCATTGTGGCGGCTATTGAAGAAGGGCGTAACATCTATGAGAACATTCGCAAGTTTATCCGTTATTTGCTGGCTTCCAATGTTGGCGAGATTTTAACGATGTTCTTTGCCATGATGATGGGCTTGCCGTTGCCGCTCGTGCCGATCCAGATTCTATGGGTAAACCTGGTAACCGATGGTTTGCCAGCGATGGCGCTCGGGGTGGATCAGGCGGAAAAAGATTTGATGGAGCACAAACCTCGCGGCGCAAAGGAAAATATTTTCGCCCGCAGGCTGGGCTGGAAAATCATTAGCCGCGGTGTACTGATCGGACTATGTACGCTCGGTGCCTTCTGGTTGACACTTCAGGCCGCTCCGGATCATCCTGGTCAGCTGATCAAAGCTCAGTCCGTCGCTTTTGCTACATTGGTGCTTGCCCAGTTGATTCATGTGTTTGACTGCCGTAGTTCCCGTTCGATCTTCCACCGCAATCCGTTGCAAAATAAATATCTCGTTCTGGCTGTCATTTCATCGGTTGTGCTGATGCTGGTGGTAATGTATGTAGAGCCGTTGCAACCCATCTTCAAAACGGTACCTCTCGGTCTGCGCGAATGGGCCATTTGTATCGTAGCAGCAGGCATTCCAACATTCCTTATGGGCGCTGGCAGTGTCTGGGGTGGTCGCCGGAATCGCCGCCGCATGGGCGGTTCTGGACGCTTCGTACCGAAAAGTACAAAGTTTTCAGCATAAAATCAATACCTTTTAATATCCCGTTTCGATATGCTATCCTCAAAATGATTCAAAGCGAAGGCTTTGATATTTTGCAGGATAGCTTTTTTTGTATGCTTTGTACGCATGATATGAAGATTAGCTATAAATAAACTATAAAGCTTGGCCGCGGACTGCCAAAAGGAGTGGGCTAGATTATGGAATTTACGAAAATGCACGGACTAGGCAACGACTTTATCGTTGTATTTGGTGAAAAACAGCTTCCGGCGGATGCTGCTGAACTTGCGGTAAAATGGTGCAATCGATTCTTCGGCATCGGCGCAGACGGTCTGGTTTATATACTGCCTTCAGAGAAGGCGGATTTTCAGATGCGTATCATGAACTCGGACGGTTCGGAAGCGGAGCAATGCGGCAACGCGATCCGTTGTGTGTCCAAGTATGTGTATGACCATGGGCATGTTGACCGCGAACAGATTACGATTGAGACGATTGGTGCAGGTGTTCAACCTGTAACTCTTAATATCCGGGATGGCAAAGTGGAGACGGTTCGGGTAGACATGGGCGAGCCGATTCTGGATGGCCTTCAAGTACCTACAACAGTAGATGCGAATCCGGTGGTCAATCATAACATTGAAGCGAATGGACATGCATTCAAATTTACAGCGGTGTCTATGGGCAACCCTCACGCGGTCATCTATGTCGATGATGCGGTGAACTTTGATCTTACAACATGGGGGCCATTACTTGAGGTGCATCCGATGTTTCCAAAAAAAATCAATGTTGAATTCGCGACGGTACGTGACCGCGGATATGTAGACATGCGTGTATGGGAGCGCGGGGCTGGCCCGACACTGGCCTGCGGAACAGGAGCTTGTGCAACACTGGTATCTTCTGTGCTAAATGGTCATACCGATCGTACAGCTGTGATCAGCCTTAAAGGCGGGGATCTGAACATTGAGTGGAATGAGGCGGATAACCACGTTTATATGACGGGACCAGCCGAAGTTGTTTTCAAAGGAGTCACCTCATAATTTCATGAAAAGTAGAAGATTACACGAAAGAGGCCTACGGGCCTCTTTTTTATCCAAAGTAGACAAGTTGTTTTTACAAGCTGTCCGGTCATTAAGGACAAATTCAGTACATATTTCGGAGGAATGTCCACTGGAGACGGACATACAGTAACTACCTGTGTTTTTCTTCGTTTTTAAGCATTTTTTGTGTTACATTAGTATGAAAACGATCACAGTCAGGCGGGGGGAAATGGGATGAAGGCAGATTTACGTACAGCGATGAAGCAACGTGTTCTTGTTGGGGATGGGGCGATGGGGACATTTCTATATCAAATGGGATTTCCGGTAGGGATATCTTATGAAGAGTTGAACTTGATTTCACCTGAAGTTGTGGCTGATGTACATCGCCGTTACCGTGATGCAGGCACGGATATATTCGAGACAAATACGTACTCGGCCAACTTTGACAAATTGTCCAAATTTGGACTAGAGTCCAAGGTGGAGGACGTGAACCGTGCGGGCGTACGCATCGCGAAAGAAGTGGCAGGGACAGAGAACTACGTTCTTGGTGCAGTAGGTTCGATTCGCGGTGGAAAACGGACAAACGTGTCTACTAGTGAATTGAAACGCTTCTATCAACAGCAGATTTTTGCGTTACTAGACGAAGGTGTTGACGGCATTCTGCTTGAAACGTTCTATGATATTGAAGAGATGGATATCGCTCTTTTGCAGGCACGCAAGTTGAGCGACCTGCCTGTGATTGGACAATTCGCGGTAGAGGATGTAGGCCATACGCTGGACGGTTACACGATGCCCGAAGCATTTCGTATCATGCGCGAACAGGGTGCTGACGTCATCGGTTTCAATTGCAGGTCCGGTCCGAACGGGATCATGCGCGCAATGGAAACCGTTGCTGGACGCGTCGGTGTTCCGATGTCCGTATATCCGAATGCGGGTGCAGCGGACTATGTAGATGGTCAATTCCGATACGGTGCAACTCCAGAGTACTTTGGGCAAACGGCAGTTCAGTTCGCAGATCTTGGTGCTCGCATCATCGGCGGTTGCTGCGGTACAACGCCGGATCATATCACTGCGATTAAACAAGCGCTTGCGGATTACGTACCTCAGCCGATTGCTGAACCTGATCCTGCCGAGATTACGTCACGCATTGTACTTCATGAGAATGTGGACGAACGCGCAGGACGAGGAGGCCAGCCGACGATTGTTGATCTGGTCAAACAACGCCACACGGTCATTGTAGAGCTTGATCCCCCGCGTGATCTGGATATTGCTAAATTTATGAAGGGGGCCGAAACACTGAAGGCGGCTGGAGCGGATGCCCTGACGCTTGCAGACAACTCCCTTGCTGTAACACGTATGAGTAATATGGCACTCGGACATCTGGTGCAGGATCGCACAGGACTTCGTGCGCTTGTGCATATCGCCTGCCGTGACCGTAACTTGATCGGAACTCAGTCCCATATGATGGGATTTGACGCACTCGGCATTAACCATGTGCTTGCCGTTACAGGGGACCCTGCGAGGTTTGGTGACTTGCCTGGTTCAAGCTCTGTGTACGATCTGACGTCGTTTGAAATCATACGAATGATTAAACAGCTCAATGATGGTGTAGCCTTTTCGGGTAAACCGTTGAAACAGAAAGCCGGCTTTGTTATTGGAGCGGCCTTCAACCCGAACGTGAAACATCTGGACAAAGCGGTACAAAGGCTTGAGAAGAAAATTGCCTCCGGGGCAGACTATATTATGACTCAGCCAGTATATGATCCGCAATTGATCGTTGCGATGCGTGAGGCAACCAAACATCTTGATATTCCTATTTTTGTCGGTATTATGCCACTCGCAAGCGGCCGAAATGCAGAGTATCTGCACAATGAGGTTCCAGGTATCCAGCTTTCCGATGAAGTGCGTTCACGGATGGCAGGGCTGGAAGGTGAAGAAGGGCGTGCCATGGGGGTAACGATTGCGAAAGAGCTGCTGGATGCAGCTACAGAGCACTTCAAAGGCATCTATCTGATGACTCCGTTTATGTTCTATGGCATGACAGCTGAACTGACTCAATACGTCTGGGAGAAGTCGGAGCATCAATGTCCTACTTGTTTCAACCCTAATAATCAATTACAATAGTAAAACGGATGTGATGCCGATGTCATTCAGTATGACCGGATACGGTCAATCCGCCTTTCATTTTGGCGGCTACAAGGTACAATTGGAGATCAAATCAGTCAATCATCGTTATTGCGAAGTGATGATGCGTCTGCCAAGAGAGTGGACGTATTATGAAGATGGTTTGAGAAAGATCGTACAGAGCCGCTTGAAACGTGGGCGGATTGATGTTTATGTAATGAAAGAAAAAGAGGAAGACCAGGCTCTCCCCGCTGTTCTGAATGAGCAGGCGGTCAGGGCCTATCTGCAGGCTGCAGAGCAACTTGAGTCTCAATTTGGAATGCAGGGTAAGCCGAGTATTGTGGATATGCTGGGTCTGCCGGATGTCATGGTTCATCCGGATGGGACAAGTCCCGTTCAGGAGGAACAAAAAGACGAGTGGGAGCAGGTTCTGCAGGCCGGATTGAACGAAGCTCTGTCCAGCTTGGAGCAGATGCGCGCTCGTGAAGGTCTTCATCTGGCCAATGATCTGGAGCGGCGGATCACCCGTCTGGAGTTACTGCACACCGAGATGCTTGCACTTGCACCCACTGTGGTGAGCGATTACCGCAACAAGTTGAAACAGCGTCTGACGGAGTTGCAGGAAGACGGCTCTTTCCCTTTTGATGAGCATAAATTGGGTATGGAAATCGCAGTCTTTGCTGATCGTTCCAACATTGAAGAGGAGCTTACGCGTTTACTTAGCCACTTTGGACAATGCAGAGAGTTGTTAAAGAGCGAGGAAGCGGTAGGCCGCAAGTTGGACTTTCTGATTCAGGAGATGAATCGTGAGGTTAATACGATTGGATCAAAAGCCAACCACTTGGCTCTGGTGAACCGTGTTGTCGAGATGAAAGCGGAGCTGGAGAAGATTCGTGAGCAAGCGGCGAACATCGAATGAACGGCTGAATTTCGGCAAAAGAGTCGCATGTATAGGGGGAAGAACCTGATTATGGCAATCAAACTCATTAACATTGGATTCGGTAACATCGTATCGGCGAACCGGATTATATCCATCGTGAGTCCGGAATCGGCGCCGATCAAGAGAATTATACAAGAGGCTAGAGATCGTCACATGCTGATCGATGCAACGTATGGAAGACGTACACGTGCCGTAATTATTACGGATAGTGATCATGTTATTCTGTCTGCTGTTCAGCCTGAAACGGTCGCCCATCGTCTTTCCTCGAAAGATGATGATAACGACGAATAAAATGGAGTGTAATATGTCTAAGGGATTACTGATAGTGTTGTCCGGCCCATCCGGGGTCGGGAAGGGTACAGTATGCAGTGCGTTGCGCCAACGGGTGCCGAATTTGACTTATTCGGTCTCAGCAACCACTCGTCAGCCACGTTTGGGTGAAGAGCATGGAGTGAACTATTTTTTTCACTCTCATGATGAGTTTCTGAGAATGATAGCCGAGGATCAACTGCTGGAACATGCAGAGTATGTGGGCAATTATTACGGTACTCCGCGTGATTTTGTGGAGAGAACGATCAACGAAGGCAGAGATATTATTCTGGAGATTGAGGTTCAGGGTGCACTTAAAGTGAAGGAGAAATTCCCTGAGGGGATTTTCGTCTTCCTGCTTCCTCCTTCTTTGGACGAGTTGAAGGATCGTATTCAAGGACGGGGCACGGAAAGTCAAGCGACGATTGATCACCGGATGTCTGTAGCAGTCGATGAGATCAATCTGCTCGAGCATTATGACTATGCTGTGGTCAATGATGAGATCGATTCGGCTTGCAAACGAATAGAAAGCATCATTATCGCCGAACATTGTAAGATCAATAAATAATTCCTTTTGCCGCCGCATACAGCGATATTCATGGGGCAGTTGTCATATCATGTTAAGGTTGAGGTTCATTCCGGACTACTGCTTGTACGTGAGGACACGCAACATAAAGGTTCTGTCCGGCGGCAACTTGTGATTATATTAAAGCAAAGAGGTGTTTTGTTAATATGCTGTATCCTTCAATTGATGAAATGATGAACAAAGTTGACAGCAAGTATTCCCTGGTTGTTGCTGCTTCCCGCCGTGCGAGACAGCTTCGCGAAGGCGAAAAAACAGAGCTGAGAAACGCAAAGTCCCATAAACAGGTTGGCGTTGCTTTGGAAGAGATTTATGGTGATCTTCTTGTTGTGATCAAAGGGCAGGACGAAGAAGAAGAGTAGGCCCCAGGGCTGCTCTTCAACTGCATACGGCGATAGCCGAATCATTTTGACAACCGAAAGGTTGTTATTTTTTTACGAATAAGCCTTGATCAGATTGATGAACTAGGACGTGTCTTGAAACCTACTGAAGTGCATCTTTTACCGCCTTTTCGCCCCCTGCTGCGTCAGTTTCCCTTGACGTGCCCCGGCACGCCTGTGGAAAACTTCCTGGCTTGGAACGAAAATTCAGCAAAATCTGCTCCCCTCAGCGTTTTCAGACACGCCCTCGTATTTATACTTGTATTGATGTCTTAACATTATCGGGGGATATTGAACATGTTGAACGGTAAAAAAATCGTGCTTGGCGTAACAGGGGGCATAGCAGCTTATAAAGCAGCAACATTATGCAGCAAACTGGTGCAAAAGGGAGCGGATGTTCATGTCATTATGACCGCTTCGGCGACACAGTTTATTACCGAATTAACGCTGCAAACGTTGACCCGAAACGCAGTATATACAGATACATTTGATGAACGTGAGCCAGCGGTGGTTTCTCATATCAATCTCGCAGACATGGCTGATTTGGTGCTGGTCGCTCCGGCAACAGCGAATGTCATTGCCAAAATGGCACACGGGATGGCTGACGATATGCTCACTACGACCCTGCTTGCTACTACTGCACCAGTGATGATTGCTCCTGCCATGAATGTGCATATGTATGATCATCCGGCGGTGAAACACAACATGAATCTGCTGGCTGAACGGGGTACATTAATGATTGAACCGGGTGAAGGACTTCTGGCCTGCGGCTATGTAGGCAAGGGGCGTTTGGAAGAACCGGAAACCATTGTGGATGTGGTGGAGCGTTTTTTTGCACAGCGTGATGAGGTATCATGGAAACGTTCAGAACCGGCTCTAGTTGAAGCTTTTGCACTAGGTGGTGCACAGGAAGGGATTCAGGAGTCTATGCAAAGCGGGGTTTCGGTGCAGAATACGCTTTTAAAAGGCAAAAAGGTTGTGGTTACCGCTGGCGGTACGATCGAGCGCATTGATCCAGTTCGTTATATTACGAATGATTCATCTGGGAAAATGGGGTTTGCCATCGCCGCTGCTGCGCGTGATCTTGGGGCTGATGTGAAGCTTGTTATGGGTAGTACACAGGCACAGCCGCCAGAAAATGTACAAATCATCCCCGTACAGTCTGCACAGGACATGTATGAGGCGGTATCCCAGGAGTGGGATGGTGCGGATATCGTCATTAAGGCAGCCGCTGTGGCGGATTATCGCCCGAAAGAAGTTTACATGGAAAAAATCAAGAAAAAAGGCGACACGTTGTCGCTCGAACTTGTGAAAAATATAGATATTTTGGAGACGCTGGGTAAACGGAAGACCCATCAGTATTTGATTGGTTTTGCCGCCGAGACCCAGTCGCTCGAGATGTATGCACGTGAGAAACTGGAACGGAAAAATTGTGATCTGATCGTAGCCAATGATGTCACCCGTTCGGGAGCAGGATTTGGAACAGACACCAACGCGGTGCATATTTATGACCGTGATGGGTTAGTAGAGGAGCTTGAGCTGATGTCCAAGGAAGATGTGGCACATCGTTTGCTCCGAATTGCGGCGGAGCGCATTGCCGGGAGGAATTAAAAGATGGAGATTGCCAAGGTCATTGTCGATGTGCCTGTGAAGCAGACCGACCGGCCTTTTGATTATCTGGTTCCCGACTCTATGAAGGAGTGGATTGAGGTGGGGAGCAGGGTAGGTGTACCTTTTGGACATCGTACCGTGCAAGGGTTCGTTGTTGATCTGGTTCCCCGTACAGGAGAGGAATCTTTTAAACTAAAGCCTATTCAGGAGCTGCTGGATATCGTGCCGCCACTATCCAAGGATCTGGTGGAGCTGGCAGAGTGGATGAGCGAGCGATATGCGAGCAATCGGATTTTGTCCTTGCAAGTGATGGTGCCAACAGCGCTGAAAGGAAAAGCGGAGCGCTACATTTCGCTAGGAGATGCACTGGATGGACATGCTGGAGGTGAATCTTCAAACGAGGACGTTCTGTTTGTGTGGGGAGAGGAATCGACAAGCGAGAAGGTACAGCAGGACATTATTCGTTTTGTCAAAAGCCGAGGACAGGTGCCCCTGCAGCAATTAAGCCGCAAGTACCCGAATCATGCAGCCTTGATTAAAAAGCTGTTGCTGAGCGGTGTACTATTGGAAAGTCAGGCGATCAAGGACAAGCTGAATAAAAAAACGGTGAAATCGGTGAATCTGGCGGTGGATATCGCTGCTGCGGAAGAAGCGTTGTCCTCGTTCCCGGCAAAGGCACAGCGGCAGAAGGAGATTCTTTCTTTTTTGCTGGAGATGAAGGATTTGCTGCCCATGCCTTTGAAGGAAGTGTTGTCTACGCTGCAAGTTTCGGCGGCAACGATTAAGGGGCTTGAGGAAAAAGGCTTGGTTGTGACAGAGGACGTGGAAGTATTCCGTGATCCGTATCAAGGCAGACGTTTTAAACCGACAGAGCCGCTGGCATTGACAGAGGAGCAACAAGGCGTTTTTGGCAGTATCCACGGTCGGTTGCAGGAACAGCGTCATGGCGTATTTCTTTTGCATGGCGTTACCGGAAGTGGCAAAACCGAAGTTTATCTGCAGACCATTCAGCAGTGTATCAATCAAGACAGGCAGGCCATCGTGCTGGTGCCGGAGATTGCTCTTACTCCACAGATGGTGGAGCGCTTCAAAGGACGTTTTGGTGATCAGGTTGCGGTCATGCACAGTCGTCTTTCCGGCGGTGAACGTTATGATGAATGGCGTAAAATCAGGGAAGGTCAGGTGAAGGTGGCGATTGGTGCCCGCTCTGCGGTGTTCGCTCCATTCAGCCGTCTGGGACTGATTATTATGGATGAAGAACACGAGACTTCCTATAAACAGGAAGAAACGCCGAAATACCATGCGCGTGATGTGGCTGTCAAAAGAGCACAACAGCATCAGGCCGTGGTGGTTCTGGGTTCGGCCACGCCTTCGCTGGAAAGTTATTATGCTGCGCGTTCCCAAAGCAATGATGATTTTGCCCCGCTCTTGCTCGAAATGCCTACAAGGGCGCTTGGCAACAATCTACCGACTGTACGGATCATCGATATGCGTGAAGAACTGAAGGATGGCAATCGTTCCATGTTCAGCAGAGCGCTGCACAAAGGGTTGGAAGAACGCTTGGAGCGCGGGGAACAGACGGTGTTGCTACTGAATCGGCGCGGATATTCAACCTTTGTGATGTGCCGGAGCTGCGGATATGTGGCGGGCTGTCCTGAATGCGACATCTCTTTGACATATCATCAGCGTTCCAATAATTTACGCTGTCACTATTGCGGGTATGCAGAAGCGGCGCCCGAAACGTGCCCGGATTGTGGAAGTGAGCATATTCGCTACTTCGGTACAGGAACACAACGGGTTGAAGAGGAACTCGCCAAGTTGTTCCCAGGGATTCGGGTAATCCGTATGGATGTGGATACAACGACGGAGAAAGGCGCGCATGAGAAGCTTTTAAAACAGTTTCGGGAGAAAAAAGCCGATGTGTTGCTTGGAACCCAGATGGTTGCCAAGGGTCTCGATTTCCCTGATGTGACGCTCGTTGGAGTCATCACCGCGGATTCGGCTCTTAACTTGCCTGATTTCCGTGCTGCCGAGAAAACCTTCCAACTGTTGACACAAGTGGCAGGCCGGGCGGGCCGTCATCAACTACCGGGTGAAGTGTTTGTACAGTCTTACACGCCAGAACACTACTCCATTGGACATGCAAGTCAGCATGACTACGTATCCTTTGTGAAAGAGGAGTTGCTGCATCGGAGAAATTTACAGTATCCGCCATACTGTCGTCTGATTCTGGTGACCTTCTCCCATGAACAGCTTCCTGTTCTGATTCGACTAGCTGAAAACTATACCCGATTGCTGAAAGAGAAGGCGAATGCTGCCGGATGGCTGGGCAGTCTGGATCGTTTCAGTAACGAAGCCTTTGATGTGCTTGGGCCTGTAGCTTCTCCAATTCCAAGGATCAAGAATAGATACCGATTCCAATGTATGATAAAATGGCGTGGGGATGTGGATGCTATCGGTCTGGCTCTGGCAACGGCCCGGCACATGGACGATGATGTTCAGGCCCAGAAGCTGCTTATTAGCCTTGATGTAGATCCGCAGATGTTAATGTAGACATTTTACAGCATTTTGATGCGGAAAATGTGGATGTGAACAAGCGGTATAAACATAGATTAATATGAACAACGAAATAGAGATTATTGTCGTGAAACTATGATGAGAATTAGGAAGGTGCTTACAACATGTCGATTCGTATTATCGTTAAAGAACCAGATGAGGTGCTTCACAAAAGAGCTAAGGAAGTAACCAAAGTTACACCTAACGTGCAAAAACTGCTTGATGATATGGCAGATACGATGTACGACGCAGAAGGGGTAGGTCTTGCAGCTCCGCAAGTCGGCATTCTGAAACGTTTGATTGTGATTGATGCAGGAGATGAGCAAGGGCTGATCAAAATGATTAACCCGGAGATTATTTCCAGTGAAGGAGAACAGTTTGGACCCGAAGGTTGCCTAAGTATTCCAGGGATTAATGGTGATGTCCGCCGTTTTGAGACGGTTACCGTTAAAGGTTTGGATCGGGAAGGCAATGAATTAATTATTACAGGCAGCGGTCTGTTGTCCCGTGCGTTCCAGCACGAAATTGACCATTTGGATGGCGTGCTCTTCACAGATATTGCTGAAAAAGTATATGAAATTACCCCGGAGCAAACTGGACCGCGTCGTAATTAAGGAGTGATCGATTTGAATATTGTCTTTATGGGAACACCTGAATTTGCCGTTCCTTCTCTGGATATGTTGATGGCGGAAGGATACCATGTGGTAGGCGTGGTAACGCAGCCGGATAAACCGCAGGGACGAAAAAAAGTGCTTACACCTACACCGGTCAAGGCCGCAGCTGAACGCCACGGTCTGCCGGTGTTTCAGCCTGTCAAACTTCGTGATCCGGAAGCGGTAGCCCGCCTTGCGGAATGGAAACCGGATTTGATCGTGACAGCCGCATTTGGACAGATTCTTCCCAAAGCGGTGTTGGATATGCCGGTTCGCGGCTGTGTAAATGTGCATGGATCTCTTCTGCCTAAATATCGCGGAGGAGCTCCGATACAACGTTCTATTATTAACGGAGAATCAGTCACAGGGGTCACGTTGATGTACATGGCAGAAGGGCTGGATACCGGGGATATGATCTCTCGTGTGGAAGTGCCGATCACGGATGAAGATACATCCGGCACGATGTTTGCCAAATTGAGTGAGGCTGGTTCTAAGCTGCTTCAGGCGGAGATGCCGCGTCTAATCGCAGGCGAAACGACAGCTGTTCCACAGAATGATGATGAGGCTTCCTATGCTCGTAATCTGACTCGTGAAGACGAAAAGATGGATTGGACTCGTACATCCCGTGAATTGTTCAATCAGATTCGTGGGCTTGTCCCTTTTTCAGGTGCATTCACGATGTGGGATGAGCAGATATTCAAAGTTTGGGCAGCGGCCAATCCAGATCAGGTTACAAATGAAGCTTCATCTGTTTCAAACGCTGGACAAGCCGAGCCGGGAACCGTGTTGCAATTGAACAAATCAGGTATTGAAATCAAGACAGGTAATGGTTCTTTGTGGCTGACGGAAGTCCAACCTGCTGGCAAAAAAGTAATGCAAGCTGCTGACTTTGCACGCGGTGGAACATTGAAACCTGGTGTGGTGCTGCGATGAGTACTTCAAGATTAGGACATTCTTCAGGAAAAGAACGCAAAGGAGCAGGCAACGGAAACGCAGGAGGACCCGCCAATCATCGTCAGACTAACAAGGGTTCTTCTGGCAGCCAGGGTCGGCGTGCAGGAAATAATACGGTACCGGCTTCTTCTGCTAAGGGAAGCCGGACTCATGATCGTGTGCAAAAACCGAAGACATCCGCTCGTGCACTCGCAGTCAAGGTACTGAGTGCGGTAGAGCAGGACGGAGCATATAGCAATCTGGAACTGAACCGCCGCCTTAAAGAGGCAGAACTTAGTTCTGCAGATGCAGGACTCGCTACGGAACTGGTGTATGGAACGATTGCAAGACTGAACACGCTGGATTATTATCTGGAGCGTTTTGTTGCCAAGGGGATGGAAAAATTACAGCCTTGGGTGCGCAGTTTGCTTCGGATTAGTGCCTATCAATTCATTTACCTGGATCGAATTCCGGAACATGCCGTCGTCAGCGAAGCAGTGAACCTGGCAAAGAAGCTTGGTCATCAGGGAATCTCGGGCATGGTTAACGGTGTGCTGAGGAATATGATTCGAAACAAGGAGCAGTTGCACGTTCCCTCACATCTGCCGGTTGCTGAACGCATCTCACTGGAGCATTCTCATCCGCTCTGGATGGTGGAGCGGTGGATTGCTCAATATGGGGAAGAAACAACAGAAGCCATCTGCCGTGCGAATAATGAACCTCCAGCAGTGAGTATTCGTGTGAACACGACGATGACAACACGAGACAAACTGATGGAGGAAATAGCAAGCACAGGGGCAGTGGTGGAACCTTCGCATCTTAGCCCAGATGGCATTCTGGTTCGAAGCGGTGGCAACATGGCTCTAACGTCATGGTATCGGGATGGGCTTTTCTCGGTTCAGGACGAAAGTTCTATGCTGGTCGCTGAAGCTGTAGCGCCGGAAGAGGGACAAAACGTGCTGGACTGTTGTGCAGCTCCTGGTGGCAAAACAGCTCATATCGCAGAGAAAATGCGGGACCGGGGACGCATCGTAGCTAATGATGTTCATGCCCATAAACGCGAGCTTATTCTGGATCAGGCTGAACGTCTTGGATTAAGCTGCATAGATGCGGTAACCGGGGATGCGCTTGATTTAAACAGGCGCTATGCCGAGTCTTCGTTTGACCGGATTTTGCTGGATGCACCTTGCTCAGGTCTAGGGGTCATTCGTCGCAAGCCGGATGTAAAGTGGACTAAATCCGCATCCGACATTGAAGACATCTCCAGTTTGCAGCGAGAGCTTCTGGATTGCGTTGCGCCCTTGCTCAAACCAGGTGGCATTTTGGTATACAGCACTTGTACCATTGAATCGGCAGAGAACGAGCATATGGTGGCGGACTTTTTGGATCGTCATCCAGAGTATAAGGCTATCGAAACCTCCGCATGGTCACAGCCGGGAAGCAGGGACTGGAGGACTGTAAATGGTGGTGTTCAGATTTTGCCACAATACGCTCACAGTGACGGTTTTTACATCGCAAGGTTGACAAGAACGGCTAATTAAACGTTTAATAGAGCACTAAAGGAAGGCCGCCGAGGAAAACCCTCGGCGGATTTCTTTGTGAGAGGCGACTTGGTTATTACTAGTGTATAAAACGATGTCAGGGTGCGATGGTAACAGTGAGATGTTATAATGCATGAAGAACGGCTCTCCAGGGTATACATGGATGTAAAGTGCCGTTTGTGATAGAATAGGACAGTAAAACGATGGAAAGCAAAAGAAATGCAAATGAAAAGAAAAAAGGAATAGGTGTTGAAAACAAAATGAAACCTTTTATATACGATTTTTCCTTGGAGCAACTGCAGCAATGGGCTGTGGAAAACGGGGAACCTGCGTTTCGCGGCGGTCAGATCTTTGACTGGATTTATGTGAAACGTGTTAATGATTTTAGTGAAATGACCAATCTCTCCAAGGCGTTGCGTGAGAAGCTGGCAGAGCAGTTCGAATTCGTAACCCTTAAGGAAATTACGAAGTTTGAGTCCAAGGATGGCACGGTGAAATTCCTCTTTGGTCTGCATGATGATCATGCGATTGAAACGGTTATTATGAAACATAACTACGGGAACAGCATCTGTGTAACAACACAGGTGGGCTGCCGGATCGGTTGTACATTTTGTGCATCCACGCTCGGGGGGCTGAAACGTAACCTGACAGCCGGAGAGATCGTTGCTCAGGTTGTACAGGCTCAGAAAATTTTGGATGAGCGCGGCGAACGGGTCAGCAGCATCGTGATCATGGGTTCGGGTGAACCTTTTGAAAACTATGAAGCAACGATGACGTTCTTGCGGATTATGATTCACGAAAAAGGTCTGAACATTGGTCAGCGCCATATCACTGTGTCTACAAGTGGAATCGTGCCAAACATCTACAAGTTTGCAGATGAAGACACGCAAATCAATCTTGCCATTTCGATTCACGCACCGAATGACGCCCTGCGTTCGAAACTAATGCCGGTGAACCGTCGATTCCCATTTGATGATGTGATGGAGTCTCTCCGCTATTATCTGGCTAAGACAGGCCGAAGAATTACGTTTGAGTACGCATTGATCGGCGGTGTTAATGACCAGCCAGAGCATGCGGCTGAACTGGCAAGTGTGCTCAAAAACATGTTATGCCATGTCAACCTGATCCCGGTTAACCATGTCCCTGAGCGCAAATATGTTAGAACATCAAGAAGTGATATTTTTAACTTCCAGAGAATTCTCTCGGAACAGGGAGTGAATGTAACGATTCGCCGTGAACAGGGACATGATATTGCTGCCGCTTGCGGCCAGCTTCGTGCAAAGCATATGGAGTTGAGGTGAGAGCGTTTTGATCAAAACAGTTCATGTGAGCCATATCGGACGAGTACGTTCGGTGAATGAAGATTCAGCCTGGATTCGGAATCTGGATACAGGATATATTCTGGGAATCGTTGCGGACGGCATGGGTGGACATCTTGCTGGAGATACGGCAAGCCGCCTTGCAGTGGAAACGCTGGTACAGGATCTGGCAACACTTGAGCCAGGTTTGTCCCATGCATCCCTCTCAGCTGCGCTTAGCGATGCGATTCTTCATGCGAATGAAGTCATATTCCGCACCGCATCTACGGACGATAAGTATCATAATATGGGGACGACAGTTGTCGCCGCTCTGTTAAATGATGCGGAAGGTGTGATTGGGCATATCGGAGACAGCCGTGCATACAAAATTGCAGGCAAGGAAGTATTTCAGCTGACCGAGGACCACACACTGGTGAATGAATTGTACAAAAATGGTCAGATTAGCAAGGAGGACGTGTCTCATCATCCACGTCGCAATGTGCTTACCCGTGCACTTGGCACAGATGCTGAAGTGAAGGTGGATATGGACGCTGTGCGATTGGACGAAGGGGAAGTACTGCTTCTCTGCAGTGACGGACTCAGTAACCTGGTCAGCAATGAGCAGATTATTCAGGTTGCAGGTAATCTTGAACTTCCATTGGAAGATCGTGCAGATCGACTGCTACAGCTGGCATTGCTTGCTGGAGGAGACGATAATATCACTCTCGCTTTATTTGAACCTCAGCAGCAAGACGCCCTACAAGCGGAAACGGGGTGTGAGTCATGATTGGGCACCAGCTAGGCGGACGCTATGAAGTCATTGAGCGTGTCGGTGGTGGCGGCATGGCTCTGGTTTACAAAGCTCAAGATTTGCTCTTAAACCGAAATGTAGCAATTAAAGTACTCAGACAACAGTTTGTTCATGATGAAGAGTTTATCCGCCGTTTTCGGAGAGAGGCACAATCAGCGGCATCGTTGTCTCATCCGAATGTAGTCAGCATCTATGATGTGGGTCAGGAAGATGACGTTCATTATATTGTTATGGAATACGTTGAAGGCAAAAATTTAAATGAAATTATTAAGGAACGTGCGCCTTTGCAGGTCGACGAAGCGGTGCACATTGCTTCCCAGATCGCGGATGCACTGGATCACGCGCATCATAATCAGATTATTCACCGGGACATTAAACCGCATAACATATTAATTGGCCGGAATGGCCGTGTAAAAGTAACGGATTTCGGGATCGCTCGTGCTGTTACCTCTACAACGATCACGCAGACTGGCTCTGTTGTGGGTTCAGTGCATTATTTCTCGCCAGAGCATGCCAAGGGTATTGTGACTGGGGAGAAGTCGGACTTATATTCTCTTGGAATTGTACTCTATCAAATGCTTACAGGACAGCTTCCTTTTCTTGGGGAAAGTCCGATTAGTGTAGCCTTGAAACATCTGCAGGAAGAGTTTGATGAACCGCGCAAATTCAATCCGCTCATTCCGCAAAGTGTGGAAAACGTCATTCTGAAATCCATGCGTAAAAATCCGCAGGAGCGATATCAGTCGGCCAAAGAAATGCAGCATGATCTGGAAACATGTCTTATGCCAGAGCGCCGCAATGAGTCCAAGGTGGATTTTCCGGATGAGGATGATATCGATCAGACCCGGGTAATGCCGGCCATCAAACCGGAGCCTCGTGGAATGAAGTCTACTGGAGCGGTGCCTGTGATGGAAACAGATCAGGAACAAAGCGCAGGTAAACCGAAGCAGAAAAACTGGAAAAAACCAACGCTCATTATATCCTTGACTGTTCTTCTTCTGGTCGCCATGGTTGGGGTGGTATGGTATGTCAAAGGAATGCTTGTTGTACCTGAGGTAACGGTGCCTAACGTAGTCAATCAGACAGAAGAAAAAGCCCGCCAAATGCTGGAGGAACAGGGCTTGGTGGTGAGCAACGAAGTCATTCGACAGTACAAAGAAAATGTAGATCCAGGCATTGTCTTTGATCAGAGCAGGAATGAAGGCGATGTGGTCAAAAAAGGCACTGAAGTTCAGCTAAGTGTTGGTATGGAAAAAACAAAAGAAAAAATGATTGATGTTAAAGATATTCCATATACAGAGGCGGTCAAAAAATTGACAGCGCTCGGTCTTAAGGAAGACCAAATCAAGCGTAAGGACGAATTCTCCAATGACGTGAATTCCGGTTCTGTCATTGCTCAAACGCCTGGTGTAAATGAAGAATTTGATCCTGAAACTGTTGAGATTGAGTTAACCGTAAGCAAGGGAACTGAAACGGTTAAAATGCCTGATCTTAAAAACCATACCCGCAGTGAAGCAGAGCAAATGCTGAAAGAAAAAGGACTTGTGCTCGGACAGGTACAGGAAGAGTCCAGTTATACGGTTGAACAGGGCAAAGTAACCCAGCAATGGCCTGTGGAAGCGGGGACGGATGTTAGCCCTGGCGACAAAATTACAATCTTTATCAGCACAGGTTATCCGGATCAGGCATTGGAGTATCCGTTTAACATCAACGTATCACCCAAAGAAGTGGGCAAAAACAGTAAAATCAGGATTACCTATGAAGATGCACGCGGCAAAAATCAGGAGTGGGGCACACGTACGATCAATTCTGCTCAAGTGTTGACGATACCGCTTGTGCTTGCACCAAATGAAAACGGTGCGGTGTCTGTTTATCGTGATGGAAAATTCCTGGATACGTATGTTGTATCTTATAGTGAAGCGAAGAACGGTACGGTTAACGTACCTTCCATTGATCCGGAGCAGAGCACACAAGCTCCACCAGCGAACACCCCTGATCCGGGGAATGGTGACAATGGCAATGGTGATGGTAATGTGGACAATGGCGGGGAAACGGACCCTGGCTCTACTCCCGTTGAGGGGGAAGGAGATAGTCAGGAAGGTGACACCTCGGCCATGAAGACGGATAATGGTCCGGGCAAGCATAAAGAGGATAAGAAAAAAGGAGTTATCAACGCATCAGGCCGTCCATAAGGACGGCTTATGCTGGCGTAAGGAAAGAATATAATTTAATCTGAAGGAGGGCGACGGAGCTGTGCCAGAAGGTATCATCGTTAAAGCATTAAGTGGTTACTACTATGTCATGCCAGTGGAAGACAACGGGGTTCCTTCGGTTGAAGGTTCCGCCGTTCAATGCAGAGCCAGAGGCATTTTTCGGAAAAGAGGTACTTCTCCGCTTGTTGGCGATCGTGTGAGTTACATGCTCACGGAGAATGGAGAAGGAACCGTTGATGAGATCCACAAGCGAGAGACCGAGTTAATTCGTCCGCCGGTGGCAAACGTAAGCTTGGCTGTTCTGCTGTTTTCGGTCAAAGAGCCTGATATGAATCTGAATCTGCTGGATAAGTTTCTCGTGCACATCGAGCAGGCTGGACTTGATGCCCTTATCGTGCTGACGAAACAGGATCTGATTGATCCAGAAGCTGAGGACCGTGACATCGTGGCTGAAGTGAAGGCGATGTATGAGCAGATTGGTTATGAGGTAATATCGACCAGTTCTCGAACTGGAGAAGGCAGTGAGTTGCTCAGAGAACGCCTCGCGGGCAAGATCAGCGTATTCTCTGGTCAATCCGGTGTTGGCAAGTCTTCCATGCTAAACGCACTGATGCCAGGACTTACCCTGGAGACGAGTGCAATCAGCATGCGTCTTGGGCGCGGGAAACATACAACCAGACATGTGGAACTCATTCCACTCGATAATGGCGGATTTGTCGCGGATACACCAGGATTCAGCCAGCTGGACTTTTTGGAGATTGGCGTGGAGGAATTATCCACTTGCTTCCGTGAGTTTGCCCAGTTTGCTGACCAGTGCAAGTTCCGTGGATGTACGCATACGCATGAACCAGGCTGCAAGGTGCTGGCGGCCAAGGAGGAAGGTCTGATCTCTGAAAGTCGATATCAGCATTATGAGCAGTTTCTGACTGAAATGAAAGATAAAAAGCGGAGGTATTAATATGATTAAAATTGCCCCATCGATATTATCAGCTGACTTTGCCAAGCTGGGTGCAGAGGTTGCCGAAGCACAAGCGGCAGGTGGAGATTGGATTCATGTTGACGTTATGGACGGGCACTTCGTCCCTAATATTACACTCGGTCCTGCTATTGTAAAGGCCATTGCACCTCATACAACGCTGCCGCTTGACGTTCATCTGATGATTGAGAATCCGGAACGGTACGTGGAAGAGTTCGCTAAAGCCGGCGCAGCGGTGATTACAGTTCATGCTGAGGCGTGCGTGCATCTGCACCGTGTCATTCATCTCATTAAAGAGCAGGGAATTATGGCCGGGGTTGCTCTTAATCCTGGCACTCCAGCAAGTGCCATTCAGGAAGTATTGGATGATGTAGATATGGTTCTTGTCATGACTGTGAATCCTGGTTTTGGCGGACAAGCATTTATTTCCGGTACGATGAACAAAATCAGGCAAATTCGCACATGGCTGAACGAGAGAGGGCGTCATGACGTACATATCGAGGTAGACGGCGGTATTGCTGCAGATACAGCTCCACTCGTTGTGGAAGCAGGCGCCGACGTTCTGGTCGCGGGCAGTGCTGTATTCGGACGAGAAGACCGCGCCGCTGCAATTGCCGAGATTCGTAGCAGTTACGAGGGTTAATTCATGACTTTCAAAGAGACGTTGCTGACAATGGCGGGGAGCATGATTACGGGCCTGGTGCTTGCACTGTTTTCAGTTCTCCAGGCTCCATTCAATGCGCTCACGTCGTTAATTGGGGTTGCTGTAGTTATCATGTATTTCCGAAAGTTTGATCGGAAGGGACATCGGATTACTTTTGTCATTTTCAGCATACTGTATTATCTCATGAGTGTTTTTATGATCGCTGTTTATCAGTACATCCCTACTCAAACGTAAATGGGCTGATCTCAGGCTTGTCATTGTGGAATAGGGACAGCAGGTTCCGCATAAATATGGTTACATGAGCAGGTTTCTCATGTAGCCTTTTTTGTCGTGTTTGGGTGAAAAAGGCCTGAAGCATAGGATACGGCGGATGCATGAGCATGATGGGGAGGGTGAAGTATGAAATTTTACACATTCAAACTGCCGAAGTTTTTGGGAGGGTTTGTAAAGGCGATCCTGAATACGTTTCAAAAGAACTGATCTGATTAACAGCACAGTTAGTCGAATACCGCCGTTTTGGCTCCACGCTCATCTGGAGAACCAGATCTGTATGATGTGCCATGCGGCGGCCATTCCTGTGTGTGGGACATGTGCTTTTTTTGAACACCAAAAAAGCACCTGCAAGGAACAAGGTGCTTTTTGCTTACCCGATTTATAGTAGCTTTGCGTGATTATACGCGAGTCACTTTACCGGCTTTCAGTGCACGGGTGCTTACGTATACACGTTTTGGTTTGCCGTTCACGAGAATACGAACCTTCTGAACGTTTACGCCCCAAGAACGACGGTTACGGTTGTTAGCGTGGGATACGTGGTTACCGGTGCCCGGTTTCTTACCTGTCACATAACATTTGCGAGACATAGATTACACCTCCTATCCTAAAATAACCAGTGCCTTTGGGAGAGACAAACGTCATTCCATAAGGACTTAATTGTTCTTTCCTGATCCTAAAGACCAGGCTTCAGTAGCTAATGGGTTGTTCAAGCCGGCGTGGCCGGATCATTTCCATTACTTAACCTGCATAAAACAATACTTAAATATAATATCATAATCAAAAAAGCTTCGTCAACTGATCCAAAAACTTTATTTATTTCTCTTGTCTAATATAGTACAATGTTGAATAGTCCATAGTACAGCCATGAACAGGCTGTTGCCGCGGGAAGCCGGAGAAAAAACCGTACGTAGAGGTTGGAGGTTTGCTTTTTTGGCAACGCTGTGAGATGCGGCATTCCATCATTGGCACCAGTCTCCATGCGGCATTCATGTCGGCTTCTGATACCGGTGCATATCCCTATGCCCTCACAACGGGTTGCAGAGAATGCAGGAATTGGTAGCCCGGCCGCCCAGACCGTTAATCCGGCTGACATGTTGTATTGTATGCCTGTGCCGGACAAGGTATGGACGAAGAATAACGCAGCCGCGTTAGCGCATGAACAGACCAAATTGATTCTTGGTGCAAGTTGTTCGTGTATCAAGCTAGGAAGGGGAATTCTCACTTGAGTATACGTTCTTTAAATGGAACAGATTTCACCGCAATGGTTCTCGCCGGAGCGGAACAACTAGGGCAGCACGCAGAACATGTCAATTCCCTGAATGTTTTCCCTGTGCCGGATGGTGACACGGGAACAAATATGAATTTGACAATGACTGCTGGTGTTGCAGAGATCAAAAGAAAGAGTTCTGCTTCCATCGGAGAAGCTGCTGCAATATTATCCAAGGGCTTGCTTATGGGTGCGCGCGGAAATTCAGGGGTTATTTTATCCCAGTTGTTCCGTGGATTCAGCCGTTCAGCAGCTCCTTATGAAGAATTGAATACGATTCAATTCGCAGCCGCCCTGCAAAATGGTGTTGACGCAGCATACAAAGCTGTAGTTAAACCTGTGGAGGGAACCATTCTTACCGTAGCGAAAGAAGCGGCTAAACATGCCAGCTACTATGCAAGACGGACGAATGATATCACTGAATTAATGAATGAAGTTCTATTAAAAGCAAAAGAAGCACTGGCGATGACTCCAGAGATGCTGCCTGTTTTAAAGCAGGTTGGTGTGGTGGATTCGGGTGG
The DNA here is from genome assembly GCF_050435065.1 of Paenibacillus sp. 4624. Taxonomy (NCBI): domain Bacteria; kingdom Bacillati; phylum Bacillota; class Bacilli; order Caryophanales; family Paenibacillaceae; genus Paenibacillus; species Paenibacillus sp. 4624. The sequence goes on from NZ_JBNDJR010000001.1 coordinate 792,136, forward strand.
TCAGGGTCTTGTATATATTTACGAAGGATTTATGGAAGTGCTATTGAAAACGGACGGTAGTTCACTTGTCTCCATGCAAAAGGAGTCTGCTTCTTCAGTAGCGGCAACGGTGAAAACGCCTGCAATAGAACCAGTTGCAACGAAGGCAGCACAGGTAATTACGCCTGAGATGCCCTTATCAGCTCAGGCCAGATTGGAAACAGAAGATATTGAATTCCTGTACGACATGGAGTTTTTCATCAATCGTGAGCTTGGCGAGAATGCAGGAGCAGCATTTGATGAAGAGTTGTTCCGGAAAGCGTTGTCAAAAAATGGAGATTCGATCATCATCATTGCAGACGATGAAGTGATCAAGGTTCATGTGCATTCCAAGACACCTGGTGATGTATTGAATCTGGCTTTGAAATATGGAGAGATTACACAAATTCATATTCTGAATATGCGTGAACAGCACCGGGACCTGCTGAGCGCGGGCATGGATATCGCAGCTTCACCTGATCTCTTTGCTGAAATTCCGCAAGAGAAGACAAGCACATTGGAAGAAGCGGTGCTTCCGGCTGATGAAATGGCACCTTATGGCTTTATTGCGGTTTCTTCCGGTGACGGCATTGCGGAAATTTTCAAAAGTCTGGGTGTAGATGTGGTGATGTCTGGTGGTCAGACGATGAACCCAAGCACAGAAGATTTTGTAAAAGCCGTTCGTTCGATTGCGGCGGATCAAATCTTTATTTTGCCGAATAACTCCAACATCGTGCTTGCAGCAGAACAGGCTCGTGAATTGCTGGAGAATGAGCGCCGGATTACGGTTATTCCAAGCAAGACCATTCCACAAGGGATGGCAGCGGCATTTGCTTTCCAGGAGGATGAGTCTGCAGAAACGAATCGTGAACAGATGCTGGAAGCCATTAGCCGGGTGCAGTCTGGACAAGTGACACATGCCGTTCGGGATACACAGTATGATGAACTGGATATCAAAGCGGGTAATTATATCGGTATTTATAACTCCAAAATTGTTGCGACAGATGAGAGCATGCTTCATGCTTGTGAGGGTCTGCTTGGACAGATGATGGAGAGCGGCGATGAAGTGGTAACGGTTCTTGAAGGAGAAGAGGCTGACGCTGAAATTACGGCTTCTCTTGTATCCTGGTTGGAAGAACAGTATCCTGATGCTGAAGTCGAGGTACATCAGGGAGGACAGCCGGTTTACTATTATCTGTTCTCGGTAGAGTCCTAATTGCGGTTGTTTCACAAGCCAATCACTATCGATTCTAGACGCTGAACGAATGACTTGTTAAACAAGCACGATAGCACTTGATGTGAAGAGGAGGAGAGCCTGTGAGCCACAAGGTTGCGATTGTAACGGACAGTACGGCGGATATTCCTGAGGAACTGGTTCGTAAATACGGTATACATGTGGTTCCCTTGCGTGTGTTGTTCGGGGAAGAAAACTATGCGGATGGAGTGGAGCTGACGTCGGAGCAGTTTTACGACAAGTTAAGGCAGAGCGCAGTCCTGCCTACCACTTCACAGCCTTCTCCTACCGATTTTATGGACGTGTACCAGCGTTTGCTGGACGAAAACCCGGACAGACCTATCGTATCTATACACTTGTCTTCAGGCATGAGTGGTACGTATCAATCGGCGATGCTCGGCAAGTCGCTTCTGGAACGCGAAGCCGATCTTACGGTCATTGATTCAAAATCGGCTTCCTACGGGTATGGTTTAATGGTTGTGCATGCTGCCGAGCTTGCCGAACAAGGCAAGTCTGTAGCGGAGATTGCAGCTGCCGCTCAGGCGATGCAGCAGTCCCGCAAGCTGTTTTTTCTGGTGGATACGCTGGAGTATTTGCAGAAAGGCGGACGGATTGGCAAGGCCTCAGCGATCTTGGGAACGCTGCTAAACATCAAACCGCTCCTATCTATCGATGAAGAAGGCGTAATCTACGCCGTAGAGAAAGTCAGAGGTCATAAAAAGGCCATGGCACGTATTATTGAACTGTTTCAGAAGGATCTGGCTGGGAAGCGAGTCAACCTGGCTGTAGGTCATACGGCCGATCCCGCGTCAGCAGTGGCTTGTGCGGAACAGTTGCGAGGTCATTTTACACTGAATGAAGTGATTTATACGAATATCGGTGCCGTTATCGGTAGTCATGTCGGACCCGGTGTTATTGCTATCTTTATGTGGCCTGTTCCGGAATGAGGGATTAGATATGAATTTGGAAGAAATATCAGTCAAGCAAATTAACGGCGTGAGTGCTCTCAAAGAGGGAGAGCTTCACGCCTTTGGCATCTCTAGTGTGAAAGACTTGCTGGAGTATTATCCGTTTCGTTATGAAGATTATCGTCTGCGTTCGCTTAGCGAGGTGAAGGACGGAGACAAAATCACGGTGCAAGGTCAGGTTATGGGTGTTCCAGTGTTGCAACGTTACGGCAAAAAGTCTCGTCTGACTTGCAAGATTATGACGGAAGAGTGGATGATTACGGCAACGTGGTTTAACCGCCATTTTCTCAAAGACCAGCTTACGCCCAACCGGGAAATTGTGCTTACAGGGAAATGGGAACAAAAGCGTATGCAGCTTACCGTATCTGATTCGGAATTTCCGGATAAAGGGGATGGACGTTCAGGTACACTGCAGCCTGTCTATTCCGTCACGGGTAAGGTCACGCAGCAGTGGATGCGTAAGACGATTAATCAGGGATTAGTTCAGTACGGTGAGATGATCCCCGAGATTTTGCCACAAGCATTGATTAAAAAATATAATCTGATGCCACGCAAGCAGGCTATTGCGGGCATTCATCGTCCGCAAGACAATCAGGAAGGTCAGCGGGCCAGACAGCGCATGGTCTATGAGGAGTTGTTTTTGTTCCAACTTAAAATGCAGGCGTTTCGTGCGTTAAATCGAAACCGAATGGATGGCATGGTACATACGACGGACAATACGACGATTCGAGAGTTTGTACGTAGCCTGCCGTTTGAGTTGACGGATGCGCAGAAGAAGGTGGAACTTGAAATATTACATGACATGCGTTCACCCTATGCGATGAATCGATTGCTGCAAGGTGACGTAGGTTCTGGTAAAACGGTGATTGCAGCCATTGCACTTTATACGACGGTGCGCTCCGGTTTTCAAGGAGCACTTATGGTGCCGACTGAGATTCTGGCAGAGCAGCATATGCGCTCTTTGCAGAAGCTGTTTGAGCCTTTTGGCGTGACGGTGGGTCTGTTAACGGGCAGTGTAAACGGGCGCAAACGTAAGGACTTGATCGCCTCATTGCAGATGGGGATGCTGGATATTGTTGTGGGTACACACGCCCTGATTCAGGAAGATGTTTTTTTCCGGGAGCTGGGCCTTGTGGTTACGGACGAGCAGCATCGCTTCGGGGTGAATCAGCGCAGCGTTTTGAGACGTAAAGGCTATAATCCTGACGTATTAACGATGACCGCTACGCCGATTCCCCGGACACTTGCGATTACGGCTTTTGGTGATATCGAGGTATCGACGATATCGGAGCGGCCGAAGGGACGGATTCCGATATCCACGTATTGGGTGAAGCATGACATGATGGAGCGAGTGCTTGGTTTTATTTCGAGAGAGGTAGACCAGGGGCGTCAGGCTTATCTGATTTGCCCGCTGATCGAAGAGTCGGAAAAGCTGGATGTGCAGAATGCGATTGATTTGCATGTGCAGATGCAGCAAAATTTCCCGAAATACAAAGTAGGACTGCTCCATGGGCGAATGACGGCTGCGGAAAAAGAAGAAATGATGCGCGAATTCTACAGCAATGACATTCAGTTGCTGGTGTCTACCACGGTTGTAGAAGTGGGGGTCGATGTGCCTAACGCCACACTGATGGTGATTATGGACGCAGACCGTTTTGGTTTGTCCCAGCTGCATCAGCTCCGGGGTCGCGTTGGACGTGGTGCGCATGCATCCTATTGTGTACTGATCGCTGATCCTAAGACAGAGGTTGGGCAGGAACGGATGAAGGTCATGACCGAAACCGAGGATGGATTCGAGGTATCACGGCGTGATTTGGATCTCCGGGGGCCGGGTGATTTCTTTGGCACCAAACAGAGCGGATTGCCTGAATTCCGACTGGCCGATATGGTGGCGGATTTTGCTGTACTGGAGCAGGCGCGGGATGATGTATCCGCACTGATTGCGGATGCTACGTTCTGGACTTCAGTTGACTATACACCACTACGTGATTTTCTTCAGCAACAGCAGGTGTTCAAGGGCGATCTGATAGATTAAGCGCTGGATGTGGAATGTGGACAAGCAGTTTGGAAGCGTAAGGTTGCGTAATTGAGATACGTGGCCTGAATGCGTAATGAGATGAGTAACCTGAAATCATAACGTGATATCGTAAAGTGAAGCGTAAAGTAAATGCTAAACCTGAATGTGTTACTTCAAAGCTTAATTTAGATGTACTAGATTTGTTTCAAAGCATGTTTTGTAAAAAGTGACAAGTGACCAAGCCCTCCCGACATATGAATAAGAAGTGAGTTCATTTTTTGGGAGGTGCTGTACGTTTTGGGTTACCAACAATATGGAATCAGTCCGCAGCTGGTGGAGCGGATCAAACTAAAGATGAAAAATCCTGCGGTCAAAGAGCGGATTAAAAAGCTGATTGATGGCGTGACCAAGGCAGATTTGCAGGATAAGGCGAAGGTCCGCAGGCTGATCAAATCGTCGGCAGTCATTATGAATGAGAACTTCTCACCTGCACAGGAAGAGCAGTTTGTCAATTTTGTCATCGCGCAGAAGATTGATCCGAACAATACGTTCCATTTGATTAAGCTGTGGGGCATGTTCAGGTAAAGTTGAATGTGATGGTGTTACTTCAAAAAAGACGGGGGTTTACATGGGGCATTCCGAGTGCAGTACCATCTTCCGAGTGCTGTTATCCCCGAATTTTTTGTGAATTACCCTCTATAAGGGTAAAATCCGGTGATAAAGGCGAACGCTCCACTTCTTTAGGCTATTTCTGTCCTCTCGGTTAATGTGTAAACGAACATTCTTTTGAAAGGCTACTTTACATTCAAGTGGAATGGTCATGTAAAGAGTAATGTAAAGAAGGGTGTTTCATCAGTCATGTGTGACTTGATGAAATGCCTTTTTTTGAATTTTGACAGAGGGTAACCTTTTGCTTTCCTCCAATTGGAAAGGGAGACTGCAACATCAAGTAAAGTAGACATAACGTCACAGTACCTGATGCGAGATGTGTGACGGTTATCGGGCTCTGTTATTTTTTTGATAGAATGTGGAGGAAATTAGATTGGGAATGTTTAAAATGCTGAGAGGGCAGAAGGGAGCTTGGTTTTTCTAACGATCACCAGAGACGCTATTTAGGGTATATCACACCTTTTTATTTTCTAACGATCACAGGATAGCTTATTTGAGTCGTTTGGCGCTAAAATGGGTTTGTTTTTTCTGTTTTTCCTGAAATAAGCTCTCTGGTGATCGTTACAATTTCAGAAGACTCTTTTTCGCCCAAATAAGCTTATCTGAGATCGTTAGAAGTTGGAGTGGTTCTAACTTTGTACTGTTACTGTTTCCGGAATTCCTCGGGTGTCAGTCCGGTCACTTTTTTGAATACGCGGAAGAAGTATTTTGGATTATCGTAACCGAGCTGCTTGGCAATACGATAGACTTTATCCTCGGTCAAGGTTAAGGCGCGCTTTGCTTGCTCGATACGCAGGCGGTTAACGTAATCTGTGAAGTTCTCGCCGTGTTTTTCTTTAAACAGATAGCTGAGATAGCTTGGATTGAGGTAAAAAAGGGAGGAGACCCATTCCAGCGTTAAATTTTTGGCATAATGAATATCGATATATTTCCTGACGTTGTCGATAACCTGATCGGATCGATAAGGATTATATTCTTGAAGCAGTAGTGCTGTCCCTGTCAACACCTTGTCCATATACTGACGAATGGATTCCATATCAAATGAAATGTCAAGCACGGCTTCGAGACTGGAGGAAGCATTTCCGTTGCCGCTGCTACCGCTTTGCAAATAATGTTGCAACAATCGTTTCGTTTCAGCCACGATGTCCCGGCATTGCTCTTTCAAGTGTGCAAGTAATGCATCAGGCTGCTGGAGAAAGAAAGCAAAGAAATCAGCGATTAACTCCTGAACTTTGGATACACTACCGCTTTCAATGGAAAACAGCAATTCATGCGACCGGTTCCAGCGCAAGGAAGACAACGTGCTGTTCTCCTCTGTATAGGTGTAACACTTACCGAAATCGGTAATGGAACGTTGATCGAGAGCCAGAATGCTTTGATGGTGAGCATCACGAATACGACTTACATTGGATAGAGGAAGACTGATTCCGATACAACATTCGGTTGTTGTTGTTTCTGCAAGGATACGCTCCGTATATAGGACGGCATGTTTCTGCAGTTCAGTAACTGTGCCAGCCTGATTATACATCATCAGAAAAACAAGTTGTTCTGATTGGGGATGCGGGATATAGAGACTTTGCGGAAAAGAAGGAAGATGCTCTACGATGCAGGGTTTAGGACTATAGATCATCATAAACAGGAGTAGCTCGGCTTCCAGAAGGACCGCGAATTCGCGGGAACGGAATACAGGGCGCTTCGCGGGCAGATGTGGACTCAGCACAACATGGAGAAAAGTTTGCTGGTCAGCATCGATTTTCATTTGTTCTGTCTCTACAGTCAGTTGAACAACCTCTTGTTTCAGCGAGCGCTCCTGTTCAAGTGTTAGAATCGCTTGTTGCAAGGCACGTTGAACTTCGTCCCGGCTAAATGGTTTAAGCAGGTAGTTGACTACCTTGGCCGAGATGGCCTCCTGCATATAATCAAAATCAGTATGGCCACTAATCACAATCAGTTTGATATGAGGAAAACGCTGACTCACCGTTCGAATCAACCATTGCCCATCCATCTCGGGCATACGCATATCGGTGAAGACAATATCAGGACTAGAGGATTCGATCAATTCCAATGCATCGGCTCCATTGTCAGCTTCACCAAGCAGCGTCAACTTATGCTCCGATGCCTCCAGTTTTTTTAACAGACCTTTACGAATCAAATGTTCGTCATCCACAACGATAAACGTATACATAGCGTTCACCTCTACTCTCAAAGACTTGGAATCTCTACGATAATTCGGGTTCCTCGATCAACCTCACTGTGAAAAGTCAACCCGTACCCGTCTCCATAATACAGAACAATTCGTGAATGTACGTTTTTGATGCCAATGCTCTGCTTGAGCCTTTGACCGACAGAAATGAATTCCGGCGGCTGTGATAGCATCTGCCTCAGCTCATCTGCCTGTTCGGGTGGAATGCCTACGCCGTCATCGCATACTTCAAAGATGATTCGTTCATCTTGAACTTTGCCGGTAATCATAATTGTGCCGTTGCCACGTTTGTTCTCCAGGCCGTGATAAATTGCATTTTCCACGAGCGGTTGCAACAGCAGTTTCAACATATAGCGGTTTTGGATCTTAGGCTCTACGTAAAGCTCAAAGTTGATTTTATCACCATACCTGATTTGCTGGATGGCCATATAATTTTCAACATGTTGCAGCTCTTCGTTGATGGTGACGCGCTCACTATCTGTTTTGATGCTGTAGCGGAACATATCGCCGAGTGACTTGGTCATAACGACAATGCTTTCGACCTCTTCAATCTCTGCAATACTGTTGATTGACTCCAGAGTATTGTATAAGAAGTGAGAATTGATCTGTGCTTCGAGTGCTTTCATCTGTGAATCGAGTGTCAGGATTTTATTTTGATAGCTCTCTCGAATATGGGTATCAATATCCTTCATCATTTTATTGAATTCATGATAGAGGATTCCGATTTCATCCACATGTTTGCTTTTTTGCGGTCTGATTTTCACAAACTGATGTGATTTGGTCTTACGCATCATTTTGGTTAATTCAATGATTGGCTTGGTAATCAGATTGGACAAGAAAAAGGATAATAGCAGAAAGATGAGAGCACAGCTTACAGCAACATACAAAAATAGCTTTTGTGAGATGTTGTACTGCTCGTAGAGTCGTTCAAGAGAAATGTTGGCAATCACATTCCAGTTATGTCCAGGCACCTTTTGCATAACGGTCATGATCTTATCCTGAATAGTTTTATACTGTGAGCTACTGTTCACTTGCTCCATTGCCGCATTAAAGCTGGCAGGAAGCGGGTGGTCGATCTGATCTCTTTCCGTGGAGTAGAGTATTTTTCCCTGATCGTCAGCCAAGTACAGGTTGGATAGACTAGGCGCAGGATTGCGTTTCAGTCCATCAAAAATGTTCATACCGCAATCCAGCATGAATACGCCGAGAAACTCATGATTGTTCGGATCGTAAAGGGCTCTGGAGAAACTGATCGACTGCTTAGCATTTATAATATAAGGTTTAACGCCCACCTCACCAACATATAAATCGCCTTTGCGCTGAATGGTGTCGAGATACCATTGATCCTGAAGACCAACGTAGTCTAAACGCAGATCTGTGCCACTGCTTCCGTAACTAATCCATTTTCCATCCGGTGTGAAGAGATACAGACCATTAATGTAATTGTATCCGAGCAAAATGTTTTCAAAGATCAGCTTGAGCTTGCTGCGTATCATAAAAATTTCGTACTGATCATTCGTATTTTTAAGCTTCGTTAATTCATCACTAACCGTGCTGTAAGCGGTTGCATTAGAAGACTGCTGAAGAAGAGTGACCGAAATTCGATCAATATTTTGCAAAATCTCTTCCATGCTCTTGACCGAATTGCCAATCGTTGTGGATGTGATCAGTGAAGTCTGCTCATTCACCAGCTTCGTATAACTTCGATAGGAACTCAGGGATACAACGATAATAGGTATGATCGACACAAGAACGAGGATCAGAAATAGTTTAGTTTTGATGTTGAACAGAATCATACGTGCTCCCCCTGCGAATGTCAATTCTAAAAATAGTGCACCACACAAGCTAAAGTAAATGTACTGATGAAGGCCGTATGATGAAAATGTGCACAAAGCAAGAATAAACATGAATCGGGGGAATGACAAGATGAAAAATAGAAAACAACTGTGGCCTTTGACTTTAGTGCTGCTAATGACGTTCCTTAGCGCATGTAGTTCTGCCAGTCAGGAACAGGGAAGTTCCGACAGCAGTGGGGGAGCGAATGATTCTGCCAAACCGATAACCTTGACGATGATGCTCTCAGGAAACAAGGCGTCGGAAGGGGAGGACTTCGAACTCGAAACGTTGCCTCGTTTAGTCAAAGAAAAGTTCCCAGACATCACGCTTGAGGTTCAGAAGCTTCCTGATGACCAGTACAATACCTCGGTACGAACGAAACTGGCAGCTGGACAGGGACCGGATATTTTCTGGATTTTTCCGAAAAATTCAGCAGGTGGAGTCGTTGATTTTGCCAAAGCCGGGTTTGCCGCTGATTTGTCTGATTTGAAGTTCTGGGATAACATCACTCAAGGTGCGAAGGATGATATGTCTATAGACGGCAAGCCCTACGGCGTATCGGGTGGTATTGCATTTCTGGGGGCTTATTACAATAAGGAACTGCTACAACAGGTCGGTTACTCCGAATTTCCGAAAGACTGGCCTTCCTTTCTTGAATTGTGCCAGAAGCTGAAAGAGGCAGGAATTACACCGATTGCTATGGGAGATAAAGATCCTTGGGTGATCCAATTTGGAATGTACCAGATCGCCGCAAATACGGTATACCCGGATGATATGGACTTTGATGTAAAGCTGCAAAAAGGTGAGAAATCATTGACTGATCCAAAGTGGGTTGAAACGATCTCAAGGTATAAAGAGCTGTACGACAAAGGTTACGTGGTGAAAAACTCACTGGGTATTGGCAGTGCACAATCTGCGCAGCTGTTCATTGATGGCAAAGCAGCGATGACATTGACCGGCACATGGGATTACGCTTCCATGACATCCAAAGGTGCAGCCGATTTCACTCGCGGATTCTCTTCCCTTCCAGGCAATGATTCTGGCAAACCAGTATATGTATCTGCTGCAACATCGGCAGGTTATGCACTCAATGCGAAATCAGCCAATCTGGATGCAGCGAAGCAAGTGCTGAATTATCTGTTTGACGGACAGTCAGAATTATTCAAAGCTTTTGTGGCTTCCAACAGTTCCATCAGTGTGTACAAGGGAGTGACATTAGAGAAGGAATTGTTCAAGGAAGTGAATGACAACTATCAGCAAACAGGCAACTCCGTATATTTTAGCAATCAGATGTGGCCTGCGGGAGTATCGGATGTCATGCAAGCCAAATTCGCAGAAGTTATCGCTGGACAAAAGACAACACCTGAAGAGGTCGCGGCTGCGATGGAAAGAAAATTTAGAGAGCTGTGGAAAAACTAGAATTAAACGATCTGTCTGTTGCCAGGGAAGGGCATTTCAGCTACTGCTCTGGCTTACAGTCTTCTAGGATTGGAGAGGATGGAGCAAGATGAACTCGACTGTCATGAAAAAGTCTATGTACTGGTTTGCTGTGCCTGCATTACTTTTTTACCTGACGTTCTGGATTTTCCCGATTCTGCGATTATTCCAGTACAGTATAACGGACTATAACGGATATGCTCAGGCGTATAGCTATATTGGATTGGACAATTACCAAGATTTGTTTCGCGGGGATGTTCTCGGCGTATCGTTGAAAAACACACTGATTTATACGTTTGTTACGGTTGTCGTGGGTAATCTAATTGGTTTGGCGATGGCCTTGCTATTAAATATGAAAATAAGAGGAACCGGAATCTACCGTTCTTTGGCTTATATTCCTACGTTATTCAGCGCAATCGTTGTGGGATTTCTCTGGAGTTACGTGTACATGCCGGATTACGGGCTGATCTCTTCTTTTTTGAATAAACTGGGTATTGCCAATGAACTGAATTTCCTCGGTGATTACTCAACAGCCTTGTATTCCATCATCTTTGTGGAAATCTGGAAAACCATCGGGACTACGATGATTATTTTCCTAGCCGGTCTGCAAACCGTTCCGAATGATCTGTTAGAAGCTGGTCGGATCGACGGATGTGGTCCTTGGCGGTTGTTGCGACATGTGAAAATACCTCTTCTGGCAACGGCTATTACCATTAATGTAACCCTTAGCTTGATCAATGGGCTTAAAGCGTTTGACTTTCCGTTTATCATGACCAATGGCGGTCCGGGTACAGCGACGAATACGTTAATCTTTTCGATCTATAAAATGGCATTTACCGAGCAGCTCTTTGGCAAGGCTTCTGCGCTTGGTGTCGTATCCTTTGCAGTAATTATCGTTATTACGGCAGTATTTGTACTGAAAATGAACAAGCGGGAGGTGTCGGCATGACTTCTCGTAAATGGATGGGAAAAGGGTTTACCCAGCTCGCTGTCATTCTGATTATGGCGCTGAATCTGATTCCACTGATCATTGCTTTTTCGACTTCACTGCGGGATCCGAAAGATAACACCAATCCGCTTGTCCTGTTTCAAGGTATGTCTCTGGCAAGTTATACAGCTGCCTTCGAGCGTATGCATTTTCTGGATGCCTTATGGAACAGCGTTGTGTTAACTGGAGTATCGGTCATCTTTGTTGTTCTGTTCGCGGCGATGGCTTCATATCCAATGGCTCGGCTGAAAACAAAGCTCAGCAAGTTTATGTATTTGTTTTTTCTGTCCGGGCTCGTGGTGCCTGCTCAGATGGTGTTGATCCCTATTGTACAGATGATTAATGCGCTTCATATTCCGACGAACCAGTATACTCCGATCTTTATGTTTATAACCTGCAGCTTGCCGTTTTCTACCTTTCTTTATACCGGATTTATTCGCAGTGGTGTACCTGAAGAGGTAGAAGAAGCTGCACATATGGATGGCGCCGGATTATTCCAGCGTTTCTGGACGGTTGTTTTTCCGCTGCTTATTCCAGTCACGGTGTCCGTTATTATTACGCAGGGAGTATGGATCTGGAACGATTACTTTTTTAATATGATTTTTATTTCCGGAGCCGGACAATCACCTTTACCTCTGGCGATGCTTGGGTTTATGGGGGATCAGCAAAACCCGACACAATGGAATGTATTGTTCGCAGCTTGCTTTCTGTGTGCACTGCCGCTGCTGCTGGTCTTTTTATTTTTACAAAAATACTTTGTTGGCGGTATGACGGTTGGTGCAGTTAAAGGTTAAGGAGGAGAACCTGGCATGAGTGAAAAGATTATAAGTGAACGCAGGATGGGTGAACATATCATAAACGCATCATGGATGGATCAAGCGCAACAATGGATTCCAAAGCTCCACGAGCAAACGGTATATCCGGAGCAGATCGTTCGTTCCATGTCAGATTCACAGGCATTTCAAGGTTGGCGGATGGAGACGATAGGCCCGGCTTCGGTTTTGTCTGAGCAAACGCTGCGCAAGGGAGACGAGATAACACTGGATTTTGGCCAGCATCTCGTTGGCTATGTAACGTTGTCACTACTGAATGTCCGAAGCAATGCAGATGCACCTTTGAGATTAAAATTAACATTTGGCGAGATGCCATGTGAGGTTGCGGAAGACTTTTCCACATATGAGGGTTGGCTTAGTCGTTCATGGTTGCAGGATGAGGTGTTTAATGTGGATGTGTTGCCGGGCACAGTTACGTTGAACCGTCGATATGCCTTTCGTTATCTGAAGATTGAAGTACTGGAAACATCGATTCGGTATGATATTCAAATCAAGGATATCTATTGTACAACGGTGACTTCCGCATCGATGGATGCTGTATCACCATTACCGGAAAATATCGATGAGGAACTGGCCCAGCTTGATCTAGTATCCATTCGTACTCTTCGGGATTGTATGCAAACGGTATTTGAGGATGGACCGAAGCGGGATCGAAGGTTGTGGATTGGCGATCTGCGTTTGCAAGCCTTGGTCAATTATGAGACATTTGGCTGTAATGATCTGGTGAAGCGCTGTTTATATCTATTTGCCGGAGCCAGGCTGGAAGGTGGGCAGGTAGGTGCGTGTCTGTACGAAAAACCGGAGCCTTATGTAGATGATATCTACTTGTATGACTATGCCCTATTTTTCATCACTACATTATGGGACTATTACGAGGCAACGAAGGATCGAGAGACACTGGAGGTGTTGTGGCCTGTTGCCAAAGAGCAGATCGACATTGCCTTGAAAAGGCTGGATGAACGCGGCATTGTGCAGGATGATGACACATGGTATTGCTTCCTCGATTGGCATGAGCAGTTGAACAAACAGGCAGGTGCGCAGGCGATACTGATCTATGGCATGAAAAGAGGGCAATGGATTGCCCGAGAACTGGGTCTGTCCGTGGAGGAGAAGCAAATTGAGCTGCAGGTTCAGCAGGCGGAGCAGGCTACCCTTCAATATTTATGGGATGAGGAACAAGGTTTCTTCATTAGTGGTAAGGAGCGTCAGGTTTCGTGGGCATCGCAGGTCTGGATGATTCTGGCTGAAGTGATAGATGCAGACGCGGCGTGGCCATTGTTGCAACGACTGATGAAGCATAACGAAGCAATTCAAATGAACACGCCTTATATGATGCATCATTATGTGGAGTCGCTGCTACAGTGTGGACAAAAAGAAGAGGCTTTGGCGCAGATTCGCACATACTGGGGCGGCATGGTAAAGGATGGAGCAGATACGTTCTGGGAGCTATATAATCCCGACGACAAGACATATTCTCCGTATGGCAGTAATCTAATCAATAGTTATTGCCATGCCTGGAGTTGTACACCAAGTTATTTTATAAGACGAATTTTCACTTCAATTGTTAGCTGATCCAAATGCAGTAGAACGAGGTCAACCGGATTTTCGGTTGACCTCTTTGGCCTTACTGGATACGGGTGCACGCTCCGGGGCCATAGTTGCAAACCACATTGCGATGAATGTGGCGATGATTATTCCATTATGAGGAAGCTCTGCGAGTATGTAATCTTGTACGGCTAGTACCAGAATTGAAATACATAAAACGACCTGAAGTACTCGTCCTGTGGACCGTTCAGCATTGCTGGATCGTCTGAAGACCCATTTTAAGATATAGAATATAAGACTAAATAGCAGAAGCGAACCAAAGAGTAGAATGGCAAGCATGTATGAGCACCTTTCTGTAGAGAAGTTTGCTGGTAGAAGTTTCATTATGAAGGCGAATATTAGTTTCCTGATTATACCACATTCTTTTTCTTTTTTTGATATTCACAGGATATCCTTTGCTTTCCTCCAAGGGGGAGGGTAAACTGTTGCATACGAGTAGTACAGGTACAATGTCGCAGTGCGGGATGCATGAGGGTGATCTGGCGCTGTTATTGCTATTTTTTCAGATAGATGTGGAGGAAGATGGGTTGGAAATGTTTACGATGTTACTGGGGCTGTTTGAGCGGGCGGCGCTGTTGATTATATTTTTGTTTTTTCTATCGCGGGTGCCGCGGTTCAGGCAGATTTTGCAAAAGGGCAAGTTAAGATGGCAGGAGTATGCTGCGGTAACTTTGTTATTCTGTGCGTTTGCCATCTTTGGTACATATACAGGCATCAACGTTGAAGGCTCGCTTGTTAATGTACGGATCATCGCGATTCTATCGGGTGGAATCTTGTTTGGAGCACCGGTGGGCATTATTACAGGACTTGTGTCCGGGGTGCACCGTTATCTGATCGATATGGATGGCATAACCGCGATTCCGTGCCTGATCACAAGTATTCTTGCAGGGGTGGTGTCAGGTTACATTCACAAATACACCCCGAAATCGAAACACTGGATCATCGGTATTGGGGCGGGCATGATCATTGAAGCGCTCACGATGCTGTTAATCTTGCTGTATTCTTATCCTGACCCGCTTGGAGCAGATATTGTTTCAAAGATTGCACTGCCGATGATTCTGGGTGAGGTGAACATTGGGCTAATCGTGCTATTGGTGCAAAGTGTGGAAGGGGAAAAGGAGTTAATTGCAGGTCGTCAGGCCAAACTGGCTTTGGAGATTGCGAATAAAACATTGCCGTATTTCCGCTCGATTGATGAGGATTCCCTGCGCAAAATATGCAAAATCATTCAAGAGGATATCCAAGCGGACGCGGTAGCGATCACCGATACACGGAATGTTTTGGCTTATGTTGGTTTTGGTGAGGAACGGTATCACATTGGCAATGAAATTATTAGTGAAATGACTAAGAAGACGATCTCCAGCGGGGAAATTATGATTAGTAACGATGTAACGGATGAGAAAACCCCGGATATCCACTCGCTGCTGATCATTCCCTTGAAAGAACGAAGCGATGTGACGGGCGCACTTAAAATTTATTATCGGAAAGCCTACAAAATAACGTATCCGCTGCAAACGATGGCTGTGGGACTTTCTCAGATTATCTCCACGCAGATGGAGGTTTCACGTGTAGAGGAGATTAAGGCAGCGGCGAACAAGGCTGAACTGCGCGCTTTGCAAACAACGATTCATCCTCATTTTTTGTTCAATGCGCTGAACGCTATCGCTTCGTCCATACGCACCAAGCCGGATCGTGCGCGCGAATTGATTGTTAACCTTTCAGGTTACATGCGTTACAACTTGGAGCTGTCGGATGAGTTAATTGATATTCATAAAGAGCTGGAGCAAGTCCGTAATTATGTGGAGATTGAAAAAGCGCGCTTTGGCAGCAGACTCACGGTGATCTATGAGATTGATGAAGTGGCGGTGCATATTCCAAGCCTGGTCATTCAGCCGCTCGTGGAAAACGCGATTATACACGGCATCCTGAAGGTTAAAGGCCCGGGAACCGTGAGAATTCGGGTACAGGATCATCTGGATTTTGTGCGAATCAGCGTTAGTGATACCGGGGCAGGCATCAGCGCGGATATTATTGAAAAAGTCTACCATGATCGCATGCCGGGCAATCAGATCGGGCTATATAACGTTCATCGGCGTGTGAAGTTGATTTACGGACAAGGCCTGACGATTAGAAGGCTAGAGCAAGGAACAGATATTTTATTTGATGTACCCAAAGGAGATGTCATACCAAGGTGATGAAGCGATGAGAGCGTTAGATGAAGGCATGTTGAACGGCTTAGACAAAAGAAGGATTAGAGCATTAATTGTAGAAGATGAAATTCCGGCAAGCGAGGAACTGAGTTATCTGATTCAGGAGCATAGCCGGATCGAGGTCGTAGATTGTTTGGAAGATGGCTTGGATGTGCTTAAGTTTTTGCAGGAGCAGGAAGTGGATGTTCTATTTCTCGATATTAACATTCCTTCGCTGGACGGTATGATGCTGGCACATCATATTGGCAAGTTTGCTCGAAAACCTTACATCGTATTTACGACAGCGTATAAGGAGCATGCGGCTGAGGCTTTTGAACTGGAAGCATTTGATTATATTTTGAAACCCTACGATGAGAAACGGATCGCAGCCATGCTGCACAAGCTGGAGCTGACCTTCAAGCGGGATCAGGAGCAAACGGAGAACATGGACAACCGAATGCAGATGGAGAATCAGGCATATCGACGTGCCGAGGGACATCTATCAGCCAATGATCATGGGGCTCAGCGAGGATATGACACAAGAGAAGATCAGGTTCGCTCTGGCACACGGCAGGCACAGCAAGGGCTGGAGCAACGAGCGGTATCTTCTAGTTCTCCAACCCACACTACGGATAATCTGACAGGAACACGGATCAACTTGCTGCGTAACGACAACATCATTGTTACCGATTCGGCAGATATCTATTATGCGGAGGCTCAGGAGAAGGTCACCAAGGTATATACCAAAAATGGAGAGTTCACCATGCCGGTGAGCATTTCCGATTTTCACAGCCGCTTGCCGCAAGATGCCTTCTTCCGGTGCCATCGTTCCTATCTCGTGAACCTTGCCCAAATTCGTGAGATTGTGCCTTGGTTTAATAATACGTATCTGCTTCGTTTGCGTGATCTGGAAGCCGAAGTGCCCGTCAGTCGTGGCAAAGTCAAAGAATTCAGGCAACTCATGCGCATATAACGGCATTTCATTCCGCTTCTGATGCAACTCATGCTCAAAACGGCTCTATGAATCCCCTTTCATGTATGATGGTCTTGTGAACGCATTCAAGTATGTTTGAATGGTACAGAGAATGTTCAACATGTCACAGACATCGGCAAAGGGGAGATTACGATGAAAGCAGCTATTTCATCCGCTTCATCAGCATCTAATTCAACAACGACATCATCTTTATCCATGAATCGCTGGCTTATTGTATTGGGTACGATTATTGTACAAATGGGGCTCGGCACCATTTACACTTGGAGTTTATTTAATCAACCATTGTCTGACCGTTTCGGATGGGACGTCAGCTCGGTCGCGATAACTTTTTCGATTACGAGTTTTGCTTTGGCATTTGCTACGTTGTTTGCAGGTCGCTTGCAGGAGCGCTGGGGTCTTCGGCGTTTAATCCGTGTAGCCGGGATTGTGCTGGGGCTTGGACTCATTCTGAGTTCTCAGGTGAGCTCGTTAACGCTGCTGTACCTATTGGCTGGGTTTGTGGTCGGTTTTGCGGACGGCACAGCGTATATCACTTCTCTATCCAATCTGATCAAATGGTTCCCTGAACGTAAAGGTCTGATTTCGGGTATTTCGGTAGGTGCTTTTGGTACCGGCAGTCTATTGTTCAAATATGTGAACTCCGTCCTGATTAGTGCGGTTGGCCCAGCCCAAGCCTTTATGTATTGGGGGATGATCGTTCTTGTGCTGGTTGTTGCCGGATCATTCCTAATCCGTGAAGCGGTGGTTCGTGAACAGTCTTCGGCGAGTGTCAAAGAGGGAGCGAAACCGGCAGAAGTTCGTTATGAATATACAGTTAAAGAAATGCTTCGTACTAAAGAGGCGTATATGCTTTTCGGTATTTTCTTCACAGCATGTATGAGCGGTCTGTATCTGATCGGCATTGTCAAAGACATTGGCGTACAGCTCGCAGGTCTTAACGTGACAACGGCTGCAAATGCGGTTGCGATGGTCGCTATTTTTAACACGGCAGGTCGTATTATTCTAGGTGCGTTGTCGGATAAAGTAGGGCGGATGAAGGTCATCGCCGGAGCGCTGCTTGTTACAGCCGTGGCTGTCATGACGCTCAGTCTGGTGCCGCTAAACTTTGGGATTTTCTTCGCTTGTGTGGCAGCGATTGCTTTCTGCTTTGGTGGTAACATTACCGTGTTCCCAGCGATTGTGGCCGATTACTTTGGTTTGAAAAATCAAAGCAAAAACTACGGCGTGATCTACCAAGGGTTCGGATTTGGTGCTCTGGCCGGATCATTCATCAGCGCGTTGCTGGGTGGTTTCCATCTTACCTTTATCGTCATTGCGGTACTCTGTGCAGTATCACTGCTGATGGCACTGATCATCACACCTCCAGGTACAAGCCTGCGGGCACGTGATTCCCATAAAAAACAGATGCAGTTCAACCCGTCTTCGCGGGCAAGTTAAGTTATCGTTATCCCGTCATATCAGATGAATGACAAGCGGTCTCGGATGAGGCCGTTTTTACCTTTTTCGAAAGCTTCACAAATCCCCCAAGCCTCGCTGCCGAGTGTAGTACATACCGTAACCATGCTAACGTGAATCCCGATATGTGCATTGATACCTTTGCTTCTGTTATACTCAAGGTGAATCAAAGGAAAACTGTACTCGATGACGCGATATAAAATGATATACGGATGCGACACGATGACATTGAAATGATCTATCCCAAGGAGGCATACTCATGAACTTTGTAAAATACACAGAACCGGACTTTGAACATTATTATGCACTCGTTTCCAATGAGGACGTCATGAAGCAGATTACCGAGCGTGCGATCCCCGAGGCGGAAGCGAGAACACAGTTCGATGCCATGCTGGATTACAATCTTCGTTCGATATGCGGGCACTACCTTGTGACCACGCAGGATGATGCAGGTGTGGCCTACGCCAAATTGATTCTGGATGAAGATAATCCAAGCCGGGCAGAGATGGGGTATATGATTCTGCCGGAGCATTGGGGCAAAGGTCAGGGTACAGCTATCGCGTCCCGCTTGATTATTCAGGCTCAAGCCGCAGGCATTGAGGTTCTATATGCCGTTATTGATCCTTCCAATGCGGCATCCCGTCAGATTTTGCTGAGACAAAACTTTGAATCGACGTGGACGGGAGATTACGACGGTTTGCCTGGGGAGATATTGGAGCTGAATCTGCGTCCCAACAGATAAAGACGTTAGATACACATGAAAGTACATGGTCAAACATGTGCTTGAAAATGATTTAACGGCTATTCTTAACCTTTACAGAGATAAAGTATATAGTTTCATTTAAATGCTGGAGCCGCTTATAAAGCGGCTTTTTTCTGTGCAATCTATATAAGATAGAGCGGTCCTAAATAACCTTTATAAGGAGAGCACAATGATCAAATCATTGGAATTCATTACACATCCTCCGTTTAACCCCATTCATGACAAGCTTTATACTCCGTTTGAGTTGCTTAAGGGTTTTAATGCGGATGATGCACGGAGTCTATTAGTCACGCCAGATTTCCGGTGTTTTACATATTTTCATCAACAAGGGGGTACAACCGTCTCAGATCCTTATGCTGCGATGATGGAGGCTGTACATGATACATCCGTTGTACGCGAAATGAACGGATTTCTGGCAACGGAGTTACAGGCAGGCCGTCGTCCTGTTGCAATTATGGGAGGACATCGGGAGAAACGTGGAAGCGAAACATATCGTAAAGTAGCACGAATTGCCCAGAAGCTATCAGAATCTGGTTTTATTGTCGTTAGCGGCGGTGGACCTGGTTGTATGGAAGCAACACATCTTGGTGCTCTTCACGCTGGACGGTCTGCAGAGTGCCTTGAATCTGCAATCAATCGTTTGGAAGAGGAACCGTTCGTTGAATTCCCGCAAAACATGAGCGATATTATCGGTAAAGATGGGCAGAGCTTTAATGAAGAATTGTTAAGTAAGCTCCATAAATGGATGCTTCCCGCATGGGAAATAGCAAATGAACTCAAGGATCAACTCAGCCCACTCAATTGCAGTTTGGCACTGCCGACCTGGCATTATGGCCACGAGCCGTTTACTCCGTTTGCTACCCACGTTGCGAAATACTTCCTCAACAGCATACGGGAAGATGTGCTTCTTACACTGGCTTCATGCGGTATCATTTTTTCGGAGGGGCGGGGAGGCACAATCCAGGAAGTATTCCAGGACGCTGCTCAAGTCTATTACCGTGAGAATGACGCGTATAATAAGGCTCCAATTACTTCAATGCTGTTTCTTGACAGCCAGTTCTGGACAAATTCAGAAACCCCGGATGGAAGGCTGCACATGCCGGTGATGGGTTTGCTTTATCAACTTTTTGTCGGTACGAAAAATATGACAGAAGAGGAATTCAAACGTTATATTCGCGTTGTCGATGATGCTGATGAAGCTGTAAACATCATTATTGAAAATGCACAATCCGCGAGTCAGGTCGTGCACAAACTGGCCAGAATTGGCATTAACAATATTGATTCGGAGCTTATGGCTGAAAGAGCAGAAGATTTTGTTAACCAGCGAGGAAATAAGACTGAAATATGATTTGGGAAAAGAGTATCCAAAAAAATCTGGGGATAACAGCGATTGTAAGGTTATTCTGTCATCGGAGTAGACTGTGTGAAATTTCTAGTCCAACTTACTCTAGCGACTTTTTTTTCGGTAGAAATTCGTGTAACTTCACGTGCCACAGGGTAATGCATAGGATAGAATAAGGAGTATAAAGTATTTTACATGAGTACAGCGTTGTGTAGTATTGCAAGCTGGTATCTCGTGCAAGATGCTTCCAAAGATAAACGTGGAGGAGACGATATATGAGTGATTCAACGATGGAACGACTGAATGCCCTGTTGCCCGAGTGGCTGGAGACCAGCCGACTGCATACGGGACAGGGGAAAGTAGCTTCCTATATTCCGGAGCTGGTCAAAGCATCGCAGGATGATCTGGGTATACATATTATGGACGCGGAGGGAAACCATGTGTCCGCCGGGGATTGCGGTGTTCCTTTTACGATGCAAAGTATCTCCAAAGTGTTCACCCTCATTCTGGCCCTGATGGATCACGGGGAAGAAGCGGTCTTCTTTAACGTAGGAAAAGAACCAACTGGTGATGATTACGACTCCATGATCAAGCTGGAACTGGTTGAACCAGGTATTCCGTTTAATCCTCTTATTAATGCGGGTGCGATTACCGTATCCTCTCTTGTAGGTGGGGACTGTAAGGAAGAGAAGTCCCGCCGTATTCTCGAATTTTTCCGCAAGTTGTCTCAAAATGAACGACTGGGTTATAACGAGGACGTTTTTCGTTCCGAATCGGAAAGTGGCCATCTGAACCGCTCTCTCGCCTATTTTCTCAAACATAACGGTGTGATCAAAGATGATGTAGAAGATGTGCTGGCTGTTTATTTCCGTCATTGTTCTATTGAAGTCACCTGTGCTGACCTAGCTCGCATGGCGCTTGTTCTCGCTCATGATGGGACCGATCCAATTACTGGCGAAGAACTCATTCCCCGTCGTTATGTGCAGATTGCCAAGACCTTTATGACTACCTGCGGGATGTACAATGCTTCTGGTGAATTTGCCATCGAGGTCGGTTTGCCCGCCAAAAGTGGTGTTTCCGGTGGAATACTGACGCTGGTTCCGGGACAGTTCGGCATCGGTGTAGTTGGCCCGGCACTTAATCGTAAAGGCAACAGCTTGGCTGGTGTACATTTGCTTGAGCGTCTGTCCAAGGAGTTTGACTGGAGTTTCTTCTAAGTTCAACTTATATAAATGCTAGTGTTTTATTATTGTGCAAATCGGGCTTGAAAAGCCAACATCATATTTATCCTTGCATGCAGTGGATGACTCGGATTCCGGGCATTTTGCTTCTTTCGAACGAGGCAGGATGCATGGACATCGGTTTTATCGACTGCTTTTTTAATGATATTAAAATATTGTAGGGATACAGTCCTGCACAACGTGAAGCTGCTACATCTATCAAGGAGTTCTCACCATGTCCATATGTGAAGAAATGCTCATTTTGCTATACGACTCACATTTCTATTCATCCATCCATTCACCTGCTGGAGTCACGCCTGTAATGAGATTCATCTGAAGATCCCGATTCCCGTCATCGGTTCGCAGTCTGAGTGTACGGGCAGGGAGATCCAATCTGAGCACACGTCCGGTATAAGAAACGTCATCATGCTCGTGGAACAGCGTAATCGTAATGCGGTCGCCAAGTACCATGGAGTTGCTCAGCAAACGGGACATTTCATCTGCGGCCTGGGCATCCAGGGAGGGACGAGTGCGAGGGGAGAGCTGTTCCTGATGAAGAATATAGGCCTCCCGATGTTCGGGAAGCATCATGCGTGAGGATTCAAAAAGTCCGTTTTGCTGCAATTTTTTACTCATTTATAGTGACCTCCAATTTTATGAGAACGATCCTGCGCCTGAGCGGACGAGCAAAGGGACGATGCACGCATAATGGCGGTATCTCCGAACTTGCGCTTGATATCATCCGTGGCTCGCTCCAGTTCTCTCTTGCGTTCGCGGTCGTCAAACCAGGACAGTTGTACTTCTGAATCGGGTACAAGTCCGCTCAGCGACACATGGATGCGCCTTATGGGTAATCCGTCCCAATGGCGCAGGAACAGAGCTGCCGCCGCATCATATACTTCATCTGTGATATTGGTCGGTTCATTCACCTTCATCTGACGGGAGAAACCGGTTGGCCGGTCGTAATCCTGTCCTCGACACCCGACCGAAACGACATGCCCCATGAGTGATTTGTCCCGGGAACGTCGGCTGACTAGTTCTGCAAGCTCCAGCAACACAACCTTAATCTCTTCCCAAGTCTCGTAATCCCGTGGTAGCGTCATCTGATGTCCGATGCCCTGTTGCTGGTGCGTGTAGGTTCCGGGTTTTACCGGAGAATCATCTATGCCACGGGCGATACGCCATAACACTTCACCATTTATACCCCAGCGCTCCTTGAGCCGGGATAGCGGTGTATTCGCCAAATCCCCAATCGTATGAACGCCCATTTTGTAGAGATGCTGTGCCATGCGTGAACCAACCATGAACATATCGCGTACAGGTTTTTCCCAGATCGTGGAGGGCATATCCTTACGTGGCAGGGTGTAAATGCCTCCGGGAACCTTTTTGGCATACAGGTCACAAGCCATTTTGCTGACGACCTTGGTATCGCTAATGCCGATCCGGATGTAAACGCCTGTTTCTTCCATCACTTTGGATTGAATGCTGCGTGCAATCGTTTCGGGACTGCCGAACAGATCGAGGCTTCCCGTGACATCGAGAAATTGCTCGTCGATGCTGTAGGGCTCCACCAGATCGGTATAGGACTGAAGAATACGTGTAATATGAAGGGATACGCGGATGTATTCGGCCATTCTTGGGCGAATAACGACAACATCTGGACATTTGGCAAGCGCCTCTCCCAGTCGTTCTGCAGTTGTAATACCATAGGACTTGGCGAGAGGACACGCTGCCAGAATGATACCCGAGCGCCTCGCCGGATCACCAGCTACAACGAGAGGGCGATCCTTGTACTCGGGATGTGCAGACTTCTCCACACTGGCATAGAATGACTGGCAGTCTGCCAGCATGATGACGCGTCTGTCTTGGCGGGGCATGATGTTTCCTCTCCTTATCTGCAATTCTTGATGTTGCTCCTGTCGTCTAATCCGTGCAGAGAGCTGTTTATTTACAGTTTATTTACAGTATGGAACAAGTGTTCTTGTTTTATAAGCATAAAGGACAATTCAAAATGCGGCAACCGGAATTATTTTGCAAATTGGACACAATTATACGCTGGGCAGACTAGAGGCTTGAAATAGGAAATAAGATGTGGCTTTTTACATTTAATGTGAGAGATCTGTGACCTCCGGGTGATGACCGGTAGTTCATTTTGATTTTTGTAAAAGGGTCGTTAATGGACAGAGTCCTAGATAGGGGGACTGATGTCCTTTTTTCATTTTCAGCACTTTTCAGAAAACCTTGATAGGACGCGGATTGTCAGTGATGCGTTATCGGACTATAGTATCAATTTTGTAATCTTTATGGTTAATACTGTAAAAAACGCGCAACTTTAAAATGTTACTCGCGTTTAATGGGGTATATGTTTTTCGGGGGAAGAGTGCCTGCATCCGCGTTGCACATAACAATATTACGTGAAGATGTGCAGGATAAGCAGTGCATTCATCTGTGCTTTTCGGCAGATCATGAACGTAAAAAGACCGCAAACGGAATCGTTGCCTTGGTGTGCTGGCGGATGGCGCAACTGGCTGAGTATGGGCAGAACGTTCCATATCATGTTTGCTTCCATCAGCCTAGTTACAATGCAGAGGCTTAGCGCTATAGTGAGAACTACACCGCTGACATCTCTACCAAGCGGACATCCGAAGCGGAATGATCGTATGTTTCCTGTATGGGTTTGTGCAGTGCATGAACCTGATCTATAGGGAAGCAGGATGCATACTAGAGAGGTGAGCAATCAGAAGTCATGAGCAGACAACGACGAAGACGCTGGTTACTGACAGCTTTGACAGGCGCTTTGGTGGTGACTGGCGGAATATTTGCCGGATGGCATTACATGCAGCCAAAGCTTGTTACGTATACAGCGGAGAACGGCACAGAAATGAAATTTAAGACCGATGGAGAGCGGTTCATGCAATACGGGCCAGATGGAACATGGAAGGAAATGTTCGTCAAAGGGGTGAACCTGGGGGCAACTTCGCCGGGACATTATCCCGGAGAGTTTCCGCTCACGGAGGAGGATTACCTGCGCTGGTTTGAGCAGATTCAGGATTTGGGCGCGAATGTGATTCGGGTCTATACCGTCCACCAGCCCATTTTTTACTCCGCACTGGTCGATTATAATCGTGGCCGGGAGCAACCGTTATATTTTATACAAGGCATATGGTCACCTGAGGAAGAATTGATTGAGAAGCAGGATGCCTATGCCGATCATATTGAACAGAGGTTCAAGCAGGAGATTGAAAAAGCGGTATCCGCCGTATATGGCGATGCAGACATTCCTGCCAAGAATGGGGAGTCCAGCGGCAAGTACAGAACCAATGCCGGGAAATACTTGATGGCTTGGCATGTAGGTACCGAGTGGGATCCGGGGATGGTGGATAACACCAACAAGGTGCATGCGGACGTGCCGCAGTACAAAGGCGTTCACTTTTCCGGGAGTGCAGAAGCATCACCGTTTGAAAATTGGTTAGCAGAGCTGCTGGACTACACGGCGGTTCAGGAGAAAAAGTATGGATGGGAACATCCAATGACGTTTACCAACTGGGTCACAACCGATGTGCTGGATCATCCAGGCGAGCCGCTCTATGAAGAGGATCTGGTTAGTGTGGATGCACGGCATATTAAGCCGGAAGCATGGGATGGAGGTTATTTTGCTGCCTACCACGTGTACCCGTATTACCCGGATCTGTTCCACATTGATAAGACACTGCAAACCATCAAGGATGAAAAGGGCGAGTACAACACGTACAAAAGCTATCTGCAAAAGCTAAAAGCCGAGTTTTCCGATATGCCTGTAATGATTACAGAGTATGGTGTGCCGTCCTCGCTTGGTATTTCTCATCTGGGCATGGGCGGTCGAAATCAAGGCGGGCATAACGAGGTACAGCAGGGGGACATCGATGCTTCGCTTACGCAGGATATCTATGATGAAGGCTACGCAGGAGCAATTCTGTTTATGTGGCAGGATGAGTGGTTTAAAAAGACCTGGAACACGATGCCGCTGGAAATTCCGGCCGATCGCCGAGCCTACTGGCTAAACGTGTTAACCAACGAAAAGATGTTTGGTTTGCTAGCCATGGATCCAGGGAAACAGGAACAGCTGACGATTGATGGCAAGCTGGATGATTGGGACAAGCTGCAGGATGAAGAAGTCACGGTCTGGCAGGGACAAGTGAATGGTATTCAGGAGATGAAGATGACCCATGATGAAGCTTATCTGTATGTAGGACTGACGCTGGATCAGCCATTTGACCCGGAAAAGACTGTACTTCGCTTTGGAACAGATACCCTTGCCGGAGGCAGTCAACCAAGCAGCATGTTGCCAGGAAAAACGCTAAGTGATGGACTGGAAACGGTCATCACATTGGGTAAGGATAACGAGTCCCAGGTACGGATTGCCAAGGATTATGATTTTAACCAGCGTCTGTACGGCAAGGACGGATATAACATGATTCCAGAGGAGCAACTCAAGTCGACCGATCCGTTCCATCCGTGGGAACTGGCTGTCAGTCTGAAGATGACCCCGCCGGATACCCGCTCAGCGCATCCATTCATGGCTGAGAACGTGGGAACGTTAAAGCGAGGCACGACAGCTCCAGGACAGGCAGACAGCGATTCGTTAACAGCTTGGCAGTATAACGGCAATCAGGTGGAGATGCGAATTCCGTGGATGTTGCTTGGTTTCGGCGATCCGAGCTCCTTGCAGGCGATCGAATACGGACCACTGAAAAACGGCAGGAAGTTTTCTACAACTACCGTTGAAGGTATCACGCTGGTTCCGTGGTTGACGGATCGTTCCACGAAACAGATATCCTGGCCTGGAGGCGAGCAATCCACGCTGGATTTGAAAACTTTACCCGTCTACCGCTGGAAACCTTGGGAGCAGGTCGAATATAGCGAAAGACTAAAGTTAAGTTATGAGAAAATGCGGCAGAGTTACGAAAAAATGCCTAGTTTTCAGATTGAATAAATAAGATTTAGCAAGGGATATAGGTGGGCTAAATTAGCCAATCCCTTGATGGAACCAACAGCATAGAACATCATAAGCGAGTATAAAAGGAGGACTTTTTCACATGTTCCAGAGTTTAGCTTTGGCCTATTGGTTTTTGATCGCCTGCATTGCACTTGTGATTGTAGGCGTCATCGTTCTGTTTGCCATGAAAATGTCCCACAACGGCAAACGACGCAAAACCGCTATGTATGAAATGAAGCAACGAGACTATTTCACGTATTTGCAGACCGCGTTGACGGAGAATAGTCCGCTCAAGCTGCCGCCAGGCAAGTTGGCCCCGCTAGAACGCCGGGTTGTTCAGGACAAGCTGATTGAATGGATTGACCAGTTCAAGGGAGAGTATCGTGACAAGCTGATCGAACTGTGCCGCGAGGCCGGATTCGTCGAACACGATCTGAAAGAGCTGGGCCGTCTGCGTTACGGACGTCAGATCGATGCAGCATATCGCCTCGGAGGCATGCGCTGTCCCGAAGCGGTTCCGGGTTTAATGGAACTTCTAAAGGATGAGAAGCCGGGACCGATGGCCATCATGATTGGCCGTTCGATTGCGAGATGCACAACCCGGCATGGCGAGCTGAAAGACATGCTTGCACTGCTTTTGACCAAAGGAAAATCGATTCATCATCTGGCCGCGGATATTCTGCTGGAAGCTAATCTGGATACAAGCCGCATTCTGCTTGAGCTGCTGGAGGATCGCAATCCTGATTTTGTCAAAGTCGGACTTGTGGCGATGTGGGGACAAGCGGTGCCAGAAGTCATGCCTGCACTCCATAGACTTGTTGGAGCAGAGCATCAGGATGTACGTGCCGAAGCGGTGAAGCTGTATCTCAGTGCAAGTCCGGCGCTCAAGGATGAGACGATTCTGAAGCTGATTCAGGATACCGATCCGGAAGTCCGGGCGGAAGTGGTACAAGCGCTTGGCTCGAAGCATGCATCTGGTAGCATTCCGTTGCTGCGTAAGGCACTCCGTGACGAAGACTGGAGAGTCCGCTACAACAGTGCAGAAAGCTTGAGTAAGCTGGGCGAACCCGGTTTTGAAGCTTTGTGCCAAGCAGCGGTGCAAGGAACGGGTGCAGAGCGCGAGATTGCCATGCAGCAGATTGAGAGCACGATGCAGCAATCGAGAGCTGACGACAAGGCGGTAGAGCAGATGATTGCGCATAACAAAAAAAGACTGCTGTACGAACGTTATTTTGGCCCGGTTCACGGCGGCGAAAACCGTACAACCAAGAAACGCACAGGCGTTGCAACAGTAGGAGGGGATTACACTGCTTAGAGATTTATTACTCATCTACGGTATGGTCGCCATCTATTATGTGGTTTTTGTTAATACGCTTTATTTTTCCATACTGGCCTTATCATTTCGTAACATCTGGACGATCTTCCGGAGGTCACATTACTCCAAGTACAACACGTTATCCGGCTCTGAACTGGTTCCTTCGGTTTCCCTGCTGGTGCCCGCGTACAATGAGGAATTGACGATTATTGAAAATGTAAACTGTCTCATGACACTGAACTATCCAACATATGAAGTCATTGTCATTAATGATGGTTCGAGCGACTCCACCTTGAAGGTGTTATTGGAAGAATACCGGCTGAAGCCGGTGCCGAATACGCAGATTCGCGGAAAAATCTCCTGTCAGAAGATTCGCGGCATCTATCATAACCCGGATTTCCCAGATCTTTATGTCATCGACAAGGAAAATGGGGGTAAGGCCGATTCCCTCAATGCAGGGATCAATTTGTCCCACTATCCACTGATCTCTTCCATTGATGCGGATTCACTTTTGGAGAAAGACGCTTTGATCCGCATGGCACGCATGTATATGGAGAATCCGGAAGAGACTGTTGCGATTGGTGGGGATGTGCGGATTGCCAACGGCTGCAAAATCGAAAACGGTGCGGTCCAGGACGTATCTTTGCCGCGCAAGATTTGGCCGATGTTCCAATCTATCGAGTATTTGAAAGCTTTCCTCGGCGGGCGGATCGGCTGGAGCCACATGAACGGTCTGATTATCGTCTCAGGCGCATTCGGTATGTTCCGTAAGGATGCGGTCATTGCGGTAGGTGGATACCGCGATGGTTATCCAGGTGAGGATATGAACATCATTATCAAACTTCACCGTTATATGTTAGAAAATAAACTCAAATACCGCGTCGCCTTCTGTCCTGAAGCGGTGTGCTGGACGCAAGCACCAGATTCCTACCGCATTTTGTCCAGTCAGCGCAAGCGCTGGGGCCGCGGGAATCTGAAAAACATGCTGGAGAATCGCGGCATGCTGTTCAACCCGAAATATAAGGTGATGGGTATGATTACCATGCCGTATAACGTCATTTTTGAAGCACTGAATCCGTACTTCCGCATTACCGGACTGATCGCTTTGGCTGGTTATGTGTTTCTGGACATGACCCAGTGGCCGATCCTCGTTCTCTTTGGATTGCTGAACTTTGTGAGTGGATATTTGCTGAGTGTAGGGGCATTGATTCTAGAGGAGATTGCGTTCAAACGGTATAACAAGCTGTCCGATTTAGTCAAAATGCTTGTCTACTCTGTCCTGAAATTTGTGGGATATCATCAACTCGGCGTGCTGTGGAGATTGCAGGGACACATTCAGTTTTTGCAAAACAACAATTCATGGGGCACGATGACCCGCCAAAGCTGGTCTGAGGAGTCCAAGGACACGAGCAAAGCGGCTTAAGTAGTACAGTAAAAACAGTATAGATGTTCAACTCCATTTTTACACGATGACGGAGAGGACAGAAATAATCTGAAAAAGCGAAGCTAAAAGCTTTCTGAAAGAAAGCTGCATCGGAAGCATAATCTTCACCTTTATCACCGGATTTTCCCCTTGAGAAAAGGGGATCAAAAAAATCCGGGGATAACAGTGATTGGAAGATTGTTCTGTCACCTTAGCATTCGTGTAAACGACTTGTTGAACTTGTATAGATCATGAAGGAGAAGGGTGGAAAAGAACATGCCAAATACGGCGACATTGCAGCGTGAGGCTGCCGTTAATGTGTACCGCAATGTAGAACAGGGATTGAAGGAAACGGGTGCCGAAGCTTGTGGCTTAATGTTCATTCACTGTGCAGGTCAGGTTCAGCCGGAGCAACAGGTCAGGACACATCTGGAGCAGGCGGGATATACGTCGTTCCAGGTATGGCAAGATAGTCATACACAGACCATTGCTGTCCTGCTTCCAGGACTTACGCTCGATGAGGTTCACTATGAAGGACTTCGCATCAAGCATGAGTTGCAAGAGCGTGCTCCTGGTGCTGATCCGCAGATCACACTGGCCAGTTTCCCACCAGGGGAGCGCCCTTCGAAGGCAACGATTCAGCATATGGCCGAATCTTCGAAGCTTGTGGATTCATCAGAAATTCATATCTATACGCTGGAACACACAGCGGATGACCCGGAACGGATTTTGATCGTAGATAATGATCCGACGGTTCGTGAATTTTTGCAGCTGCGTTTAAAAATGCAAGGATACGAAACCTACGAAGCGGTGGATGGACTCGCTGCACTAGACCTAATCGAGAAAGTGACACCTGACCTGGTGCTGACCGAGCTGAATCTGTATGGCATCGATGGGCTCCCATTCATTCACCACATCCAGAAGTTGGAGATGGAGCAGCCGCCTAAAATCGTCGTGTTGACGGAACAGCGGGTGGAGCAGACGATCAGCCAATGCTTTAGCAGCGGGGTAGACGACTATATGACCAAGCCGTTCTCTCCTGTGGAGCTGGACGCCCGGATCAGACGCTGCCTGCACTAACAGATGAGCAGAATTAAAGTAACAACGAGTACAGTTACAACCACATCTATATGATTTGGACTATTTTTTACACTTAAACATCAAATATATTGCGCGGAGGGAATATCATGGAGAATCAACAATTTCACACTTTACTGAACGCGATCGAAAATAAAGAAGCAGTACTGGGCGTTGTCGGCCTCGGTTACGTCGGCCTTCCCCTTGCGGTGGAGATGGTCAACCAAGGGTTTACCGTCATTGGCATCGACCTGGATGCTTCCAAAGTCGACAGCATCTACAATGGAGATTCCTATATTCACGATATTTCGTCCGACGAATTGAAAAAAGTGATGCAAAGCGGCCGTTTTCAGCCAACAACAGACTACAGCATGCTGCGTGTCATTGATGCACTGAGTATTTGCGTACCGACGCCGCTCAGCGAAAACCAGGACCCGGATACCTCTTACATCGAGACGGTTGTTGATCAGATTAAGCTGCATATGAAACCAGGCATGTTAATCACACTGGAAAGCACGACGTATCCAGGTACAACGGAAGAGTTAATCGAGCAAGAGCTGGACAAGATTGGGCATGAAGCGGGCAAAGACTATTTCCTGTGCTTCTCACCTGAGCGAGTGGACCCATCCAACGGTCGTTTCACTACATTTAATACACCGAAAGTCATCGGCGGTACAACTGAAGCTTGTCTGAAACTAGGCACGGCGCTGTACAGCAAATATGTAGAGACTGTAGTTCCGGTATCTTCACCTAAAGTAGCGGAAATGTCCAAATTGCTGGAAAACACATTCCGCAGTGTCAACATTGCCTTCGTGAATGAAATGGCAATGATGTGTGACCGCATGGGCATCGATATTTGGGAGGTTATTGACGCGGCTGCAACAAAACCGTTTGGCTTCATGCCATTCTATCCAGGACCAGGCATTGGCGGACACTGCATCCCGCTCGACCCGATGTATCTGTCGTGGAAGGCCAAAGGATTCCGTTTTTACAGCAAATTTATTGAACTGGCGCAATCCACCAATGACAATATGCCGTACTATGTACTGAATAAAACGTCAACGATCCTGAATGAATACGCAAAGTCTGTTCGCAAATCAAACATTCTCCTGCTCGGCATGTCGTACAAACCGAACATTGCTGATCTGCGTGAATCACCAGGACTGGAAGTATACGAGCTGTTCAAGGAAAGCGGCGCCAACGTTAACTATTATGACCCGCATGCCGAATCCTTCAAGGACAAACATGGCGTAACTGTGCATAGCCAAGCCTTTAACCTGGAGCAGTTCAAAACGTATGATTGCATCGTGCTGATCACCAACCACAGCGACTTGCCTTATTATGATATTGCGGAACTGGGTGTACCGATTCTGGATACACGTAATGCATTCCGTACGTACAATCACTCCCACATCTACAAGATCGGTCATTCGGTACAGCATCCCGTGCTGGAGCCAAGTGAAGCGGTTCTCGTCTGAGGCGACTGATGAGGATACAGGGCAAGTGGGCAGGTAAGGCTAAATGGGCTATTGTGGCTGTGGTGTTCTGCCTGCTGCTCCTGTCCTGGCTGTTCAAATGGTTTTCGCATGAGGAACACAAGGCGACCTGGCTGTGGGATACGTCGATCATTACGAAGCAGACACCTGAGATTATCGCGTTCTCCAAGGAACAGGGCGTGGATACCATTTTCCTGCAAGTTCAGGATGAGGTGCCCGATGCGGCTTATCGCAAGTTCATTGCGGCTGCGACCAATGCCGAGATCGAAGTACACGCGCTGAATGGTCATGCCGACTGGGCGTATCGGGAAAAGCGGGCAGAAGGACTTGCTTTTATTGAACGCGTGCGGACATACAATTCTTCCTCGGCGAAGAATGAACGTTTTACGGGCATTCAGCTCGATGTCGAGCCATACCAGTTAAAACGCTGGGAGAACGAGGAGAGTAGTGTCATTGCCGAATGGCAGAACAATATGGAGGTCTGGACGGAAGCCGGAAAGGCTGCAGGACTGTATATGAGTGCAGCGATTCCATTCTGGCTGGATGCCCGGCAGTCTGCTGGAGGCAAGGAGACGTTCAGTCGCTGGGTCATCTCCCGTTTTGATGCGGTGGCCATTATGGCATATCGGGACAGCGGGCAGCAGATGTACGATCTGTCCAAGGAAGAGCTGGCTGAAGCCGATGATCTGGGCAAGAAGGTCTGGATTGGAGCAGAACTCGCGGATACACACGAGGGAGATCACCTGACCTTTTTCCGCAAACCAATCAGCAACATGGACGAAGAGATGCAGAAGGTGTTTGAACTCGGTGCCTCACATTCATCGTTTGCAGGTGTGGCTGTGCACCATTATGAGGCGTGGTATGCGAAGCAAAACGGCATTCCGCTTGCCCGCAAGACCGAGGAGAAGAAAGAGGAATCACATACGAAATAGTACAAGTTTCAACGTTAAGTTAATGATCCCTTCTGAGCAAAGCAGCAGGCTTTGGTTCCTGCTGCTTTGCAGCTCAGAAGGGATTTTTATATTACATACAGAATGTAGAAGTGTAATGGAGGTTGTTTTATGACAAAAAAAGTAAAAATCAGTTTGTTTTCTATCCTTGCGCTTGTTGTAATCCTATCAGGATGGGGCTACTTGAGTTTATTTGGTAATCCGATCAAAATGAATGATGCTGAAGAGAAAGTAAGGGCCTACTTAATTCAACAAAAAGGGTATTCACCTGAGGAAATTATAGATATAACAGGTAACTATTCCTTCACAAGCTCAGAGGCTCCTTACGGTGCTTCCGTAACATTCGCTGACCAGCCTAATGATAAGTATCATTACGGTCTTTTCAAGGGCGGGCACATTGAACAGTACAGTTACACGAGCGATAATCCTATACATCTGGAGTCTCCGATTAGATAAAAGGAGTCTCCACTTGTTCCCGTTGTTCTCGTATTGGCAATATCCTACCTTTCTAAAAAAGGTTTAGTCTGCCTCTATTCTTTACTAACTTGAACCGTTTTCGTCTGCGAGTCATAAGAAACGTTAATGTCGTAAATCGAAACGATATCTTTTAGCGGAAAATAAATGCGGTTTTGAATCAAAAGAACAGAGCTGTTCATTTGAAACGGCTCGTCATTGTGCTGGAACGTATCACTTCCAACTTTGAACTGCAATAGTGGGGTAGGAATTGCAAAATCTTCATTGAGAACTCTGAACGTTTTAGTCTCCGATTGGAAAGATAACGCTTTGGAATTGATCTGGAACGGAAGGCAACTCACAAATCCGTCGAGATCAACGTAGGTGTGCCCTTTAATAATCAGACCTGTAAATGATTTTTCATCCAACACATTGGATTTGATGTTCACAGTTGAGCCTGAGGCGGGGGAAGAAGCAGCGTTTATGGAGGAACCAAAACCAGCCATAGCCAAAGTTAGTACAGTCACCACTAGAAACTTGGAAAGACGCATGATCAACCACTCCTTTGATATATTCATTAGGATTAACGTAAGAACCGGTACATAAGTTACATATGTTGGGAGTAAGTTTTAAGAAGCGCAAGATCTTTTTTTTGGTACTTTAACTTGTGATATATGAAAAAAATTCGATTCGTCAGAGACAGCAGATGCTGATTCTAACTCATTTAATATGGAAACCTGAATAAGGCAAGTCCCGTTCGCTGAGCGAGGGGCTTGCCTTATTCAGGTTATTTTAGTGCTTGAGAACAGGAAAGCGCTTCGTTAGCGCCGGTTCTCTTAACCAGCTCAATTAATCTCTCTTCTGTTCCGTTGATGTTGTTCGGTAACGGTTGGGAGGTAGACCGACTTGCTTTTTAAAAGCTTTGGAGAACGAAAATAAATCCGGATAACCTACGGAATGAGCCACCTCCGTTAAGCTGAGCGTGGTCTGCACGAGCAGAAGCTTGGCTTGATTCATTTTGAGTTGCTGAATATATTGCACTGGGGACAAGCCGTAGGCTTTGCGAAACTGTTTGGCAAAGTGGGTTCGATCCACGCCTGCATGGGCAGACACACCCTCCACCGAAATGCCGCCTGCGAAATGAAGTTCAATGTACTCTTTACCTTTCTGAAGCCAGGGGGTGGCTACATCCGGTTGCAAGTCTTTGGTCGCCGGAGAACGCGCAATGCGGTCGAAAAGGCCGAGAAACCGGATCAGTCGCCCCAAATCACTGGCACTGTCCTGCGGTTTACGAACGTCTTCCATAAATGAACGCATGTTGCTAGCTGTTTCGGGTGTGAGTACACCTGAACGGTACGGGTTGTCAGAACTTAAGCCAATTCGGGAGAGCAGTTCAGCGGCATATGCTCCGTCAAAGGCAATAAATATTTTTTGCAATGGTTGCTCTGGATCAGTCCAGTACTCATGCGTCACATGCGGAAACAAACAGAAGGCATCTCTGGCTCGCAGGGAATACCGCTGTCCGTTCTGAATGAAGGTACCCTCACCCTCCAGTACAAATAACAAATAATGATAAGGCGTAGTACGAGGACCAATGTGATAGTTACTTTTAGCAATGTTACGACCAATGCGTAACGGCCAGGCACCGCTGGCTCTCTCAAATTCAGACGGAGTGAAGAATAGAATATCCAAAAACTCGTGGTGGTCCTCCTTCATGCGCTCAAGCTCGGTCACCAGGAACACCTCTTTATTATATAAGTATCGTCGATGGCATCTAAAAGGTTCATTTATAACCTATTATACAGGTGGGTTTTATATAAATTCAAGATCAGGTAAACCTGAATTCGAAAAACGACCACAAAATGATAAAAATAAATTGCCGCGAAATGACATTGATCACAGACAAATCAATTGATATGATGTCCATACCTATTAAACCAAGTTAATTAATCGGCATTTGGATGTATACTTTACAAAATAATTAGAAATTAGGCGCACTTTAAAAGTGGGGTTTAACGAGTGCGAACGTAGTGGAGGGGACGAAATCGATTCTGAAGAAACGTAGTGTTCGCCTTTATCTCCGGATTTTCCCTTTGGAAAAGGGAATCAAAAAAAATCTGGAGATAACAGCGGGCGAAAGAACGATTCGCACCCAGAACGGCCATGTTGCACGACACCAATCTTATTTTTAACATGAGACTTTATTTATCCATAGAAGGGAATGACGATGGTGAGCGAACAAGAAGACATGAAGTTTGGATGGTTTTTACCAACGGCTGGAGATGGGAAGTATGTAGGTGTAGAGCCGGAACGTGAGCCAAGTCTGGATTATCTGGTGCAGGTGGCACAGACGGCAGAGACGGCCGGATTCGAATTTGTACTGATTCCGACAGGGGGAGCCTGTCTGGACGCATGGGTGGTCGGCTCGGCGGTAATGAGTCACACCAAGACATTGCGTCCCCTTGTAGCGATTCGCCCAGGTCTGGTGACACCCGTACTCGCGGCTCGCATGGGTGCGGCACTGGATCAGCTCTCTGGTGGTCGTGCCATGATTAACGTAGTTACAGGCAGTTCGGTTCGAGATCTGGAAGAACTCGGTGATCCGCTGGCACATGCGCATGATGAACGGTATGTTCGCGCAAGCGAGTATATGGAAGTCATGAAGCGTTCGTGGACACAGTCGACAGGCTTGAATCTGACGGAATTCGCCGGAAGTGGTGCACAATCAGGTGCAGATGCATCCAGCGAATCGAATCCCGAATTCAACGGCCAATATTACAACTTCAAAGGTCCGGTAGGTATGCCTGAGACGGTACAGAAGCCATATCCACCATTCTATCTTGGAGGAAGTTCTCCGATTGCGAAGCGAGTGGCGGTTGAACATGCGGATACGTTCCTGATGTGGGGTGAGCCGCATGACTGGATTCAGGAGCAGATCGAAGAGATCGAAGTCATTCGGGAGC
Source organism: Paenibacillus sp. 4624 (assembly GCF_050435065.1). NCBI lineage: Bacteria > Bacillati > Bacillota > Bacilli > Caryophanales > Paenibacillaceae > Paenibacillus > Paenibacillus sp. 4624. Next base: position 828,559 of record NZ_JBNDJR010000001.1, read on the forward strand.
AGGTGAAAGAGGAGACGGGACAAGATCGTCAGCTCCGTTATGGCATGCGTGCACAGGTGCTCATTCGGGATACCGAAGAAGAGGCATGGGCTGCAGCATGGGAGATCATCAGCAAAGTGCCGCCAGAAGCGATTGAAAAGGCCAAAGTTGCATTTGCCGAGACGGATGCCACCAACCAGCGCAGACAGAATGAGCTCCGTGAATTGTCCGAGAAACAGCAGTTTGTGGTTGGGCCGAACCTGTGGACAGGTTTGTCGGTCGTACGCTCCGGGGGAGCCATCCTCATCGTGGGTACAGCAGAGCAGGTGGCAGAACGGTTGATGGAATACGGAGACCTGGGCGTAACGACTTTCATTTTGTCCGGTTATCCGCACTTGGAAGAGGCCGAAATCTTCGGCAAAACGGTAATGCCGATCATCCGCGAAAAATGGAAAACAAGACAGAAACAGCATTCAATTTTACTGCCCACTAAATAAGTTAAACGTGTTTTTACACGATAACGAAGTATTCAAAACAAATCTGGAAAAGCGTAGCGCTCGCCTTTATCCCCGGATTTCTCCTTATATTAAAATTGAAAAAATCCGGGGGTAACAGCGATTGGAAGATTGTTATGAATACGTAGTGTTCAGTGTAAATTTAGTCGTTTAACTTACGTTTATTATCCTTAGGAGGTCGTCTTTCATGAGAAAAAGTAAAAAAATGATCCTGCCGCTTGTCAGTATGCTGGTGATGTCCATCCTGCTGTCCGCTTGCGGCGGTGGAGATAGCGCATCATCCGGCGAGAACGGCTCCTCAGGTTCAGGTAAAGTGACCATTAGCTTCATGCACTGGCGCGGCGAGGATTCCGAAGCATTCAACAAGACGATTGACGCATTTGAAAAAGAAAATCCGAACATTCATGTGGAGATGCAGACGCTCCCATCGGATCAATACCAATCCACCGTGCAATCCAAAATCAGCGACGGCTCCACAGGGGATGTGTTTGCGTCTTTCCCGGGTGCTCAGTTCCAAGCGTTCAGCAAAGCTGGATTGTTTACCGATCTGACGGGATCATCGTTCCTGTCGGCCTACAATCCGAAGCTGATCGAAGCTGGGCAGCATGATGGCAAACAATATGCCATTCCGTACCAACTCGTATATAACGATCCAATCTATAACGTCAAACTGTTTGAAAAGTACGGTCTGACACCACCGAAGGATTGGGAAGGCTTCCTGGCATTGTGCCAGAAGCTGAAAGATAATGGCATCATTCCGATTGCCTTTGCCGGTGCGGACATTGGTCCGGGCCAATTCATGAATACGATGGTAATGAACAATGCGCCGAGTGACGACATTTTTACCAAAGTCGAAGCGGGCGAAGCCAAACTGACAGATGAATTCTGGGTGAAAACGTTGACGCAAATCAAGGAACTGAACGATAAAGGGTACTTCCAGCAAGATGCACTGGGTACGAAAGACCCGGCAGCAGGCGCACTGTTTATTCAGGAAAAAGCAGCGATGCTTGCAAGTGGATCGTATCAACTTGCTCAGAACAAACAGCAAAACCCGAATCTGGAGCAAAAGTTGCTCGCACCGATTACGGTAAGTGCGGACCAAGCCAAGTATGAAGGGGTGCACACGACCACATTCATGCTTGCGGTAAACAGCAAATCGAAACACCCGGAAGAAGCGAAGAAATTCCTTGAATTCCTGAGCAAACCGGATGTAGCTGGCGCATACGCCAACCAGACAGGACAAAATGTAACGGTGAATGACGTGAAGTATGATACACCTGAGCTTCAGGTTGCGGGAGAATGGGCGAACAAAAAGACCGTGTTCCAGCCACGGTTCACCATCCTGAACGGAGACAACCAGAAGGCGGTAACCAACTCCATTCAGGCCGTGCTAAGCGGTACTTCTCCAGAAGAAGCCGCACAGCAAGCACAAGCGATCATTGATCAGCATATCGGGAAATAAACGATGAAAAACCGTATTCAGCTATCCCTGTTTCTGTTACCTGGATTGCTGCTGTACGTTGGATTGTTCGTATTTCCTACATTGACGGGGCTGTTCTACTCCTTTACGGATTGGGACGGGGTATCCCCGTCGTATGCATTTGTAGGGCTGGATAATTACAAGGACAGTCTCAGCAGCATCGTATTTCGCAAAGCTTTTGGGAACAACGTGGAGTTTATGTTAACGGTTGTCATCGCACAAACCTTTATTTCACTTGTTCTAGCTCTGCTTTTGGTTCGTAATACCAAGACCAAAGTGGTGCTTCGCGCGTTGTATTTCCTGCCCGCGATTCTGTCGTCGGTATCCGTTGGTCTGATCTGGGCGTTCATGTATGACCCGTCCATTGGACTGATCAATTACGGATTAAACGAGGCGGGCATGGGCAGTATTGCTCGTAATTGGATCGGTGATCCGAAGATTGCGATCTTCTCCATCGCTGCGGTGCAGGTTTGGGCTCACGCAGGACAGATGATGATTGTGTTTATCGCCGGTCTGCAAGGCATTCCAGTAGAACTGTACGAAGCGGCACGCATGGACGGCGGCAGCAAATGGCAGGTATTCCGTACCGTGACCTGGCCGCTGCTGGCTCCATCCGCAACGATTGTGGTAGCCTATACGACTATACAGTCGTTCAAGGCCTTTGACCTCATTTTCACGATGACGGACGGAGGCCCGAACTACGCCACTGAAATTTTGACCACCTATATTTATCATACGGCTTTCGGCAGTTATTCATTTGGTCTGGCATCTGCGGGTTCGATGATCTTCCTGGTGCTGCTCGCGCTGCTGACGCTATTACAGTTCAAGGCGCTACGTGCCGACCGGGTGAGCTATTAACGGATAGATGATGGCTTCTTTTCGTAATCGTTAGCGGCGAGAATGGCAAGTCAAGAATGTATACAAGAGTATGAGAAAGAGTCACGGTTAAGTATCGAGAGCGTGTTCGAGGAATGCGAAGTAATTTGATTTTTGAATGTGAAGGATGAATTTTAAGTGTGAGGTTGAGAGGAAGGAGGGAAATTATATGGTTTTCAAATGGTTCAATCGGCTGATTCTGTTTGTGTACGCACTGCTGATCCTCGTGCCGCTGTATTTTGTATTTGTATCTTCGTTCAAAACAAGCAGCAACTTCTTCACCAGTCCATTCAGCTGGCCGGACCCGTTTACGTGGGATAATGTGACGGGTTTGTTCCGTAATCAGCCGATGTGGCAATACTTCGGAAACAGTCTGATTGTGACACTGGGTACAGTAGCGATTGAGCTGCTGCTCAGCAGCATGATTGCTTATGCCATTGTCCGCTGGGGCGGCAGCGTAGGCAAAATTGTGTTTGCCCTATTTGTAGCAGGTTTGATCGTGCCGTCTCAGGTCAGCATGTTGCCGATCTATTCCCTCACACGTACGCTCGGATGGTCGGATAGTCTGACGGGTTTGATTATCGTATCAGCTGCGATGTTGATGCCGGTCTCCGTGTTTATGCTGACGGGTTTCATGCGTATGTTGAATTCGGAAATTTTGGAAGCAGGTAGTATGGATGGGGCAAACGAGTGGAGACTCTTTACCCGGATCGCTCTGCCTCTGGCGGCACCTTCACTGGCGGCAACCGCAACGTTCCTGCTGGTGATGGTGTGGAATGACTTGCTCATTCCGATGCTTATGCTTACCAGTAAGTCCAAACTGACCTTGCCACTTGCCCTGATGCAATTCCGCGGGGAGTACGTGACGAATTATCCGATGATGCTGACCGGCGTTCTTGTGACAGCGATCCCGATGATTGTGCTGTTCTTGTTGCTTCAGCGTTATTTTGTCGCAGGTCTAACCGCAGGTTCGCTTAAGGGTTGAGGGGCGAGAAGGAGACTGAAAGATTGTTCGCAAAATCGAATTCGTTTTATATTCGTTGTAAATTGACGTCACCTCGTATTTTACATTGATTTCTGGTTCATTCTGCATAATAATGGTTTAGTGTCAGGATGACTACATAGAGATCAAGGGAGCTATAATCTGATGAGTAAATTGGAAGTGTTGCGGAATCCCAAGCAGCGCAAGCTGCTGTTCAGTGCCGGTATGAGCTGGCTGTTTGATGCAATGGAGGTCGGCATGATCTCATTCATCGTAGCTGCACTCGCGAAGGAGTGGAGTCTTAGTCCCGGACAAGTCGGTGTGCTGACGAGTATAAACTCGATCGGTATGGCCCTCGGTGCCTTGCTCGCAGGTGCACTTGCAGACCGTTTTGGACGAAAAGCTATTCTGATGTGGACACTGTTGATCTTCACCATTGCAAGCGGTCTATCTGCACTCGCTACCGGGTTTGCGGTATTGTGTGCACTGCGTCTGGTTGCGGGTATTGGTCTTGGCGGTGAGTTGCCCGTGGCATCTACGCTGGTATCGGAATCGATGCCTACAGCGGAACGTGGACGTGCAGTTGTTTTGTTAGAAAGCTTCTGGGCAGGGGGCTGGATCGTATCGGCGCTCATTGCCAATTTTGTTATCCCCGAGTATGGGTGGAGAATTGCCTTTGCGATCGGTGCGCTTCCGGCGTTCTACGCGCTGTATCTACGTCGTGCCATTCAAGATCCTCCAAGGTATAAGAACCACACGAAATTGCAAAAAATCACGTTCCGCGAGAAGGTTGCCACGGTCTGGTCTGCACCGCATCGCCGAACAACATTAATGCTGTGGATTTTGTGGTTTACCGTTATTTTCTCTTATTATGGTATGTTCTTGTGGCTGCCTTCGGTTGTGATGGCGAAAGGTTTTACATTGGTGAAAAGCTTTCAATACGTGCTAATCATGACGATTGCACAGCTGCCAGGTTACTTCACCGCGGCGTATTTCATTGAACGCTTTGGCCGGAAGTTCGTACTTGTCGTATATCTGACACTGACCGCGATTAGCGCGATCGCCTTTGGACTGGCTACGACGGAAGCAACGATTTTGGCTGCCGGAATCTGCCTATCGTTCTTCAATCTGGGCGCGTGGGGCGGACTCTACGCGTACAGCCCGGAATTGTATCCAACATCCGTGCGTTCCACAGGCGTTGGACTGGCTACATCGGTAGGCCGGATCGGCGGCGTACTTGCACCATTTATGGTAGGTATGCTTGTTCAGAAGGCAGTTCCAATCAGCCTGATTTTCACCATTTTCTTCGTGACAATTCTCATTGGAGCAGCTGCTGTGCTGTTCTGGGGCCGGGAAACGAAAGGGCAGGAACTCGCCGAGTAATGGTGAGAAAATTTTAGCGCAACTTTTGTGCGGGTCTGTTTGCCTACGGAAGTGGAGGCTGAATTAGCGGTACAAGGTTGATATAAGAAGAGGTGTGACCCTGATACGACCATGGGCTCATGCCTCTTTTTGATATGTGCAGGACTCATTTTTTCATGCTCCATCGGTCCGATAGACGGGCAATTTTTGATATCCTATAATGACACTCGGGATGTCCATCCGAGAGGATTCAGGGGGAAGCCGTATAACTGGATTCAGAAAAATGGAGGTTAAGGAAATGACGAATAAGAAGAATACAATGAGCGAAATGCATATGACGAGTGAACAGCATAGCGTGTACGAAATGGTGCGAGTTGATGAAGAGGCAGGGATAAGAGAGGTGCACAACAGTTATAATGGCAACGTGAAAGTGAGTGAGATGGAACGTGCTTACGGTGGATGGAGCGTGATCGATCTTACTCCTGCAAAAGAGAGGCAAGATGTATATGAACTTAAGATGACAAGCGCCATCGGCATCTCCGATAAAGAAGCTAAGTTGGAGATCAATGGAAGAAAGGTTGAACTTCATGATCAGCGCCCGAGTGCAGAAGATATGGAGCCTATCACCGTGAGTCGTAAAGTCACCCATCGCAGGGGCAGAAAAAATGGCAAGAGAGCAGGACGAGTGAGTATGCTTCTTGGCGCCTGTGCAATGACGCTTGGACTTACTGTTGCCGCGCCTTCGGCTGGAGCCCAGAAGCTGGAGCAGGGCATTCGCAGTGAACACGTGGTGCAATTGCAGGAGCAATTAAGTGAGCTCGGGTATTTTGACGCTGGAGTAACAGGTTATTATGGTTCGATTACCCAAAGCGCTGTTCGCGAGTTCCAACAAGCGCAGGGGCTGAGCGCCGATGGTGTAGCAGGGCCTGTGACGCTGAACAGGCTGAACCAAAAGGTTAAAGCCGAAGGTGAAACGCTGCGTCAACTGGCGAAGTTGATCCATGGGGAAGCGCGCGGGGAATCTTTTGAAGGACAGGTCGCTGTAGGGGCAGTTGTCTTAAATCGGGTGCAATCGGGAGAATTCCCGTCATCCATCTCCGAAGTCATTTTCCAAAAAGGTCAGTTCACAGCTGTAGACGATGGTCAGTTTAATCTGAAGCCAACCGCAACCTCGTTCAAGGCTGCCCGTCAAGCTCTCAATGGTGCCGACCCAACGCATGGTGCGCTATTTTATTACAATCCGAAGATTGCCACGTCCGAGTGGAGTAAGAGCAGGCCCACACTGCTGACCATTGGGCAGCATGATTTTACGAGATGAGGTAGGATTGCAAGAAGCCAGCTAATTAGGCGGAAAGAGTGGTAACTAATTTTTTGATCCAACAACAAACCCTGGTTGAACGCTGCAGATGATTCGCAGATATTTCACCGGGGCTTGTTTTATTTATATGTTGTTATTGCGGATAAGGAATATATGGAGTAGTGGGACAGCGCAGATTCAATGTTAATCTTTAGTTTCGAATGGGATCGTCAATGAAGTCGGCTCTACAATTGTTTTTCCCGTGTCATAGTCATAGATCTTGTTAAAAACCAGTTCGATGGATTCCAGTTTGTCGGGATCACCAGTGTACACGAAACCAGCCGCTATATTATCCATGACTACACCATTATATTGATGATAGATATAAGGTTTCCTCATGAAATTACGATCTGCTGAAGTAGGGTTGCCCGTGTTCAGATGAACAGAATTCAGACCGTAAAATCCGATATTTTGATCCGTTGTATTTTCGACACTGTATAGGATTTTGATATAAGTCATTTTAGAAGCGATATCCTGTTGATTGAGAACCGAAATGTTTTTGCGGGTGTCCTCGGGAATATCATTAGCCTCTAGTAATTGGACATCCATCAGATGAATAGTTAATGGTCCAACTGCAATACTTTGATCTAGAGAAACTGTTTTTAACAATTTCAGCTGTCCACCGTATTCGAATATGCCCGTATCCCCAGCTTTAGATAAGATCGGTGATGATGTGTTTTCCAAAAGTTTATCACTAAGATTGCTCGCGGCCTGCTCGAATGCATTGTAATCTGGCTTAAGATCTTTGTATGTTAATTCCGACCGGAAAGGCTTCAAACCGGATTCTAATACAAGTTCAGGCGAAGCAGTTCGCGTGTGTAATGATGTGTTCTCTAGGTTTGTAGATGAGGCATAATCTGCATTACCTGAACCACTCAAAAGTACGAGCGTAACCAGTAATTGAATAATAAACATGAAGAAGCGACACCCTTTCTCTTGATCCATTGATGTAAATACTTTTATTAATCATCATAACAAAACAATTTAGGGAGACCATGAGAATATCGGACTAAATTCAGATAATAACATATTGACGAGTGATTGATTCGGATTGGTAGCAAAGACCCATTGATATAAAGTCTGGTGTTCCGGATTGCTAAAGTTGAGTTCGAGGCATACTGTGTGCTACAAATATGTTTAATATCAATGGCATGCATTTGAATCAGGTCCATAGACGGATAGTTGAAATGGTTCTTTCCGGTAAAATATATTCCATGTGTTTTGTATCAGCGAGCGGTAAGGATTAATGGAATCCGTACAGATTATATGATCGCTTTGAAATGGATGAATTCGAGAATTAAAAGAAGAAAAATTAAGAGAGTCGGGTGAATAGAGATGAAATTACTAAAGACCTCATTGGTTCTAGTAACACTCGTGATCATTGCTTCTTTGGCATGGTATGGGTCCTATAAGAGTGATATGAAGCAACTTGAGGATGAGTTGAGGACGTATTTAACGGTTGAAAAAGGAATAGATGAGCATACGATTATAGATATCACAGCTCGTCGCAGCAAGATGCCGATGTATCCTGTTGTTGTCCGATTTAAGGACAATCCGGAGGAACATATCTACTACTATAGAGAAGATGAATGGATTCAGCTGGCGCCTGATCCGAATTCGTAAACTTTTGTGAAGACGTAAGCTTAATATGCCTCACGATTGGATTCATCTGCCTAATCCTGTACAATGAATAACGACATAACAACGGTAGATTAAGGATGGATTAGAACGATGAGGATTATTATATCACCAGCCAAGAAGATGAAGGTCGACACCGATCTGATGGCTAGCGCCGCGATACCGCAATTTATAAATGAATCAGAACAGTTATTAAGTCTGCTTCAAACCTTATCCTATGACGAGCTTAAAGCGCTCTGGAAGTGTAACGATGCCATTGCCGAACAGAATGTGCAGCGGATTCAGAACATGAATATAAAGAATAATCTGACGCCAGCCATCTATTCGTATGAAGGCATTCAGTATCAATATATGGCGCCTGGCGTTTTTCAGCAGGAAGAGCTGGCGTATCTGGAGCAACATTTGCGCATATTATCCGGGTTTTATGGCATGTTACGTCCTTTGGACGGCGTTACCCCTTATCGGTTGGAGATGCAGGGCAAGTTGCAAGGTCCGGGATTCAAATCCCTTTATCAGTTCTGGGGCAGCAAGCTGGCCGATCAGCTTCAATCCGAAAGCAACTGCATTCTGAATCTGGCTTCCAAAGAATATAGCAAGAACATTACTCCTTTTCTGAAAGAGGAAACTCGCTTTATTACATGTGTATTTGGACAGATGGTTAACGGAAAGCTGGTGGAGAAGGCAACCCGCGCGAAAATGGCCAGAGGTGAGATGGTACGTTATATGGCAGAACGGAAGATTTCAGATGTGGAGGACATTAAAGGATTTGATCGGTTAGCGTTTGTTTTCTCGGAAGAGCTGTCGGATGAGAGTACTTATGTGTTTGTTTATTCGGAAGAAAAGTAGTAGTGAACCTAATTTAATATGTAAGAGAGTAACAATCTGTTTTATCTTATTCAAGAGTCGCCATCTGGCGGCTTTTTTGTTTTATCCACACCCTTAAAAGGAAAAAAGTCCCTAAAATAAAGGACTAATTAACTATTACCTAAATTAAGGAAAATGACGATACTTATAATTCGACCATCTTTATCTCTTTTAAGGGATGAACTGGAAGATGAATATAAAGGAGGAAAAGAAATTTCATGAATTTACGAAGAGGCTTTATTATTTTTCTAGTTTTCTGGCTTGCTATTGGAACCATGCTTCCAACTAGCGGTTATGCACTTTCAGATCCATCAGCTTCAATAATAACGTCCGAAAGCACGGGTGTTGATGTTAACCGTTCTGCGGAGGATGCAGTGCTGATAGGGCAGGTGGATGTAGAGGGTTGGGACCCTGATTTCTATGAAGAACCTGAGAATGTAAATGAAGGTGAAGAACATATGAAGGAATCAGACCCGTTTACGGTGACGGATGATACATACGGAGAGCACATGTTCACTACCCAAGCAGCGGCTTTGGCGAACGAAACACTAGTCATGAATCCGGGAGAATCATATACATTCACCAATACCGGGACCGTTGCCAGGAGTTTAAGTATCAATGCATCAACCTCAAGAGGCAGTGCATATGATTATGCCAATTATAGACCGGACGGAAGTATTTCAGGTGATAATTTAGACTTTACCGGAAGTATAACGGTAAATTCAGGCTACACGATCGTCATTACATCAAGCGGGGAAAATCCTTTCACCGTTACGGTTCGACCGGAGTTTTCCTATGGTGTGTCCACAAACCCTGCGATGCACCGTGTGACTTTATCCAAAGGAGAAAGTTACCGCTTCTTCAATGAAGGATCACAGTCAAGAGTTTTAAGTGCGGGTACTTCCACAGCTCAAGATAAGAAGATAGACTATGCTGTTTACAAAGAGGATGGGAGTCTTGTAAGTTCAAATTTCCAAACTACAGGCAAGCCTTCAGTTGCTGGAGGAAATGAAGTTATTATTACAGGTGCAGGTTCACAGCCTGTTAGTGTTGGTTTTCCCTATGAAGTATACACGGGTGACTGGAGTGACGAGCCGGCGTATACACGAGTAACTTTGAATCAAGGAGAGAGTTATCAGTTTACGAATATTAGTTCCAAATCGGATGCGCTTCAGAGTGATGGAACCTCTAAAGATAAACATGATTACGTTGTTTATCTTCCCGATGGTACAGAAAGTACGACCGGGACCAATTCAACCACAAAGCCGACTATCGCTGCGGGTAGAACAGCTGTGGTGACACTGGTAACCTCAACACCTGTGACATACGGTGTGCCATACAGAACTTTCGATGTTCAGAAAGCTGGCGGGGATGCGATAACAAGAGTGACTGTATATCCTGGAGAATCCGTTATTTTTCGGAATAATGGATCATTAGCCAACCCAATTAAAAACAATGCGAGCAGCGCCAACGGAGCTGTTTTTGATTACACCTTGTATACCTCGGAAAATGTTGTGCATTCTGACGGCTTTAACAAAAATGTCAATCCGATGATCCGATCCCAAGGTTACGCCATTGTATCCGTTGTAGGGCAAGTTCCGATTGAATTTAGTTACACGGATGATTTTTCCTTTGAATACAGCATGGAACCTTCCCATCACCGTGTAACCTTGAACCAAGGAGAGAGTGTGACTTTCTGGAACTATGGTAGCAGTCGAGAATATCTCGACAGTGATGCTTCATCGACTAACAAAGCTCGTTTATTTGATTATGTAACCTATTACCCGGATGGTACAGAACGCAGTACTAAAAAATCAACAGCGACTGCTCCAGTTGTGTATTACGGAAATAAAGCTGTAATTACAAGCGTATCTGCACAACCTGTTACGATGGGGGCTATCTATACCATTTTTGATGTAGAGGATCGACCTAATGAAGCCTTGAGTAAAATTACTGTTGAACCGGGACAATCCGTGAAATTTCAAAACGGAGGTTCACTTTGGAATCCAATTCGGAGTAATGCGAAATCGGTAGGTTCACTTTATGACGTAGTTGTATATAAATCAGATGGCAAAGCATATAGTGACAAATTCAATAATAATGGTAGTCTCGCTAATATTCCATCTGGCGGTGAAGCCATTGTTACTGTAGTAGGAAGCACACCTATCCTGTTTGAATACACAGATGATTTTTCTGTAGTAGATAGCAAGGAACCGGCATATCTGCGTGTAACGTTAAACAAAGGAGAGAGTTATGCCTTTACAAATATAAGCTCCGATTCCAAGAGAATCAGGACGGATGCCTCTAGTAATCAACAGAAATTTTTTGATTATATCATCTTCAATTCAGATGGAACGGAATCATCCAAGAGAACGGCAGTAGCATTTGATCCACTTGTCTTGGGGAGTAAAAAAATTGTCGTTACGAATATTTCCGAGCAAGCGATAACGTATGGAGGAATTTATCGTATTTTCCGTGGACAAGACGACGAAGTCCCATCACCTGAAACGGAAATTACGGTGAAGCAGGGACAGAGTGCAGTCTTCACGAATCCGGGTGCAACAACGGCTCTAATCAATCGGGTAGGAACAAACAGTTCCATTGTTGATTTTGTAGTTTACGAAGGAACCGATAAATTCTTGCATCTAACGGCAGGTTCAGACTTGGATGCTTGGGAAATACCTGCTGGCGGAACACTCGTTATGACTGCAATATCTGCTGAGCCGGTAACGATTCAATATAGTGCACCTGTGACAGCTAGCCCTAGTCAGGAGCCTGCACTCCTTAAACGAAATTTGGAGCCGAACACCACGGCGATATTCTCTAATACATCTTCTTTCTCATCCGTGCTCTTTACATCTCAAGTAGAAGGATTGGTCTACGATTACGTAATCCGTAATCAGAACCAAGTCATTGTTAAGGAAGGGAAAGATGCAGTAGGACCGCAACATGTACCTGGAAGATCTGATATTCAGGTGCATAATGTGTCAGACCAAACGTTGAAATTCGTAGCTCCATACCGTAATTTTACGGTCAAACAAGTGGAAGTTGAGTTTTTGACGTTGTATGAGAATACGGAAACCGAACTTCCGAAAGAGCAAAAAGGTAATATCTACTACCGTTTCAGTCCCTATAGCTCTGATAAATATCGAATTGCGATCAAAGAATCAGGAGATTTTTCCATCGAACCTCGAATGGAGTTGTATGAAGACAAGGAACTCAGTATGCCTCTGGTGTCTTCCGTAGATCAGGAGCAGGTGTACGGCGAGCAATATACCGTGCTTGAATGGGATCTGCAGGGTGGAAAAACGTACTATCTCAAACTGAGTGAAAAGGAAGGCAAACCGATAAAAGGAGCCATTAAAGCGGCCTGGATGAACATTCGCAACGATAACAGCTACGAATACGGTTATGCCAATCAATTGCTTAAAGTAGTGCTGTATACAGGAGATCAGATTGTTTTTGAGTATGACCGTAACGGTAATTTAACGAAAAGAACAAAGAAAATTTTCCCATTTAATTAATGATTGTTAAAACTAGGTTGAGGTGATGAAGTGTTTAGGAAAATAACATTGATATGGTTATGTGCGATATTAGTTTTTAGTGGGCTTGGCTCTTTTGCGTATGAAGGGCAGGCTGCGGCGGCATCGTCGTCAGAAGGAAGAGATTCTCTTCCTTCTGCTACCTATATTACAATTCATAGTTTACAAGAGCAGTTTGGTATTCAAGAGAAATGGATCAGAGCGAAACTCGATCAAGGTTACTCCTTGTATCAGTTGTATAAGGCATTACAGACAGATCGCTCAGGCGGTGCGGCTGCTGAGAACTGGCTTCAAACCCAGGAAATCAGCGAACCGATTACAATGGAGGGGCTACGCCCTTCCTCATCCACACCGTCTGATTCATCTCAGCTCAAACCCTTTTCAATCCTTGCAGCTGACGATGAAGTTCCAGGTACAGGAACAACCGTGGATCAAACAGGGCTTGATCATGTCGATCTTCGGGATGAAGCATCCCGGTATATGACGTCTTATGGAGCTGAGTCCATCTCAACTGCTACAGGAGAGATGACGATTCAAAGTGCCGACCTGTCACTTCCGGGTTTGATTCCCTTCGATCTGACACGTATTTATGATACAGCTAGAGCCAATGGACAACTTGGTGTGGAGTATGACGAAGCGACTCAAACGTATTCTAATGCGGTAACACCGCGTAAAGAAACAGCTGCAGGCCTTGGACAGGGCTGGCGTTGGGATCTACCTTTTATGGAACAACGTGGAGAGAACCAGTACATTTATGTTCCAGGTGTGGGTTATTATCGTTTAAACGCAAATTTGGAACTAGAAGGTTATGTATGGAATGATATTTCACTTAAAAAAGATGCAACTGTAACGGTGGATGGAGCAGCCAGCAGTTATCGTTTGTCCATCCGCAACGGGTACGAGTATTTGTTTACACAAACAGGAGAATTGTTGCAGATTACGGATGCCTACCGAAACGCGGTGAATTTCAAATATACGAATTCAAATGGTAACCGTGTTATCTCTCGGATTGAAAACAGCGAAGGTCAAGCGCTGACATTTACGTATAGCGATCTGAAAATGACTGTTCAGCTTGCTGGAACGGATCGGAAAGTGACCTATACTCAGCGTGAGGACGGAGATATTCGTATTCTGAGAGAGTTTACGGATGCGCTGGATCGAACAACGACCTATACGTATTATTATCCAGAATCCAAATTCAACTTTTTACCAGAGCTTCAACAAAATCAGAGTGCACATGGTGTGATGCATACGGCTTTGCTGTCGCGTATTACAAGCCCATCCTCAGCGATAACAGATTATGCCTACATACCGGCTTTGAAACAGGTTGGAACGTCTTCCGTACATTTTGTATACAAAGTCAGAGAGCGTAAAAGTCATTTTAGTTCAACAGATGCCGAAGGTAATCTGGACAAAGTTAATTTCGAATACTCTGGAGAGGATCTGGAGTCATACGGTCAATCCGCTTCATGGACGACCAAAGTGAAATCAGGAAATACAGTGGATACGTGGAAGTTCTCCAAATCATTCGGTGCAGCTGCACAGCCGGATTTAATCCGGGTGGATAAGCATGAATTAAGTGGAGATGGTGTCGTCTATAACACGGAGTACAAGTACGATAGCCAAAATAAACGGAATCTGCCTACAGAACAATCCGAATGGACTAGTGAGAACGGTCGCACAGGAGATAAACTGACCACTACGGTGATCTATGATACGAATGGAATGGTTACTTCCGAGAAGCAAAGTACGGGACAAGAATCCACTTATGCCTATGAAACCGGGAAGTCTCCGTACTTTTGGATCCAACCCATTCGTACAACGACTAAGATTAATGACAGGTTAGAAAGATACACAGAAACGACTTATAATGGACAAGGATCTGTATTACGAAGTGTAACCAAAAACGGATACGGAGGACAGATATTATCTGACTCCGAAATCAAACTCGACGCGAAAGGCAGAGTTGTCACGACAACGGATAAAGGCGGTTATCTGGCTAAAGACCGTGTGGTGACGCTGAGTTATGATGCAAATGCAGGACATTTGGTTCAATCGAAAACAACCATTGTCAATGATATTGCCGGGAAGGCAACTCCTTACGTTGATTCATACGAATATAATGGTGCTAGTGAACTGAAAAAAGTAACCGATGCTTCCGGTGAAGAAGAAACGTATCAGTATGACCAAGCCGGACGGGTTCTTCAAGTCACCCATGCGGATGGCACCAAATCAATCACTGCATATGATGATGTAAAAAATATAATTACCAACACCGCCCCGGACGGTATGGTTACCAAAGAGCGGTATAATCCGTTAGGTCTTTTGGCAGAAGAACAGACGGCAGAGGCTACCTATAAGTATGCCTACGATGGTGAAGGGAATGTCACTGCGGTTGAAGATGCTGAAGGAAATGTAACCCGTTTTGTCGTAGATGCGTTGGGCCGAACGACAAAGACTCAATACCCTGATACGACTACAGCCAACACAGCTTATAGCGCTGTAGATCGTACGGTAACATATGAAGATGCCGCTGGCAACAAAACCCGAGAAAAAAGAGATGTATTGGGTCGCGTGACATTGTTAGAGGAATATAAGAACGGTTCTTACGTTCCATTGCAGCAGAAGGAGTATGATCTGGATGGCAATGTGACGGCATCTATTGATGGTAACGGCGAACGGACAACGTATACGTATGATACTATTGGTCAGATTGCAACGGCCACCACACCGAAGCAAGAGACAAGCCGTTATTTCTACAGCTATCAAGGTCAGGTGACTCAGGTCGTATCAGCGAACGGCCAGACGGTAACCAAACAATATGATGAACTTGGCAGGCTGATTAAACAGACACCACCTATTCAGGATGGCTCGGCAACCAGCTACTACTATGATCAACGAAGCAATCTGATCAAAAAGCAGGATCGACTTGGAAAAGTCACCGAATATGCGTACAACAGTGACGACATGCTTACAAGCATGAAGGCACCAGATACGAGCGTATCGTATACGTATGATGCTGTTGGGCGTAGAACCTCCATGACCGACGACCATGGCAAAACGACGTACAGCTACCAACAATCAGATGGAATGTTGGACGGATTAACATTTCCAGATGGAACACAGTTGAGTTATGAAAATAATACACAGCAACGTCTGGGATACACGTTTACAGATGTAAAGGGACAAGCCCTTCGTATTCACGGCGAGCTCGATGCGATGAATCGGGTCACTTCCATGGATATTACCTCGGGTACAGGAGGAGCTTCTGCTCTTGCTTCATCGGGAACAACACCGGTAGATCGTATGACGTTCAGTTACAAACCGAATAGCTTACTGGAAAAACTATCATTTGGTAAAGGGATTAGTACCAGCTACCAGTATAACGGATATGACCTGTCGGGGGTTACAGTCTCTCAAGGAGCTTCCGCAGTTCAACAGTTTAGCTATGAGTACGACGGTAACAAAAACATGACGACCCGTACCCAAAACGGAAAAACGGATCAATACACGTACGATGAATTGAGCCGGATTCAGACTGAAACGGGCACGCAAAAAGAAACGTACACCTATGACCAGAACGGTAACCGATACAGTACCGGAAGCGGAAAGATATACGGTCTGAAGGATGCACAGTATACGTATGACAGTCAGAATCGTATGGTTAAAGCTACTGGAGAAGGTAAGACCGTAAGCTATAGCTATAACGGCGATGGATTGTTGTACGAACGTACCGAAGGCGAGCAAACGATCCGTTATTACTATGACGAAGAAGCTAAATTGATGGCTGAGGCTATAGTAACATCAGGAAAAGCAGAGCTTACTTACGTTTATATCTATGACTTGTATGGGCAGCTATGGGCCCGGCAGGATAAAAAGACGGGCAAACTGGAGTACTACCAGTTGAACGGACATGGAGATGTCGTAGGTCTTGTAGACGATGCAGGCGAAGTTCTGAACAGTTACACGTACGATATCTGGGGCGGACCGTTAACCAAAGAAGAATCGGTTCCGAATGTACTTCGCTACGCAGGAGAATATTGGGATGACACGGTAGGTCTGCAATATTTGAGAGCTCGCTGGTACGACCCAGGCATGGCCCGTTTCATCGGTGAAGATACGTATGAAGGTGAACTCAACGATCCACTGAGTTTGAATCTGTATTCTTATGTTCATAACAATCCGTTGAAATATGTGGATCCGAGTGGGCATAGTAAAACCTCAACATATTATGAAATTGAAAAAATGTTGGATGCAGCAATGAAAGGGGATAACTCTGTTAAACCGAGCCTAAGTAAAGTTTTTACGAAGGTTTATAATGACAAAGGTGTGAAATTCAATAATTTATATGGGCAGCTAACACAAACCAGTGGCGCACTTATTAATTCACCTTCCTATGCTATTCTAGCTAAAAGCCAATTATTAGATGCATACGAAGGTGGACAAAACCTTTATGAAATGAAAGTATTTTGGGCCACAGTAGGCGGAAGTTTACTTACTGGAAAAGCTTCCTCCGTATTAGGAGCTAAGAAAGGCCAAGGAGGAGCGATAAGTCCAACAGCAAAAATTAGTTTCAAATCAGATTTATTTAAGCGCTATGAAGTCCATATGTTTTCTCAAGACCATATTAAAAACGGGATTATGAAATTAGGAAAAGATAGATTGTCTATTTTTAATAGTGTAACGAGTAAGATTGGAGGAGTTGATCCTAGTAAAATTAAAACAGGTTCAAATCAAATGTTCGCAAAAATCAATGGTCATGATTTAACAATTAGGTTTTTTGCTGACAAGAACGGTATGATTATCAATGTGGATGCATTTATGGGTAAGGCAACTCGCCCACTTGGTAACATAATCAATTAGAAAGAAGGATGCTGATGAATGATGTAAACATTCAGAACATTGTTAGAGAGCTAGTAAATCAGTCGACTGTAGACTCCCTAGAAGAAGCAGAAAAGCTAATGATCGAATACTTGGATAAGTATCCTCAGGATGTAGATGCATGGGCAAGAATAGTTATACTACAAACATTACCTCCTTTTGGAGATTATCAAAGAGCTGTATCATTACTTGAGACGGCCATTGAATATCATGGAAATATTGCGTCTTTTAAGATTCTTTTAAGTTTTTTTAGAGAATTTTTTTTGGGTGGAATGGATGAATGTCAAATTGAAAATCTAATGCATACAAAGAAAAAGTCCAATGATATACAATTGAAAGCCATTATATTGTATTTGATGGCTTGGCATTACGAATCTACAGACAAAAATAAATTTGTTAACATTTTAGAGGAATCAATTTACACATGTAACCAACTTGTAACGAACTTGGTTGATTTAGGGACGCACTTTCTTCGTTATGGTGAGGTGGATAAGGGGAAACAATTAATCCAGAATGGACTGGCTAATGTTAAACTGATTTATAAGGAAGATGAATGCTACAAAGATTATGATGCACTAGATGTAATAAGGTTTATTAATGAACGAATTACTGGTGTATTTATGACAGAGGGAAGACATTCCTCAATTGTTGATTTGTTAAAGAGAAATTAGTATTAGAACATAGTCGGTTAATTTGTGTGTAATAGAAGCCTTTGGGCAGATTTCTTAATTTCAAACAACTCAATAGAATCGAAATGGTCTACTATCTTCCTAATGAAGACAGCAACTGAGTAAACTCTATGAAAACTTGGGGGATCTTTGTCCCTCAAGTTTTTTTGATGAGATTAAAAGATTAAAGCTACTGGAGAAGATAAAACCGTAAACTATAGCTATAACGGCGATGGATTGTTGTACGAACGTACCGAAGGGGAGCAAACCATTCGGTATTACTATGACGAAGAAGCCAAACTGATGGCTGAGGCTATAGTAACGTCTGGAAAAGCAGAGCTTACTTACGTTTATATCTATGACTTTATGAAATTGAAAAAATGTTGGATGCAGCAATGAAAGGGGATAAATCTTACAAGTCTAGCCTAAACAAAGTCTTTACTAAGGTCTATGGTGATAAAGGTGTTAAATTTGCCAATCTCTATGCACAATTAACTCAAACTAGCGGTGCGTTTATTAATTCTCCATTTTATGCGAATATGGCTAAAGGACAGTTGTTGTCAGCTTATGAAAGCGGACAAGATAGTTATGATGTTAAGGTGGCATGGACCGCAGTAGCCGGTAGTTTTTTGTCTGGACGAGTAGATAGCTCACTTGGGATCAGCGGATCATCTTCATTACTTCTTCCCTCATCTCGTTGGATAGCAAGGCCTACCTTTGATGCTCTAAGAAAACTAGGTTTAAATCAGCAGTTCGCTAGAGCAATGCAAAAAGGGTTGGCTAATGCTAGATTTGGAGATAACGGTATTATCCTCCTATCAAAGGCTGAGCAGATAACTCATAAGGGAAATTTATACATTTTTAAATTAAAAGTGGCTAAAGCTCCAAATCACGTTAGAGTATACGGCAGAATGGATGAAAAAGGAAGTCTGATCTTTGATTACCTCAAAACTGGAAAATAGGAGGGGTTATATGGACCTAAATGATCTACAAAAATATTTCAATGAGGCGTATCATTTTGAAAAACTAAAGGAAAATTCAATTATATTCTTCAAAGAAATGATTGATAATTGTCAAAATAATTATTTAAAAGAAGAAGATGATCAATTACCTGATGGCCTAAAATTAAAAGATCTTATCGTGGAGTACAAATGTATTGAGTTAATAATCAATGACCGAAATAGACTTTATCCTTTCTTTAGAGTTTGTCTTGAATTACTTCACCCTAAGACAGAGATCGCGGAATATTATTATGACATTGAGTACACCATTGAAGGGGAACTATCTGACGAATATTTTGGAAATAAGTTTCCAAGAATAGCTAAAAGCTAGAACAAAGAAATATTAAACAAACTAATTTAGCCACAAGTGAGATTATAAACTCCTTGTGGCTCTTTTGACACATAACTTTATATAGAAATTAAAGAAATGAATTCCTGTTCACCATCTATAAGTTGAATTACGACCATCTTGTAGATTGATTAGGAGATATCTGAAGTGCCTACCCAACAAGAAATTAGGAGGTATATTATTGTATAAGTTTAATAAAGTAAAGTTTTATGAAAGTAATAAAAGTAGCGCTATTCATACATTGATTTCCTTTATAGATATTGAGGTTGAGGAATACTCAATTCAAGATATAGTTAACTTTCTAACTCATTCTCTCGTTGGAGATAAGTTAGAATTAACTGATCATTTTATAATTAAAGAAAGTGAATTTGAAGTGGTTATATTAAATGAAACCAATGAAATGTTCGTAAAGAATCCAGAAAACTATAGAGCAAAAGTAGAAATTGAATCTTTAATTTATCTGATGAATGAAAAAATGTTGTACGGATTGAGTAAGGTTAAATCGACCATGAAAATTAAGTGAAGATGTGAAAAGAAATTAAAAAAAGTCGCAATTTTTGTGGCTTTTTTTGATATTTTACACTTATTAGTATGGAGTCCCCTTAGAGGTTAGTGTATGTCTTTGGATCGAATCAAAAATACAATTAGGGATAATTACTTGGGCGATATTTTTCTAACAGGATTTATAGATTCAGAGAACAGCAGACATGTTTTTAAAGGTAATATCAGTTAGAATCATATTCAAGAGCTTCATATTAGCAACTATTTTACATTTGGATTACATAATAGATTCCATTTTGAAATTGAAATAGAGATTCTGAAAGGAGGATACTTTTTTGAAAAAAGCATTACTCATCGGTATGTTTTTGATCGCTGCAACAATAGGTTGGATATGGTATTCAATGAATGACCTTACACCTATATCATCAACCACGCACATAGTTTCAGTTGAACTACAGGGTGATTCATCATGTAAGGTAACTGTTAGTAATCCGTCAAAAGGGCACAACAGAACGAAGACAGAAACCTTTGAAAGTCCATCATGCAGCAAATTAAAAGAAGGGGATGAGATAACCTATCGATATTTTAACGAGGGAAAGTATCTATACATCGTTTCAATTAATAAAAAATCGACAAAAGATCCTCTGACAGGAGTGATCGCTAAAATGATTGAACATGATGGTTACTTTTATATTCACGTTATATCTCCTGCTTTTGGAAAAGAAACCTTTCCGATTGATAAAAAGGATTGGAAAAAGTTAAATATCAGATCCAATATTACCTTTTGTTTAGACCATTGGAAACATAACATTGAACTACTATAAATGGATTCGATTCGTAATAGAATTTATATAAGGGAGGTTGTATCCAATACACGCTACCATCAAGAAGTTATTAGCTGAAGAGAGCTTCGAGGAAGCAATGACCCGGATTGCTGAGCTGGGAGAAAAAAGAGATCGATCTTCAGTAGAGTTTCTAATTGATATTTTGACCGAAACCCAGAATACTTTTGTCAGAAATGAAGTGGCGATCGCACTAAAAGACATTGGAGACAATAGAGCGGTTTATCCGCTAATTGAGGCTCTGTCTAACGCTCAGTTGAGAAGGAGCAGGGGCACTCTGCTATACGCAATGGAAGAAATGCATTATGAGCCTTATATCGAGATCATTGTAGCATTGATTGGAGATGCCAATTTGGAAGTAAGGCTGCAGTCATTTCTATTATTTGAAAAGGTGGCGGACAAATTAAGCGAGCAGCAGAAGCAGGTTTGCAAAAATGTTATATTGCAGTGCAAAGCTGTAAGTGCAAATGAGATGTTTGATGAGGCGTTGGCTTTGTTAAAGAAGTAACTTAGAGGAGAAAATGAGATGGCGCACAAAAGTGAAATATCTAGATTGTTTCTAGAAGTGTTCCCCGAGTTTGAAGTGGTCTATCAAGAACATATCTCAGAATACAATGAGGAGCTAGCCCATGTTTTTTTCGGGGATGATGTCACTAGTGAAGTAATTAATCAATTGAAGTTGGAAGCATTCAACAGTAAGGCTGTTAAATATTTTGCGTTTTTCGAGGATATAGCGAACGAACCAGACAATTATCGGATGAAGTAGAGTCATTGATTGGAAGGAATGATACTACTAGATGAGACAAAATGTATAAGTAAGGAGAATGGTGAATGGAGAAAGACATCTTAATAAGTCAATTTCTAAAACTGTTTCCGGAATTCAATGATCGATATATCGAACATATGGAATTCAATCAAGAGTTTCTAGGACATGTATTCTTCGGAAATGAAGTGTCTACTCATGTGGAAAGATTGCTTCAGGAGCATAGTGACATTGAACAAATAGAAAAGTTCTTCCGTTTTTTTGAATGGATGGCACTACACTCGGACCTTTATATCGTACAAGTGCTATCTACAACTGTATTGTACAATTTTGGAGGGAACATTGCTGTTTTACATAAGGCGTACCGATATATGGGGCCCCATACTAAAAGGCTCTCAGTAGAAATAGAAGATTTACATACAGGAAAGCATTTTTCATGAGAGTGAAGCGAAAGAAAAGGATGGGATTTTGCAGAATTTGGAGGTGAGTGGGTGTCGAAGTGGATCAAATGGATTTGGGGTACAACGGTTCTCGTTAATCTAGCCGTATTTATTTGGTTTCTAGTTGGTGCTACTTCTAATTTTCAAAGATCACTCGATTTGGTCGGTATGCCGATCATGCTTTTTTGTGGTATTCCATCGCTCATAATTAATATGATATCAATAGTCGTTTTAATAAGAAAATGGAACTCTTCGTTAAGTATAAGTACTATGATCTATGGAGTTATATTCATCTTTATATTAATTTTCTGTACTCCAGCTTTTATAAATGCATTAGAACATACGGTGAAACCAGAGCAAGTGGAAAGTGAACCTGTCCGCCGCACATCGGATCAGAAGTACGAGTATAATCTCGAGATAATCAACATGTCCCAGCGAAATAGTCAGGTGAATTTAATTGTAAAAGAGGTCTCTGATCAAGCTGTTAAGAAAACGATCCCGCTAGATCTGGATGCGAAAGAGATCGTGGCCATCACGACGGGCCCAGGATCTGATTGGCAGTGGACTGTCTTAGAGCCTACAGAAAAACCTGAAATATACAAGCTAACCACTACCGAAAGATTAGGCATGCATAAGGTCTATAGGATTAATATTACAGAGGGGATATCCCAAGAAATGTAGTGAGTGTGAAACGAAAGTGTACAATGCAAATGAGATATGATTGGAGAGTGAGGAAGACGATAAACAATGTCATAGGCTTTGATTAGGTGAAGTACACTGTACCCTGTAAAGTAGACGTTTTAAAAATGTCTCTTTACGGGGTACAGCTTTATTAATTTGGTGCTGCTTTGTGTTGGGCTTTAGAACTTAACGAACATTAATCCAAGCGGTCCACTGTGTTGGAATATTAATGGAATAGACGGTTCCTACAAATTGCCCGCCAGAACTAGGAGCCTCATAAACCCAAGAATAAGCCCAGGCATCTACAACACGATCACCGTCCAGATCAATAGCCTCAGACCAATTGTTTGTCATTTTATTTCCTGCGAGTGTGCCGAAGTGAGAGCTGTCATAACCGATCTGGAACGTAACACACTGAATCCAGTCCCCCCCGTGATCATTGGCAGTGGAGAGCGGGTTGTTATTGAAACCGTAAATTTCTTGACCACCATTAGGGGAAGCGACAGCGTATACATTAATGTGAGATACCTTTGGCGCAGGTGCGTGCAGCACAGGACCGCTATTTTCTTGCTGCGCTTTAAACTCGGCTTTGGCTGCCTCTACAGCTTCGCGGAACTCTTTTGAATTTACCACTTCTTCTTTCGTTAAAGGTTTGGGTTGAGCAGGCTGAGCTTCGGCAAAGACAGCTGCATTAAACGAGAAGACTAAAACAAAGAATAAGAGCCAAGCTAAATAACTTTTTCATAGAGATCAATTCCACCTTTCTTGTTATGGATGTGCTGGCAGATAAAGATACATACGCTTACGTAACAAAGATGAACTTGCAGATGGAAACCTACGTATCCTCCTTTCGTTGTGAGAATGATCCTTCCCATAATATCTGTTCCTGTTCCTGTTTCTATTGATAGTACGAAGAGGGAAGAAAGCTGCAGGCTGGAGCGCTCTAGCAGGTTCAGAATTATATATTAGGTAAAGCCTGATAATTGATTTTAGAATTAGAGATTTATGTATTTTAAAAAGATGATCTGAGTAAGATATGCTTCGAAATGCTATGGGACACAGCACATCCTTAATTATTGTTAAAATTGAAATATATTCCATTTATATAATCATATATTACTTCTTGTTTCTGAATAAAGTCAAGTGTATTCATAAACAACATTAGATGTTAAATTTTCATAGTAAAAAGGCAGTATAACCTGTAATCGTACAATCAAAGGATAGCCAACAGGATATGCATATATTGGGGGACGTAGAGTTTTTCAGACATTAGTGCGTTTATGAGTAAATCTGCAAGTGCAGATGAACAGAAGAAGGTTATATTGAAAAGCCATTGGCTAATCCATATCTGGTTAGGGGTCAGTGCTCAGCATCTGTCATTTCTTTAAGCTACCGACCCCCATGTTGTACTCACACCTTAGAGCAAATGTCCGCCAGACACTTCGATGTCTTGGGCAGTGACCCAGCCGAAGTCATCGGACAATACGTTCACAATGACCTTCGCAAGATCTTCTGGTTGGCCTATTCTGCCAAATACAGATTGCTCAGCCAGTGGCTTGATGAATTCGGGATGTTTATCGAATACGCCATCGCCGAAATTGCTGTGCGTAGGGCCGGGAGAAACGGCGTTGACCCGAATGTTGCGAGGTGCAAGTTCTTTGGCGATATAACGAGTCCATGTGGAGAAGGCTGCTTTTAACGAGCCGTAGGCAGAGTAACCTGGGAATGATTGGTTCTTGGAAGAACTCGTAGTATTAACGATGGCTCCATGATCATCCATAAATCGCACAAGGTGTTGTGTTAAAAAAACGGGTCCTTTAAAGTTCGTATTAAGAATGTTGTCGAAGTATTCTTCGGTCATCTCATTGAACATCATAGGTCCGCCAATACCACCATTATTAACTAAGTAATCAAAAGTCGTTCTGTCCCAGATATCGTTCAGGTACTGTTTGACTTCTAAGGCGAAACCTTCGAATGTTGATATTTGGGTCAGATTTAACTTCAGTGCTACAGCCCGAACTCCTGTATTTTGCTCCACTTCCTTAACGACCGCTTCTGCTCTGTCCTTATAGGAATTGTATGTGAGAATCACGCTAATTCCGCGCTTGCCTAGCTCCAGGGCCGTCGCTTTTCCAATGCCATTACTTCCACCTGTTACGATTGCAATTTTCATCATATCCACCCTTTCTTGTGATCGATCTGGACTTTATTTTAGTCTTCTCTGCGGAAATTATATAGATCTAATCACACCTTTAAATTGCCTAAAACCACCACATGTAATTGTAATGAGCAGAGAATATCGTTATTTTATAACATCAGAAGAGCCTAAAAATGCTGCTTCATTTCAGAGCTGTGTTGAGGGATGCAGATTCATTTGATAAGATAGGTGCATGAATAAAATTATGGATGAAATTATCGAATTAATGAAATGTGCAGGTACTCGACCAGTTGAAACGGAAGTACCGGGGCTGAGTATGATTAAGGGTGATATTCCCGCACATCAGCTTGCAGCACTCTACGAGCCGATGATTGGTTTTACGGTTCAAGGAACAAAGATGCTTTCAATCGGGGAGCGCAGAACTACACTGGGAAGCCCCTCATATTATGTTCTGCCGGTACATGTTCCTGCAACGGCGAGTGTGCATCCAGATAGGAATGGCGGCCCTTACATGTCTCTTGGTCTTGCGATAAATCAGAATGTTCTTCAACGCTTATTAAGAGATCTGCCTGAAAATCTAATCCCAACTTCTTCCGCGCAGTTCGCAGCTTGTGAGATGGAGCTTGAATTCATGGAGGCATGGCTACGCTTATTGCGATTAACTAAGTCAACCAGAGATATTCCGGCTCTTGCACCGGCTTATGAACGTGAAATCCTTTATCGCGTTCTGATGGGACCGCAAGGATGGTATCTGAAACAACTGGGTATGAGGGAAAGTAACTTTGCCAAGATTTCTCAAATTGTAAAATGGTTTCGCGATAATTTTATGAGGCCCATAGACATCGGTGAGATAGCATCTAAATCGGGTATGGCTGTAAATACCTTTCATCGTCAGTTTAAAAGTGCAACGGGATTAAGTCCTATTCAATTTCAAAAGCAATTAAGGCTTTTGGAGGCTAGAAATCTCATTGCTTTTGAGGGTTATGCAGTAGCCAGTGCTGCATATCAGGTTGGCTATCAGAGTGCTTCGCAGTTTAATCGCGAATATTCCCGCTTCTTCGGTTTATCTCCAGCTCGAGATACGGAGAAACTAAGACGAATCGAACGTGCAAGGGACTAGACAAGCCGGGGAACATTAGCATTAATCTGGACGGAAACAATGTTCCCATTAAACTGTAGGTCCATAGTATGGAAGCTCAACATTGAGAGAGTGGATTCATGAATTGAAATCAGGAGGTTAGCCGGATGAAATTGCCATTAAACTTCTGCTAACATAGTTATATCCTACATAAAATAAGCGGTGAAAACGGATGAGTACAATCAAAGTGACTCCTGAACAGTTACATCACGTATCAAGTCAGGTGGATCAGGCGAGGCAACAATTGGAGCATATCCAAGATAATCTCTCCAGGCAGATGATGTTCCTTCAAGCCATGTGGATGGGTGTGACGCAGGAGCGTTTTTATGATGATTTTGCAAGGTCACGACCCGTACTGCAAAAGGCATTGGAAAGCATGGTGTATACTTCGAAAGAGTTAAAGGATATCGCGATTCGGTTTGAGAATGCAGATGCGGAGAAAGTGAGTCTGGGTAGTGTTATTGGTGCTGTTGGTGCGGCAGCAATGATGAAGAGCACAGGGAGTGATGCGGGTTCGGGTGATAAGGGCTACCGGATGAAGAAAGTCAATGTCTATGGTAGGCTGATGTGGATGCCTGTAAACGAAAATGGTGTTCCCGATCAGGCATCTCTGCAGGCTTATGAGAAGGATCAGGGGCATTTGGATATCAATCGGATGCAAGCAGCAGGTCATGTGGAAGAGCCGGGGGAAGATATCAATGCGTTGCAGATTAAAGCTTTTGAAAATCGAATCCATCCCTTCACAGGCGAGCCTGTATCCGATAAGTATGCTCAGATAATGCTGACTTCTCTGAAATTCAGCCAGATCGTTATGGCTTTCCAGATGGTTCGCGGAAGTATGCCAGGTCGCAAAGGGCCATTTCGCTTGCCCGCTTCTGATCCGGCTGTGACGAAGATTAAAAAGAATGTGGAAGCGGGTGAAGCGAGAAAAGGTAGTAACATAAAGGAGGCGGGGCAAGCTCCTAATATAGGCAGTGTAATTAAGGACGGAAGCAAAACGAAGTACACAAACCTTGCGGGCTATGAACTGACTTGGGTAGATCAACATCCGAAAAATATTAATCGTGATATTGATAGTTTCTTAAATAGTTTAGACGTTGGGAAGGCTACTGAAGCAAAAGTTGCTGATTTTATAAGAAAAGATCAAGAAGTCACGGGTTTCGGGCAAAAAGTTCTTAAAAAAAATGGCGAAGCAGCTGGAGATTTAGATGTAGTTACGAAAAATGCAATAATTGAGGTCAAAGCATCCATTAAGGCTGTAAAAGAAGACCAGTTTAACAAATTGATGAATGTAAACCACGATTTCTTCTTGAATCCAGAGCGAAAGAAAGTAATTCTTTACATTGACAAGCCGTTGACAAACTTGAGATTAGAGCATGGTAAAATGTTAGAAGAGATTAAGAAGCAAGGAGTAACAATTGCAAATTCATTGGAAGAGCTAAAGGAGGTATTAAATTAATGGGAACTCCAGCATACATCTTAATGGATCACAAGAAATATACAACTGAAAAATTATTGTCAGATTCAATAGTTGCAGCATTTTATGCCGATGCGATGCTCAACTTTCACAACAGTAAAAATTATTCAATGGATGGAAAGTTTCTCTCTACAACATTGAACATTAGCGATAAGTTGGTAAGGCAAAATGGCTGTTCGTTTATATACTACGTAGATGCAACAGATAATCCGGGTATAGAATTTTACGATAATGAGGAGGTTGGATTAGATCCAAATAGAAAGTTTTGTAAAGTGGGTTATATTGAAGAAATATACGGTGCTCAAGAACTTATTTTTTGTTTTATTTATGAATATCTTAAGCTAAACCCCGACGATTACTTTTGGGTCGCAGATTATGATTGGGTCTATAGTTGGGAGGATATGCAAAAATTAAAATCGTTACCGTATGACCCAGATTGGTGCTATAAGAATCCTAAAAACTAACTTGTGAGGGTTTACATCTGATCGTACAATACAACCAATAATGCCACAATGCGAGCTAGCCGCCGTGTCGTGGTTTTATTTTTATGCGTTGTTATATGCTAAAAAATTAAAAGTGTAAAATCTTCACAATTTAATAGAACTATTAGTAATTCATTCAGGAGTAGTTCAACATGGAATGCAAAGAAAGATACATTTGATGTTGTTCCAGAAAAAAATGCACATGATAAAGCAGATGTAACAGACCCCAATCCCCCATCTTTTCCTGGTTATGATGCTTCTAAGGATTTTAATAAACATTTTGATAAAGATATCGAATACTAATGAGGTGAACGAAATGTATCTTGAGAGTGCGAAATTAAAAATAAATAACATACATTGGGATAAGATAGGAACGACTGTGACTGATGAAGATTCTAAATTAGGTTATGAGTTTTTAAGAAGATTAGCTGTTTTTTTAAAAGAGGAACAGCTAAAACCACTACCACCAGCTTTTACGAATATAGCAAAATTGCTGGGTGACGTTGAGGATGAAATAGAGATTTCAATGTATTGTAGTCCAGAAGCAGTAAAGTTTTTAAACGAAAATTTGTATGTACAAAGAATATTTGAGTATTATTTACAGCTGGCTAAGTATGCAGACAAGTCACCAGTTGCCCATAAATACTTGAATATTTATGAACTTTTAATAAAAGTTTTTGAAAGAGGTGGCTCATTTTCTATTAAACCGCTTGCATTAGATATAACAAATGTTGCTCATTTCCCTTTGAATGAATGGTATACTAGGTTTTTGGAAAAAGAACCGATTGACATTAAAGACCTGTAGTCTTGGATAACTTAAATAATATGCAATGAAGCAAATTTAAATTTACCACGTACTGGACAAGTTCCAATGAATGATTTAAATATTTCAACGCTCCAGCAAGACAGCGGCAAGTTGTGGGGAGTCTATAGCACACATATGGCTGACTAATCAACGCATTGATTATGAAAATTTATCAAACCAGGAGTTACAGTGATTGAAGCGTTGTCTGTGATTAAAGCAAACCGTCCTGATTGGTATAAGATGTATTCAGAATTGTATTATCAATCATAGGTTAAAGACAGCCCTAAAGACCATCCTTTAGGGTTTCTTTGTTGTGAAGCAACCGATGCTGTATCAGTATTTTAAGGAATTCTAGGAGTTCAACCTTGTAGTTTTAAAAATTAGGAAGGAGTACTTACTGTGTTAAAAATAAAAAATGTAAAGCAGTCAGATGCAGGATTTTATACGGAATCTTCTTATACCCCATCTGTACAAACATATAATATATTGACAGAACATATGTCAGATGACTGTATCCCAATTCAAATTGAATGTGGTGGATGTATTTGGTTGGATAATGAAGGGGCTCTGGGAGAAATTGAGTTTATTTATCCCAAGACAGTTGAGAGTCCTTTACTTCACAATGTGGGACGAAATATTATGGGAACTCCGCATTTTGAAGTAACAGACTCCATATATGAAAGTCCATACGTTCAGGTTTTTGAAGGTGGTTTTGTAATTTGGCTAAAAGAAGTAACCCATATTGAATTAGGTATATCAGATGGAGAAATTATCTACTTAATCTCCAACGACGAACTATGTGGAATATTAGCAACAAAGACAGTAATAAATGAGTGAAATCTCAACCCATACAGGCATAAAGAGTGAGCCTTAAAAACTGTTACATCAAATAGGTTGATTATGGTTGGCTACCACGATGATTGACCTGTTGGGTGATCTTCGTTTTCTACCGGCGGTGTTGGTAGATAACAAAGGACGAAAATCTACGATGCAATGGATAATTTTAATTGGTAATGAGGTCTTTAATCTTAACCTAATTCGTAATCTACAACATTACGGTGAAAATAAATCTACTGATCTTTCTTAGAATAGAATTGTGGTAGATTAGGTCACGATCATATTTTTTATGAAAGTGCGGAAGAGATCGTGAATGATTAAGAGGAAGATCATAAAACGAATCCCTTTTACAAACCCTCAATTTATAATAATGACGTATACAAATGAAAAATTGATGAAACAATTATTATCTCAAGAAAATTTTCCTTGTGGTATCTATATTGATAATGATGACAATGAGAATATAACGCCGATAGAAAATTTTATTGTGTTTTAAGTATTAGTTCAACTCGACCTTGATTGGTTTCGTACCTTCAAGTTTTTTTTGGTTTCTATAAGTTAAAATCTTGGATTCTAATTAGACTATAATTGTAATTTAACCATCCTAAACTAGCGCCTTAAAAAGGGGAATATTTACAGGGAAGTGTCTGTTGAATTAAAATCAAAGTAGTATCAAATATGTTGGAGAATGGGCGACGAAAATGATCATAAGTTCATTTTGTTATTTTTCTTGAAGTTAACTGTCATTTGTAATGAAAACTATAAGTATATCTAAGGAGGAGAATAGCAGTGGAATTTGCACGTCAATTTGACTTGAACATTGAAAAAGTATTAGAACATTGGACACCAGCCTATGCTTTGCGAGAGCTAATTGCTAATGCTTTTGATGAGCATCTATTATCGAAAACATCTGTCCCGGAGATTTATAAAGATGAACAAGGAGCATGGCACATTCGAGATTATGGCCGTGGTTTACGATATGAGCACTTCACACAAAATGAAAATAAAGAAAAGTTAGATAACCCCGAGAAGGTAATTGGGAAATTTGGTGTAGGATTGAAAGATGCAATGGCTACTTTTGATCGTCAGAATATCCGTATCTTAATTCGTTCTTCTCATGCAGATATATCTATGGATAAAAGTCATAAGCATGGATTTGAGGATATCGTTACTCTGCATGCGGTGATTCAGCCACCATCTGATAATACTCTTGTGGGTACAGATGTGACTTTATATGGGGTCAGAGATGAGGATATGGAACAAGCGAAAGATTTTTTTCTTTATTTCTCTGGGGATGAAGTATTAGAAAAGACTACTTACGGATCTGTTTTAAATCCAAATAAGCAGAATAAAGCAAGAATTTATGTGAACGGATTGTGTGTAGCTGAAGAAGAAAATTTCCTGTTTAGCTATAATATTACCTCTTTAAATGCGGCTTTACGCAAAGCACTTAATCGAGAACGGACGAACGTTGGGCGGAGTGCTTACACGGACAGAGTAAAATCTATATTACTTGCGTGTACCGATTCAGGAGTGGCTAATGAAATGGCAGCGGATTTGAAAAATTTTGAAACCGGTTATATTCATGACGAACTGCAATGGACTGATGTGCAACTTCATGCATGTAAAATCTTGAACGCTAACGAAAATGTAATTTTTCTCACGCCTGATCAAATGAGGAATGGGGGTTCTTTGGTCACTTATGCCCAAGGTGATGGATATAGAGTGGTAGTTGTGCCAGATTCCATTGCTAATAGACTTACAAAACTCCAAGATATTGAAGGGAAACCAATTCGAGATTTAGAAGGTTATCGAGAAGAGTTTAATACAAGTTTTCAGTTCATATACATACCTATCTCTTCTTTGTCGAAAGAAGAACAAAAAGTTTTTGCTATCAAAGATTTGATCTTAACATGGCTGCCAAAGAGTCAGACAAAGAACATAAAAGAAATCTGCATTTCGGAGACGATGAGAGCAGATTATTCTGGTTTTGAAGCACTTGGTTTATGGGAACCTTTTGAACAAAGGATTACTATCAAAAGAAGTCAGTTACGGAATGTAATCGATTTTTCTGGTACTTTGTTACATGAAATTACTCATGCGTTTACTGGTGCGGATGATGAATCTTTAGAATTTGAAAACGGATTAACGCAAATGCTTGGTCAACTAACATCGTATGCTATTAAAAATGAATCACCAAAGAAATTTTTAGGTTTATTCAAGTTGTGAAATGGATTTCTTTTATAATACTAGTTTAATTAAAGATATTTGAGTTTTTTAGGTAAAATATTACTTGTGTAGGTACAAATACGACGGTATGGCCCAGCTTATGCTGGGTCTAATTTATGTAACTTGACGATTTATAGTCTCAAATTTAAAACTTTTGTCAGTGTCTCGCTTATGATTACACGCAGATATTTTGTTATACTTGGTGTTTATTCAGTTTTCTTGTGTAATAATATCATACGATATAATTTCTGTTTTAAGGACGTGAAAGTATTGAAAGATCAGTTAGTGCACATGCGTGACAAGTTAAACAACATCAATAAACGGAATCGTTCCATTCGGTTATTAAAGATTTATCAGAAATGGAGCTTTGATCTATCTGCAATAGATTTTGTGGAAACGGAATCAATCCTAAAGGCGATTTTAGAACAGAGGATTAAAGAGAAAATTACCTTACTGAAGCCATCAATCAATAATGAGAAATCAATGAGTTTATCCAAAAAACTTACAGATCTTTATCGTCAAATTAAAGCGACAGAAGATGAATCAGGTGTTCACGATTTATACGTAGGGTATCCATTTTTATCAGGAACGCTTTTAGATGGTACCTTTATTCAAGCCCCTCTTTTTTTGTTCCCAATCCGATTAGAGAAAGACAACACTAAGCTGCAAAAGTGGGTAATACAACTCGAAGAGGGTGGCCCACAGCTTAATAGAACGCTTTTTCTGGCCTTGAAGAAGTTAAATCAACTTAATTTTTCAGAAGAGGTTTTTGAAGAGGCTGTTTCAGTTGCAAGTTCTATGGATTTTAATGAAGTTATTAATTTCTTGGAAAAGCAACAGCTAAAGGTAGAATATACAAAAACGGGGCTAAGTCGCTTAAAAGAGTACATGTCTAATGACATTCCAGAAGTAGCAAATATGAGATTGCTGGAAAATGCGGTAATAGGAGATTTTCCGCAAGGAGGATCAGCTATTGTTCGTGATTTTGATGAATTAATCCATTTAAATGAGACCAGCTCCCTTGCATTAGTGGGAGAAATGATTAATTTTAATATTAATCATTTAAGGGATGAAGGATTATTGGCTAATCCAGTGAAATTTGATGAACGAGTTGATATTAAAGGTGATATTTTAAATGTGTTGCAAAGTGATGGTTCACAAGAAGAAATTATTCGAGAAGCTCGTTTTCAAAAAGGTCTAGTCGTCCACGGACCTCCAGGAACAGGTAAATCCCAAGTTATCGTAAATTTAATTACGGATGCTCTACATAGAAATAAAAAAATTCTGGTAGTATGTCAAAAACGAGCTGCATTAGATGTGGTTTATCAACGGATGAATACATTGGGGCTAAGTGATCATATTGCTCTGGTACACGATGAAAATGTTGATCGAAAATCACTTTATCAAAAGATAACGACAATATTAGAGCATAACGATTTGCAGTTTGCTGAAGCTTTAGAACAATTAATAAACGTTACCTCAAGGCTGAATGAGCAAGAAGAATTACTTAATACAATTGCAAGAGCACTTTACGAAAAGCAACCGTTTGGTTACAGATTGTATGAACTTTATGGCCTATCCAATCCTATTATTGATTCAAACAAAATCATCTCGCTGCAAAACGTTTCTGATCAGTTGTCGAAGGATTCTTTTCCTAAAATGACGGAAGCTATATTCACGTATGGAGAATGGTATGAGTTGTATGGAAAAGAGCATTATCCGCTTCGTGATCGTAAAAGTTTTGCTCACTTTGATATAAAAAAGAAACTGGATACGATTAAAAAATTGGAAGACTTAATCGATAAAGCAAAAATAGCCATGGTTATTATCGAAAAGCTAGGTCGGATAAAATTCACTCCTGCTTATGCTTGGGAAGTACAACAAAAGATAAACAAAATATATCCGGAACTTGATGGAGATCAAAAGCGTCCTTTTGCAGGGCTACGCTTATTCTGGTGGACCAAGATTACAGGCAAATCCATCATTGACCAGATTACGAATGGAGAGGTATTTAAAGGAACAAATTCAACCGAGTGGGTAAAAATTAAAAAGATTTTAAAGTACACGTATGAATTAGGCAAGATAACTTTGACAATAACTGAAGATTTGAATGCATTACGTTCACTAGTCAAGGAAGAAGATGTAGTGAGGTTACAGGAGCGAGTAGCGGACGGGGAAATTCCTTTACAAGAATTAATCTTGTTTTTAGAATATTTCCAGCAAGATTTTGATGATTTGAAATCAATGGATACGTTCTGGAAGCAGTCCAGCAGTGAAATAAAAAGTATTATTTTAGCCTTGCAGGAAAAGGAAGTCGATTATGAGCAGTCCCTCAATAAGTCTTGGGTCGACATTTTTAAAAATTCTGCATATGTACACTGGATTGATCAAATTGAAGCGAAATATCCCGATGTTCAGAAGATTTCTACAAACGAATTTAGGAGAATACGCCAATCATTTGCACAATTATTAGAAAAAAAACGGGAATTATCCGCAAAATATCTAATTCACGAATTAAGAAATCATGTTAATCTTTTGCAACTTAATAAAGGACAATTAACAAAAGAGCTAAAACATCAAACGAGTAAAAAGAGAATGATTTGGCCTCTTCGAAAGTTAGTAAACCAATTTAGCGATAACGTATTAGCAGATATTTTACCCGTTTGGTTGTCTTCGCCAGATGTGGTTTCTTCAATTTTCCCTCTTCAAGAGGGAATGTTCGACATTGTTATTTTTGACGAAGCTTCACAATTAACGGTTGAAAGCAGTATGCCTTCTGTATACCGTGGTAAGCAAATTATTGTAGCTGGGGATGAAAAGCAACTTCAACCATCTAACTTGTTTAGATCCGGCTATGCAGATGACGAAGACGATAATGAAGCGAAGTATGATGTGGACGAGTCTGTAAGCCTACTGAATTTAGCGAAAAGACGCTTTCCAGAAAAGATTCTACAGTGGCATTATCGGTCCAAATCTGAAGAGCTAATTAACTTTTCTAACCATGCTTTTTATAATGGTTATGTCCAAATTGCGCCAAATGTTACTCCGTTTAAAATCCCGCCTGCAATTGTCTGGAAGAAGGTAAACGGCAGATGGTTGAATCAGTCGAACGAAGTTGAAGCTTTGGAAGTTGTGATGCAGTTGAAAAAGATATTAATAGAACAAGATCAAAAATCGGTTGGTATTATTACATTCAACGCGAAACAACAGTCTAAAATTCTTGACGTAATTGATAAAACAGTTTCAGAAGATGAAGAGTTCAGGGTACTTTATACGGAACAAATGGTTCGTGACTTAGATGAAAGGCTATTTGTTAAGAATATTGAGAATGTTCAGGGTGACGAGCGAGATATCATTATTTTCTCTATCGGATACGCTAAAAATGAAGAAGGAAAAGTGTATAGCCGTTTTGGAACACTCAATCAAAAGAATGGTGAAAATCGACTTAATGTGGCGATTACACGTGCTAAGGAAAGTATAACAGTGGTTTCCAGCATTGAGCCCGAGGATTTGAATGTAGCCAATGCGTCAGAACCAGGTCCTAGATTATTTAAAAGTTACCTAAAATATGCTAGATCTGTTTCTGGAAATAAAATTGAAGATATCAAGTCGGTGATTCAAGAGATCAATGAAACAATAAGCACCCATACAGTTCAGCAATCCCTACAATTTGATTCTCCATTTGAAGAACAAGTGTATCAGCAACTCCGTAACTTGGGATATGAGCTGACTACTCAGGTAGGTATGTCAGGATATCGAATTGATATGGCAGTTGTCCATCCGAATGATTCTTCCAGGTATATTCTAGGTATAGAATGTGATGGAGCTATGTATCACAGTTCGCCGAGTGCTAGAGAACGTGATGTCTACAGACAACGATATCTGGAATCAAGAGGGTGGATCATTGAGCGAATTTGGAGTAGAAATTGGTGGAAGAATCCTGCCAATGAAATAGAGAAAATAGATCAACGAATTAAAGAATTAATTCAAAAAGGAGAAAGCAATTTCTATTAAGAGTTTAAAATTCTTTTATGAATGAACTAAAGACAGAATTAGCGAATTTTCCGCTAAATCCTCATCTCACCTCATCTCTTGATGTAAAATCTTTCTGAGGTGACCTTACCATGAAGGATAACATGTCAAACCTGATCGAAGATTTGTTTCACGGTAACCTAAGATTGGACGAGTTGATTCATCCTGAACAGGCCGAGTATTACGAAATTAACAGCCAAATATCGGACATCATGCAAAACTACAAAACAAAGCTCCCAGATACAGAATATGATGCCTTGGAGCGACTGATCGACTTGATTGGACAATCTACATCTATGTACGTGGAAGCGGCGTTTGAGCAGGGTTTTCGTACAGGCGGCAGACTGATAATTGAGGTTTTAGCCAAACCGTGAGTATCTATCTACCTTATGAGCCAGTAGACAATACAAAGCAATTTTAAAATTCCCTTCTCCATTACTACCGATCAGGCTGGCATGGGGAAGGGGACTTTGCTTTATAAATTATTCTTTTATCTCACCGACCTATACCTACCGCGCTCCAATATTTTTCCCCGCTGGCGTACCAGACCCAATCAGGTCACTGCCACCTGCAAGCTTCAGGAAATTACCCAATATAGGTGTGCCGTCTGCGGCACGGGTTACCGAAGGCATAAGGGAGACGAAGTCGTCTGCGCTGGCGAGCAGGCCTTTGTCGTTAACGCTTTTTTTGTTTTTCCACCAGACGTTGGTACTGCTGACATCGGTTCCGCTGGTTTTGTCGCTGGCGCCGCCTTGGAAGGACAGGTTGTTGGTGAAGATATGGGTACCTTTGTCAAAGGCGAAGTTGCTTTGTCCATTGTTCCATGAGGTGTTGTTGGTCATCTGGATCGAACCCGGATTGCTGTTATAGGTAAAGCCATGCTTTTTGTTATTAAACGCAATATTGTTCTCGACAATATGGTTCACGGCAATTTTTTCGCCGCCCAGCTTGAAGCCGTTACCATCACTGTTGGAGGTGGAGGTTCCATCAGCGGTGGCGCCGTTACCGTATGCGATACTGTTGCGGATCGTCACTGCACCGATAGCGCCTGTGTCTGTTTTACTATAGAGATCCCAGCCATCGTCCACGTTATAGGCGGCAATACAGCCGTCAAAGACGTTCCCTGGACCGACCGTCAGCTTGGCGGCAAAACCGTCCGCATCCTCGCCGTCATCCGGGTCATAGTTGTTGTGGGAGTAGGAACGAATGACTTCGTTATATGAAGGCCATTCACTTTTGGTAGCCGTTGAAGCATAACGTCCGATCTGAATACCTGTATCCCGGTTGTGATGCGCTTCGATCTGCTCCAGACGGTTGTAGCTGCCACCGATGAAGATACCGTTATCGCCCGCACCTTTGACTTCAAGACCCTTGACGAACCAGTAGTCTCCGAACATTTGCAATCCCCGATTCGTGGAAGCAAAGGTTTGAGCCGAGAAATCGAAGACAGGTTTTTCCGATCCGTAGGCGACCAGATTTTTACGTTGTGAAGAGGTGCCGCTGTTGCCGCGTTCGATCGTAATCGTTTGCGAGAAGCTGTAGGTTCCGCCGCGCAGATAGATCGTTTTACCCGGGGCGATCTGGGTCAGAGCGTTAGCGAGTGACGTCGGACTGTTGATCGTTCCCGGATTGCTGGCAGAACCGTTAGGAGACACATACAAATCGCCCGCAGCCAGCGTGATATTGGAACTGTTCACCACTGACTCTGACGCTGAGGTATTAGGTAACCCGCCTTCCAACATTTCTGCGGCACCGACCGAACCACCACTTAATAGTAATAGAGGGAATGCGGCACTAAGACAGATGTTGGTCATTTTGGATTTCAGGGAACGCTGGGATCGTGCAGATGCATGAGTAGATGTGGAAGGGAATAATTTCATGATGCAAGCCTCCTTGGTTAATTGGAATAAAAGATCGAGCTGGCGGAAACCGAGTATGGACTGAACAAAGCAGAATAGAGCAGAACAGAGCAGAACAGAACAGAACAGAGCAGAGCAGAGAGTACCTTCAATGAAAGCACGATATGGTACATCATGCGCTTCGTCCTACCGTCCGGCTAGCTAAAAGGTATCCACCAGAACACAGCTTCATGGTAAATGTTGTAAACGTTATTATCAATAATCATTTGATCAGGTTGCGTTTAAGACTGGCAGGACAGGCATAAGCGCTCCGAATCCCATCCAATCCACAAGGGAAATGTAATCCGATCATTGGCTGATCGCCTTTTTTTAACGAACCATCGTCTGAAATGAACGTGAATATGCCTGTTTTTCCCAGGCTGATCACACGAGACTTATCCCTAATCCATCGCTTTGAACTTCACTTTTCTCCAAATCAACAGCTGTCACCACACAAAAAGCCCCATAAGCGGCTGCCAACACAGGCATCCAGACTCATGGGGTGATACTCTCATCTAACTTTTTATACGACAATACTCATTCAATTACGGACAATACTCGTTCGGCTCATCTAACGCCAATTAATACCCATCCGTTTCCCGACTACGCTTTTCGGCTTGTTCCACGGCTGGATCATGTTTCGGTTGTACCGTAGCACTATCGTCTGTGGATACAGCAGCCAGTCCTTCTGCCACACGTCGCCCGTAATCCGCATCCGCTTGGGTAAAATAAGAGATCATGCGCTCCCGGATATCCGGTTTGCATTGAGCCAATGCACCGACCATGTTGTTGATCAGCTCATCTCGCTCCCAGTCCTCGAACGCCCGGTACGTATCCCCGGCTTGTCCAAAATCATTCGTACGTTCAATCTTCTCCCGCACCAGATGGCCTTCCACCAGCGGTTCATGCTCTTTACCACGCGGCTGCGCTTCTGTTAACCCCCCTAGCGAAGAAGGCTCGTAGTTCACATGTGGATTCTGACCCGGTGCCCGATCGACTTTATATTGCATTTGCCCGCCGCTTTGATTGGTAGCTACCCGGTTCTTTGGCGCATTCACGGGTAGTTGCAGATAGTTGGCACCCACCCGGTGACGCTGGGTATCCGAATAGGAGAAGGTACGTCCTTGCAGCAGCTTGTCATCCGAGAAATCAAGCCCGTCCACAAGAACCCCCGTTCCGAATGCGGCTTGCTCCACTTCATTAAAATAATCCTCGGGATTGCGATTCAGCGTCATTTTACCTACAGGCAAAAACGGAAACTGATCCTGCGGCCACAGCTTGGTCGGGTCCAACGGGTCAAAATCCAGCTCCGGATGTTCACCATCCTCCATCACCTGAACGCATAGCTCCCATTCCGGATAGTCACCCTGTTCAATGGCATGATAGAGATCGAGCGTAGCGTGGTTGAAGTTCTGGCCTTGAATTTCACTGGCGTCCTTTTGCAGCAGGTTGCGTATGCCTTGTTTCAACGGTTCCCAGTGGTATTTGATGAGCACACCTTTGCCGTCCTGGTTCACCCATTTGTATGTATTTACACCTGACCCCTGCATCTGACGATAGTTCGCTGGAATGCCCCACGGAGAGAAGAGAAAGGTCACCATATGTGTTGCTTCGGGACTAAGGGAGACAAAATCGAAAAAACGCTCCATATCCTGTGCGTTGGTCAGCGGGTCGGGTTTGAAGGCATGCACCATATCCGGGAATTTGAGCGGGTCACGGATGAAAAAGATTTTCAGATTGTTGCCGACCAGATCCCAGTTGCCGTCTTCGGTATAAAATTTAACTGCAAATCCGCGCGGGTCCCGCAGCGTCTCCGGGGAATGCCCGCCATGGATGACGGTCGAGAAGCGTACGAACACGGGCGTTTGTTTGCCTTTTTCCTGAAAAAGACGTGCTCTCGTATACTTCGATACGGGTTCATTTCCAGCCGTTCCATACGCTTCAAATACGCCATGAGCGCCAGCCCCACGGGCATGCACGACCCGTTCCGGGATACGTTCGCGGTCGAAGTGTGTAATTTTTTCCAGAAAGTGATAGTTCTCCAGTGTGGTTGGACCGCGGCTGCCCACGGTTCGTACGTTCTGATTGTCGGTAATCGGATGGCCCTGCCGATCTGTCAACGTTTCGTTGGATGGGTCTGAGGAATGCCCGGATGGTGAAGAATGTTTATCCATGGAGTGGCATACCACCTTTCCTATAGTTGGATTTCTGTATATATTTTCCCTGTAGTCAACATCTATACATAGCCCTATTCAGGCTTCTCTATTAACCAAGTGAAAAAAAGCTTGTCACTTACCTCATCACATGCGATAATTAAATTTTGCCCTGCGGCCTTTTTTGAACGGAAAATGGATGAAAGAGGACCGCGTCTAAGAATGGAGGCTGACCCAGGATTGTCTACACAACGTTACCCTTTTGCATATGATCCGGCTGAACCTTTTGTATCCCGTCTGGGAGAGTGGGTTGCCGATGTGTTTTATGATATTTTGCCAGAGTCCGGCTTCGAGGTACGGGACGAACAGATTTTTATGGCGTACCAGCTCGAACGGGCCTATGGAGATAAAAAGACGATTATGGCCGAGGCCGGCGTAGGAACAGGTAAAACACTCGTTTATCTGCTCTACGCGGTTTGTTATGCACGTTATACGGGCAAACCGGCGGTGATCGCCTGTGCCGATGAGTCTTTGATTGAACAGCTGGTGAAGCCGGGCGGAGATATTGCGAAGCTCGCTGAACATCTGGATTTGCAAGTGGACGCGCGTCTTGGCAAGTCGCCAGATCAGTACGTCTGCCTGAACAAGCTGAGTGCCGTCCGATTCGCCGATGAGGATGCGCCAGTGATTGAAGAGGTGTACGAGAGTCTGCCGGAATTCGTGAACACGCCGGGAACACTACAGGCTTTCCATCCGTATGGTGACCGCAAGCAGTATCCGCATCTGAACGACCGCCAGTGGAACAAGATTAACTGGGACCCGTTTCAGGATTGTTTTGTGTGTCCGAAAAGACAACGCTGCGGCCTGACGCTATCGCGTGATCACTACCGTCGTTCCAAAGACATCATTATCTGTTCCCATGATTATTACATGGAGCATGTGTGGACCTATGAAGCGCGCAAACGAGAAGGAC
This sequence comes from Paenibacillus sp. 4624, assembly GCF_050435065.1. Lineage (NCBI taxonomy): Bacteria > Bacillati > Bacillota > Bacilli > Caryophanales > Paenibacillaceae > Paenibacillus > Paenibacillus sp. 4624. The sequence continues at coordinate 869,462 of NZ_JBNDJR010000001.1, forward strand.
AACTGCCTTTACTGCCTGACCATAGCTCGGTTGTATTTGATGAAGGCCATTTGCTGGAAGAAGCGGCACTGAACGCCCTGAGTTACAAGCTGAAGCACCGCATTTTCGAGGAACTGGTTACACGTCTGCTTGAAGGCGAGATTCGTGAAACCCTTGCAGAGCGAGTAGATGAGGCGATTGAAAGCAGTGAGCGATTGTTCCGCTTGCTGGATACGTATACGGTGGCGATTCCCGGCTCGGAACGGAAAGAAGTGCGGGTAGAGGCTCCGCTGCTGCGTGAGATTGAACGATTAAACGGCGTGCTGGATGCGATTGGAGAAGAGCTGGTATTCGAAAGCGGTTTGTTCTCGCTGGATGGGTATCAGATGCGTGTCGTGGAAGAGCATTTGGATATGATCCAGACGGCTTTGTCCCTGTTCCGCAAGGAGGATGGTTACATCTGCTGGGCGGAAGAGAGCGAGGATGAGACGACATTGTCGATCATGCCGCGTACCGTAAAAGAAATTCTGAACGAGCGTGTGTTCAACACGGGTATTCCGATTGTGTTTTCGTCGGCTACGCTGTCTGTGGACAACTCATTCCGTTATGTGGCGGATAGTCTGGGGATTGACGATTTTGTATCGTTCTCCGTCGCTTCTCCTTATGATTACGCAGATAAAATGCAGATGAAAATTGCCGAACAAGCTGTTCCAGGCCATGCAGAGAACGAAAACCGTTTGCGTGATGCGGCGGCTTTGCTCCAAGAGAGCGGCGGTCGGGCATTGATCCTGTTCCGTACAATGGAGGAACTGCGCGCATTCAAGCAGGACATCGTTCATGTCCCTGAAGCAGAAGGATTACGCTTTATGTACGAGGGAGACAGAGAGATCAGTGACCTGATCGCAGCGTTCCAGCAGGATGAGGAGAGTGTGCTGTGCTCTGTCAATCTGTGGGAAGGTCTTGACGTTCCAGGACCATCGTTATCCAACGTGATGATCTGGTCACTTCCGTACCCACCGCAGGACCCCGTGTTTAATGCCAAACGGAATGCATCGGCTTCGCCATATGAAGAGATTGATCTGCCGTATATGCTGCTGCGTGTGAAGCAGGGCCTTGGACGTCTCATTCGCACAAGCAGTGACTCCGGTTCGGCCGCGATTCTGGATGAGTCACTCTATACCCAGAAGGAAGCCAAAGACCGCATTGCCGCTCTACTTCCCGAAGGTGTGGAATGGACAACCTTGGCACATTAATCGGTAACCAACTTTTCTAAGCGTTAAACGAACATGTAGGCGCAGCATGGATGTAGCACGGGACGAGGGATTTCATGTTTTGTGATGGATGTTTGTCATTCATATTTTGTGATTCATGTTTCCGCTGCATGCCTCATGTCTTATGTCTGATACCTGCGCTCTGAGCGATTACTTTTGTGTTGCGAAAATTAAAAATAAGCTCCTGTTCTCTTGGATACATGATCCGAGGTGAGCAGGGGCTTATTTATTTTGATTAGCTATTCGGTTATTCATTTGGTTCTCGATTTTGTTATGCGATATGAACGTAGAGCTTGTTGTGTAAAGATTGTCGGGTTAGGGATCGCTGCCTTTGGCCTTGTTAAAAAATACCCATGCTCAAATACCGTTCCCCGGTATCCGGCGCAATGCAGAGCACCCGGTGCCCCGGCCCCAGTTCCTTCGCGATGCGAAGGGCGGCCCACACCGAAGCGCCAGAGGAAGGGCCGAGCAGCAGCCCTTCCCGGGCAGCAAGCTGCCGCATCGTATCCAGTGCGTCCTCATCGGACACCTGGATGATGGCATCCCATACGTCGGTATTCAAGATGTCCGGGATGAAGCCCGGACTTGTACCGACGAGCTTGTGCGGTCCGGGCTCGCCGCCGGACAGCACCGGGGAACCTTGCGGCTCCACCGCATAGATGCGGAGGGCGGGAAGCTGCTTGCGCAGTTCTTCGCCCGTTCCGGTGATCGTGCCGCCGGTTCCGGCCGTAGCGATGAAGGCGTCCAGTCTGCCATCCATCTGCTCTATAATCTCAGGCGCCGTCGTGATTCGGTGGATATCCGGATTCGCCTGATTCTCAAACTGCTGCGGAATGAAGCTGCCCGGCAGTTCGGCATGAAGCTCCTTCGCTTTGCGAATGGCACCAGGCATCCGCTCCGCGGCAGGCGTAAGTACAACTTCTGCGCCATATGCCTTCAAAATGTTGATGCGTTCCTTGGACATGTTGTCCGGCATGATGAGAATTGCTTTGTAGCCTTTGGCTGCGGCATTCATCGCGAGGCCAATCCCGGTATTGCCGCTGGTCGGTTCGATAATGGTTGCCCCAGGCTGCAGCAGACCGTCTCGTTCAGCCTGGGCGATTAAGTTGTAGGCGGCACGGTCCTTGACGCTGCCGCTTGGATTGAAATACTCCAGCTTGACGAATACGTCAGCGGAGTCGCTGCCTGTAAGCCTGCTGAGTCGAACCGCAGGGGTCTGGCCGATCAGTTCCGTCACATCCGCGGCTACGAGCGGATGTGGCTTTGTATTATTTTTCGAAAATGAAGGTAAATGCGAATTTGAACTTCTATCCATAAAGTACAGCTCCTTGATTGAAAAGACGTGTAAGATATATCCGTTTCCCGTATTGGAATGGTTGGATATGTCTTCTCCATCTTAATGAACATCGCTGGCGATGGTCAAGCTGTTCAAAAATCATCATTCGAGTGGAACGCTGGGATTCGCAGTGCTTCCCTTTACCATATTGTTTTGGAAACGGATTGCACCTCATACCTCGAAAACCAATCGTACTCAGGTTTGCGTCAGATCCATCTGCAGATGGCGGCTCAGTTCTTTTTTGACCTCATTACGTGCAAATGTCCAGAGCATATAGAACTGTTGCATGTATCCCCTGCACAAATAAACGGTTTCAATGCCATCCTTTCCCCGTGTTTCCTCCAGAACTTTCACGCCACGGGTTCTCATCTGTTTTCTCAGTCCCAGCATCTCCTTAAGTACCTCATTCTGAATACGGGTGAGCGACAGAATATAGACCTCGGGCATTTTCAGAAGCAACGTATCCAGTGCTCGAATATCCCGTTCCAGTACATCGAGCAAAAGGGTGCGTACAACCATGCCTTTGATCAGGCGGTGATCTTCATCGGAAGGGGAGGGGGCGGAAGTAGAAGAGGATGTCATGCAATTCACTTCCTTAGTCTATAATTGGAATTTAATGTTTACAGAACATGTGTTCCTATATTATAATCAATATATGCAAAAGAGAACCGTTATACAACCGAGAAATAATGGAAATGGGTTTGTTCTCGATTTTAATCGTTTGTATAGAAATTTAAGTTGAAGTAAGGCGAACTCATCATTCATCTCACTTAAGTCTAATTGCCGAGTAAGAGCACATGATTTGCGTTACAACATATGTGATGTGTTAGTTGAGAAGTTTGTGGTTTTCAAATGGGTGAATACTTGTCAAGAACGGACAAGCTGACTCCAAATTTTAGGTATAATTTATGGGTTTTGCAGGAAACCTAAGGTCAGATGCAACGTCAACTTGGTAAACGATATATTCGGAGTTCACGTTCCTTGCATGCGGATATTGTAATTAGAAATAACATTGAATACATTGAGGAATTGGCAAAACGAGCATCAAAAAAGCCCTGCCTTGGGCGGCAGGGCCTTGAGTATATGCTGCCGATACAGCGGCAGTCTAAATGTTAGATGTGCAGAGCAATAAAATATAAGCTTCTTCCTTAGTAAACAAACAACTAGAACAAAAGTCTGCAACAGATTTTTTATCCCTTATTAAGCAAGATATTGAGGTTTCTCGTAATAGGCATCTTTTTCTAAAATGACCTTGTAAGGCCGCTCCTTGCCCTTCAGTGATGGGCCGATGGTAACGAGCGGTACGGCCGGTTTGTGGAAACGATCCTCTTCCTTGGGTTCCGGAACCGGTCGTGATGAATCAGGCGCAGAACTAAGGCGAACTTTCTTCTCGCTGCCCCAGCGCTTGCTTATTTTTTTCATTTCCGGTCTCATTCCGGTTCGCCTCCTAACAGATCGTTGATGGCGTTAAACAGTTGACGATTTTGCAAGTCAATGTGCTGAAACACCGCCTCATCCGCTTCAATATGACCAATAATGTGAACGGTAATTACATACCTCTTGGCTACAGGATAGCACAGCAGATACTCTTTCTCAAGGTAATCGTCGTACAGATTTACTTTGATTTTGTTTTCTTGATATGAATCGACAACAAGAATGCGTTTAGGATCATCCGGCGGTTTGTCATCATTGGCGGACAAGTCGTATTTTCTGCCGGGTTCTCCAACATTACCACATAATTGCTCAATATAACCATTACCATCTGTACGATAGATCGCAGTGCCGCGTACAGTGAATGGTGGATGTGAAACAAAGGCACTTCGCAACGCATCACTCATGCGTTCGAGCATCTGGGCATCTGCTTTGCGTGTGCGCAGCAATTCCCTAAAGAAACGTAGCAGCTTGAATAGCTGCAGTCTTGCCTGATCTTCGGAGCGTTTATGATTCTCGATGATACGCTCGGCTTCGGGATCACTCCAGCGTCCTTGCTCTTCAATGCTGTCTGCGATCTTGGAGCAGGCTACAGATACGGCGGGAGCCCATTTTCCGTCAGAACGAATCTCATATACCAGCGGATTCAATCCCAGCAGATCGGTGGGCATCCGCAATCCTTCGACTTTGGCAGCATCCTTGATGTCCGTAATATCTTCAGGAAGAATGAAAAAAATACGCTTTCGTCCCAGACGGCCCATAAATAGACCCATTTCAAGCATTGTATTATCCCGAACCGATGCGTAGTACTTCCCGCGAATTTTGGATATGTCATCCGGATGGAAGATAAAAATGGCAAAGTCCGTTGTGCGTACCTCAGTTTCCAGATCGTCCATGGTATAACTGCTTGGATTAAATACCCCCGAGTACCACGGGGTGACTTCGGCTGAAAAACGCAAGTTTTCGTGTACAGCGGCTGCAATCGGCTTAGCTTCCAGCGAGCAGCCAATAAAGACTCTCGGCTTTAACGTTTTCATCACTCCGCCTCGCTTAAACGGTAATGGGATTCAATTGTTATATTATACCATAAAAAGCAGAGTAAGTCTGGAAACGTTTGAATTGTATGGATGATACCGTTCGATATAGTGTATGTGCATAAGGAAAAGGATTCCTTAGCTAACGACCAGAAAATAAAAAAAAGCCCGTAATTGTCACAGTTGGGTGACTGCACTGTTATATTTGAAAGCTTCGGTCATAGAATAAAGGAGCAGGTAGCACCATTCGTAAGCTTTGTTGATCCCGGTGTGCCTGTATGACCGCTGGAGCAGTCCAGAGGCTGTTTTATGCGTGTTTTTGATGGGTTGCTTGTTTAGACCCAGTTACATTGGTGTTATATAATAGAAGTACAAGCAAGTTAGCTTTGGTGTTTAAATTGAATTAAATTTAAATGCTGTGAGTTGAATCTCCCTTTCACACGTTAACGAAGAGTGCAGAACCCATCTGTAGAAGCGAAGCGCTCGCGTTTATCACAGGATTTTTCCTTTTGAAAAAAGGAATCAAAAAAATCCGGGGATAACAGCGATCGAAAGAGGGTACTGCAATCGAAGTGGTGAGTGTAAAGTGACCTGTTCAACCTTCTGCATCATTTATTTTTCAATTTAACCAAGCACAGCTAACCACAAAACACAGAAAGGATCAGGATACCATGAGTCCCCGAAGGACAATCTCCCCAAGGACAATCTGGAAACGTTACGATCTCTCATACACATAGCGCCCCTTGTAGAGTAAACCAACCGTATTTCAAAAAAACGGCTGACTCTGCGAAAGAGGGGATTGGGATGAATATTCGAAGGACGTACACGATGATTTCTTCCAGGCTTGCCTTTTGCAGGGTACGGTCGGTCTAAAAAACCAACTACAAACTGCGAGGGAACCTGTATGAAGAGAACATCGTTAACCGTACAACACGTTAAGACAGAAGCGATCAAGTTTGCAATTATGTTACTTGGTACATTTATTTTGGCATTTGCTTATTATCACATTAACTTTCAGAATCATTTATCGGAGGGCGGATTTGTCGGTCTGGCCCTGCTCGGAAAATATGCAACGGGTTTATCGCCGGCGATCGGCATGTTGCTGCTCGACATTCCTGTCATGATCTTGGCCTGGTTCATCAAAGGCTGGAAATTCATGATCCAAGCGTTGCTTGGTGTGGGTGCATTTTCCCTATTCTATGACGGCTTTGAGCGTTACTCCACACTGGTGATGAATTTTAACGGAAACCTGTGGATTCCTGCAGTACTATCCGGTGTATTGACCGGAATTGGTGCGGGAATTGTGCTTCGCTTTGGTGGAGCGACAGGCGGAGACGATATTCTCGCCGTGCTCGTCAGCCGCTGGAAGGGATGGAAGCTGGGAACGGTTTTCTTTGTCAGTGATGCGTTCGTTTTAGGATTGTCACTCTTCTTTCTTCCGGTAAAAGAAACTTTATATACAATTCTGGCTGTATGGATTGCCAGCAAAATGATTACGTATGTGGTCAGCATTCCGGCTCGCGGTACAGTGGTTACAACGTCGGCTGTGAAATTGCCGATTCCATCGGTTGCTGCCAAAGCGGTCAATGCGGCTACAGCCACAACACGGACTTCCGTGGCACAAGGTGTAACGCATTGAGCAGGCAATTCAGAATAACCCATTGCTTATACGGCATAAAAAGTATTCGGGCTTTATTAAGCGCTGACTGGATTGAAGTAAGCTCTGATTTAGAGAGGAATCCCTTTTGTCTGCAGACTCGCAGCAAGAGGGATTTTTTGTTTGCATTTGGAATGCTTTTAAATGGATGACCTGGACATTAGTGTGGTAAATGTATAATTACGATTTAAGAGAACGAGAAATTTGTCCATCCTGATTATGAATGATGGCTCGAATATGATGTTTGGTGCTCCATGCTTTAGCGGCATCAACAGCCTCCGCTTTGGTATCGTAGGTGGAATAGTAATCGGATGTACCTTCTTGTTTAATGGCCCAGCCCGTTTCGGTCGGTACAACATGAATGTTGTGATGATTCTTGGACGAGGAGACAGGTTCAGAGTGGCGCCGATCCCGAGAAGACGATTCTGAAGAAGGCGACTCATCCTGTTTTTTGGATGATGTATGAGAAGCCGAATCGGAGCCTGACGCCGTATGATCAGGGTGATTCTCATCCCATTCCTCCGCCTTGGCTGTTGCAATGGCAATAGCCCGTCCTTCTTCATAACCGTCATCAAGCAGAGCGTTGGCAATGTCGATCGCTTTATGCCGAATGCGTGGCTTCAAATTTTTCATGGATACCGGGTAATCGTTTTTGTTCCATGGCATACGTTATCCCTCCTGAAATAGTATGGATTAGTAGTATATTACCCTTAGGCCCACAGGCAAATCAGGATAAATACCAAACCAGTTCTCGTCCCTTTTCTATACTTCCGGGGGGATAGGGCGTATAATACGTTGATGAAGAAAAATTGGATAAAATCAAACATAAGAACCAATATAAAGGAGAACGTACATAATGTTCAGTTTAAGTCTGGCTCTTCCGATGTTATTCACCATGCTGATCCATGCCACAGATAGCCTCTCCTATGCACTTCGTCTTGGCGGTTTACGTACGCGTCGGATTGCTCTTGCGATATCCCTCGCAGGCATTTTGCTGCTCGTCTCCCGCACATCCAATATGGCACAGGGCCCCATGATTGGTAGTCTGGTGGATGCCGCCACCCGTGGAGCTAACCCGTACTTTGCAACCCAACTCCATTGGTTGATGGGGGCGGCAACGATAGGAACGGCGTTAGCTATTCTCTGTTTCCCGACGATGGTCAAACTCTCATCCAGAATGGTGGTGCATTTTGAAGCGGCAGGTTCCATCCCCGGCATGGTGCGCCAATTGATGAAACGCAGTAAACTCCGAAATGCAACATACTACATTACTGCACCATCCTGGGAGATGGCCAAACGTTTGGTGCAGCATGGCATGCCAAGACGGTTAATGCTGCTTAATGTAGCCGTAACTGCCATCTATACTACAGGTGTTTTGTCCAGTTTATACGCAGCGTATCTATACCCGGATCAGGCTGTTGCTGCCTCTCAATCGACAGGATTGATTAACGGTATGGCAACCATTTTGCTTACGATTCTGGTCGACCCGCGGATTTCACTCCTGAGTGACCGATCTTTGCGTGGTGAAATCCGGCTGAATCGCATGAACCAAATTTATGGCTGCATGCTGATCTCTCGTCTTTTTGGCACACTTGTAGCGCAAGTTCTATTGATTCCTTTGGCTTATTGGATCGGTTGGATTGTAAGTATGATGTGATGATAGAACTGGCATTATCAGGAATGTAACCATACAATTCTGAAGGCCAGTTTTTTGGAATTCCGGCTCAAAGTGAATCGAAAAAAAGACAAAAAAACTTATTTTGTATTGAAAATTTACATAATAGGTTATAAAAGTGCAAAATATTTAAAACAATGGTGGTATACTTATTTAATATGGGTTATTATGAAATAGGAATGTGTTTTCACTTTAATTCCCAACATATGATAAAAATTACCTGCTACATGCTGTGACGCTTCAGATAACTCCCATTTTTTACCACCCAAAGGCAACCAGACGTCGTTCTCTTTGCTTCTCCTTTACAAGTCACTTATTCCAAGGTATCAACCCTCTGATTAGATTTCATTAAGCTGTAATGAATACTATTTTGCGCATAACACAAAACAATGAACTTAATTAAACCGAACAGTCTGTTTTTTAAAAAAATCCAAGCCTAGCATTCTTGAACGGAACTTGTATCAGAACGGCTATTTACGCCACTTGTCAGACCGAATAGTCAGTCTTCTATCTCGTGAGTCATCCTTTACAAAATTTTTATTTAATATTGGGGGGAGACCTGCTCATGATCGTCATGATTGATAATTTTGATTCTTTCACGTATAACCTTGTGCAGTACTTCGCTGATTTGGGTGAGACCGTAAACGTGTATCGTAATAATGCGATTACGGTGAAAAAATTGGACGAGATATCTCCAGATTATATCGTGATTTCTCCAGGTCCATCCAATCCGTCTAATGCCGGAGTTTCTCTTGAAGTGATACGATATTTTGCTGGAAAAATTCCCATTCTTGGTGTATGTCTTGGCCATCAAGCGATCGCGCAGGCGTTTGGAGGGAAAGTGGAATCAGCCAGGCATCTGATGCACGGTAAGGCTTCGGATATCTCGCATGATGGTAAAACATTGTTCGAAGGGCTGCCGGTCGTTCTGAATGTGGCAAGATACCATTCGCTTATTGTCAATCCTGACCTGCCTGAAGAATTGGAAGTTACGGCATGGTCTAGCGAAGGGGAAGTGATGGCACTTCGCCATAAGAAATGGAGTATAGAAGGAGTGCAGTTCCATCCGGAATCCATCATTACGCCATCCGGCAAACAGATTCTGGCTAACTTTTTGCAGAACTGCTCTTACCCAAAGACAGAATCCGACTCAAGTTACGTTACGCTCTAAACTCACTTCTCAAGGAGGTATTCTTGAATGAATCAATCCGATGCCAATCCGTACATCTTATTTGATTTTGTAAGCGAGGATCGTTGTAAACAGCGTAAAATTTTCACCAATCCTGTTGAAGTCATTAAGGCAACATCCATTGAAGAGGTAAAACCGGCTTTGAAGGAAATTCAGGATGCTGTTGATAAAGGATATTATGCAGTAGGTTATGTATCTTACGAAGCTGCGCCGGCTTTCGATCCCGCTTTTCGAGTTCATTCAGATGTGGTTTTACCGCTCATATGGTTTGGTATTTTTGAAGGGTATGATACAGGCTATGCATCCTCATCTAACGAGTATCAGATTTCAGGATGGGAACCAACGGTTACAGAGAATACTTATCATCAAAATATACATAAAATTCACGAAGCCATCGCGCGGGGAGACACCTATCAGGTCAATTATACGATGCGCCTTCGATCAGAATATGAGGGTGATCCCTACGCTTTTTATACAAAGTTATGTGATGCACAGCAGGCGGATTACTCAGCCATGCTGCAACTCGGTGATATCAGTATTTTGAGTGCTTCACCTGAATTATTTTTCAAAAAGAATGGAAATCAGCTGGAGACTCGTCCAATGAAAGGAACGGTGAAACGGGGGCTTTACCAGGAACAGGACGACGAATTGGCCAAGTGGTTGCATCAATCCCCGAAAAATCGGGCTGAAAATGTGATGATTACAGATTTGCTCCGGAACGATCTTAGTGTTATTGCCGAGACGGGAAGTGTACAAGTACCGAGACTTTTTGATATTGAGAAATATTATACTTTGTTCCAAATGACCTCTACGGTTACAGCAAATACAAGGTCCCATATCCAGTTAGAGGACGTGTTCACAGCACTTTTCCCCTGTGGTTCTATCACTGGGGCGCCGAAAATCAGCACAATGGATTTAATTTATGAACTGGAAGATACACCAAGAGAGATCTATTGCGGATCGATTGGTATGTTAAGTCCGGATGGTTCATCCGTTTTTAACGTAGCGATTCGGACAGTGTGGATGGATCATCAGCGGAATCAGGCTGAATATGGTGTGGGCGGAGGGATCACTTGGGACTCGACAGCTTCGGATGAATATGCAGAGGCCAAAACTAAAGCGTTGATGCTAACGGAACAAAAGCCGTATTTTGAATTATTGGAATCGCTTCGATTGGAGAAGGGACAGTATTCGCTCTTGGAACGTCATCTTGACCGAATGATGGATTCTGCATCCTATTTTAACTTTGTGGCGGATAGAGAGGTTATCCACAACCAACTGACTGTTTATGCCAGCAAACATACAACCGGTCTGCATAAGGTCAGAGTGCTGTTATCTCCATTGGGAGAAATTTCGGTTGAGAGCACACCGTTTATAGATCGAAGAGAAACACAGACGGTAGCTCTCGCAAAATCACCAATTTTGTCCAATCAGCGCTTCTTATATCACAAGACAACGTATCGGGACATGTACGATGTCCATCGCATGGCAGGTGGAGATGCTTATGATGTTCTTCTGTGGAATGAGCATAGGGAACTTACTGAATTCATAACAGGAAATGTTGTCATTGAGCAAAAAGGTAAAAAATACACACCGCCAAGAGATAGCGGGTTGTTAGCGGGCACATTCCGAAATCAGCTCTTGAATGACGGAATTCTTGAAGAAAAGGTATTAACGTACAAAGACATAATTGAAGCAACAAATATATGGCTTATTAATAGTGTCCGAGGGTGGGTCTCCGTTAAAATTTCACAGGAAAGTCTGGACCGTTCGTTACAGGAACTCACCGTTACCTCAGGGCAGTGAAAGGAGAAAACGTTCGAATGTCATTTCATACTAATCTCCAACGTTATATTAGAAATGAGCTTCCGGTTCAACAACTTTCAATATCCATGCGGGCAACGACCTCTTACGGCACTTGGAAAAAACGTTATATCCCAGCCACTGCTTCTGCTGTATTAAATACGCAGGAACATTTCAAATATGGTCAGAGACCGAAATTGTGGGATTCAGAATCAAATCTATTGGCTGGAGAGCCGGCAGTCTTGGTAGGGAAAGCACTTGACCATTCTGGACATCCCCGGACGCTTGCTGAGGCTTTTGATCTGACTGTTAGGAATCATCCAAAGAAGAAATTGCATTATAAGATGGAGAATGGAGAAGTCCGAATATCAGATTATTTGGATTTGTCACAGCACGCAGAGAGCATCCTTCAAGGGCTAAGTCAACAAGGTGTCGAGCCGGGAGACTCTGTCATTTTGCAAATTGAACGGATAGACCACTTCGTAGCTGCAATCTGGGCTTGTATACTTGGCGGTATGAATCCGGCGCCACTGAAGCCAGCTCTTCATTTGCCAACCGATCACGTGGATCACCAGAAGCTGAAGCAGGTGTGGAAGTTATTGGATTATCCGCTCGTTGTAGGAGATTTCGCTGGAATTTTTGAGGAAGAGGGTAAACGTGAAGGAGCGGTAATTTCGATAAACGAGCTATCACAGCATAACCGTTGCCAGAATAGGCACAGTAGTGAGCCACACGATCCTGTCCTTACCCTCTTCACATCAGGAACAACAGGTACTCCGAAGTGTGTCCGGTATCAAAATCGCCAGATCCTTGCGAACATTATAGGTATCAAACAACATTTGGGCTTGACTTCTGAAGAGATTACCTTGAATTGGATGCCTCTATATCATGCTGGTGGATTGTTAACCAATCATATCCTCGGAGTTGTGTTGGGCTGTGAGCAAGTGTTAAGTTCTGTTGAGCGTTTTTTGAACTCTCCTACTTCATGGCTAGAAGATATAGAGGAGCATCAAGTCACATTCACCTGGGCTCCTAATTTTGCCTATGCGCAGCTGAATCAGCATAAAGCCGTCCATGCCCGGCCATGGGACTTGTCATCCATTCGAACCATATTGAATGTAGGCCAACCGATTTCAGCTCGCACAGGCAAAGAATTCCTACATCAGTTAGCTCCATTTGGACTTAACGCTAATAGCATTGTTCCTGCATATGGCATGACTGAGTTTTCGGGAAGTCTCTGCTTCAGCAGAACGTTTGACCATTCCGAGACAGGTGGAATTCAGCATATTGTGAAGGGATCATTGGATGGGAAATTAATCTTTGCGGACGCCTCCAATACGGAAGAAACAATAGCTTTTGCCGAGATTGGAGAGGTCATTCCCGGAATAAGTCTGCGTATAGTCAATGATTGTAATGTTCCGCTTCCCGAAGCTCACGTGGGGAGAGTTCAGCTCAAGGGAGATTCAATCATAACGGAATACTTCAAGAACAAGGAAGCAACTAACAACGTATTGACTAACGATGGGTGGTTCGAATCCGGTGATCTCGGTTTTGTGAAAGGTGGAAGGTTGACATTAACCGGCAGAGAAAAAGATGTACTGATCATGAACGGAAAAAATCTTTACAACTATGAAATTGAAGCAGTGATGAAGAAAGTATACGGTGTTGATGCTGATTACGTGGCAGTAGCAGGAATTTCTGGTGGAGAGTCGGGCAATGACCAGCTGTTGTTATTTTATTCACCTCTGAATGATGATGAAGCCTTAAATATGTTCGTCATTCAGGAAATGAGAGGCAACATATCGAGACAATTTGGCGTAAATCCCAGGTATATCGTTCCCGTAAGCAAAAGGGAATTCCCTCGTACACCTACAGGTAAAATCCAGCGACTACAACTTGTAGATTTACTACTGGATGGCCAATTTGATGAAACGCTCAACCGAATAGATTGTATGCTGTATGAACGTCAACAGGTTCAGAAGATGATGGAAGAGGAGGTTGCAGCTACTTCTGTTGAACAGGATGCTTGTGGACAGGCGGAAGAAGAGGATTCCGAAGAAGCGCCGAACCAGCAGGACAAGTGTTGCATTATTCACTACACATCAGAGCAGGATCATTGCCATGAGGCTTTGGTGTACACCAAAGTACGTGAATATGTAAAGGAACATAATGTACATCTTGACCGAATTGAAGTGTACAGACAGCCTCATATAGGTGAAGGGGCATCGCTTTCTTCGGAGTATTATCCATTTCTTGAAAAAGCATTTCAATCCGTCTTGGGATTGACCGAGGTGGCCAGCCATGATGATTTTTTTCAATTAGGTGGTGACTCCCTCCGCATGACTCGTCTGCTCGCGATGATTGCTTCCGAGTATAAGGTGCGCATTTCAACACAGCGTTTTTTCAGACAAGCAACCATCAACGGAATTCTTCAGGAATTGCTGAATGCGGAACCGTTAAATAACCATACTCCTATCCCGGTACAGCAGCAACGGACGGAGAAGCTTCCGCTTACCATGAAACAAAAAAGTCAATGGGTCCTGCACATGATTGCTCCAGAGAGCGCCTTTTATACCAATACATTTTCAATTCACTTTACGGGTGTTTTTCATATATACAAACTTCAGAATGCTCTACAAGCACTGATTATGCGGCATGAGGCTTTGCGTGTCCGCTATGGTATTCAAGATGGGGAACCTTATCAGTATGTCGAGAAGCCAGCATCTGAAATTGAAATTCGACGGGTAGATCTTACCCAGCTACAGGAACATGAAAGACATGTTGGGATCAGGACAGAGATTGATCAGGAAGCAAACTTGCGGTTTGACCTGATGAACGATGCATGTCTTCGGTTATGCCTGATTGATTGCGGCCCGGACAAGCATATCCTGGTTGTATCCATGCATCACATTATTTCTGATGGCTGGTCAGTAGAGATTTTCGCCAACGAATTGGTGCAATTATATGTCTCGGGGTTGGAAGATTCACATCCAATGTTGACGCCACCTTCTGTATCCTACTCCGATTATGTGCTGTGGCAATCCTCCATGGAGCAGGGCAGTGATTCTGCCCTGTGGGAACTAAAAGATTACTGGATCAGTAAGCTAAACAGAACATTACCCATCATACAGGTACCCTATGATTTTCCATATTCTGAGGTTAGAACGTACAGAGGAAATACGCTCGAACGCATCGTAGACTCCCAATTAACCTCCCGGACATTAGCGAAGGCAAACCGGTCAGGGGTTACCCTCTTTATGCTTTTATTCGCGGTGTATGGCTACCTAATTCATCGTTTTACCAGACAGCCCTATATCCCCATTGGTACCGTAATGTCCAACAGGACCCGTGCTGAGGTGGAGAAGCTCATTGGTTTTGTAGCAAATACCGTTATTTTACCCGTCGAGTTTAGTGAAGATATGACGTTTGATGATCTGCTGCAACAGGTTAAAGATATATCCTTGGATGCTTATCAACATCAGGAAGTACCTTTAGAAATGCTGCTACCTGACCTTTCGTATCATATGGCACCAGGAGTAACACCGGGTTTTCAAGTCATGTTTACATTGCAAAATGAATTCACACACCACTATCAGCTTCAGAACTTATCTGTACAGTTGATGATCGAAGCAGGAAGTACATCCAAGTATGACTTGATTCTACATGTATATGAGGAGTCAGATATTCTTAAGCTGCGTATGGAATACAACACGGATGTGTACCGAATGGAGACCATCGAGAGGCTTCTTGAATTCTATATCACCATGCTGGAAGGGGTTGTTGAGCATTAAGCTGTCGAGTCTGAATACAATGCCTGATACCGAGAGGCGTATGCTTCTGGAGCAATTCAATGATACGAAGACCACATACCCGTTAGAAGCAACACTGGTCAGTTTGTTTGAGGAACAGGCGGAACGTTGCAGTGCACGAATTGCCTTACGTTATCAACATACAGAGATGACGTATGCCACATTAAATAGTAAGGCCAACCGTTTGGCGATATTTCTTCGACAGGAAGGCGTCAAACCAAATCAGGTTGTAGGCATTTTGTTTTCACGTTCACCTGGAATGGTTATCAGCATTCTTGCCGTGCTTAAGGCAGGTGGAGCTTATATGCCGATTGATCCCGAGTACCCCAAAGAGCGTATTCAATACATGCTTGAAGATAGTAAAGCGCAATTCTGTATCACGGAAGAGCAGGAGCTTCTGCCTGAAGAAGTGTCAATTAAGGCAATCGTTCCCGATCTACTGGATGACGATGGAATAGAAGGCATCTACGCAACTAATCCGAAACTAGTGAATCAGCCGTCGGATTTGGCATACATCATCTACACCTCAGGATCAACGGGCAAACCCAAAGGGGTCATGATTGAACATTCCAATGTGGTCAGGCTGCTTTTTAATGACCGAAACTTGTTTGACTTTACCAAAGAAGATGTGTGGACACTGTTTCATTCATTCTGTTTTGATTTTTCGGTGTGGGAGATGTATGGGGCGTTATTGTACGGTGCCAGATTGATTATAGTTCCTCTGAATGTAACAAGAGAGCCAGCACAGTTCTTATCGTTACTGCAGAAGGAACAGGTCACCATTTTGAACCAAACTCCGACGGCCTTTTACCGAATCGCTAAATTGGAAATACAGTCAGATTCGCATACACCGCTGGCTGTTCGAAAGGTGATTTTTGGGGGAGAAGCTCTTCAACCTATACAACTACTGGAATGGAAGAAGAAATATCCTCAAACTCAACTCATTAATATGTATGGCATTACGGAAACAACGGTTCATGTGACATATAAGGAAATGGAATGGGGTGATATCCAAGGCAAAACAAGCAACATTGGAAAACCCATCCCTACGCTTCAAATTTATATTCTCGATGAACAGCGGGAATTGGTTCCGATTGGTGTGGAAGGGGAGATTTATGTTGGTGGTGAAGGCTTGGCCAGGGGATATCTGAACCGAGAAGAACTGACCGCCGAACGGTTCGTTCCCCATCCCTTTGCCGCCTCACAGCGGTTATATCGAACTGGAGATCTCGCCCGCTGGCAGATGAACGGCGAACTTGAATATTTGGGAAGGATCGATCATCAAGTGAAGATCAGAGGTTTCCGAATCGAGCTTGGTGAGATCGAATCCAGACTTCTGGAAATCGATGGAGTGCAGCAAGCGGTTGTAACGGTCAGGGAAGGGGATACAGGAGAGGGTGTTCTCTGTGCATATTACGTCTCTGATCGATTTCAGCAGAGCAAAGATTTAAGAACAAGACTGTCTCAACATCTGCCACAGTATATGCTGCCTGCTCATTATATTCAAATGAAGACTCTGCCAATGACACTGAGCAACAAAGTCGATACGAGAGCACTTCCCGCTCCCAGCAACAGTGTGACTCCAACAGATGTTACCGATTTGGTTATGCCAAGCCATGAACTGGAATGGCAGATGCTGAACATCTGGCAGGAAATGCTGGATAACCGCAATATGGGTGTAGAGTGTGATTACTTTGAGCTTGGCGGAGACTCTATTCGTGTCATTGAACTGATCAGCCGAATGAACAGAGAGCTTGGACTACATATCCAAATTTCTGATATGTATGATTATCCAACGATTCGCAAATTGGCTAGACACCGAAGTGCTCTTCATGCACCCGATAACGTCCGGAACGAGATAGAGATGGAGTTATTGCAGATGCGCACAGAGTGGCTTGCGAACCCGGCATTACGAGCCTTGTTACCCTCCGATGTGGAAGATGTGTATCCCATGAGTGATATTCAGCAGGGAATGGTGTTCCATTACATGAAAAATGAAGGTCTGGGTGTATATCACGATCAGTTTATATATCAGATTCATGGGCATCGAATTCAGGTGCTGAATTTTCAAACGGTTATGAATGAACTCATAAGCAGGCATCCCATTCTGCGGACTGGTTTTAATATTTCTGATTTTCCCGTACCTGTCCAATATAGTTGTGAACGTATAGATTTTGAAATTCAGGAGGTCGTGCTGGAACATCGGGATACTGAATCGATAGAACAGGAAATTCTGAATTATATGGAGCTTGATCGGAAGCGACCATTTGATATTGAACATGCTCCACTCTGGCGTCTGGTAATTTTCAATTCCACGGAGGAGTCTTATGTGGGGTGGATCTTTCATCATGCCATTCTGGATGGATGGAGCGTTGCCGTCTTTATGTCGGAATTACTGAATTTGTACGGTGCTCTCAAAGGAGGGGAAGTCAGTGCCTGATCCGTTAAAAACGAGCTATAAAGATTATGTTATAGATCAGATGGCCCAATCTAGAAATTCGTCCATTATGGAGTATTGGCGTGAAGAGCTACTGGATTATCGAAAATACTCATTCACAGAACAGACAGAACAGTCCGAGATTTATCATGGCAATTCAGTAGCCAATTCAAGCGTGACTCTCCTTCCATCGGAACTGTACGCCCAGTTAAAAGAAGCTGCACGTAATCAGCGTGTTACCGTAAAATCCCTATGTCTGTCTGCATTCGTCACTTCATTATATATGTTGTCATATGAAGATGATATCCTGATCGGGCTTGTCGAGAATGGACGCCCTGTTCACGAGGATGGCGCCCGCATATTGGGCTGTTTCCTGAATACTGTCCCTTTGCGCACGCAATTTGAATCTCTAGTGAACTGGGGAGACATTACTCAAGACGTGTATCGTAAACAAGCCGAACTCAAAAAATATGGCCGATTGTCCCTTGTTCAGATTCTAAATGCAATTGGGGAGCAAAGCAGCCGAGAAAACCCGCTATTTGATATCGCCTTTAACTATATCGATTTTCATGTATATGAGACTTTGAAACAAGGAACGTTTGAATTTAAGTCTTACAGCTATGAGAAAACAAATACGCTCCTCGATTTCAGTATTTCAGTAACGCTGGGCGAGTTGTCTGTCAAAATGGTGTCATCTTATCCAGCAGCATTCACAGATCGGCTGCTTGAGGTATATCTGAGAGTTCTTGATTGCTTGCTTACCAAACCGGAACAGAAGATCGATACAGCCGATATTATCACGGAGGAAGAACACAAGTTACTCGAAACTTACAATGACACAACAGCCGAATATCCTCATGAGGCAACCGTTGTGGAGCTATTCGAGCAGCAGGTCATACAGCAATCTGAGCGAACCGCAATTGTCATGGGGGAGGAGAAGTTATCCTACCGGGAATTTGGTAAACGAGTTGATCAGTTTGCCATTCAGTTACTCGAGTCTGGCGTTGAACCCGGACAAAATATTGGCCTTATTTCAAGGCGGTCCATAGAGATGATAACGGCCATTTTCGGCATTTTGAAAGCGGGATGTACCTATGTTCCGCTGGATCCGGAGTTCCCGACTGAGCGAATTCGTACGATGCTTGCAGATAGTGATGTGGCGGTACTTATCGCTGAAAAGGATCTCTTTATCAGTGGCTATGAAGGCAAGCAGATCGATCTGATCCACCAAGAACAGTTACATAGTGACTGTGAGCGGCAAGCTGCGGACATGTTCATGAAATGCCACAGATCTGCTGAAGATGTAGCTTATATCATGTATACATCGGGGTCTACAGGTAAACCGAAGGGTGTGCAAACGACACATCGTAATATTGTGAAGACCGTAATCAATAACGGTTTTATGGATATTCATGAAACGGATCGGATGTTACAACTCTCCAACTATGCATTCGATGGTTCAACATATGAAATATTCGGTGCTTTACTAAACGGAGCTACCCTTGTACTGATTCCCAAAGAAAAAGTTCTCAACGTATCGGAGCTTGCTGATACGTTGGAGCATGAACGAATCACTTCGGCTTTTATGACTGCTGTACTGTTTAATGCCGTTGTGGAGTGGGATGTTCAATGTTTGAAACATGTGAGAAGGCTTTTCTTTGGCGGAGAGGCTGGATCCAAAAAGCATGTGGAGAAGGCTCTGCAGGTTCTGGGAAATGACCGGATTGCTAACGGATATGGCCCGACTGAAACGACCGTTTTTGCGGCGACTTATCTCGTCAATCAACAATTGCTGCATTATAACACAGTTCCCATCGGAAGACCTGTTCACAATACCCAGGCTCATGTAATGAATCGAAAAGGACAACTTCAACCTGTTGGGGTACCCGGCGAGTTGTATATTTCCGGTGCTGGACTTGCGTCAGGTTACCAGCATCAGGCTGAGTTAACCGAAGAACGTTTTGTAGTCGGTTCTTCTGGAAAAAGAATGTACAAAACAGGTGATCTCGTTCGCTGGTTGCCGGATGGAAATCTCGAGTACATGGGGAGACTGGATCAGCAAGTGAAAATTCGTGGAAATCGAATTGAACTTGGCGAAATTGAGAGCAGGCTATCCAGGATTGAATCGATCAAAGATGCTGTGGTCATGACAGAGAAGGATGAGCACGGACATGCCTATTTATGCGCGTATATCGTCCCAAGTGACAACAAAACTCCTGTATTGCACTGGAAAAAAGAGCTGAGGCAGGCCCTGCCTGAATATATGGTTCCCAATGCGTTCGTTACACTGGAAAGCTTCCCCATGACACTGAACGGTAAGCTCGATCGCAAGGCACTTCCCAAGCCCACGAGAAGACAGACCAACCATTTTGTCGCTCCGGCTAATGTATTTGAAGAGAAATTAGCACATATCTGGGAAGAGATTCTGGATATACAAAGCGTGGGAGTAGAGGAGCATTTCTTCGAAATCGGAGGACATTCACTTAAAGCTATGATGCTTGTGGCCAGAGTGCAGAAGGAAACCGGCGTAAAGGTTTCACTACAGGATGTATTCATCATGCCTACGATTCGAGAGATGGCCATGTGGATCATGACAGCACGCTCGACAGACCAGCCTGATGAGGAGCTTGTGCCTGCATCCTACAGGGACACGTATCCGGCGTCTTCCATTCAACAACGGATGTACATTGTTCAGCAAATGGAAAATGCAGCTGTAAGCTACAACATGCCTTTTCTGCTCCGATTAAACGGCAAGCTGGATGTAAATGCTTTGGAGAAATCAATGCAGATGCTGATTCAGAGACATGAGACATTGAGAACTTCATTTGAGTTACACCATGGTGAACTGCGGCAGCGTATTCACAGAGCTGATCAGATATCTCTGGAATCTTTGCGCGTCGAAGAAGCCGCATTAGCAGGGACGGAAGAGGCGGCTATACAGTCGTTTGCTGAACAATTCATCCGGCCATTTGATCTGGGAGAAGCCCCTTTGTTCCGAAGAGGTTTACTTCGGATGAATGAGGAGACTCATGTGCTATTGCTTGACCTGCATCATATCATTTCGGATGCACGCTCAATAGAGATTCTAATATCGGACTGGGTCCGATTATATCAGGGGCAGACTCTTTCGGACATGGGCGTGCAGTACAAGGATTATGCTGTATGGGAACAGGAGAAATATCTTCAACAAGAGGCATACAGCATAAGTCAGGATTACTGGTTGTCCTTGTACCAGGCCGAAGTCCCGGTTCTTGAAATACCGACAGACCATCTGCGCTCGCCGATCCGCAGATTCGAGGGAAGTCGGGTGAATGTAACTTTAGATCCTGCACTCGTGAGTCAATTAAAAGAAGCGGCTAAGACCAATCAACAGACCTTATTTATGCTAATGATGGCATCCTATCAGATTCTGTTGTCCAAATATTCAGCGGCAGAAGATGTTATAGTGGGCACTCCTTTCACATGCAGAGATACCATTCAGCATGAACGAATGGTAGGCATGTTTGCCAATACGCTGGCACTTCGAAGTGAACCCAAGGCAGAACTGTCGGTAAGCGTATATCTGGAGAAAATGAGAGAAATTACGCTGGCAGCTTATCAATTCGGCCGATACCCACTGGAAGACCTGATAGATCGCCTGTCCCTGCCGTTTGATTCCAGCCGGCATCCATTGTTCGATACGATGTTTATGCTACAGGATCAGGTACCAGCAGAGAAGCATATATCAGGGCTTGAGGTCCAGTATGCCGAGTGGGATCATCATACATCAAAATTTGACATGACATGGGTCTGCACATATTCGAAAGATGATATGACGTTATCTGTTGAATACCGAACGGATTTGTGGGAATCACATACCATAAAACAGATGTTAAAGCATTATGTACATTTACTGGAGCAGATTGTGGCGTTCCCGGAATTGAAAATCGGGGAACTGGAGCTTGTAACCGAATCTGACATGGCACAGATAGAGGTATGGAATAACAGCGCTGCAGATTATCCTCAAGATGCTTCCGTTGCTGAGCTGTTTGAACAGCAGGTTGAGCTCGGTAGCGAGAATACGGCTGTCGAGATGGATGGATACCGTATTACGTATGGGGAGCTAAATGAACGAGTGAATCGTCTTGCACGATATCTTATTTCACAGGACGTTCAGGCTGGGCAACGTGTCGGGCTAATTATGGAACGCTCCATTGAAGTCATTGTTGCAATACTCGCCATCGTCAAGAGCGGAGGGGCGTACGTCCCTATTGATCCGAGCTTCCCTGCGGATAGGAAAACATTCATGTTGAAGGATAGCGGGGCAAGGTGGTTGATTGCAGATCATCCTGATCATATCCCTCACTATGAGGGAGAAGTTCTGATTTTCAATGAAAATGTTTGGGCACAAGAGTCCAATCGGAATCCGGTGCTTGACCGAAATCATATGAATAACAGCGGAGATGACCGGTCTCCTGGCCCGGAAGATCCCTTATATGTCATGTACACCTCTGGTTCCACCGGCACTCCAAAAGGAGTAATCACGACACACCGCAATGTGATCAAGACGGTAATTCATAATGGTTACGTAGATATTACCCCTGAGGACCGTTTGCTACAGATATCCAATTATGCGTTTGACGGATCGACGTTCGACATCTATGGTGCACTGTTACACGGTGCTGGACTTGTGTTGTTGAAACGGGAAGAGGTGCTGGATGGGAATGTTCTCGCCAAGGCCATTCGCGAACAACATATAACGATTGCTTTCATGACAACGGCCCTATTTAACACGCTGGTAGATCTGGATCCAGCATGCTTGAACAAAACTAGGAAAATTCTCTTTGGCGGTGAGAAAGTATCCGGAACTCATGTCAAAAAGGTTGTTGATTTGCTTGGCAAACATAGACTTATACATGTATATGGCCCGACAGAAACGACGGTATTTGCCACATTCTACTCCATCGTTTCTGGTGAATACATTCCCATTGGTCAGCCAACGAATAACACAAAAGTGTATGTGCTGAACCAAGAAGGCAAGCAATTACCTGTTGGTATTCCTGGCGAGTTGCATATAGGTGGTCCAGGACTTGCCCAAGGATATTTGGGACAACCGGAGCTCACCCGTGACAAATTTATAATTAGTCCATTTGTTCCGGGAGAACGTCTATATCGGACTGGAGATTGGGTTAAATGGTTGCCAGATGGAAATCTCGAATTCATTGATCGAATAGACCAGCAAGTGAAGATTCGTGGCAATCGGATCGAACTAGGGGAGGTAGAGGGGCGCCTGCGCAAGCTGTCAGGTATCCATGAAGCGATAGTGATGGCGGATCGTGATGATCAGGGTCACTCCTATCTATGCGCGTATATTGTACTTCAGGATGGAGAAGCGAAGCAGTCTTTTCAAGAACTGGTAACGATGTGGAAGCAGGAACTCAAGCAACAAATGCCTGAATATATGGTCCCAACCGTCTTCTCCATTTTGAATGAGATACCGCTTACTTCGAATGGAAAGATAGACCGAAAGAAACTTCCGAAGCCGACAATTGTACGAGGTCAGCAATATGTTCCAGCAGAGAATCCAGTCCAACAGAGCTTGATAGAGATATGGGAAAGCGTTCTAGGCATTAAGAAGATAGGCATACAGGATCATTTCTTTGAATTGGGCGGACACTCTCTGAAAGCCATGTTACTAATAGGCAAGATCCACCAGGAACTTGAGGTCAGACTTACCTTGCTGGATGTATTCCAGACCCCAATTCTTCGGGACATGGCTGGATGGATTCAGAAGGCCGCTCGAAATCAATATAAAGCCATTAATCCGGCTCCAGTGATGCAATCCTATCCTGTTACATCGGTTCAGAAGCAAATCTACTACGCCCAGCAGTATGAAACCAGTGGAACAAGTTATAACATGCCGATGTTATTTGAAATATCAGGAGCATTGGACACCGCTCGTCTGGAAGCTTGTTTTAGACGGCTTATCGCACGCCATGAAATCCTGCGTACCTCATTTGTTATGGAGAAAAGCGAATTAGTTCAACGGATTCATTCAATAGAAGAAGTGGAATGGAAGCTTGAAAGGTGGACTATGGATTCATTGGAGTCCTCGATCAAGGAATTGGATGGAACTGAAACATATCCAATGTCTGGCGTAATGTCCACTTTTGTTAAGCCGTTTGATTTGGCAGAAGCACCGCTGATCAGGGCAAGTGTAATTGGAATCGATAAGGAACGGTATGTATTGGCGCTGGATACACATCATATTGTTTCTGACGGGGTGTCTACTCAACTGATATACGATGAACTGTTTGATCTTTATCAGGTACGGGAACTTGATCCGATACGTGTCCATTACAAGGATTATGTAATGTGGAAACAGAACCAGCAGACGAGCAGTACCTATGAGGAAGCACAACAGTTCTGGTTGGATCAGTACTCAGAATTCGAGAGTTCGGCAGAACTTCCAATGGATCGTGCCCGTCCTGCCATTAGATCGTACCGGGGGGAATCCTATACATTTGGTTTGCCGAGTAAAAAGGTGCAGGAATTAAAAAGAACAGCTGCCGGTTACGGTGCTACTCCATTCATCCTTCTTTTATCAGTGTATGGCCTGATGTTATCTAAATATACGGGTGAAGAAGACATCACCGTAGGGGTACCGATAGCCGGACGAGAACATGTAGATGTGGAGCCCATTGTGGGGATGTTTGTAAACACGCTACCTTTGAAGCTTAATCCGGCTTCTGATCTGACGGTCGGTGATTATATCCAACATGTCAAAAAATATATGCTAGCAGTCAATGAACGAGGCATATGTTCTCTCAGTGATCTACTGGACAAACTTCATTTTTCTTTTCAACCCAACCGAAATCCCTTATTTGACACACTGTTTGTATTGCAGGATATGACGCTTCCTGTCAAAACGCTTCAGGATATATCTGTTCGCAAGATGGATTGGCACGGACAGCAGGCCAAATTCGATATGTCCTGGGTATGGCATGAAGACGGGGATGAACTCGTGGCTGAGGTTGAATACAGTTCAGATCTATGGGATCGGGTTACCATTGAACAAATGACTCGTCATTATGTTCATTTATTGGAACAACTATTGAATAGCATGGATACGAAACTTCGGGAGCTGGAGCTGCTTACCCCGTCAGAAAAAAAGTATTTTAGAGAGCTTAATAAAACCGATGCTGAATATCCAAGAGACTGGACTGTGACGGATGCATTTGAATTCATGGTATCAGAGCAACCTGAACACGAGGCGCTTTTGTACGGTACAGAGATGGTGACTTATGGTGAACTGAACGAACGTGTAAACCGGATGGCGGCATTACTTAAACGACGTGGAATTAAGTCTGGTGACTGTGTTGGACTATTAACACATCGTAAACCGGAGATGATCATTGCCATTCTGGCGATATTAAAAGCAGGAGGAACGTATGTCCCCCTCGATCCCCAATTCCCGGAAGAGCGACTAACTTACATTTTACGGGATAGTGGAGCGCAATGGCTCATTATGGAGCAGGATCTGGCTCTGGATTCCTACACGGGAACAATCATCCCGCTGCTCGAACCACAAGTCTATGCAGAGGGGAGTTCGATTTATACATCCATCTCATATTCAGCAGAGCAGCCAGTCTATATCATGTACACTTCGGGTTCTACAGGAATGCCCAAGGGCGTGGTTACGAGTCACCGCAATGTAGTGAAAACCTGTATCAATAACGGATTTGTTGAAATTGGGCGAGAGGACCGGATGTTACAGTTGTCCAATTATGCATTTGACGGCGCCACATATGAAATCTTTGGAGCACTTCTGAATGGAGCAACGCTCGTGCTGATGCCTAATCAACACGTTTATGATGTGTCGTATCTTACACGCACATTAAGACAAGAGAGGATCACGAGTCTCTTCATGACAACCTCTCTGTTCAACACGGTAGTTGATTATGACGTACACAGCCTGCGTGGTATGAGGAAACTGTTTATCGGGGGCGAAGCAGCCTCGGTGAAGCATGTCATTAAAGCACTGGATGTGTTGGGAGAACATCGGATTGTAAATGGGTATGGCCCGACCGAGACGACCGTGTTTGCAGCAACGTACCCTATTGATGAGAGGGTAAGGAAAACCGGGCGTGTTCCCATTGGCCGAGCTATTCATAATACAAGGCTCTATGTATTGAATACATGGGGTCAGCCCCAACCTGTGGGGGTTCCTGGAGAATTGTACATCGGAGGCGAGGGTCTGGCTGCCGGATATTTGGATCAACCGGAGTTGACGGAAGAGAGGTTTTTAACCCGGCACGTGGAAGGCGAAGATAGAGTCTATCGCACAGGGGACCTCGTAAGGTGGTTAAAGGATGGCACCATAGAATATCTGGGAAGATTGGATCAGCAAGTAAAAATTCGTGGAAATCGGATTGAGCTGGCAGAGATCGAGGATCGCATTCTTGCTCTACAAGAGGTCAACGAAACTGTAGTCACTGCACATCGGGATGACCAGGGGCATTCCATGTTGGTGGCGTATGTTGTAATTGATTCTGCAAGTGTACTTGCCCAACATGAAATGAAAAACGAACATCAAGCCGAAAACTGGAGAAAAATTTTAAAAGAAACACTTCCTGAGTATATGATTCCATCCGTATTCATCGTGCTCTCATCTTTACCGCTTACACGGAATGGGAAGCTGGACCGAAAAGCGTTGCCTAAACCCGACATTGCAAGATCGTCTTCACATTATGTGGCTCCTTCAACACATACGGAGAAGGAACTGGCGCAATTATGGACTGAGGTTCTCGACCATACACAAGTGGGCTTGCATGATCATTTTTTTGAAGTGGGTGGTCATTCCCTAAAAGCAATGGTACTCATAGCAAAAGTGCAGGAGAAATGGGGCATCAAACTAAGCATGCCGGATTTATTTGATGCTCCAACGCTGAAACAGATGGCTACATCGATTGACCAAGGAGATAAGCAGAATCATGCTCGTATCCCGCGTGTCAATAAGCAAGAGGATTATCCCGTATCGTCGGCACAGAAGAGATTATATTTGGTTGAACAGTTCGAGGATACCGGCACAAGTTACAACATGCCCATGGTACTGATGATAAATGGTAAACCCGATGTGATCCGGTTAGAGCTTGCGCTTAAAGGACTTATACGTCGGCATGAATCGCTAAGAACCTCCTTCAGAATGGTTGACGGTGAACTGAGACAGCTCATTCATGAATTGAAAGACATGGATTGGAAACTGGAACACAGTGCCGAACCTGAAACTTTTGCAGTTCTTGAGAGGGATGAACAGATTGCTCGGTATATTGGCACATTTGTCCGGCCCTTCGATCTTGGATGTGCACCGCTTATGAGAGCAGGTTTATGCGCACTTTCAGACAGAGAATATGTGTTGGTCATGGACATGCATCACATTGTGTCCGACGGAGTGACGACCGGAATTCTGTATCAGGATCTGATTCAGCTCTACCAGGGACATTCTCTTGATGAGATGACAGTTCAATATAAGGATTACACGGTGTGGATGAATGAACAAAAGAAAAAGTCCTCCTACCTGACGAGTGAAGATTACTGGCTCAAGCGGTACGAGAAAGACGTCACCGTATTGGACATCCTCACAGAGGGACGTCGTCCAAGCAGGAGACAATTTACAGGTTCTTCCCATACGTTTGAACTGAGTACTGAGCTGAGTAGTGCAGTGAAACAGTTGGCGCAACAGACAGATGCCACACTTTTCATGGTGATGTTGGCAGCGTACAACGTTCTTTTGTCCAAGTACACCGGGGAAAAGGATATTGTAGTGGGCATTCCTTTTGCGGGAAGAACCCATACGGATATCTCTTCCGTTACAGGCATGTTCGTGAACACTTTGGCGCTAAGACAAGAATTGTGTGGTGATCTTCCAATTCGTGAGTGGATCGGTCATGTGCGCAGAAACACGTTGCTGGCTTATGAGCACGGAGTTTACCCATTAAATGAACTGATTGAGAAGCTGCAAATCGCAAGAGATCCAGAGCGCAATCCTTTATTTGACACCATGTTTGTTCTACAGGATGCCAAACCCCGAACGGTAGAACTGCAAGAGTTGCAAATTGAACCTCTGGATTGGACAAGTAACACTTCTAAATTCGATATGACGTGGGTAGTTCACGAGAATCAGGAATCTCTTAAACTGACCATAGAATATGCGACAGACCTTTACGAACATTCTCAGATGGAAAATATGGCGCTTCATTATGAGCATGTGATAAGGCAAATGTCTAGCTCTCCAGACATATTACTCGACGAGATCAGGCTGATTACTGACTCGGAAGAGCAGAAGATATTGGGGCAGTTTAATGACACTTATGCAGAGTATCCGCGTGATCAAACGATTAGTCAGTTGTTTGAAATCCGAACGTCGCTTCGTCCCAATCAAACGGCGTTGGACTTTTATGGGGAGACGCTAACCTATCAGGAGCTTTACCGGAAAGCCTGTCAGCTTGCAACCTATCTTGAGCAGAGTGGCTTGCGCCGTGGAGATGCTGTTGGATTGCTGGCAGACCGTTCAATTGACATGATTGTGTCGATCTTGGGAATCTTGCAAGCAGGGGGCGTATATGTTCCGCTGGATCCTTCCCATCCACCGGAGAGAATGATCTATATGTTGGAACAATGTCATGCAAATATGCTCGTTGCTCCAACGGAAAGACCTCTCCCTGGGTTCAAAGGGTTCGTGGTTCCGTTAGAAGAATCCAGTCGCACGTTATTGGAACAAAATATATTATCTGTTCAATACGAGGGTAGTTCAAGCACATTACCAGATGAAGCGAACACTCCAGCGTACATTATGTATACTTCGGGATCGACCGGATTGCCGAAAGGTGTGGTCACTACACACCGAAATGTCATAAAGACAGCAATGAATAATGGATTTATCGACATCCGTGAACAGGATCGGATGTTACAGCTCTCCAATTATGCTTTTGACGGATCAACCTATGAGATTTTCGGCGCATTATTAAACGGGGCTACGCTTGTACTGATCAGCAGAGAAGACATGCTGGATATCAGCAAGCTTTCCTCGATCATGAAGGGTCAGAGGATCACATCTGCCTTTGTAACCAGTGTACTGTTTAATGCGCTGGTTGATCATGATGTCACTAGTCTGCAATATGTGCATCGACTATTCGTTGGAGGAGAGGCTCTTTCCAAATCGCATGTTATGCAAGCTCATCAATATCTGGGAGACGACCGGATTGCGAATGGGTATGGTCCGACTGAAACAACGGTCTTTGCAACGACATATAATGTCGGGCCTAATTTGACAGAGCTTAGTTCGGTTCCTATAGGAAGACCCATTCATAATACGAAAGCCTATGTACTCAATGCGCAAGGCCAGCTTTTACCTGTCGGTGTAGCCGGCGAATTGTACATTTCCGGTGAGGGTGTAGCAGAGAAATATGTCGGGGATGCAGAGCTGACGCAGAACAGGTTTTTGGAAGATCCATTTTGTCCTGGTGAACGAATGTATCGAACAGGGGACAGAGTTCGATGGATGCCTGATGGCTGTATTGAATTTCTTACACGGATCGATCATCAGGTCAAAATTCGCGGGCACCGAATTGAACCAGGAGAGATTGAGTCTAAGCTGATACAACATTCTGATGTACAGGAAGTGGTCGTTGTTCCCCGACAGGACAATACAGGACATTATCTGTGTGCATATATCGTTTCAGCGGAAGGATTCCAAGAACAAGAGCTCAGAAAGTATGTTCAGCAGAGTTTGCCCGAATACATGGTTCCGTCGTATTTTGTACCGATTGCCAAGCTCCCGGTAACGCGTAACGGCAAATTGGATCGAGGAGCTCTCCCTGCACCGGATCTGAATAGCATAAAAGGGGATTATCGCGCACCTGTAACTCAAGAAGAACAAATCTTGGCCCAAGTCTGGTCAGAAGTACTGGGTGTGGAACGTGTGGGAATCGATGACAACTATTTTGTCCTCGGAGGGGACTCCATTAAATCCATACAGATTGCATCAAGACTCACTCGTTATCAAGTCAGACTACAGGTCAAGTATTTAATGCTGTATCCGACGATTGCCGAGTGTGCCGAGTTTTTGGAACCTATGGAAATGAGGAAAGAGCAACTAGACATCATTGAAGGAGACATCCCTCTCACGCCGATTCAACAATGGTTCTTTGCACAAGGGTACAGCAACCTGAATCATTGGAATCAATCGATGATGTTGTACAACCCAGAAGGGTGGGATGCGAACGCGGTAAAAGAGGTGTTCTATAAACTTTATGAACACCACGATGCATTACGTATCCGATTTGATATCCAACCCGATGGCGTGGTACAGCGTGTTTCATCAATAGACAAAGATAAGGATTTCCCTGTGGAAATACATGAAGTAGAAACTCACTGGGACGATGCCCACCTTGAACGTATTGCCACAGCGATTCAATCCAGGGTGAACCTGGAACATGACTTAATTCGGCTTGGTGTGTTCCGAACACCTGAAGGAGACCATCTGCTTATTGCAATACACCATCTTATTATTGACGGTGTGTCGTGGCGAATTCTGCTGGAAGATTTCCACTGCATGTATCAAGCTATTCTCCTAGGGGACAAGACGGTGAAGTTGCCTGAGAAGACGGATTCCTATGCCTTCTGGAGTCGTGAACTTCAAAACATAGCCACGGCGGAAGAGGTGAAGCGTCAACAAGCCTACTGGCACAAGCTAAATCAGGAAGCACTACAACTATGTGATCATCGTGATAAACCTGGTTTGCTCAAACAAAGCAAAACAGTGACTATGGAACTGGAACCATATAGAACACGCCAGCTATTGACTGAAGTTCATCGTGCGTATCACACCGAAGTCATGGATATTCTGTTGACGGCTCTCTCCATGACGTATGCAAAAGATGTTGTTATCGATCTTGAAGGACACGGGAGAGAAGGAATACTGGACCATGTGGATACCACAAGGACCGTAGGCTGGTTTACCACGATCTATCCTGTGCTTCTCCGTACAGCTCATGAAGAACTTAATGAAGCGCTGCGTCATACGAAAGAAATGCTTCGTGGTATCCCTGGCAAAGGGAGCGGGTATTCAATCCTGAAATATCTGACTACCGGGTTCACTTTTGAGGGGGGGACGTATAATCCCGATATCGTCTTTAATTATCTGGGGCAATTTGGAGGAGATTCCCGAGGCGAATCGTTCGCCGTATCATCCATGCCTATGGGAGAATTAATCAGTCCACTTAACAGAATGTCGCATTTCGAAGAGTGGAACTGTGTGGTCGATCAGGGGAAATTCCAATTGATCCTTCGTTATGATCCTTCAAGAATAGATGAGAGAGAAGCTATGGAGCAAGTAGCCCGCTACGGTTCGAATCTGGAGAGATTGATTGTACATTGCCTGACTCGTGAAGCCGAGGAATTTACACCAAGCGACTTTAGCGATACAGACCTCACGTTGGACGAACTTGATGATATCACGGATATCATTGACAAGCTGTGAGCATTCCGGAGATTTCTTAGCACGAAAAGGGGATCTCCGGGGCTCATTCGGCTATCTATAGATTTAAGGGGAGGACATTAAGGGATGATGAACAAACCGGAAATTGCTGATATTTATCCATTATCTCCAATGCAAGAGGCATTGCTGTTTCATTCGCTTTACGACAAGGGAGACATCTATTTCGAGCAAATGATTTTTACGATTGATGGGTTCGTCGATATTGAAGCTTTGGAACGCTCCATAAACAAAGTTATCGAGAGATACGATACGCTTCGGACAATCTTTATTCACGACAAAATCAACAAGCCGAGACAAATCGTGCTACGAAACAGAAAACTTAAATTGGAATACATTCAATTGAATGAGTCTGATCCGATCGAGAAAAGGAAGAGAATTCGGCAGATAGCGGAGGAAGATCGCCAGCGGTCTTTTGACTTGTCCAAAGATATTCTGTTACGTCTGCAAATAATCCAAACTGGCCCGGCGGCATATACGTTAATCTGGAGCAATCATCATATTCTGATTGACGGATGGTGCCTGGGGATCATTTTCCAGGAATGGTTCTCCCTCTACAAACAGGAGATTCACGGAACAGCTGCACAACTAGATCGTGTCATTCCCTATAAAAGATATATTAAATGGTTGGGTGAGCAGCAGGAGGTCGAAGCCAGAACCTATTGGAAAAATTATCTCTCTGGTTATGAGAACGGAGCGGACTTCCCAGTGGAAATAACTTCGGATTCGGCGGAATCACCTTCGGTTCAGGAGATAACGTTTAATTTGGGCAAAGTGCTGACTGAGCAATTAATGGATGTTAGCCGTAGATATCAGGTCACGATGAGCAGTCTTTTTCAGACGTTGTGGGGAGTCGTGCTTCAATACTATAGCAATTCTGACGATGTGGTTTTTGGGACTGTAGTATCTGGAAGGTCGGCTACCATACCAAATGTGGAGAAAATTGTAGGTTTATTCATTAACGCCGTGCCCGTAAGAATAACGTCGGAAGAGAAACAATCGTTTGCCCAATTACTGAAAAAGACACATCAAAACGCCATTCTGTCTGAGGAGTTTAGCTATCTATCTCTCGCTGAAGTGCAAGCGGAGGCAGGTCAGAGTGGTCAGCTTTTTAACCATATCATGGTGTATGAAAACTACCCGTCCAGTACCAGTATGTTTGATACCAAACAGTTCGAACTTGGATTTGATATTACCTCCATTGAAGCGTATGAACATACCAATTATGATCTGAACATTTCCATAGGCCCAGGGGAAGAGATCCGGGTCAAGATCAATTACAACGAGCAGGCATATTCGGATTCTTTTATTAAACGATTGTTTGTTCACCTCAAGCAAGCCTGTCTATTAATTGCGCAAGAACCGCAAATAAGTGTTGCAGATATTCTGATCCTGACCCCGGAAGAAAACAGCATGCTGGTGAAAGGAAACGAGACCACTGCGGACTATCCGAGGGATCAGTCCATTTCAGAATTATTTATTCAACAGGTAGAGTTATATCCTGATCATCCAGCAATTCAATTAGCACACCAAACATGGACTTATGCAGAACTTCATGCTCTGGTTGAAGATTGGGCCAAAGCTATGCAGTGGCATGGCATAAAGCCAAGAGACAGGGTAGGACTCGTTGCGCGGAAATCCATGGAGATGATTGCAGGCATGTTGGCTATTATTCGAGCTGGTGCTGCCTATATTCCACTTGACCCCACATTTCCGGCCGAAAGATTGACCCATATGCTTCAAGATAGTGAAGCACAATTCCTGCTTCGGTTCACTGAGTTAGAATTGCCCCATTATGAGGGAGAAATCTTAACCTTGGACATGTTGATGATGCATGAACGTTCATTCAACACAAGCGAGTACCAAGAGGTTAATTTCCTGTCAGGTCCACGGGATGCTGCTTACATTATCTACACTTCAGGTTCGACGGGAAAACCTAAAGGTGTGGTTGCAACCCATCAAAATATTATCAAGACCGTGCGAAATAATGGCTATGTGGAATTGAACTCCAAAGATCGGATTTTGCAAATTTCGAATTATGCTTTTGATGGGGCAACCTTCGACATATACGGAGCATTGTTAAATGGCTCCACGCTTGTACTTACTACTGAAGAAATGATGCAGAGCGTAGCTGCGCTTGCTGATACGTTCACCAAAGAAGAAATTTCGATTGCTTTTATGACAACTGCGCTATTCAATACGCTGGTAGATTGGGACCCGAACTGTCTCAGTAAGGTAAGGCATCTTTTGTTTGGGGGGGAGAAGGCTTCAATCCGGCATCTGAACAAGGCATTAGATGTTTTGGGCCCAGAACGGTTATTGCACATGTATGGACCAACAGAAACGACAGTGTATGCAACATATTATCCGATTACACAGCCTGATGTGGCACCCATAGGCAAACCGATTCATAATACCACTGCTTATGTTATGAACTCCAAACATAATCCCATGCCTGTCGGTGTGACGGGAGAGTTATACATTGGCGGTGAAGGTTTGGCCAGTTACCTGAATGCTCCAGAGTTGATGCGAGAACGCTTTGTTGATAACCCGCATGCTCCCGGTGAGAAAATGTATAAAACCGGGGATTTGGTTATACGTCTGCCTGATGGGAATTTGGAATTTGTAGGGCGGATCGATCATCAGGTCAAAATCAGGGGTCACCGCATTGAGCTTGGAGAGGTGCAGGAGAAGATGAGAGCTCTTTCCGGAGTGGAAGATGTTCTTGTTACGACATGGCGGGATGCTCAGGGGAGCTCTAACTTAAGTGCATATATCGTCCCTATTCAATATGCAGAGGGGCAAGCAGAGCAGAATCAGCAAATTCAGGAATGGAAGTTGGCGTTGAAAGACCGTTTACCTGAGTATATGATTCCTGCTACATTCCAGATTCTTCGGGTATTTCCGCTTAATTCTAACGGCAAAATCGATCGCAAAAACCTTCCGCTTCCTAAGGTGATGGATCAAAACAAAAATCTTCCACTGTCTGGAGAAACCGAACAGAAGCTGGCTCAGATCTGGGAAGATGTATTGGGCATCAAACCAGGTGCCGGAGATCACTTTTTTGAGCTTGGGGGCCATTCGTTAAAAGCTATGATGCTGGTAGCCAAAATACATAAAGAGATGGACGTAAAACTTTCTTTGCATGAAGTATTCCGTGCAGCACTGCTGCGGGAAATGTCACTATGCATAGAAAATTCTCGGAAAAGTGTATATAAGGCTATTCCTGCGGTGGAAGTACAAGAATCGTACCCAGTGTCCGCATCGCAAAAAAGAGTCTACATTGCACAACAGCTGGCTCCATTAGAGACCAGCTATAATATGCCGATGGTACTGAAGATTGAAGGAAAGCTTAACCGCGATAAGCTTGAAAAG
This sequence comes from Paenibacillus sp. 4624, assembly GCF_050435065.1. Lineage (NCBI taxonomy): Bacteria > Bacillati > Bacillota > Bacilli > Caryophanales > Paenibacillaceae > Paenibacillus > Paenibacillus sp. 4624. The sequence goes on from NZ_JBNDJR010000001.1 coordinate 903,992, forward strand.
GCCTTCATACAGCTTATACGGCGGCACGAGATTCTCAGGACGCGTTTCATCTGGTCTGGTGAACACTTGCGGCAACAAATTCTGGAACCCACGGAACTAAGCTGGAGTTTAATTAACTATGGGATGCAAGAACAACAAGGGGCAACGTATTACGGCACTGATGTTCTGAATAGACAAAAAACGATGATTGCTTCATTTCTTGAGAAATTTGTACAGCCATTTGATCTATCAACCAGTCCGCTAATCCGTGCAGCTCTTGCTGAAGTTACATCTAATCATAGTCTCTTGTTCATTGATATGCATCACATCGTGTCTGATGGTGTATCCACCGGAATTATTTATAAGGAACTGACCCAATTATATGAGGGAGAAGCGCTGTCACCTGTAAACCTACATTATAAGGATTACTCCGTATATGAACAAAATGAGCGGACGAGTCAGCGATATGAGGAAAATCGAAAATACTGGTGTGCCCAATTCGAAGGTGAACTTCCGACTACGGAGATTGTACCCGATTATGTCAGACCTTCGGTTCGGTCTTATGAGGGGTATTCAATCTCATTTCAACTTGAAACGGAGCTCACGAATCGGTTAAAAAGTCTTGCTGCTAAGCACAAAACCACATTATATGTGGTCTTGCTGGCTGCCTATAATATCATGATATCCAAATATACTGGAGAAGAGGATATTGTGGTCGGATCACCAATTGCAGGAAGGTATCACGAAGATGTTCAGCCTATGGTTGGCATGTTCGTCAATACGCTGGCCCTACGTAATGAGGTGTCAGGTGAACTCACAGTGGATGAATTCATAGGTCGGCTGAAGTCCAATTTTGTTGAGGCACAAGAGCATGGGGAGTTCCCTCTCGAGGATCTCCTTGAGCATCTTCAACTGTCCAGAGATCTTAGTCGACATCCGTTGTTTGATACCCTTTTTGTACTGCAAAATATGGATATTCCACCAATTCAACTAACGGGAACAACCTTTACTGCAGCGGAGTGGGACTGGAATTATGCCAAATTCGATATGACGTGGGGATGTCGGGAGGATCGCCATGGTTTGAACTGGACAGTGGAGTATGCTTCTTCCATCTACAAAAAATCCACGATACTTAAGATGATTGATCACTACAAAAACATCCTTGTGCAAATGGTGAACACCTGCTCCCTGAGGCTGAAAGAAATGCATTTGTTAACGAACAAAGAGAAATCCGCCATGCTAACTTGCAATGAAACACGGGCAGAATATCCGCGTCAATCCAGCATTTCGTCAGCAATGGAGGAGCAGGCAGCGCGAACTCCTGATCAGATTGCGGTTATTTATGAGGATCAGCGTCTAACGTACAAGGAATTTAACGAAGTAACAAACCAATATGCGCGGGTACTGATGGAAAAAGGAATGAAGCAAGGAGATGTTGTGGGTCTATTGACTGACCGTTCTATGGGAATGATCATAGCCATTTTCGGGATTCTCAAGACAGGTGCTATGTATGTTCCTATTGACCCTTCTTTTCCTGAAGAGCGTAAACACTTCATTGTGGAAGACAGCAATGCCAATTGGCTGATCACAGCCAATGAGTTAACCATCACCGGGAGTACTCCACAGCATTTGGTACTTGAAGAAATACTTCAAGAGGCAGCAAGGACGAGGTGGGATGGGGAAAATTGGAAGTTGCCGACGATCCCATCGGGAGCAACAGCGTATGTGATGTATACTTCAGGCTCGACAGGTAAGCCCAAAGGGGTGATGACCAGTCATCGAAATATTATGAAGACGGCTATTCACAATGGCTACAGTGAACTGTCCGCTGCCGATCGGGTACTCCAAGTATCCAATTATGCATTCGATGGCTCAACCTATGAGATTTTTGGGGCACTATTAAATGGTTCAACACTCCTATTGATTGCCAAACATACATTACTCGACGCTGCCGAGCTAGCGAGAACGATGGATGAAGAACAAATTACATCTGCTTTTATGACGACGACGTTATTTAATACGATGGTCGACTATGATGTTACATGCTTCAAGCATATAAGGAAATTGTTCTTTGGTGGCGAGAACGCATCGATTAAGCATGTACTGAAAGCATTGGACTACTTGGGCGAACATCGTATTGTGAATGCGTATGGACCCACAGAAACGACGGTTTTTGCAGCGACGTATTCGGTTGAAAACAGCTTGTATCAATATTCTCGGGTTCCTATCGGACGTCCGATACACAATACAAGACTATATGTGCTTAATCGATGGAACCAATTGCAGCCTATAGGGATTCCTGGTGAATTATACATTGGTGGGGAAGGTGTATCAAAAGGATATCTGAACCAGCCTGATTTAACGGAAGAACGCTTTGTTCCAGATCCATTTGTTCCTGGAGAAACGATGTATCGGACAGGGGATTTGGTAGTTTGGAGAGAGGATGGCCAACTGGAGTACCTGGCAAGAATGGATAATCAGATCAAAATTCGAGGCAATCGGATCGAGCTCGGCGAGATTGAAACCAAATTGAAAGAAATCCCCTCCGTAAATGAAGCAGTGTTAATGGCACGTAAAGAGGAGCGTGGCGAAGGTTCACTTCTTTGTGCCTACGTAGTACCCGAAAATCTTGTGATGAAGAAGATGGATAGTTCCGATCTGGTTTCGAAGTGGAAAAGTGAATTGAGACAGTCACTTCCGGAATATATGATTCCTTCATTTATTCTCATTGTGGACACCATACCGATGACAACCAATGGTAAGGTGGATTATGCTGCTCTTCCCAAGCCTTCGGCTAAATGGAATACGCTGGAGGTCATACAACCTGAAAACCCGTATGAAGAGCAGTTGCAGCATATCTGGTCCGAAGTTCTGGGAAGGGATTATCCGGGCATGCTGGAATCATTTCTCGATCTTGGAGGACACTCGCTTAAAGCGATGACTATGGTGGCCAAAATACATCAGATGTTTGATGTAAAGCTAAGTCTTCAAGATATCTTCAGCCATCCTACCATTCGGGAACAGGCTATGCTTATTCAAGGGAACGACAAGCTTCACAGGTATGTCTCCCTTCCTACTGTGGGTCAGGATACAAGTTATAATGTGACTTCTGCCCAGAGAAGATTGTATATTATTCAGCAAAATGAAAATATTGGTACCAGTTATAATATGCCGATGGTATTACGAATCGAAGGCCGTCTGAATATGGAGCGACTCGAAAATGCGTTGCTTCGGTTGATTGAGCGTCATGAGTCCTTACGAACCTCTTTTGTATTGGAAGATGATCAGGTTAGACAACAGGTACACGCGCTGGGCGAACTGGACTGGAAACTTAATCTGACAGAAGTAAATAAGGGCACATTACAATACGGGTCTATAGATCATGACGAGGCGTCATGGGTTGCATCATGTATTTTTCCTTTTGATTTGTCGGCTCCTAGCTTGTTTAGAGCCTATATCCGCAAGCAATCGGATACAGAGCATCTATTATTGCTGGATGTTCACCATATCGTTTCGGATGGGATATCAACAGCGATTATGTACGATGAGTTATTCAAATTATATGAAGATGAAGAGCTACCGCTTCTGCATAAACAGTATAAAGATTACGCTGCCTATGAGCAGCTGCAGCAATCAACGGAAGCCTACAGTGCTGCTCGTGATTATTGGCATCGAATGTATGAGGGAGAACTGCCGATATTGGACTTCCCTCTCGAAAACGTGCGTCCACGAGTACAGCGCTATGAAGGAGCACAACATACATTCCTACTGGGTGACGTTCTTGCCAAGCGCCTGACCGAGCTCGCGTCAAACCACGATACAACCTTGTATGTGCTACTGCTAGCTGCATATTACATTCTGCTATCCAAATATAGCGGACAGGAAGATATCATTGTGGGTACACCGATTGCAGGCAGAGACCATGCCGAAACGGCTTCCATGGTGGGGATGTTTGTTAAAACGTTACCTTTACGCAGCGAAATCAAGCCGGAACTTACGGTTGCAGAATACGTTACTTCATTGAAGCAACGTGTGCTGGATTGCTCCGATTATACGGTGTATCCGCTTGAAGAGCTGCTGGATCATCTGCAAATGGTCAGGGAGCCGAGTCGTCATCCCCTTTTTGAAACCATATTTGTACTACAGAACATGAACATGACTCAGCTAAAGGCGGATCAGCTTACTATTGATCAGCTGGAGACAACAACAGGGCGATCTAAGTTTGAGATGACTTGGGCTGGACACGAGTTGAAAGAAGACATTTCCATGACGATTGAATACAATACCGATTTATTTTCCCATGCCAGGATTCAACAAGTGTCTTCCCATTATGCGTATATTCTCGAACAGATGGTCAACGATACCAACCGGGCTCTAAACGATATTGAATTGTGTACATTGGAAGAAACCGTGTACTTTGAGAAGTATGAAGGACAAGTTGTCGAATATCCAAGAGAAGAAACAATACCCGTGCGGTTTGAAAAACAAGTGAGACAGTATGCAGATCGTCCTGCGTTGATTATGGGCTCCCTGAGCATGACCTATAGTGAGCTGGGTATGAATGTTAAACGAATGGCTGAAGCGTTAAAACACGAAGGGGTTCGTCCGGGAGACAGAGTCGGATTGTTAACGGATCGCTCTATGGGGATGATCGTGTCCATTCTCGGTATTTTGAAATCCGGAGCCATGTATGTTCCACTTGATCCGGGCTTTCCGCAAGAGCGCCTCCTCTTTATGCTTGAAGATAGCCAGGTAGAATTGCTCCTAGCTGAGCAAGGCCGGACTATCCCAGGATTCTCAGGGAAAACGATGGTGTTAAATGAACAGTGCTGGAGTGAAACTCATAATGAAGAGCTTGGGGAAGATCGAGAAACCCGGCCGGATCATGCAGCTTATATAATGTATACATCGGGTTCAACCGGGAAGCCCAAGGGAGTCATAACGACACATCGCAACATTATGAAGACCAGTATCCAAAACGGGTTTATTGATATGATGCCTACGGATCGGGTTCTGCAATTGTCCAATTATGCCTTTGACGGATCGACTTATGACATTTTCGGAGCCTTATTGAATGGTTCAGCACTAATCTTGATTTCCAGAGAGGATATGCTGCATATTACAGAACTTGCTCGTACATTGGATGAACAGCGAATTACAACGGTCTTCATGACGACAGCCTTGTTCAATACACTCGTAGACTACGACATGAGTTGTCTCAAACATATACGACGACTATTTTTCGGTGGGGAGCCAGGCTCCAGAAAACATGTTCTGAAAGCATTGGATTATCTGGGTCCCCATCGAATTATTAATTGTTACGGTCCAACGGAGACGACTGTTTTTGCAACAACATTTTCGGTGGATGAGAGTATGCGGGACAGAAGCAATGTGCCAATAGGCTGTCCAGTTCACAATACACAGGTATATGTGCTGAATCCGTGGGGAAAGAGACAGCCGGTTGGGGTACCCGGAGAACTTTATATCGGGGGAGAAGGATTGGCACAGGGTTATCTGAACCAACCCGTGTTGACGGCAGAGCGGTTTGGCGAGAATCCGCTGAAATCAGGAACAAAACTCTATCGTACAGGAGATTTGGTGAAGTGGCTACCTGATGGAAACCTAGAATTTCTGGACCGTTTGGATCAGCAGGTCAAAATTCGTGGCAATCGAGTAGAGCTTACAGAGGTCGAAAGCAGACTACTGGTTATGCCGGAAGTTAAAGAAGCGATGGTAACATCTGGACGTGATGAGCAAGGGCACTCCTTTCTTTCAGCGTATATCGTTCCTCATTCGATATCTGAGCCTAGGCTGCCGTACATCATTCGGGAACAGTTGCTTCACGTTCTTCCAGATTATATGGTGCCTTCCACATATACCTTGCTTGTCTCTTTTCCACTCACAAGTAATGGCAAAGTGGATAAAAGAATGCTTCCGAAGCCACATCCCCTTGTATCCGAAAGTTATGTTGCACCAACCAATTCGCTCGAAGCTGAATTAGTTGAGATTTGGAGCAGTGTTCTGGGTTTATCAAAAGTAGGCATTCACGACCACTTCTTTGAACTTGGAGGGCATTCTCTTAAGGCAATGTCCCTTATAGCCCAGATTCATAAAGCATTTGATGTAAGGTTGACGGTACAAGATGTGTTTACCTACACTTCCGTGTTGGATCAGGCCAAATTTATTCAGAAAGCCAGAGGGACCCATCGTTATGCATCTTTGCAACCTGTGGCGGTTCAAGATACCTATCCAGCATCGTCAGCGCAGAAGAGATTATTTTTCATTCAACATATGGATCAGCAGAGCACCAGTTACAATATGCCAATGATATTTGAAATTGAAGGTAGACTCTTTGCTGACCGACTCGAGGAAGCATTTATTTCCCTGATCCATAGACATGAAGCGTTGCGTACGTCTTTTGAACTTGTTCAAGGTGAGCTGAGACAGCGCATATGGCCTGCTGCAGACCTGGAATGGGGGATGGAACATATATTTGTCAAAGGGAAGGGAAAAGTTGATATAGAGACGTACGTTCATTCATTTGTTCGTCCCTTCAACCTGAAAGCTCACAAATCGCTTATTCGTGCAGGCTTGTTAAGTACTTCGTCAGAAAGGCATATTCTGGTTGTAGATACCCACCACATTGTTTCTGATGGCATATCGACTGGTATCATCTTCACTGAACTGTTTCAGTTGTATGAACAACAGAAGTTGGAGCCGCTTTCTGTTCAGTACAAGGAGTATGCTGTTTGGGAACAGGAATATAAGAAGGCGGGAAGCTATCAAAGTAGTGGAGAATACTGGTTAAATCAATTCCAAGGTGAACTTTCGATGTTAAATCTACCTTATGATGATTTTAATGCCAGAACTCGTAAAGCTACTGGGGCACGAGTAGAAATGCAGCTTAATGAAGAACTGACTAAGCAGCTGCGGATTCAGGCAGAAGAGTACAAAACAACGTTGTATACGGTAATGTTGGCGGGCTATTCCATTCTGTTATCCAAATATGCGGGACAGGAGGATATCGTTATCGGTGTCCCTACAGCCGGGCGGGAGCATGCGGATACTGCATCCATAGTTGGCATGTTTGTGAATACGTTGGCATTGAGATTGAGGCCAGTGGGAAAGAATGAAGTTCAGAATTATATTCAACAAGTTCATGCCCAGTTGATGCAGGGCTACGAACACGGGATGTTTGCTCTTGAGGAGCTGATTGAACAGCTGGCATTGCCAAGAGAACTGAACCGGCATCCGCTATTTGATACGATGTTTGTATTGCAGAACATGGAGCACTCATCACCTGAAACGAGTTCGATCTCCGTCCGTCAGTTACCTTCTGGATCCAGTGAGCCGAAGTTCGATATAACATGGGGAAGTGTTGAGCACGCCGGAGGCATGAGCCTAACTGTTGAATATAATGAAAATTTGTTCTCTTCAGAAACGATTGAACGGATGATGCATCATTATGAACATATCCTTCAGCAAATGGTGATTCGTCCTTATGAGCAAGTCATGAAAATTGAGATGTGTACTCCAGAGGAAAGGCTGCACTTAGCCAGTTTCGAAGGAGAGACAGTAGACTACCCGAGGGAAGAAACGATATCACAAAGGTTTGAGAAGCAAGTGCTGCGATATGGGGATCGTCCATCCGTTGTCATGGGTTCAGAGGTAATAACCTATGACGAGTTGCAGATAAAGGCCAATCAGATTGCAAAGGTACTCAGACTGAAGGGAATCGTCCCGGGTGAAGTGGTAGGATTACTGGCTAATCGTTCTATAGGTATGATCGTCTCCATTATGGGGATTATGAAGGTGGGAGCCGCATATGTACCGCTTGATCCAACATTTCCTGAAGATAGGTTAGCCTACATGTTGAAAGATAGCCAAGCCCAACTATTAATAGCTGGAACTAATCTGGGCATAGCTGATTTCCAGGGTCCAACGATAATGCTTGACGAACGCTTATGGAGTGAAGAAGTTAAGGAAGAGGCAGTGTCTGATCAGGTTGAGACGTGGACGGCTGATTCGCCTGCCTATATCATGTATACCTCTGGGTCGACTGGTGCACCCAAAGGAGTCGTGACTACGCATCGGAATATCTTGAGAACAAGTATTAATAATGGTTTCATGGATATGGGGCCGGAAGATCGGGTATTGCAGTTGTCTAACTATGCATTTGATGGATCTACCTATGAAATATTCGGTGCTTTGCTCAATGGTGCTGTCCTGGTGCTTATTCCCATGGAGGACGTTGTACACACAGCCCAACTTGGCAGAATGCTGAATAAAGAGCGGATTTCCTCTGCTTTTATGACAGCTTCACTGTTCAATACCATTGTGGATTATGATGTGACTTGTCTGAAACATGTTCGCAAACTGTTTTTTGGCGGCGAAGCAGCCTCACGAAATCATGTTCTAAAGGCTCTGGATTATCTGGGTCCACACCGATTGGCTAACGGATACGGGCCTACAGAAACGACTGTCTTCGCTGCAACCTATACTGTGGATGAAACACTAAGAGATAGACGAAATGTACCTATTGGGCGCCCAGTTCACAATACCAAAGTTTACGTGCTTAACCGTTGGGGCCAACGACAGCCGATTGGTGTTCCGGGGGAACTCTATATTGGTGGGGATGGCCTGGCTTTGGGATATCTCAATCAGCCTGCGCTGACATCAGAACGATTTATTGAAAGTGTTATAACACCTGGAGAGATTATTTATCGTACTGGTGATTTGGTCAGATGGTTGCCTGATGGAAATCTGGAATATCTGGATCGTCTGGATCAGCAAGTCAAAATTCGTGGGAATCGCATTGAACTTACGGAAATCGAGGATCGCTTGAGATCACTACCTGAAGTGCGGGAGTCTGTAGTTGTTCCCAAACGGGATACACAAGGACATTCCTACCTTGTGGCCTACATTGTAATGCAACGGGAGCAACAGGCTGGGAAGGAACAATTGGCTCATATCAGGCAAGCGTTAAGTTCAATGCTGCCACAGTATATGATCCCATCTAGATTTGAATTTTTGAATAATTTGCCGCGCAACTCCAATGGGAAAATAGATCGAAAAGCCCTGCCAGAACCAAGCAGTGAATTGACAACTGGTTATTGTGCGCCTCAGAATGCACTTGAACAGGATTTGGCATTAATCTGGGCAGAGGTACTGGGTATTGAGCGTGCAGGTACAGAGGATCATTTCTTTGAACACGGTGGACATTCACTGAAAGCCATGATGTTAAATACGCTTGTACAAGAGCAGCTTCATATCCGAATAGATCTGCAGGATGTATTTAAGTATCCCACAATTAAGATGTTGGCCGCTTATATCCAGCAGCAAGGGGCAAATCTTTACCATGATAAATATGAGCGTATTCGACCTGCACCTGAACAGCGCATCTATCCTGCAACGCCTTATCAAGCTTACGGTTACGAAGCAAGCGAGGGGAATAATCATTGGAATATGCCGATGGCATTTCGCATCAACGGAAGACTTCAGGCGGAGCGGTTGGAGCATAGCTTTAGGGCTTTAATAGAACGCCATGAAGCTCTGCGTACCTCATTGCACAAAGAGGGAGGACAAGTTGTCCAGTCTATTCACAAAAGCACTCATTTTGATCTGATTCAGGAAAAGGTTGAGTCAGATTCGGAAAGAGTACGTATTATGGAATCTTTCATTCAACCCTTCAATACAGAGCTACCACCACTTCTTCGTGCGAAGCTGCTTCATATGGGAGAAGAGGATCATGTGCTTCTGATGGATATGCATCACGCCATATCTGACGGCACATCCGTGGGCATTTTGATGAATGAATTGTTTCAGCTCTATGAGGGGATAACACTTCCTCTTGTTCAGTTACAATATAAAGATTATGCTGTTTGGCAAAAAGAGAGACTTGATCAGGGAGGATATGCCGAATCTCAAATCTTTTGGAAAGAAACACTTCAAGGCTACCATCCGTTTACGGTAAGAGGCGAGCTTGTAAATGAAGAGGTTATCCCTTCTTATGAGGGAGATCAGATAGTTGTAAAACTACCTGCTAGCCATCTCGTACAACTTAGAGAAAAACTTCATGATTCAAGTTTAACGGATTATGCTATTTTATTTTCGGTGTATCTGCTTACGTTGCATCAGAAGACGAAAAGGACAGATATGATTGTTGGAACGTATGCATTTGGCAGAAGTAGACCTGAACTGCAGGACACGGTTGGTTTATTTATTAATTCAATTCCCTTGCGAAATATAATATCAACAGGCGATACGTATTACGATTATCTCCTTAAAATTCAGGCTAACCAATTGCAGGCATTTGATCATCAGAATTATCCATTTGAAAGAATGCTGGAAGATGCAGGCTTCTCTTCTGCACCCGATGAGCAGTGCTTGTTTGACACGATGTTTAACATGAATAATTTTGTTGATCGATCTGTAGAAACTGCTGAAATTCAGATTACTCCATTCAAGTATGAATGGAATTTCAGTGAGTATGAGGTCTATGTTACTGCTCAAAAAATGGAAGAACATTTCAGTATCCACTTTGACTATCGTGTGAAAAGTTTCAGCCGGCAAGAAATGGACCAATTTACCAACCAGTATCGTAAATTATTCGAACATATTTTGGAGAAGCCTCATATTCTTATTGATGAACTGAATCAAATAAATCTTTGGAGAGATTCTGTGATACACTAATATAAACCATTCATAGGAGGAGAAAAAGATGAGCAAATTTTTCAAATTCGGAGTTGTAAGGGACGAAGAGGTGCCTCAAGAGATCAATGAATTGGTGGAAGAAACAGAAAAACTGCCTGAGACGATTAGACAGGAATTAAGTGACGCTTTCAAAGAAGAAGATGAGGGTAAAAAATAACGAATTAATAATAATTTTATTTTTCCTAACGTCCCCTCTTGCAAATCTCAGAAAAATATGAGATATGTAAGAGGGGACATACATAAAGTGCATTGACGGGAAATTTTTGGTGTGATACTATTAGACTGAATGGTCAGTCTTTTTATGGAGGGATCTTCAATCGAAGTCAAACGGAGAAAAGATGTCGCTCAGATCAAGAAAGATATTGCTCGTAATACAAAAGAGTTATTTGCCCAAAAGGGATATGGCGCAACCTCCATGGAGGACATATGTACAATTAACAATCGAAGTAAAGGCAGTATATATTATCATTTCAAAAGTAAGGAAGAACTTTTCATGTATCTCATCAAACTCAATAACGAAGAGTGGATGGATTCATGGCTCGAAAAGGAACATCAGTATGAGACATCCGTAGATAAACTATATGGCCTTGCAGATCATTATGTTGACGATTTGGCGAATCCACTCAATCATTCGATTAACGAGTTTGTCTCAGGTCAGGTGGTCAGTCAAGAGATGCTTGATGAGATGCTGTCCCTGATCCGTATTCCTTATATGACGTATGAACGGATCATTTCAAAAGGGATTGAGGATGGCGAATTGAAACCCGAGGATCCACAGGATTTAATGCACATAATTAACGGTCTTTTTAACGGATTAAGCACCCTTTATTATGAGAAGGATCTGACCGATATCAGACGTCTCTACAAAAAAGGGATTGCCAGCATGTTAGTGGGCATCCAACAACTTCAACCATGAAAAGCTGATGTATAATCAGTTTTTCTTTTGAAAATTAATAAACCGGACAGTCGGTTTAAAGGGAGATGGAGAATGAGCACATTGTTCAGGAACAAAGCGTTTCTTATTGTCACGGGGTCTGATCTACTGCAGAATCTGGCTATATGGATACGGAATATGGCGATCCTTTATTATGTTATGGACCAAACCCAGGGCAATCCGATAGCAGTATCACTAATTACTGTACTTGAATATGCGCCGATTTTCGTTTTCTCCATCATTGGCGGTGCACTTGCTGATCGTTGGAATCCTAAACGCACCATGATAATAGGTGATATCCTTAGTGCATTATCGATTGTTATGATCATTGCTGTTTTATCTTCTGGTTATTGGCAGATTTTATATGTTGCCACTTTTGTGTCCTCTATCGTTAGTCAGTTTTCACAGCCGTCATCAGTTAAAATTGTAAAGCGTAATGTCGAGGAAGAGCATGTGCAGTCCGCAATTGCCATTACACAGAGTGGTCAATCACTTTTCCTAATTCTCGGCCCTATCGTCGGAACTTTTATATATACGGTTATGGGGATTCAAACCTCAATGTATGCATTACTTATTTTGTTTATAGCGTCTGCTATTCTTCTTACGTTCCTGCCGAAGGATTCAGCTCAGCAGGAAACGGAAACTTCATTACTAGCGGATATCAAGGAGGGCTGGCAATATGTCGGGCAATCCCGTTCATTAAAAATGCTCAGTTTAGTATTCATTTGTGTAGGACTCTCCTCGGGTCTCATCAGCCCACTAGAAATATTTCTGATCACTGAACGTTTGGGATTGGAACAGACGTCGTTACAGTTTCTGTCTGGTGTATCTGGATTGGGGCTTTTAATCGGTGGAGGAATTGCTGCTGCTTTCAGTGGCAAAATGAATCAAACATTGACACTTATAGTAGGTGTAATGTGTCTGGTGGTAACCACCATGGGTGAGGTATTATCCAGTTGGTTCTGGCTTACTCTTGTAATAAGTTTCCTGAGTTCCATTAGTCTTGCTTTTATCAACGTCATTATCTCCACATATTTAGTTACCCAGATTGATGAGCGCTTGATTGGGAGGGTTAATGGTACCATCACCCCATTATTTATGGGGGCCATGCTCCTCGGTTCTTCCATGGCGGGTGTAATTATGAATAACACGTCCTTATTTATCGTCTATGTCATCTCGGTTACCGTGATGATACTGAGTATTCTTCCAGGTATGAGAATTGAATTTGGTAAACAAAACGCTCCTGTGAACACATTGAATCCGGAAGTCGCACATCAGGCTGTAGACTAGAAAATTGGAGGAAGTTCATGAATTGTATACATCTCATCTGCTTTCCTTATGCCGGGGGTTCTTCCATGATGTATTATCGCTGGCGTAATAACCTTCCTTCTCATATTCACTTACATCCGGTTGAATTGTCCGGGAGAGGCCGAAGAATGAATGAACCTCTGTACACATCCATGGAACAGGCTGTGGAGGATGCGTATTTATCCATTCCATCCCACTTGTTCGAGGAGAAGTTTGCTTTATTTGGATATAGTATGGGGAGTCTCATTGCTTATGAACTGGCTCACTATATCAAGGAAAAGCAGGGCAGAGATCCAGCGCATCTTTTTGTGGCCGCGAGAAGGGCTCCGCATATAACAAGACATAAAAAAGCACTCCATGCATTACCTCACGATAAGTTTGTACAGGAAATGCTTCAACTTGGCGGCATGTCACGAGAAGTATTTGAAAATAAAGAATTAGCAGAGATCTTTGTTCCTTTGCTCAGATCAGATCTACAGATCGTGGAGGGCTACCACTGGGCAGGGACGAGAGAACCGTTAAATACAGATATAACTGTTCTTGCGGGGGCTAACGACTCGATTCCCATGGAACACATGCATGCATGGAAGCAAGTAACGAAGGGGAACTGTACGCTAAGTGTTTATCCAGGGGACCATTTCTTCATTCATCAGCAGTATAACCGAATCACGGAGCAGATCACCCGTGTAATGAGTGATTATAATGTATAACAAGAACTAAGTCTCGCGTAGAGGAGGCTACAGCATTAAGCATCTTAGTCCAATTCATTATGCAGGAACCGAACTCCGTAACGTAAGTCTTGACTATGGGAACTCTATATTTCATTCAGATAAGGATGTGTGTAAAAAGAGCAGTGGGAACATCATCCCGCTGCTCTTTTTTGAATTACTCTTATTGAAAAAGGATGGTGTATTCGCCGTAGCCTTCTTTTTGCAGATCCTCTTTCGGTACAAAACGAAGTGCCGCGGAGTTGATGCAATAACGCAATCCGCCTGCTTCCGTAGGGCCATCCGGGAATACGTGCCCCAGGTGGGAATCCCCTTCACGGCTACGAACTTCGGTACGGATCATGAAATGGCTAAGATCCGTTTTTTCCTTCACGTTGTAGTCTCGAAGTGGACGAGTGAAGCTTGGCCAGCCGCAACCCGAATCGTATTTGTCGGTAGAACTGAACAGCGGCTCTCCCGATACAATATCCACATAAATGCCGTCCCCGTGATGATCCCAGAATTCGTTGTGGAACGCGGGCTCCGTGGCATTATTCTGTGTTACCTCATATTGAAGCGGGGTCAGACGCTCCTTCAATCCGCTTTTGTCCACATTACCCGACCAGTTGCGCTCAATGAAGTCCTGACGGCCTGAGCCTTTGCTGTACCGTTTGTAGTGAGCAGGGTTTTTGCGATGATAGTTCTGGTGATGTTCTTCTGCTTCATAGAACGGTTTCGCAGGCAGAATCGGGGTGAAGATTGGTTTGTCAAAACGCCCACTTTGTTCCAACGCAGCTTTGGAAGCTTCAGCAATCTGGCGCTGCTCCTCACTGTGGTAGAAGATAGCCGTCTGATAAGACGATCCGCGGTCATGGAACTGTCCACCGGCATCTGTTGGATCAATCTGCTGCCAGAAGAGCTCAACCAGCTTCTCATATGGGAAAATGGACGGATCAAACGTGATCTGCACCGCTTCCACATGACCTGTTGTTTCCGAGCATACTTCCTCATACGTAGGATTCTCGGTATGTCCGCCTGTATAGCCTGATACGATCTTATGAATACCAGGCAGTTCTTCAAAAGGGGATACCATACACCAGAAGCATCCGCCTGCAAATGTTGCTTTTTCTAATGACTGTTGTTCCATGCTATATTCACTCCATTTCTGATGAAGAATCTGGCGCTCTCATTCGAACAGTTGCTCTGCTTCTTGGCATGCGTATGCCCCGAAAACATCCGCTCCAGTTCAAAGAGAGGCTCCAGCAATCATCGGTATATTTGAATTTCTAAATATGAATATTAGGCTTACTCTTCTATTATATCCCGAATGGTCAAGTCAACCAAGCGGGAGCGCGCAAGCAGGCGTGAATCAGACTGAAAAGTTCAGCCAATCCTCAAGCCTTTTTACGTGACCGATAGCGGAACAACATGAAAATCATAGCCATAACGATCATATATCCCGCCAGTATTCCCAAACTCATCCAGATCGATGAACCCGCCTGAGCCCCTGCGTAGGCAAATACAAAGATTGCAGGCATTTTGCCAATCGCTGTCGCGGCCAAGAACACCCAGAAGGGGGTATACGTAATACCGGCATAGATATTAACAGCCATCTGCGGAACCACGGGCAGTAAACGCATCGTCATCACGCCCATGAACGGATGTGCTTCCATCCAGGCCGTGAACCGATTCAATCCACGGATACGTTCAAGATAACCCCGAGCCTGTTCCCGAAAAATAGTTCTTGCTCCAGCATAGACGAGAATTGCCGCAAGCGTTGTGCCGAGCCAGCAAATCCATGCTGCCATCGTTATACCGTAGCTGTACCCAAAAGCAATAATAACTATTTTGTAGGGAATAACAGGTACAAGGGCAAACAGTGTTGCCAAGGAAAGTAAAAGCGGGATGGACTGATGGTCATCGGCCCATGCCAGCAGTTCATATCTGTAAATAAACGTGACTCCGGCAAGTAAAACATAAACGAGGAGCCATAACCATTTTCGCAAAAGCCAAACGCTCCTTTCAGTTCAGACCCTTGGATGACACCGAGTCTCATCCGGTTCTGCTGTCCTCCATAGTTTACCACGACAGGCCATCTTATGAACAATGTAGACATCCATTACTTCGATCACTGGCAAGTTGGAGGCGAAGAGGTTACACTATAGGACGGAGAAAGTCATAGGCCGGATTATAAAATGAAGGCTGACGAAGGAATTTAGCTGAAGGTGGAATGCTTATCATGGAAACGACCAAGCGTACCCGAATTGCAATGATTGGACTCGGAGGAATCGCACGTAAAGTATATTTGCCACTGCTCACTGCCCGTCCGCAATTAGAGATTGTAGGCATCATGAACCGGTCACCTGAACCGGTAAAGGAGATTGGACAGGCGCATCGCATTGAGCGGGGAACAACAGATCTGAAAGAGCTGCTGTCCTGGGATTTGGATGCGGTATTTGTACATACGGCAACGGAATCCCATTTCGAGATTGTGATGGCATGCCTGGAGAAGGGACTGGCCGTTTATGTAGACAAGCCATTGTCCTATACCCTGCGGGAGTCCGAAGAGATGACTGCATTCGCAGAAGCACAGGGCTTGCTGCTCGCAGTTGGATTCAACCGCAGATTCGCACCGATGTATCTAAAGGCAAAAGAATGGATGCAGCGCGGAAAGGGGTACGAAACACTCACTCTGACCAAACATCGCACAGGCATACAGGATCGCCCAGCCGCCGAGACCATCTATGATGATCTCATTCATATGCTGGATCTGATGTTATGGTACGCAGATAACGATGTGCAGCTTGTACATCAGTGGCTTCGCCAAGATGATCAAGGGCGGTTGTTGCATGCGGCTGGAACAGCCAAGCAAGGTAAAACGGGACTCGCTCGGTTCGAAATGATTCGTGCCGCAGGGGCTGACCTAGAGAAGGTAGAGATGCACGGCGGAGGAAGATCGGTAGAAGTCGTGAATATGGATACGGCTTACTATGCGGAACAGGGGGAACTGGAGACAAAAGAGACGTTTGGAAGCTGGGATACCGTACTGGCACGCAGAGGTTTCGCCGGAGCTGTAGATCATTTCCTTGCTTGTCTGCATACACCCGATGACTGCCAGATCAGTGCGAGTTATGTTATGGACAGTCATGAGCTGGCTGAGCAGCTGATCAAGGGATAAGTAATCGAATTTGATCCATGCCGATCCAAAAGTGGATACAGAATCATTGCAGTAAATACAGTTGAATGAAGTAAAGGAGCGTTAGCAAAGCATGGATGAGTATCAAAAGGAACGAAACAAACAAATTGAAGAAGCAGTCATTGAGTCTTATAAGCAGGAAGAAGAGATGATGATCTTGGTCTTTGCTCAGTGGTGCGTAAATAACGAGCTTGACCCGGAAGAGATGTATCGACAAGCGTATCCCGAGCAACAGAGCAATGAGCGTTTGCAGCAGGTACAGAAGCTGATTGTATCCAAGGAGGAAGCTGGAGATATTCCAGACGATACTGTGCTTGGTGTGCTCTCGATGTTTGGCAACGAAGACCTCGCTATGGTTGTATCCGAGGCCATCGCCGCGCGCAAATAAGTGTATAAGACGTATACTATTGTTAACATATGCACACATCCGATGTTCAACAGTATTTAAGCATCTAGAAATCTTAACGGATTCATAATGAGTTAGTAGTATATCCTCAAAATCCAGGACATCGTTACATCTGTTCCCGGTGAATCAGGCGAAATTCCTTTGGTGACATGCCGAACCGGGAACGGAACACACGATGAAAATATGTATAATTGTTAAAACCGGACGATTCAGAGACTTGTTCCAGGGTCATCGGACTAAAAATAATCCGTTCTCTGGCCATATTAAGCCGTACATCGAGCGTATATTGCATAATGCTTTTGCCAAACGTTTCTTTAAAAAGGTGCACACCTCGTGAGACGCTGATGCCCAGATGCGTTGCCACATCCTCCAGTTTAAATAGGGAAGAAGCATTTTCCTCGATATAATTTTTAATTTCATAAGCAACATAATTGGTTTTCGTATGGGTGGGATGCTCCGATAACAATCGATCCACTTCCAGACACAATATACGCATGTAATAACTCGAAATCTCGGGGTAAGGATTGGAAAGGCGACGTTGCTCCAGAATCAGCTGTCTGAACAGAGATAACAGGCTCTCGGACAATTCAACCTTGATTCGAGTCGGCCGTTTATGGTGTTTCCACCACTCATCCACCCAGGAACCGTTGAAGAAAATATGATAATCCCCACTCTCCACAAGCCGCTCTCCCATGGGATTGTACTCATTGTCTATTCTCAGTTCATAAGGCTCATCCGGGTCAAAAAGAAGCAAGTCTCCTGCGTCAACCTTGGACATGGAACCATCAATGCGAGCACGGCAGCGTCCATCCGTTTGAAGTCGCATCAAGTAATTTTTCACCCCGTCCAGCTGTACCATGCTATAGGGTTTACGATGAAATGAAAAGCCAGCTGTAAGAACTTGGCAGGAAAGGTCTGTTGGCATATGGATACTCCTTGTTTAAATTTCAAAATTATGACCAGATAGTTCATGTTTCAGTCATATTATTCATTTTAATTGAAGCGCAAACAGAATACCATAGACTTAGAGTTGAGCAACATAATGAATTAAGATTTCAACAAGCATTTTGAACAGCTGAACATAGCTCTTACAAGCGCGTAAGGAGATGAACATCATCGTGAAAAAAATGAAAGCAGGCATCATCGGCTGCGGTAACATCAGTGCGATTTACTTAGAAAATCTTAAAACGAATCCTTATATCGAGGTTGTGGCGGTCGCTGACCTGATCCGTGAGCGTGCTCAGGAACGGGCAGATGAATTTAATATCGCAAACGTTTACAATGTAGATGAGTTGTTACAAAATGACGAGATTGAGCTTGTGCTGAACCTGACGATTCCGGGCAGTCATGCGATGACTGATCTGGCTGCTCTGGAAGCAGGCAAGCATGTGTATGCCGAGAAACCACTGGCCATTTCGCTGGAAGATGGACGCAAAGTGATCGAACTTGCCGAGGAAAAGAAGTTGTACGTCGGTTCTGCGCCGGACACATTCCTTGGCTCAGGCATCCAGACCGCTCGCAAAGCCATTGAAGAAGGTTTGATTGGCAAGCCAATTGCGGCTACTTCCTTCTTTATGGGCGGGGGGCCGGAGGCATGGCATCCTGATCCTGAGTTTTTTTACATGGCAGGGGGCGGGCCAATGTTTGACATGGGGCCATATTATTTGACGGCTCTCGTTACGCTGCTTGGCCCGATTCGCCGGATCAGCGCGTCCGCAGGCATTCAGATTGCTGATCGCAAGGTTGGTTCAGGTCCCAAAGAGGGCACTACGCTTCGTGTCGAAACACCAACCCACTTGGCTGGAACGATCGATTTTGCGGATGGAGCCATCGTAACGATGATTACAAGCTTTGATATCCGCGGCGCTTCTGATCTGCCACGTATCGAAATCTATGGTACGGCTGGCACGCTTAGTGTACCTGACCCTAACTTCTTTAATGGAGAAGTCAAGCTTCGCCGTTATGGTCAAGACACATGGGAGACGGTTAAGCCGGCCTTCGAAAGCGGCCACAACGAGAGGGGCATTGGACTGACCGAGATGGTGGAGTCCATTCGTGCCGGACGCGAGCACAAAGCAAGTGGTAAGCTGGCATATCATGTGCTTGAAGCCATGCACGCATTTCAGCGTTCTTCTCTTGAAGGCAAGCACATTCATCTGGAGAGCACCTATGACAGCGTTGTAACAACCAATGCCAGTCCATCCGAAAATGAAACAGTTGAATCTCATTAATGGATAATGGAGTTTCGAGTTTGAAGATCCATGAGTGATAACGTTGAATTTTCGGGATAGAATCATGCTTGTTTTTCCACAATAACTAAACAAGCATGAGAACGGAATAGCAAAACACAGCAATCATACACTATCTAAATCAGGGAGGAATTGCATTTGAAACTCGGCGTATTTTTGGTACTATTCGGTGGACGTAAATTAGAGGATGCTCTTGATTTTGTAGCTTCCAAGGGACTTAAAGCAGTTGAAATCGGAACAGGTGGACACCCAGGGAACGCTCATTGTAAACCAGATGAGTTGTTAAGCAATCCTACAGCACTTAAGAACTTCAAAAATGCGGTAGAATCACGTGGTCTGACAATCAGCGCATTGAGTTGCCACGGTAACCCGTTGCATCCGCAAAAAGATATTGCGAAGGGGTTCCATGATGATTTCGTAAAATCGGTAGAGCTGGCTCAAAAGCTGGAAGTGCCTGTTGTTAATACGTTCTCCGGCTGTCCGGGAGACCATGAGGATGCCAAGTATCCAAACTGGCCTGTGGCGCCGTGGCCGAACGATTTTCAGGAAATTTTGAAATGGCAATGGGAAAACAAAGTCATCCCTTACTGGACGGAATGGGGCAAATTTGCTGCAGACCGTAACGTAAAAGTAGGTTTGGAGCTGCACGGTGGATTTTCAGTGCATACACCAGCTACCTTGCTAAGACTGCGTGAAGCTGCAGGTGAAGTCATTGGTGCCAATCTTGACCCAAGCCATATGTGGTGGCAAGGCATTGATCCGGTCCAAGCGATTCACATTTTGGGTCGTGAAAATGCAATCCATCACTTCCATGCCAAAGATACAACGATCGATCCGGTGAACGTGAATAAACACGGGGTAACAGATATGCAGGATTACACGAACATGTTGGATCGTGCTTGGCAGTTCCGCTCCGTGGGTTACGGACATGATAACAAAACGTGGGCGGACATTATGAGTGCCCTGCGTCTGGTTGGATATGATTATGTGGTAAGTATTGAACATGAAGACGGTCTGATGTCGGTTGAAGAAGGATTCTCTAAAGCCGTACAAAATCTCCAGCAAGTATTGATCGAGGAACCGCTGGGCGATATGTGGTGGGTTTAGAGCTATACTAGGGGGAAATTGAATATGATTAACGTCACCATTTGGAATGAGTTTGTCCATGAGAAAATACATGATGAAGTCAAGGAAGTTTATCCGGACGGTCTTCACCGTGCGCTTGCTGACGGACTTGGCGGCGAAGGATTTGCGATTCGAACAGCTACACTGGATCAGCCTGAACACGGTTTGAGTGATGAGGTACTGAATTCCACAGATGTGCTTATATGGTGGGGACATATGGCACATGATCGCGTCAGCGACGAGATTGTACAGAAGGTAGTGCAGCGCGTATTGAACGGTATGGGTATGATTGTGCTGCATTCCGGTCATTTCTCCAAGCCTTTCAAAGCGCTGATGGGAACGAGCTGTGATCTCAAGTGGCGTGTAGCAGATGAGCAGGAGATCGTGTGGTGTGTCAACCCGTCCCATCCGATTGCGGAAGGCATTGACGGCAAGATTGTATTGGAAAAAGAAGAGATGTATGGTGAATTCTTCGATATTCCAGTACCGGATGAGCTGGTGTTTGTGAGTAACTTCCAGGGCGGCGAGGTATTCCGTAGTGGATGCACATTCCGACGTGGTGAAGGTAAGATTTTTTATTTCCGGCCTGGGCACGAGACATATCCTACCTATTACAATCCGGAAATTTTGAAAGTGATCAGCAACGCTGTAAAATGGGCCTACCCTGCCCGTAGCTCGAAGCCGCAATACGGCAAGAGCGAACCTGTAAGACCAATTGGTGGCGTGCTGGTCTAAGCCGCAGCAGCTTAGTTAGGTTCATGGACAATTCATAATAAGTCGATAAGGTAAAACCTAGCCCTTCTCCAGGTCATCTGACTGTGGTAGAAGGGTTCTTTTTGGGTAATATAAGGATATCAGGTGTTAAACGATATTTCCCATGGTTACCTGCCATAACGTGTTGTATACTGAAGGTATGCGGTAAACATTGTAGCAAGTATTGCTTCTTAAATGTAAAGTTTTTCGTAGCAGACGTTTTCTTTAAAGCTTAAATGTGTTATTATGAAATATACTAACAAAACGTAAGTTGAGTGATCTCTAAAGAGGTGATGAAAGTGGAAGATCAAGATATGCGGATGTGTCCGCGCTTTGAGACGGCGTTTTCTTTTTTGGGCAAGCGCTGGAACGGTTTGATTATTCAAACGTTGATGAGTGGTTCAAAGCGATTCAAAGACATCTCCAATCTGATACCATCCATGAGTGACAAGATGTTGTCTGAACGGATGAAAGATCTGGAGAGTGAAGGTATTCTGGTGCGTCATGTGTACCCGGAAACGCCAGTGCGGATTGAATATGAGTTGACCGAGAAGGGCAAGGCGTTACAGCCTGTTATGAACCAAATTCAAGACTGGGCCGAGCATTGGGTGGAATAAACCAGCAGATGCTGTGTGCAGAAAGTACAGAAACTCTTGATTTCCAGTGAAATCAAGAGTTTTTTGTCTTCTGTGACAGTTTACCTGGGACTTTTTCACTTATCCGGTGCACATGTTGTCATCAGATGTAGTATAATCTATAGAAAATGGCCGCAGACGGCCGGAGCGAAGGAGGCCACTTGTCATGAGAGAAGAAAGCTTATCCCGTGAAATACGCTACGGCAAACAAGATATTGCAGAACTTGAGAGCGCATCCATTCAGGTTCATCTGATTTATCAGAAAACGGCAGAACTGTTCAAACGCTCGGTTGATTCACGTTCGGGTAGGGAAAACCCTGTCCTCGCAGATGCGTATTTAATGAACAGCGCTGGCTCAGAATCGCCTCCGGCGGTGCTGCAAAAATGGATTCAAGCGCCTAGTGGCTGGAAATGTATCGGTTGTGAACTGCGGTTACCCGATCGTGTATCTCATGCAAAACAAAAACCCTACAACGACCGGCTTTGTCTTAAGGCCGGAAACGGGAAATTGGTTCAGATTGAAATGCTTATTCAGGCCGTTGTCTGGTCACAATATGAAAAAATCCGCATGTTCGCACCCTGGCTTGGTGATGAGCCTTTCTATACAGCAGATGAACTGGAAGTCATCGGACAATACATTGTGCCAACGTATTTCTCCGATCGCCCGTTGCATGAGCAGGGCAAGGTGTTCAAAATACATCAGCCCTATGGTCATATTCCTTTGTATCAGGAATACGTAGATGCCCCATCCTGCTGTGTGCAGGTAGACGGTGCATTACTTGAAGGTCGTTTACTTACTGGTGTTTTTGTATCAGATAGCCAGACGTTTGGCCTTAATCCCTATGTGAAGGACGGCGACGGAGGTCGTACCTACATGCAGGCTTTTGTTCAATAAGTGGTCTGGTCAAACGGATGGCCAATGCAGTTTAGGAGGGTCTGCTTGCAGACTCTCCCTTTTTTGACGGCAGGTGCTTAACAGGGGAAGGACAAAAGTAACGGCTTTGACACTGTTTTTTATCAAAGAATGTGCCATAATAAAGGGTATGGACAACAGGGTGAATGATTTTACGCAGGGTGGTGTTACCTACATGATGAAGAAAATTCCCGGTTACATAGGTCTATGCATGCTTATTCTCGTCATTTTGACGGGGTGTACCAGAGAGACACAGCCTTCCGAACAGCCGGTTGTCTCAGAGAAAGATTCAGCCAATACGATTACTGTTGCTATTGATGGCAGTACCTTTTTACCCGATGCAACGAAGTCCATCAAACGAGATTTCAGTGAGGGATTGACGCTCAAAAAAGCGTTGCTTAACAGCGGGTTGGTTGATTTTACGGCAGATGGAAAACGAATACAATCCGTGGGAGAGGTTTCTCTTGATTCATCTCTGAGTTGGGCAGTGAAGTTGAACGGTAAGGATATTGCTCCAGAAAAGTGGGATACCGAGCTTCATGCTAAAGATGAAGTCATAATATACGTCAAAGCAGCTGACAGCGGGGGAGAAGGTGTCACATATCAGACAACCCTGCTTAAGGTGAGCGGTGGCAGTGTTGAACCAAATTTGAATCGGCAGTATGCCGGTATTTATGTCCAGGAATGTACCGTTCGTGACGTATTAAAATCCAGTGGAGTTGTGCGGCTGTCAGAGAATAACAAATTTGTGGTTTCCGTTGAGAATGTTATGCCTCGGATGAATCAGCGCTGGGTCATCAAGGTTAATGACAAAGAGTTAATGGAGAACGGTTTGGATATGAAATTAAATCCACGGGATGCGGTAAAGCTTGAACTTGTTAACGCATCCTGAGAAGATACAAGGAAGCAAAGAAAGCCCAATGGGATGTAGCGACATTGGGCTTTTTTACGTGGAATGATATTTTAAAAAGACGGTTCAGGCAAAGTCAAATGCGGCAGATTTCACTTGGGCACAATTCGCAGTGGCAAATACCCTGCAACATTTTAAGGTCTTTGATAACAATCATACCGTTGTCATACTCAATGGCATCTTTTTTGCGAAGATCACTGAGCATGCGGTTTACACTTTCACGGGTAGCTCCAATCATATTGGATAGGTCCGTATGGGTAATTTTTTTATGAATCATCACATGATCTCCGTGCGCTTCTCCATACGAATTGGACAGCCTGATCAATGTAGAACAGAGTGCCCCTGGTTTACCGTACAACATCAAATCCCGGAATTTCGTTTGTGTCAAACGATGGTGAATGCCCATCCACTTCATGAAATCAATCGCAAAATCACAGTGCTGACAGATCAGCATCTCCAGGTCTTTGTGTTCCAGCACACCAATCTCGCTATCCTCCAGAACTTCCGCCGAGAAGCTGTGTCTGGAGCCAAAGAATGGATCAGCCTGACCAATCATATCGCCCGTCTGGTACATGTACATGATCAGTTCCTTACCCTCGTCGGTGGATTTTGTGATCTGTGCACGTCCCCGTTTCATATAATAAAGTTTGTCAGAGACGTCACCTTCCCAGTATAGATGTGTACCTTCCGGGTAGGTGCGGTCTTTCATCGTTACGAGCAGATGATTAAAATTCACTTCCGAGAAACAGTTGGTGTTTCCTCGTTTTTCCAGTACGTTTGTTAGTTCTCCCATACGTTGATCTCCCCTTTGTCTCCCCGGTCAGGCAAGTCTAGCTGCATGTTGCCCCCGAGGTTCGCCGCAAACTGTGCCATCCTGATCTGGTCATCTCGGCCGTGTGGAGGTACGGTACAAATTGCGGTGGTTCAATTTTTAAGTTCAGTATATACCTAAACTTACCGTTTGAGGGGCATGGAAAGCCTTTAAAAATGGCGAAATTTCAAACATTGTGATTAAATTCACTTTTACAGGGGAAGGATGAGGCTGTTGATCTACTATTTTAAATAGATAGGGAATTCTCATCTAAAAGGGGATGTTAAAAACTTAATTAAAATTCATCATACTTTGTGAAAAAAATCACATAATATATCTTTTCCCCATGATACGATGTGGATGTAAACAAGAGAGACAAACCAATACGAACCTTTAGGAGGATGAGGGAGATGGCTGTAAAGAATGAAGTCGCCCCAACAAAAGAACCGACAGCAGGTCAGTATATTCAAACGTTAATCGACAAAGCAAACAAAGCACATGCAGCATTCATGTCCATGGATCAGCAGCAAATTGACCGGATTGTGCAGGCTATGGCGCTTGCGGGACTGGATAAACATATGATGCTCGCCAAAATGGCCGTGGAAGAAACGGGACGCGGTGTATATGAAGATAAAATTATTAAAAATATATTCGCAACGGAGTATGTTTATAACAGCATTAAATACGAAAAAACAGTAGGCGTTATTGAAGACAATGAGTACGACAGCTTTCAGAAAATTGCGGAGCCCGTTGGTATCATCATGGGGATTACTCCAGTAACCAACCCGACATCAACAACGATGTTTAAAGCACTGATTGCCATCAAAACACGTAACCCGATCATCTTTGGTTTCCACCCTTCCGCACAGAACTGTAGCCGCGAGGCCGCAAAAATTCTGCTTGAAGCCGCTGTGAAAAACGGTGCTCCAGCTGACTGTATCCAATGGATTGATGATCCATCCATGGATCGTACCAACGCATTAATGAACCACAATGATGTTGCTCTCATCCTGGCGACAGGCGGATCAGCGATGGTGCGGGCAGCGTACAGCTGTGGTAAACCGGCACTGGGCGTAGGACCAGGTAACGTGCCTTGCTTTATTGAGAAAAGTGCAGATATCAACCAGGCGGTAACGGATTTGATTCTGTCGAAGTCTTTCGATAACGGGATGATCTGTGCGTCCGAACAAGCGGTCATCATTGAAGAACCCATCTTCGACCAAGTGAAAAAGAAAATGATCACGAACGGCTGTTACTTTGTGAACAAAGAGGAAGCTGCCAAATTGACAGCAGGTGCAATCAACGCAGAAAAATGTGCAGTTAACCCAACCATTGTAGGTCAGTCCGCTGTGAACATTGCTAAAATGTGCGGCATCGAAGTACCTGCAGGCACTAAGATTTTGGTAGCCGAGATTGAAGGCGTAGGCACCAAATTCCCATTGTCCGCCGAGAAACTGAGTCCGGTGCTGGCATGTTACAAAGTTAAATCCGCAAAAGATGGTATTGAGCGTGCGGCAGAAGTGGTTGCTTTTGGCGGAATGGGTCACTCCTCCGTTATCCACTCGAACAATGAAGAAGTGATCAACCAATTTGCGGATCGCCTGCAAACGGGACGGATTATCGTAAACTCACCTTCCACACATGGTGCGATCGGGGATATCTACAATACGAATATGCCATCACTGACACTGGGTTGTGGATCGTACGGACGTAACTCAACATCTTCTAACGTAACTGCTGTGAACCTAATCAATGTGAAAAGGGTGGCTCGCCGTACCGTGAATATGCAATGGTTCAAAGTGCCGAACAAAGTCTACTTCGAAAAAGGGGCAACACAGTATCTCGCCAAAATGCCGGACATTACTCGCGTAGCAATCATTACGGATGCCGTGATGGTCAAACTCGGATATGTAGAAAAAGTAGAGCATTACCTGCGTCAACGTCAGACACCGGTAGCCATTGAAGTCTTCTCTGAAGTTGAGCCAGATCCATCAACAACAACAGTAGACCGTGGTACAGCGATGATGGAACGCTTCCAGCCAGACTGCATTATTGCACTCGGCGGTGGATCGCCAATGGATGCTGCCAAAGCGATGTGGCTGTTCTATGAATATCCAGATACAGATTTTAACAACCTGAAACAAAAATTCATGGATATTCGTAAACGGATTTACAAATATCCAAGACTCGGTTCAAAAGCAAAATTCGTAGCCATCCCGACAACATCGGGTACAGGTTCGGAAGTCACATCGTTTGCGGTAATTACGGATAAAGAGCATGGCAACACCAAATATCCGCTGGCTGACTATGAATTGACACCAGACGTAGCGATTGTTGACCCTGAGTTTGTATACAGTTTGCCAAGAACCGCAGTTGCCGATACCGGTATGGACGTACTGACTCACGCCATTGAAGCATATGTATCCGTAATGGCCAATGACTACACAGACGGTCTGGCAATCAAAGCGATCCAACTGGTGTTCCAATATCTGGAGCAATCCGCATTACAGGGCGACAAACTGGCACGCGAGAAAATGCACAATGCTTCGACGATTGCCGGTATGGCGTTTGCCAACGCGTTCCTGGGCATTAACCACAGTTTGGCGCATAAATGGGGCGGTCAATATCACACCGCACACGGACGCACCAATGCGATCCTGATGCCACACGTCATTCGCTACAATGCGAAAAAACCGACGAAATTTGCATCGTTCCCGAAATATTCGCACTTTGTGGCAGATGAGCGGTACGCCGAAATCGCACGCATTCTTGGATTGCCAGCACGGACAACCGAAGAAGGCGTGAACAGCTTGATCAAAGCGATCCGTGATCTGAACAAAAAACTGGGCATCGAAGAATCGTTCCAGGAAATCGGATTTGACGCGAAAGACTTCGAATCGCGTGTAGATTACTTGGCAGATCGCGCCTTCGAAGACCAATGTACAACAGCGAATCCAAAACTGCCGCTTGTAACTGAACTGGCCGATGTGTACCGCAACGCTTTCTATGGGAAGTTTGAATAAAAAACAGCATAAATAATAAATAACCATTTCAGGTTGTGGCAAGTGATTCAGGGGTTCTCCATATTGGGGAGCCCCGATTGCCGTATCGTTAAGGAAAAGGAAGCAGAGAAACAGGAAAGGAGGTGGGAAAGAGGTAGGTGAAGCAGAGAGGGCAGAAAAACGGAGAGGCGAAGCGTTCGCTTGAAAGCTTTCTGAAAGAAAGCTACATCGGAAGCATACGCTTATCACCGGATTTTCACTTTGGAAAAGTGGATCGAAAAAATCCGGGGATAACAGCGATCTGAAGTGGTTCTGCCCGCGGAGTGGTCAAGGGGTGAACAACCCTCGTATCGTGCAATAAGACAACGTCCATAGTTTGTGACAAAAATCACAGATGATGAAACCAGCTCGACGTATACTGAAAATGTAAAGAAAACAATCATTCCGCGGTTCCGGTTCCCAACTAGAGAAAAAGTGTTCCGGCTCATGTGAAACAATTCACATCAATCGCGGATCTGGACATCTGATGATACGTGTACTGCAACAATGTGATGTGTCCAGAAATCCAAAAAAGCGGAGGGATTAAGATGTCGGTGATCGAAAAAGATGTCAAACAACAAACAGGCTGGAGAAACTTTACTAAAGGAACTTGGACCAAGACCGTAGATGTGAATAATTTTCTGGTACACAATCTGTCTCCATATTACGGGGATGAAGCTTTCCTCGCAGGCGCTACCCAGAATACCAAAGAATTGTGGGATATCGTATCGGACCTGACTAAAAAAGAACGCGATAATGGCGGCGTGCTTGATGTGGATGTAAACACACCTTCTACCATTACATCACACCAACCGGGTTATCTGGATCAGTCGAAAGAGCAGATTGTCGGAGTTCAGACAGACGCTCCATTCAGACGTTCCATTCAGCCATTCGGCGGAATTCGTATGATGATTGATGCTTGTGAAGCATATGGTTTTGAAATGCCTCAAGGTGTCATTGATATATTTACAAACATTCGTAAAACGCATAACCAAGGTGTATTTGATGCTTACACAGCAGAGATGCGTGCAGCACGTAAAGCCGGTATTATCACAGGTTTGCCAGATGCTTACGGCCGTGGCCGGATCATCGGTGACTATCGCCGGGTTGCTTTGTACGGGGTAGACTTCCTGATTCGTAACAAAAAAGGTGAACTCAATGCACTGGAAGTCGACGTGATTGATGAAGATGTCATTCGTTTGCGCGAAGAGTTGTCCGAACAGATTCGTGCACTGCAAGAACTGAAACAACTGGGTGAGATGCATGGCTTCGATATTTCATTACCAGCAACTACGGCTAAAGAAGCATTCCAGTGGCTGTATTTCGGTTACCTCGCAGCGATTAAAGAACAGAATGGTGCTGCAATGTCCCTTGGACGTGTATCTTCCTTCCTGGATATCTACATTGAACGTGATCTGCAAGAAGGTATCTTGACAGAAGAACAAGCACAAGAATTAGTTGACCACTTTGTCATGAAACTGCGGATTGTCAAATTCCTGCGCACGCCGGATTACAACGAATTGTTCAGTGGTGACCCAACGTGGGTAACGGAGTCCATCGGCGGAATGTCCGTTAACGGCGAAACACGCGTAACTAAAAACAGCTTCCGTTTCCTGCACACACTGCACAACCTGGGACCTGCTCCAGAGCCGAACTTGACCGTCCTATGGTCCACGAAGCTGCCTGAAGCTTTCAAAGATTATTGCAGTAAAGTATCTATTGAAACCAGTTCCATCCAGTATGAAAATGATGATCTGATGCGCCCAATCTATGGCGATGATTACGGTATTGCCTGCTGTGTATCCGCAATGAAGATCGGTAAACAAATGCAATTCTTCGGCGCACGTGCCAACTTGGCGAAAGCATTGCTGTATGCAATCAACGGTGGACGTGACGAAAAATCGGGAGCACAGGTTGGTCCAGAATATCCTGCCATTACAAGTGAGGTACTGGACTACAATGAAGTCATGAAACGCTTCAAACCGATGATGGAGTGGCTCGCTAAACTGTACATGAACACTCTTAACGTGATCCACTATATGCATGATAAGTACAGCTACGAACGTATCGAAATGGCACTCCATGACCGAGACATTCTGCGTACGATGGCTTGTGGCATCGCCGGACTGTCGGTAGCAGCGGACTCACTCAGTGCGATCAAATATGCCAAAGTTAAACCGATCCGCAACGAGCAAGGCATTGCTGTTGACTTTGAAATTGAAGGTGAATTCCCTTGCTACGGCAACAACGATGACAGTGTAGATAACATTGCTGTAGAACTGGTGGAAAGCTTCATGAGTATGATTCGCAAGCACAAAGCCTATCGTAACGCAATGCCAACGCAATCTGTACTGACCATCACTTCCAATGTGGTGTACGGCAAGAAAACAGGAACAACACCTGATGGACGTAAAGCAGGCGAACCATTTGCACCAGGGGCAAACCCAATGCATGGTCGGGATAAAAAAGGTGCACTGGCATCGCTCGGCTCGGTAGCGAAACTGCCTTATGAACACAGCCTTGACGGTATTTCCAACACCTTCTCCATTGTGCCAAAAGCACTGGGGAAAGAAGATGCGACACGCAAATCCAATCTGACCGCAATGATGGATGGATACTTCGGTCAAAATGCGCATCACTTGAACGTAAACGTATTTGATCGTCAGCAACTGATTGATGCAATGGATCACCCGGAACAATATCCGCAATTGACTGTGCGGGTGTCGGGTTACGCAGTTAACTTCATTAAACTGACGCGTGAGCAACAGCTGGATGTTATCAACCGTACGTTCCACGGTTCGATGTAAGTCACTTTTCCAGTATTCCAGTCAAGTATTCTTATTCAACATAAAAGCAGGCGCATAGCGGATGCGAAAAGAAAGGAAGAGGCAACATGATGAACGGACATATTCATTCACTCGAAACTTTCGGGACGGTTGACGGCCCAGGCATCCGCTTCGTGCTTTTTATGCAAGGATGCCTGCTCAAATGTCAGTACTGCCACAACCCTGACACTTGGGCATTGGATGGCGGGAAAGAGATGACACTGGAGGAGGTACTGGCTGAAATCCAGCCGTACCTGTCCTACTATCGTAGCTCTGGCGGTGGACTTACCATATCTGGCGGAGAACCTACCCTGCAAGCTCACTTTGTCGCAGAAATATTCAAGGAAGTCAAACGTCGCTGGGGGCTTCATACGACACTGGATAGCAACGGGTTCAATGAACCGGATCGCATTCATGACTTACTTGATCATACAGACCTAGTATTACTCGATCTAAAGCATATTGATGACGAGAAACACATCAAGCTGACGGGGAAATCCAATGAACGTACGTTAAAGACCGCAAGATGGTTATCCGATCATGGTCGAAAAATGTGGATCAGACATGTATACGTGCCTGGTATCCATGATCAGGAAGAGGATTTATTGAATCTCGGGCGTTTCATTGGCACGCTGAATGGGGTGGAGAAGTTCGAAATTCTTCCTTATCATCAAATGGGGATTTACAAATGGGAAGCGCTGGGTAAAGTTTATCCGCTGGATGGCGTACCTTCACCAACCGAAGAAGAAGTTGAACGGGCATATCGCCTGATTGAGCAAGGTCGTGCAGAAACGGCTGGTGTCACTTGTTCAGGGAAGTAAGCGGTAAGCGGAGATCTATAGACAAGCAACCTTTACGAATATTATTTCGTAGAGGTTGTTTTTTTATTTTTTCACTCTGAACGGGTATAACCAATACTTCTGCATTGGGGCTGTGTAAATCTTTAGTTCAACTCATATAGCTTGTTTATATTAACAGATAACTATTTTCATAGTTTTTCACTTCTATTAAAAGTTTACAATTCTTATTCATTATTTTTAGCAACTTTTCCCGTTTCTGAGCGTCTAATCATATGACTTTTAGAGGGGATATTAATAAAATGGGAGCAGAAGGAGCCAAAGACAAAGAATGAATTTGAAGAAGAAGTTGTCCATACTAACCGCTTTTGCTGTTTTTCAGGCGTTTACAGTCATTCCTGCGAATACACAAGCAGCAGAATCAAGCGAAGCTACGCCAGTGAATACCGCAAAAGTGAAATCCGTTGAGGTTGTGAAGAGAGAACAGCCAATTGCTGAGTCCGAAGTGAAATCAGGAGCAACGACTGATCCTGCTAACAATCCATCAAACAACACACAACCTGCCAACAATGAAAGTGCCATAGAAACGGATCAGGGAACAACAGGTCCTTCTGGAACAGAAGCTACACCGGTAAATCCGGCAACAGAAGCAAACGGGGAACAACAAGGAACAGGTGAAGAAACAAACACACCAAACACACCAACACCTGCTGAAGTAGAGCAACCTACGACTGGTGGAACAGATGCGACTGTGCGATCGGCCGGAGACCTGACACTTTATATGAACAGCAACAAGATGATTCAGGATGGAAAAACGTATCTGGCTGGACAGCCGATGGCCGTAAAAAATGGTGTTTCTTACGTGGCCATTCGTGCATTGGTTGATCGGGTAGGTTACGACGTGAAGTACGATAATAAAACCAAAGAGACCATCATTCTCAGCGGTACGGACGAACTTCGTTTCAAAACAAACAGCAAAGTGTATACCGTTAACGGAGAATCCAGAACGATGAAAGGCCCAGCTTATCAAGAAAAAAACACGTTCATGATTCCATTGACATCTATCACACAAGCGCTGAACATCACATATACCGTTAATCAGTCTGCGAAGACGGTTGTGTTGAAGCTTAACACTAAACCTGTAGCCAGCTTTACGGTACAAAAGGAAATTTTTGCAGGGGATCAAGTGATCTACACGACTAAAAATAGTTCACCGAACGGCCTTCCTATTGTGGATGAGCAGTGGACTGGACGTCAAGATTCCTTTGATCAGCCGGGAGTTTACACTGTGACTTACACCGTTCAAGATTCGAGTGGTCAATGGAGTAACCCGTATACGCTTACGATAAAGGTGGAGCGTCCGAATCTTCCCCCAGTAGCGATGTTTACTACAGACAAGGAAGAATACAAAATGGGTGAAAAAATCTCCTACACCGACCAAAGTACAGATGATGAGGATGCGATCATCAAAAGAGACTGGAGCAACAATGCACTCGCATTTTTCCTTCCGGGACCTAAGACGGTATCACTTACT
Source organism: Paenibacillus sp. 4624 (assembly GCF_050435065.1). NCBI lineage: Bacteria > Bacillati > Bacillota > Bacilli > Caryophanales > Paenibacillaceae > Paenibacillus > Paenibacillus sp. 4624. Next base: position 936,828 of record NZ_JBNDJR010000001.1, read on the forward strand.
GTTACAGATCAGCATGGTCTGAGCAACACCTATACGAAAGAGATTATGATCACAAGCGAAACGCTGTATAATCAGTCTGATTTCAACAAATTGTTCGTACCTGTAGGGGACAAATTTACATTCAACGGCGGGGAAGTTCCTGCTATGGAAAAAGTACCATTTACGTACACGGATGAACCAAGCTTGCTTATTCGTAGTAACAGTCCGGAAACCGTTAACCAGGAAGGCATCGTCTACAAGGAATCTTCCTTTGGACAGACGCGTTTCATGATTCACCATGTCAATAATACGGGCAAAAGAGTGAAAATGTATGTGATTGCTACCAATAACAATCCATACACAGCTGTATTCGACCAGCAAAATATGGGCTTTGCAGGACCGACGCCATTTGCAACCGTTGCGGGTAAATTGTCCATCGATAAATGGTTCAAATCCATGCAAACGGGAGCAGATTCGAAGAAAGTATACATCCAGCCAGGAGAAAGCAAATTGATTCTGACTGAATTGAACAATATTTCCATGAAAGAGGGGCAGGTCATCTCCCTTTATTCCGACGCTTTCAGTGATTATACTCTTGACTACAACATTGTAATGATCGAAGAAAATAAAGATCCGATGGCCGTATTGTCTTCCTTGCCGGTTCTGGACCGTGACGGCGTTCATAACCGTGGGACTTATCCAAACGCAACACGAATTATTACGTACGATCAGGAAGTTGGCACGAAGCCTTCCCGTCTGCCATTAGGAGATAATGCAAGTGATCCGAATCTCGACGGCACAGACCCGATGGCTTTCACAAGCGCTTCTAACGCTGGTAATTTCGGTGTACTGTACAAAATTACCTTGAACAATGTTGCTCCGCGTACACTGATTTCGTTTAATCCTCGCGGAGGCAAGTATTATGGTTCAGCACTTGTAAACGGACAGTTGGTACAGTTATCGAATAACAGCCAATCTCTAAGTGCGCCGAATGAACAGAATGTGCTGTATCGCACAGGTTCTTACGGTGAAAGTGTAACCATTATTTTCTCTGCTGCACCAGGAAGCAACTTGCCGGTAAATATTCTGTTTACACCGCTTCCAGCTGAGAAGTAATATTTTGCGAATCAAACCGTACGGTTTGGAGTGAAAGCTTATATTTTATATACCCGTTCACCCCAAAAGTCACCTGTATGACCTATATTCTGAACCGTCAATCGAAGGACTCCATATTTGGGGTCCTTTGTTTTTAGTTTAAGTTTTCAATTTGAGTAAAAACGGCTATGCGTTGCAGAGCTTCGTTGACTCTGATCTCCATTTCATGCATTATTAGAGGTATACCAAAAGAGCAGAACCAACGGCTTTTGTCCAAAAGTTTTTGTCGCATGATGAAGAATGCAAAAGGTTTGTATGACAGGAGGTGCTTTAAATCATGCTGTCGACGGAAGAAATTATAACGACCATGTCCTCACAGGGACTTCGTATAACCGATCAACGCAAGACACTTGCACGGTTATTTGCCGAATCTCCAGGGTATCTTACACCCAAGGACGTCTACGAATATATGGGTAAGACTTACAGCGGATTAAGCTTTGACACGGTGTATCGGAACTTGCGTGTGATGCAGGAACTGGGTGTGCTGGAGCAAGTGATCTTTGAAGATGGAGTGAAATTCAGAGCGCATTGTAGTGAAGGCCACCATCATCATCATATGATCTGCCTGAAGTGTCAGAAGACCTACCCGATCGTTTTTTGTCCAATGCAACTTGCTGATGCTCCCGAGCAATTTCAGGTCGTGGATCACAAGTTTGAAGTGTTCGGATACTGCAAGGACTGTGCTGAACATGCTCCAGCTAAGAAGTCATCTGCCCATCAGCATGCACATAGCCACGGGAAGAATTGAAGATGAAACTTTCGCGTAGAATCGTGCAAGCTCCGATCCGGGTGTACCGCAATTATATCTCTCCCTTAAAACCGCCAACATGCCGATTCTATCCTACGTGTTCGGCATATGCGATGGAAGCTATTGAAGTGCACGGTGCACTCAAAGGTTCGTTGCTAGCGGCGAAACGGATTGCCAAATGTCATCCGTTTCATCCGGGCGGTGTAGATTTGGTTCCGCCAAAGGTGGAGAAAAATGTAGTGATATCCGAACCGTAATGTGCAGAAGAGCCTGATGTTCATTTTTGCTGATTAAAGTGGTATTGAGCAGGTAACTGGAACCCATAAACTTGGCTCTATTCAGCGGTATACTTGACAACATGGTCCGCATTTCAGTATATTTTTTGTATATGATTTTCCAGTGAAGGGATAAGTACAGACACACCCCCAGTGCAGAGAGCCGGAGAAGCTGAGAACCGGTCTGGGAGGAGGATGGAAGATGGTCCCGGAGGAACCTCTTTCGAGCGTACAATCAGCGACTTGTCGCTATTGTCGTAAGCCTGAGGCGTGATCCAGCGTTAATGGGCGGTCGAAGGACCGGAAGAGCCTGCGTTTTGCGAAAAATGCGGGGAAATTGGGTGGTAACACGTGAGAGATACTCTCGTCCCATACAGGGCGGGAGTTTTTTTGTGTTCATTTTCGGATCAGGAATATGTTTCCATTCGAACAATTGCACGTATTCGTTAGACAATTGAAGGAGGAGAAGTCATTCATGACGGATCAAAAAACATTTTATTTGACAACACCGATTTATTATCCAAGCGACAAGCTACATATCGGGCATGCGTACACAACGGTAGCAGGTGATGCAATGTCTCGTTACAAACGTTTGCGCGGATACGAGGTGCGTTATCTGACAGGTACCGATGAACATGGCCAGAAGATTGAGCGCAAGGCTCAGGAGAAGGGTTTGTCTCCACAGGCCTTTGTTGATGAGATTGTCGCAGGCATTAAAGAACTGTGGAACAAGCTGGATATCTCCAATGATGACTTCATTCGCACAACCGACGAGCGTCACAAAACCGTTGTACAAGATATCTTTGATCGTTTGCTGAAGCAGGGAGATATTTATAAAGGTGAGTACGAAGGCTGGTACAGCATACCGGATGAAACCTATTACACTGAAACACAACTGGTGGATGTAGAAAAGAATGAACAAGGCGAGATTATCGCGGCTAAAAGTCCGGACAGCGGTCATCCGGTGGAACTCGTCAAAGAAGAATCATACTTCCTCCGCATGAGTAAATACGCTGATCGCTTGCTGAAATATTATGAAGAGAATCCTGGTTTTATTCAACCGGAATCCCGTAAAAATGAGATGATCAACAACTTCATCAAGCCAGGGCTTGAAGATTTGGCCGTATCCCGTACGACATTTGAGTGGGGTGTTAAAGTCAAGGGTGATCCGAAACACGTTGTTTACGTATGGATTGACGCGTTGTCCAACTACATTACAGCACTGGGCTACGGCTCTTCGGATGCTACATTGTACGACAAGTTCTGGCCAGCGGATGTTCACCTAGTGGGCAAAGAAATTGTTCGTTTCCATACGATTTATTGGCCAATCATGCTCATGGCGCTGGATCTGCCATTACCGAAAAAGGTATTTGCACACGGCTGGCTGCTGATGAAAGATGGCAAAATGTCCAAATCCAAAGGGAACGTAGTGGACCCGGTAACCCTGATTGATCGTTACGGTCTGGATTCGCTTCGTTACTATTTGCTGCGTGAAGTACCGTTCGGTTCCGATGGTACATTTACACCGGAAAGCTTCGTAGAGCGTGTGAACTCTGATCTTGCAAACGATCTGGGTAACCTGCTGAACCGGACTGTCGCGATGGTGGACAAATACTTTGAAGGCAAAGCTCCTGCATTTGCTTCCAATGTAACGGAGTTTGATGCTTCGCTGGAAGAAGCAGGACATGCAACGGTGGAAAAAGTGGAGCAAGCGATGGAGAACTTGCAGTTTTCTGTGGCGCTTACAGCGATCAGTCAATTTGTTAGCCGCAGCAACAAATATATTGACGAAACACAGCCATGGGCTCTGGCACGTGATGAAGCGAAACGGGATGAGCTGGCATCCGTGATGTCTCATCTAATTGAAAGTTTACGGATTGCTTCCATTCTGTTGCAACCGTTCCTGACTCGTGCGCCGCGCAAAATCTGGGAACAGCTGGGTGTTCAGGAAGGTGAGCTGACGGCTTGGGATTCAGCGAAACAATGGGGCATTATACCTGAAGGCAATTCGCTGCACAAAGGCGAACCTATCTTCCCGCGTCTGGATGCAGAACAGGAAATTGCATACATCTCCGAAGCGATGACAGGTGGACAAAAAGCAACGCAGTCCGATGCAAGTCAGGCAGAAGCAGAAGCAACTACTCCAGCTTCAGCAGAACCGGTAACTGCACCTGAAGGCAAGGAAGAGATCGCCATTGATGATTTTTCCAAAGTTGAGCTGCGTGTGGCACAAGTTATCGCTTGTGAGCCTGTTAAAAAGGCAGATAAATTGCTTAAGCTGCAACTGGATCTTGGTTATGAGCAACGTCAGGTTGTATCTGGTATCGCCAAGTTTTATTCGCCAGAAGAGATGGTTGGACGTAAAGTCATCTGTGTGACCAATCTTAAACCAGTAAAACTGCGCGGAGAGCTGTCTCAAGGTATGATCCTGGCAGCTTCTCATGGGGATCAGCTGACCCTGGCTACCGTACCGGACAGCATGCCAAACGGCGCGCAAGTGAAATAAATAGTTTCTAAAACAAGACAACTCAACTAGGTTGATCCATCGTACAGAGATTGTCACAAGTTTGAACCAAGGGTGGTCCGAAGTGATTCGGACCGCTTTTTTTATGCTGAAAAAAGAGCTGATAACAGAAGAACAAGCATATATTGTTATGAACTCTGCACTTCGGGAAAGAATGAATAGGACACGAGCCTTGACAATTGGGGGTATGTTACCTATAATTCTTTCAGTAATGTTTACGATTAAGAGATGCGGAGTGAATCATATATGACATTTATTCAAAAGAAGAGACAAGCTCGATTAGATCGTTCCAGCAAACTTGGCAAACGGAGTACAAGGAAGCTACTTTGGAGCGGTCTGCTTATACTTAGTTTGTTTGTACTGTCCGCATGTGGGCAGAACAACGAGAATACAGCCAAGATTGTGGAAGGTAAAGTTAATGTGGTGACCACGTTTTACCCGGTATATGCGTTTACTGCAGCGATTGGCGGAGAGGATGCCAATGTCATTAACCTGCTGCCTACAGGAGTAGAGCCGCACGACTGGACACCGAAGAGCCAGGATATTGTGAACACGTCCAAGGCACAGCTTTTTCTTTACAATGGTGCAGGTTTGGAAGGATGGGTGCCCAACTTTTTGAAATCACTGAACAGTGATACAAAAGTAAAATCCGTTGCAGTCAGCGAAGGTATCAAGTTGTTATCAGCAGAAGGAGACGATGGTCACGGACATGGTGAAGAGCATGAGGATGAACATGCCGATGATCATGCAGACGAGAGTGGCAATGAGGAACAGATAGCCGACCATCATATCGATCCTCATACATGGGTTAGCCCCAAATCAGCAATGATCATGGCGGAAAATATCAAGGACAGTTTAGTAGAAGTTGATCCTGAACATAAGGCAGGTTATGAACAACGTTATGAGGAGCTTCATACCAAACTTGAAGCACTGGATCAGCGTTTCACGAATGAATTAGCGTCCGTACCAAACAAGGAAATTGTGGTTTCGCACCAAGCGTTTGGTTATCTTGCTCGTGATTATGGTTTGAAGCAACATGCCATCATGGGACTGTCCCCGGATGCAGAACCAACTGGACAGGATATTGTAAAACTGGCTAAGCTGGTTAAAGATGAAGGCATCAAGTACATTTTCTTTGAAGAGCTTGTGTCCGACAAATTAGCTAAAACGTTGGCAAGTGAAGCAGGGGTAGAAACGATGGTGTTAAATCCGGTAGAGGGTCTGACTCAGGAACAGGTGAACAACAAAGATGATTATTTCACCCTGATGCAGAAAAATTTGCAAAATCTGCTGATCGCATTAAAATAAGAAGAATGAAGGTAAACATCCAGAAGTCTTTGCTGTTCCATCGGCGAAGACTTTTGGAATGTTAAATAGCAAATTTACGTATTTTTATTTATTATGAAGGGCGGCTTTGCCATGCAGCAAATCATGCCATTATGTCATGATCCGATTATCGAGATCGAAAATCTGTCTTTTTCCTACGGGGATCAGCGCGTGATTCAAGATCTCAATTTTATGGTTCAGCAACGGGACTTTGTAGGTATTATCGGTTCGAACGGAGCGGGGAAAACAACGTTGCTTCGTATGTTGGTAGGACTGCTTCCTCCTGCACAAGGGGATATCAAGTTGTTTGGACAGTCGATTCGTAAATTCAAGGATTGGAACAGGATCGGGTATGTGCCACAAAAAAATGCATTTAATCCATTGTTCCCGGCTACTGTTCGTGAAGTTGTCATGTCCGGTTTGTATAACAACAAAAACATGTTCCGCCGCATCTCTCGACAAGGTCAGCAACAATGCATCGATGCGATGAAGGTCATGCGAATTGAGGATATTGCAAACAAACGTATTGGACAACTGTCCGGCGGTCAGCAACAACGTGTTTTTTTGGCTCGTGCGCTGATTAATCACCCAGATCTTTTGATTCTGGATGAACCTACCGTGGGGATTGATGCGGAGTCACAGGCCAGTTTTTTCGAACTGATTACCCACATGCATGAACATCATCGGATGACGTTCCTGATGGTGTCTCATGATATGGATCGTATGGAGAGTTATCTTGGCGCGGAAGCGGCGCTCACGAATGGCAAGATCCATTTCCATGTGCGTCATTCGCATGAGATCGAGGATTGTGCAGAAACCAACCTGCAGCATACTACCGCGCAGGTACGCTAGCTATGTTTGTGGGCCATTAGATGAATAGGCCGAAGGAGTCGTGTTAGTTTTGGAAATATTATGGAGTGATTTTTTTCAGCGTGCACTTGCAGGTGGTTTGCTTATTGGGATCACTGCTCCGCTGATTGGACTTTTTCTTGTACTGCGCAGACTCTCGATGATCGGTGACACGTTGTCACACGTAACGATCGCAGGCGTAGCACTTGGTTTTCTGATCGAGGTATACCCGATCGGTGTTGGGTTGATTTTTGCGGTACTCGCATCGTTTGCTATTGAAAAGCTGCGTAAAGCATATAAGAGCTATGCTGAGTTGTCCATTGCGATCATTATGTCTGGAGGCGTAGCGCTGGCTTCGCTGTTCTTCACACTGGGAAAAGGGTACAATGCGGATGTGATGAGCTATTTGTTTGGCAGCATCTACACATTGGACGCAACGGATCTGAAGTTGGTTGGTATCGTGACCCTAATCGTTGTTATTGTAGTGGGCTTCCTACATAAAGAGTTTTTCCTGCTCAGCTTTGAGGAGGATGCAGCTGCAGTGACCGGATTGCCAGTCAAAATGCTGAATATGTTAATTACAGTGATGACAGCATTGGTGATCAGTACGGCGATTAAGATCGTGGGTGCTTTGCTTGTATCCGCTCTGTTGACCATCCCTGTAGCCGTCAGTTTACTCATGGCTCGAAGTTTCAAATCAGCCATCATTCTGTCGGTGGTCATTGGAGAGATTGCGGTTGTGATTGGACTGGTTACTGCGGGAATTTGGAACCTGGCACCCGGAGCAACCATTGTATTGCTGCTCATTGGTATGCTGATTTTAACGATGGTTGCCAAAAAAGGGTTCCGAGCCTGAGTTCAAACCATTACATGATCATCGATGAAAAGGAACAGTAAAGAGCAAGTGAGCCCAAGGAAGGGAGACATTGCTTCATGCCTGATGTTAATGTATGGCTGGCTTTTGTAGCTGGCCTCGCTTCTTTTATATCACCGTGTTGTCTTCCACTATATCCTTCATATCTCTCATATATCACGGGAATGACCGTGCAACAGTTGAAAGAGGATCGGAATCAGCGAGAGGTGCGTTTGAAGACGTTAACGCATACACTGGCGTTTATCCTCGGTTTCTCTGCTGTATTTTATTCGCTCGGTCTGGGAGCAGGATTGTTTGGACAATTTTTCAATGATAACCGGGATTTGATTCGTCAGCTGTCCGCAATTTTAATTATGTTAATGGGACTGTTTCTGTTGGGCATATTCAAGCCGCAATTTTTGATGAAAGAACGCAAACTGGATATGAAATGGAAGCCGGCGGGGTATTTAGGTTCCTTCGTTTTTGGGATTGGCTTTTCAGCAGGCTGGTCGCCTTGTATCGGACCGATTCTGACGGCGATTATCGCCATGGCAGCGAGCGAACCTTCAACTTGGCTGACACTGATTACAGGTTATACGGTAGGCTTTGCTTTACCCTTTTTTGTTCTAGCGTTCTTTATAGGTTCAACACGCTGGATTTTGCGTTATTCAAACCTCATGATGAAGATTGGCGGAGCTTTAATGCTCTTAATGGGTATTTTGCTATTCACGGATCAGATGACCCAAATAACAATCTGGCTGCAGCAAATTACACCTGATTGGATGATCAACTTAACGTGAAGCATTTTTCTTCTTCAGCAGAATAAATAATTGAAAGCAGGCTGCAGGAACCAGAACTTTTCTGGAACATGCAACCTGCTTTTTGATCTGATGATATACGAGTTGAATTAGGTAAAATAGTCAATGTTGGCTAAAGGAAAGTGTTCGAAAATGCGTTCTGTAATGAATTCGCGCAGGGCATCTTGCTGGTCATCTTTATACACATATTTGTACTGACCCCAGCGGCCCCATTTCATTTTCCGTTTCTCAATATCCATCTCCAGCTTGGTTTTTGGATATCGTTTCTCAATGGTCGCTTTAGCCGTTTTGGTGAAACGATGCTGAATCATTTCAAACGTCAGGTCTTTGGTAGCCTCTTCAGGCAAGGTATCTGCCAGCTTTTGCAGTAATTCAGCATAACCTTCTTGCCAGCCATCGTACCAAATAATCGGAGCGATAATGAAACCGAGTGGATACCCGGCATGGGCTATTTTCCCAGCAGCTTCAATTCGCTCTTCAAAGCGGGAAGTTGCGGGTTCAAAATTTTTGATAACATAATCCGAATTCACGCTGAACCGGATACGCGTATGGCCATTATGCTTGATGTTAAGTAGCGGATCGACGTGATGATATTTTGTCACAAAGCGTAAACGCCCGTATTCTTCATCAGCCATAAAACGAATAAGGTCACTCAGGTTTTCCGTGATATGTTCCAGACCGACGGGGTCGGAGGTACAGGCTGCTTCGAAACGGGTAATTTCGGGTTTGCGTTCCTCGATGTAACCTTTGGCAGCTTCAATGATTTCTTCCGTGTTTACATACACGCGAACGTATGGTTTTGCACCTAATGTAGTTTGAAGATAACAATAATGGCAATGCCCCATACAACCTGTCGAGATAGGGATCGCATACTCTGCTGATGGTTTGGACTGGTCAAATTTCAAGGTTTTACGTACCCCTACAACCAGAGTTCGCTTGGCCATCCGGTATTTTTCTTGCTCTGTCTCACCGGGAAGGTTGGTGATTCGATTGTGTGAAGTGGTCATCTGATAAGGAATGTTTTTGGAGGTTACCCATTCCATAATCCGTTTTCCTTTTTCATATTCAAGCGCACCTGGTTCAAAATACACCAAATCGGGAATAAAGGGTTTAGTACCCTTTACTTTTCGAACAGGGGGCTGGGCCACGCTTGTGCTCACAGAATCACTCCTTTCAATACGAAACTGGACTTAGTTTGCCTCAAATGAAGAGAAGTCACGCCTGCCAATCCTTGTGTAAGGCGGATCGGAATCGGGTAGGACTTGCCAATGCGCATTGATAACATGTATCATTAGAAGATAGGGACCAGGTACGTAGAACCGGTCAGAGAGAAGAGAGGGAAGCAGATGCCAACGCCCAGTATGGAAGATTATTTGGAGCGTATATACAAATTGATTGATGAAAAGGGCTATGCTCGTGTGTCTGATATAGCTGAAGGACTGGAAGTACATCCTTCATCCGTGACGAAGATGATCCAAAAGCTAGACAAAGACGAGTACCTGATCTATGAGAAGTACCGCGGGCTGGTACTAACGCCAAAAGGGAAAAAAATGGGCAAACGGTTGATGGAGCGCCATCATCTGCTTGAGCAGTTTCTAACGACGATCGGTGTTCAGGAAGAGAACATATATAACGACGTAGAAGGTATTGAACATCACTTAAGCTGGGACTCCATTACATGTATTGAGTCTCTCGTGGAATATTTCCGTCAGGATGAGAGCCGTCTGCAAGATCTAAAAAACATTCAGGAAATCATGAGTAACACGGACTCTTGAGCCTTGAATTCATATGTTGATAAATAAAGGATGCTTCTTGCCAGGTGAATGGCGAGGAGCATTTTTAATTTCAATATTTTAATTCCAACCAACATTTGGTCAATTGCGCAACTAAACCCGTCTGCCAAGCGTCTATTAAACTAGTAGAATTTACCGCAAATTTAATGATGTTGGAGGATTGAATTGATGAAATTGCGTAAAGGATTGTTGCTACTGCTCATTTTTGTTCTTGGATTACAGTCAGTAGGGTTGACCGCTCAGGCAGCAAGTTCAAAACAGATTTCTATTTTTCTGGATGGTCAGCGTCTGGAATCAGATGTGTCACCATATATCATTCCCAAGGTGAACGTAACGATGGTGCCGTTACGGGTCATCAGTGAAGGATTGGGTGCTTCTGTGTTATGGTCCCAGGCAACCCGGACGGTGACGATTCAGAAATCGGATTCAACGATTACGATGACGAGTGGACGTCAGCAAGCGACAGTGGACAATGCCGTGGTTGATCTGGATGCTTCCGTGCAACTAAAGCAAGGTCGTGTAATGGTTCCTATTCGTTTTGTAAGTGAAAATTTGGGAATTCAAGTGAGCTGGAATCAGGCGGCTCAAACCATTGATCTGTACACCGGAGCAGAACCTACGCCAACGCCAGAACCAACTCCAGCAACACCTGCAGAACCAGGAGGAAGTGTAACCCCAGCAACGAATGAGATGCGCGGAGCCTGGATATCTACAGTCAATGGTGACTGGCCATCTTCTGGCGCGAAAGGCAATGTAGAGAAACAGAAACAGGAGTACACAAGTCAACTGGATCAATTGAAAGACATGGGGATCAATGCTGTATTTGTACAAGTTAGAGCCAATGCAGACGCCATTTATCCTTCCAGTCTGGTGCCTTGGAATAGTGTTCTGACAGGAACACAGGGTAAAGATCCAGGCTACGACCCATTGGCTTTTATGATTGAGGAAGCGCACAAGCGCGGGCTTGAATTTCATGCCTGGTTCAATCCGTTTCGGGCAACGAACTCGGCAACAACAACCAACTTGGCTGCAAACCATGTATCCAAGCTACATCCGGACTGGATTGTAAATGCATCGGGTAAACTTTATATTAACCCAGGTGTTCCAGAAGCAAGACAGCATATTATGGATACCATTATGGAAGTGGTGAATAACTACAACGTGGATGGAGTGCATTTGGACGATTACTTCTATCCTTCTAATGTGACCTTTAACGATGATGCTGCTTACAAAACGTATAACGCGTCAAATGCAACAGACCGCGCAGCATGGCGCCGTGACAACATTAATCAGTTTGTAGAGCAGCTTGGACAACGTATTCATCAAGCGAAAGCTAATGTAGAATATGGGATCAGTCCATTTGGTGTATGGCGTAACAAAGCAAACGATCTGACTGGCTCAGACACCAAAGCGGGTGTAACTGCGTATGACAGTATGAATGCAGATGTCCGGACATGGATCAAACAGGGCTGGATCGACTACGTTGCACCACAAGTATACTGGAGCATGACGCTAAGTGCAGCAAGATACGATAAGGTCGTAGATTGGTGGGTTAATGAGGTAGCTAATACCAATGTAAAATTGTACATCGGCCATTCTCCTTATAAACTCGGAACGCCAGAGATTGGATGGCAGACATCACAAGAAATCATTGATCAATTGACATATAATCAGAAGTATCCATCTATTGGCGGAGACATTTATTTCAGTTCCCAGTATCTTACGAAAAACCCGCTGGGTTTGATTGAACGACTGAAATCTTATTATGGATTGTAAGGTCTAACGCACAGTATTCTTTTTTATTAATAATCACGAATTCATCAACTCATAGTTATATGACCAACCCCTGTTCTCATACAGTGGCAGTAGAATCATGGCTGCCTGGAGAACGGGGGTTTTTGTGGTGTTAATTAATGGAGTGTTTGAAGGTGGAGGCGTAAAGGGGATTTCGCTTGCAGGTGCTGTACAGGGAGCACAGGACTGCGGGGTGCAATTCAACCGGGTTGCTGGCACGTCATCCGGTTCGATTGTTGCTTCGCTACTGGCTGCAGGTTACCGGGCCGAGGAGATGAAAGAAATTATTGAGAGTACGCCGTTTGCTACGCTTCTGCAAAGGTCACCTATATTTAATACACGCTGGATTGGTCCGGCAACAAGGATGTTTTTGAAAAAAGGTTTATATTCAGGTGAAGCTCTGGAATCATGGATACGCAAGATGCTGGCACAAAAAGGAATACGAACCTTCGCTGATTTGCCGCCTGGAAAGCTGCTCATTACCGCATCGGATATTTCCAACGGAAACATTCTTGTCTTACCCGACGATATCCGGCGCTTTGGTATTGAGCCGACGAAACTTGAGGTTGCCAAAGCGGTGCGTATGAGTTGTAGCATTCCGTATTTTTTTGATCCTGTCATTATTCGGAAATCACCGATAGTGTCCAAGGGGCTACCTTTCCAAGATCAGTTTGTTTATGTTGTGGACGGAGGGCTGTTAAGTAACTTCCCACTATGGTTGTTTGATGGAGAACACTCTGAATCAGGAGGAGAGATCATTCCAGTAGTCGGTTTTAAAATGGTAGGTAAGACTGAAGTAGAACCTGCACGAATTAAAGGGCCTTTGACCATGTTGCAAGCGCTTGTCGAGACGATGTTAACGGCTCACGATGAGCGTTACATTGAGCAGATTAACCGATTCCGTACGGTTAAAATTCCTACGCTTGGCATTAAACCGACACAATTTAATCTTTCTGTTCAGGACAGCACGAACTTATATCGCTCAGGCGTTGCCTCCGGCCTGGAATTTTTCAACACATGGAATACAAAGATGTACAACGAGCAATTGGAAAAGCAGCGAAAAGAAATTCGGAAGAAACAGGCGGATCCACCGCCGTTGGTTCCCGTATAAAAACATAAAAAAGCAATTCTCCGGATGATGGAGAATTGCTTTTTGGGTTTTATTTTACCGTAAAAAGAAAACAGAGACATCACCGAAATGACAAATCAGTGATATTTAGGGATGTCCTCTTCGTTGCTTTTTCCTTTTTGGCCCTGAATGACCTGAAAAGGATAGTCCTTGCGTTTCTTGGACGAACTGCTCTTTCTTGCACTGACATTATTCTGTGCGTTCACTTTAGCCATCGTTTTTGCCGAAGGTTTGATCTTTGGTGTTTTGGCTTTTCGTGACCAACGGGCAGGCGGATATTTGTACAGCAGGAACACAACTCCGAACACGATCAGAGGGATCAGAATACTGGAGAACGAGGCTCTACCCAATAAACCGATAACCCCAAGAGCAGCCAGCACGATGAATGCCCAAAATACAATTGCCTGCTTATTCATATCATTCACCCTTTCACAGGATCAAGTGTTGCTACAGGAACTTCCGTTGCGGTCGAAACGTTAGCAAGCTTGGCGTCCAGTTCAAGCATGCGGTTAAACGATGCAATGGATACTTCCACTTGAGCGTTCGTAGGTTCTTTGGTAGTAAGCAATTGCAACCACAGGCCAGGGTATCCCAGATAACGGAGCACAGGAATATCACGAAGCGAATTCGTAATCTTGAGTAGCTCGAACGAAACACCAAGTACAACTGGCAACAAAAGCAAACGCTGTCCCATCCGTTCCCATAAATTATCGTATGTGAATACGGAGTACAAGAAAATACCGATGATGACAGTCAACATGATAAAGCTACTACCACAGCGGTAATGCAGTCTGCTGTACTTCTGAACGTTTTCCGGTGTAAGTTCTTCGCCAGCTTCGTATGCACTTATGACTTTATGCTCTGCGCCGTGGTATTGAAACAGGCGTTTAATCATCGGTGTCTGCGAGATTAGCCACAGATAAGCGAGTAACAGGATCAGCTTGATGACACCTTCCAATACATTATGCAAAAATTGATTGTCGAATACACTTTTAAATAAGAAGTCCTCGATCACGACAGGAAGCAACGTCAACACAATTTTGCCGAAAAGGAAGGAAAGAATGGCTACTGCAGTCACACCGATAATCATGCTCAGACTCCAGCCAGTTCCTTGTTTCTCTTGTTGTTTGGCTTTTTCTTCAGGTTCGAGTTCATCATCAGCATAAGCGTCAGCAGAGTAATTAAGATGTTTGCTACCTTTGACACTTGAATCTATAATGCTGACAATTCCGCGTAATAAAGGAATCCGCCGCAATTTCATGACCCAGGTCTTGTCTTGCTTGGGAACTTCCAGATACGTAATTTCGCCGTCTTTTCTACGCACGGCTGTAACATTGACGTGTTTACCGCCAAACATTACACCCTCGATGACAGCTTGCCCCCCGTAGCTGACAGGCTTGGATTGTTGAGGCAAATTATTCACCTTCCTATTCTGTTCTAAGCCTTTACAATCAAAGGCAGTTTAATATCCTTATTGTATCGAATTTTGAGAGCAATTTCTAGTTTACGAGAGAAAAGGCAAGTGATGCTGTTAAGATTGTCCTGTTTTGAACATACTACGCCCTAGAACTGTGAGAAAATATCTAGCATGGCTGCGAGATCATCTTGCGAAGAAGGGGACGTTTATGATGACAGATCATATTCATGAGGACGTATCAACGAATCATAATCACGAAGGTAAAGCGGACCAAAGCACAAATCGGCAACACCCGCGAGAGCGTGACGAAAACTTGATGAAACGGCGCTCCGTGCCAAGGCAGGGGGATGCGCACTATTTCACAAATCCGTTTTCTTTTGCGCTGGAGCTGGGGTTCTTTGCTGGGCTAATATGGGGCGGCATCCACTGGTTATTCCATCTGCTACATTTTACGGTTGTACCCGTGGGTTTTCTGGCGGAACCTTTTTTCAAGCATAAATATATATATACGCCGGCAGGTCACTTGACAGGCTTGCTGTGTTTTATCGTGTTTTCCATCTTTGCTTCGCTGTTATATACCTTTACCATTCGAAAATTAAAAGGGCCGTTTCCCGGCATGGTGTATGGAATCGTCTGGTGGGTGATCCTCTTTATCCTCCTTGGACCTAAACTCGGAATGATGAAACCGTTAAATCAATTGACATGGGATTCAATTTTCACAGAAATTTGTTTCTTTCTCCTCTGGGGGCTGTTCATAGGTTACACCGTAGCGATGGAGTACACCGACGAAAGGAAACGGGAGCCAGAGCATGCAGGAGCCTAGACGCAAAAAAGCTTCTCAATCTGGTAACGGCTGTGTTAAAATAGCAGATGGTTATTTGCAGAGAGGGTGGAGCAGCGATGAAACGAATTATTGTAATCAATGGCCCGAACCTAAACATGCTTGGTGTTCGTGAACCAGGTATCTATGGAACGCTTAGTCTGAAGGATATTGAAGACAAAATTCGCAGACAAGCTGAACAATTGGGCGTCTCCATCGCTTTTTATCAATCCAACCATGAAGGGGACATTATTGACCGCATTCATGCCGCAATGGGTGAGGCAGACGGGATCATGCTGAATGCCGGGGCTTTTACTCATTACAGCTATGCGATTCGTGATGCAATCAATGCCGTGAAAGTTCCTACCGTGGAGGTTCATCTATCCAACATTCATGCACGCGAAGCGTTCAGACATCATTCAGTGCTTGCAGCAGAAACGATCGGGCAGATTGCCGGATTTGGCGAAGTAAGCTATGAACTGGGATTGCTGGCTCTCGTGCGTCATCTGGACAAACAAACCTGAGCCGGGAACCCGGGAATGTGAGAGAAAGAAGGGTTACCGATGGAAAACAAACGAGTACACAAGTTACGTGAGGCCATGGCTGAGCGTGAACTCAAAGCAATGCTGATCACGAATCCAATTAACCGCCGTTATATGACGGGATTTACTGGTTCGGCAGGATATGTGCTTATTACTGAACAGGAAGCCTGTTTGCTTACTGATTTCCGTTATATGGCACAAGCATCCTCTCAAGCCAAAGGCTTCAACGTGGTGGAACACGGTGTAAAACCGATGGATTCTGTACGTGATTTGCTGGCAGCAGCGAATATCACCGAAGTGGGCTTCGAGCAGGATTCGGTTACATTTGGTACGCATGCTTCTTATGCGGAAACATTGCAATCGGTTAAACTGAGAGCGGTGTCCGGTATTGTGGAGCAACTTCGTATGTTCAAGGATGCAGAAGAGATCGCGGTGATGCAGCGTGCTGCAGATTTGGCAGATGCTACATTCAGTCACGTTTTGCAATTTGCTAAACCGGGAATGACTGAACGTGAAGTGGATCTGGAAATGGAGTTCTTCATGCGCAAGCATGGAGCAACAAGCTCTTCCTTTGACACCATTGTCGCTTCAGGTGAACGTTCTGCCATGCCTCACGGCGTAGCCAGCAACAAGGTGATTGGACAGGACGAACTGATTACGTTTGACTTTGGTGCGTTACTGGACGGTTACTGTTCAGATCTTACGCGCACGATCGCAACAGGTAATCCTGTACCTGAACTGCGCAAGATTTACGACATCGTACTGGAAGCACAATTACATACGCTGGAGAACCTGAAACCAGGTATGACCGGACGGGAAGCGGATGCACTTGCTCGGGATATCATTGCAGGCTATGGATATGGAGAACAGTTTGGACACAGCACGGGCCATGGTCTGGGTATGGAGGTTCATGAAGCTCCGCGTCTGTCCAAGCTTAGCGATGATGTGTTGAAACCGGGTATGGTGGTTACAGTTGAGCCGGGGATTTATATTGATGGACTTGGCGGCGTACGAATTGAGGATGACGTTGTGATTACCGAGTCAGGTATTCATATTCTTACGAAATCGGACAAAAAGTTCACCGTTATTGGCTAACATACGAACATACTTTTTACTTATATCAGGAGGGATTTTTTGTGATTTCAGTTAACGATTTTAAAACAGGCTTGACCGTACAAGTAGACAATGATATCTATACCGTACTTGATTTCCAACACGTAAAACCAGGTAAAGGTGCTGCGTTCGTACGTTCCAAATTGAAAAACCTGCGTAACGGTAACACCGTTGAGCGTACATTCCGTGCAGGTGAAACGATTGGTCGTGCAATTATCGAAAACCGTGGTGTATCTTACCTGTATGCAAGTGGTTCTGAGCATACATTTATGGACAATGAAACATACGATCAATTCACACTGACTAGCGATCAACTGGAGTGGGAACTGAACTTCCTGAAAGAAAACATGAACGTGAAGATCGTTAGTTACCAAGGTGAAATCCTGGGTATCGATCTGCCTACAAGCGTTGAGCTGAAAGTTATTGAAACAGAGCCAGGCGTTAAAGGTAACACAGCTCAAGGCGCTACGAAGAACGCAAAAGTGGAAACAGGTCTGAATGTACAAGTTCCTTTGTTCATCAATGAAGGCGACGTGCTTCTGATTGATACACGTGAAGGTAAATACTCTTCCCGTGCGTAACTTTCACTTGCTGTAAGCTCTATAGCCAGAAGTGAAGACCCTTTGCCATGCATATGGCAAAGGGTTTTTTTGAAAAAAGATTAGCCTATCAGGCGCTTTCGTAATATACTGGGTTAAAGTCATTTCTCGTAGAGAATAATGACGAAAGATATCAATTGATGCATACTGCACAAGGTAGGGAGTGGATTTGCGTTGTCATTGTACGTCATGAAATTTGGGGGCAGCTCGGTCGGAGATACAGAACGCATGAAGCGTGTAGCCGGACGTGTTGTAGAAAAAGCGGATGAAGGACATCAATGTGTCGTCGTGGTTTCGGCCATGGGGGATACTACAGATGATTTGATTGATCAGGCGAAGCTGCTAAACAGTGATTTGCCTGCTCGTGAAATGGATATGTTGCTGACGACAGGGGAACAAATTTCGATCTCCTTATTATCCATGGCCATTCAGGCACTTGGACGCAAGGCCGTATCCTTTACAGGATGGCAAGCCGGTTTCCGAACAGAACCGGTTCACGGTAAAGCTCGGATTCAGGATATCCGTCCTGAGCGTGTCAAATCGGCGCTCGCTGAGGGCAATATCGTTATTGTTGCTGGTTTCCAAGGCATGACGGAAGACGGCGAGATCACTACACTGGGCCGCGGTGGTTCGGATACAACAGCTGTTGCGCTCGCAGCGGCAATTCAAGCGGACGCTTGTGAAATCTATACGGATGTGGACGGAATCTATTCCACTGATCCGAGGATCGTCAAGGTGGCACGCAAATTGAAGGAAATATCCTACGACGAAATGCTGGAGCTTGCGAATCTGGGAGCGGCGGTATTGCATCCGCGTGCGGTTGAGTACGCGAAGCATTCCGGTGTACCTCTGATTGTAAGATCAAGCTTTAACCATAATGAAGGAACGGTTGTGAAGGAGGAAGCAGCAATGGAACAAGGGGTAGTGGTAAGTGGAATCGCATATGACAAAAACGTAGCTCGCATCAGTATTTTGGGTGTACCCGATGTCCCGGGTGTCCTTGCCGAAGTATTTGGCGAACTGGCTAGTGAGCAACTGGACGTCGATATTATCGTGCAGAGCGGAGTTCAGGATGGCAAAGCGGACTTCTCCTTCTCGGTTGCCTTGTCGGATCGCGAGAAGGCACTTCGTGTCATCGAAGGTTTGCACAGCCGTCTGCCTTACCGTGAAGTGACTTCCGAAGAGAACTTGGTTAAAATCTCGATTGTTGGTGCGGGGATGGTGAGTCATCCAGGTGTAGCTGCTAAGATGTTCAAAGTGATCTCTGGTGAAGGCGTTAGCATCAAGATGGTCAGCACATCTGAGATCAAGGTGTCATGCGTTATCGATGGAGAGAAGCTTCATGATGTGATTAAAGCGCTGCACACAGCGTATGATCTGGATACGGCTGAGCAAGCCGTAATCGGTGGACCGCAAATTCGCAGATAAATCAAGTAAATGATTCTACAAATAAACGGATAAACAAAAAGGTGTAACGGCTGCCCATGGGCAGCCGTTACACCTTTTTTTATCTATAACTACAGCCGTTTGCACATGTTCCCACCTCGTAATTTACGGTAAGGTTTTAACTCATTGCCCTCCCTCATCTCGGGTACACAATCCAGTAGATTCAATTGTGAACAGTAGGTGACATCATGCGTCATTCCCAGTTTATCCAGTCTGCGTGCACTGGATGATGTGCGAATCAGGTCCATGATGCGATCATGAGATTGAGACACAGCCTGATGCAAAATGATTCCAAGATCGTTTAGTTGCAATGGAGAACGGGTCTGACGATACAACTCTTCAATAATACATCCGGCACATAGGCCGTCTTCCAAAGCAAACTCATCCTGCTCTCCAGCACATAACAACAAAATATCCCGTTGTAATTCCAGTAGAGCGGAAGCAACCGCTCTAACGTTTAACAATGCTCCCGCAAGTATATGTCTGGCTCTGGATGCCTTGATCAGAGCTCTCGTACCATCTGTTGTGGTAAGGATAATGACTTTTTCCGCGATGTCACCACTCATATATTCATAGGGAGAATTACCCGCATCGAATCCGGTTATTTTTTTGTCAAAACGTTCTCCACCCCGAATACTGTTTCCAACCCACATCTGTTTGGCTTGCGGAACAGTCTCCGTAGCAATAACCCCCGCAGCATGATGGGCAAGCGCGGTCACAATTGTGCTTGTTGTTCGCAAAACATCAATGACAACGACACTTCGCCCTTCAATATCTATCGTTCGCACTTCATTTACATTACCTACAACGTCGACACGCACACCCCACAACTCCTTTTTGTTCCTCGGGATCGAGCATTGGTTTCTCAGTGGAACAGTCCATCTGTCTGCAAGCACTATATGCATGAATGTCTAGACAGGTGCCTAGAACAAGAGATGTCTATGAGTTTTGGCTCTCATTCATCATCCTTAAAGAATTGATAGATTTCAGCGTCATAAAATGAATGTACAGGCATAAACTTGAGATATGAACAAGCATCAGAGATGAAATTAATCAAGTTGGAGGAGCCTACTCATGAAAGTGAAATGGAGGGATCTTTTTCCGGAACCCATCCGAACCATTCTGGGCAGAATGCCGCCCGCCTTATTGGAACAAGTAGAGGAAATCCGTATTCGAGAAGGCAGGCCACTGGAGATTAATGCAGGCAGCAATTATCACTTTCTCACCCCAGAAGGTATACCAACGGGAAAACCAGAGGAAGCATATGTTCCTCTGAAAGAAGTAACGCACAGACTGCTTGATCTCATAAGCAATCATTCGCTCTATACCTTGGAAGAAGAATTGCGAAAAGGATTCATCACCATCCCGGGAGGGCATCGAATCGGACTAGCTGGCCGGACGGTGCTCAGTGGAGGGCGTGTAGAATATTTACGGGATATCAACGGATTTAACGTCCGTGTTGCCCGGGAAGTACAAGGCGTGGCTGACTCGGTTCTTCCATACTTGCTAGATATGAGGAACGGGCAGGTGATGCATACCCTGATTCTATCTCCACCTCAGCAAGGCAAAACAACGTTACTGCGAGATTTGGCAAGGCAGATCAGCAACGGCTCGAAACTGACAAATGGTGATGAACTGAGGCAGGGGATACGCCCAAGACTAAAAGTGGGCATTGTAGATGAACGTTCTGAAATAGCGGGAAGTTACAAAGGTGTGCCTAGCTTCGATGTAGGGCCGCGCACAGACGTTATGGATGGATGCCCTAAGGCTGAAGGCATGATGATGATGCTTCGTTCCATGTCACCGGATGTTCTAATTGTGGACGAGATTGGGCGGCCAGAGGATGCGGAGGCAGTTATGGAGGCTCTGCATGCAGGAGTTTCTGTCATTGCCACAGCCCACGCACGGGATCTGTCTGAACTATCTGCAAGACCCGCCTTGAAAACACTGATTGCCGAGCAGATGTTTCAGCGGTATGTACAGCTACAGCGAACGAGCAGAGGCATGAGCTTTCGACTGTCCGATGGCAAGATGAGAGGGTTGCAACAGACCGGGGCAGGAGGTGAAGCCTTTGCTTAATATGCTTGGCGCGGTGCTGATTCTGCTAGCAAGTACTCTCGCCGGATTTTACAAGGCGAGGCAATATGCATTGCGGCCAAGGCAGCTGCGTGAGTTGATTGCAGCGCTACAACGGCTGTTGACAGAGATTAATTACGGCTTAACGCCGCTGCCTGATGCGATGAGCAAGATGGGGGCTCAGACCAAAGAGCCGGTGAAAACTCTTTTTTTACACGCATCCACACGGATGGAACCCCCACATGGCCTTACAGCCAGGGAGAGTCTGCAAGCCGGTGTCGAGGAGGCATGGGGGAAATCAGCGATGAAGTCAGACGAACGGGAAGTCATGCTCCAGTTGAGTTTCAGCCTTGGCACCAGTGATCGTCAAGATCAGACCAAACATATTTCGTTAGCCATTCAGCAACTTATGCATGAGGAATCCCGCGCACAGGCCGATCAAGTGAAGTACGAACGAATGAGCCGCAGCCTGGGGATGCTTGTCGGAGCGTTAATCGTCATACTGATCTTCTGAAATAGCCGGGATAGCGAGGTGCCAAGGTCATGAATTTAGAAGTGAACGCAATCTTTCAAATTGCGGGCATTGGAATCATTATAGCAATGATTCATACCGTGCTGAAACAAATGGGAAAGGAAGATATGGCTCACTGGGTGACCGTAATCGGATTTGTCGTTGTACTGTTCATGGTTGTTCGAATGCTGGACAGCCTGCTGCAAGAGATTAAATCCATATTTCTTTTTCAATGAAAACGGTCATGAAGCCGGATGGTGGTGACCCGTGGAGATTATTCAAGTTGTTGGTTTGGCACTCATTGCAACCGTACTGATTTTAGTCATTAAGGAACAAAAGCCAATGTTTGCCTTTCTGATTGCGGCAGCCACTGGTGTAGTGATCTTTATGCTGTTGATTGGCAAAATTGGCGCAGTGATCGAAGTGCTGAAGCGACTTGCTGAAAATTCCGGTATGGAGAGCATCTATCTGAAAACAGTATTGAAGATTATCGGCATTGCTTACATTGCCGAATTCGGTGCACAGATTGTCAGAGATGCCGGGCAAGAGAGCATCGCATCCAAGATTGAACTGGCTGGCAAAGTGCTGATTCTTGTACTCGCAATTCCGATCATTAGCATCATTATCGAGACCGTGATGAAACTGATGCCGGTGTAGAAAGGGCGTGCGGATAATTAATGAAATTGATGCATAACAAGCCGCGCTGGCGCCTCATCATTGTGCTGATGATATGTTTCATGTTCGGTGTAATTGGACAGGTTGTGGCTACTACACCTTCAAACGAGTGGATAGAGCAGCAGGCCGATCAGCTTCCGAAGGATCAGGTGGAGAAATATTGGAATCAGCTAATGAAACAATACGGTGGTTTTTTTCCAGAAGGCAAAACACCATCTTTCATGGATATGTTAATTCCCGGAAATGAAGGATTTAGTCTGAAATCGGTATTTTCTGCCATTGGCACGTTTATGCTCCATGAAATTTTATATAACGGCAAACTTTTAGTCACGATCGTAATGTTAACGGTGCTGAGCATGATTCTGGAGACACTTCAGACCGCATTCGAGAAAAACAATATTAGCAAAATTGCGTATTCGATCTGTTATCTGGTCATCATTATCATCGCGATCAACAGCTTTAGCGTGGCGATTGGTTACGCAAAAGAGGCCATATCCAGCATGATCAACTTTATGATGGCGATGGTTCCACTTTTGTTCACACTGCTCGCTTCAATGGGCAATGTCGTTACAGTTTCGGTGACGCACCCGCTAATTATTTTTATGATTCATCTCGTAAGTACGCTAATTCATCTGCTGGTATTCCCTCTTCTCTTCTTCTCGGCGGTGTTGCATCTGGTGAGCTCGCTTTCGGATAAATACAAATTGACACAAATGGCTGATCTGTTGCGAAACATCAGTGTAGCCTTGCTGGGAATTCTGCTCACGATGTTTCTAGGGGTTATTTCGGTACAGGGAGCTTCGGGATCGGTTGCGGATGGCGTCAGCTTAAAGGCAGCCAAATACATTGCAGGAAACTTTGTACCCGTTGT
This sequence comes from Paenibacillus sp. 4624, assembly GCF_050435065.1. NCBI lineage: Bacteria > Bacillati > Bacillota > Bacilli > Caryophanales > Paenibacillaceae > Paenibacillus > Paenibacillus sp. 4624. Next base: position 960,141 of record NZ_JBNDJR010000001.1, read on the forward strand.
AGGGAGGACATTTGCAGATGCAACAGATACGGTGATCACGGCATCACTGCTAGTCAAAAATGCGATCGGACTGACAGGAGTCATTATTATCTTGTTCCTGTGTGCGTTTCCGGCTATTAAGATTCTGGCGCTGGCCTTGATCTACAACGTGACCGGAGCGATAATGCAGCCGCTGGGAGAGACACCGATCGTAGACTGCCTGCAAGCGATCGGTAAAAGCATGATTTATGTATTCGCAGCACTGGCCGCGGTTGGACTCATGTTTTTTCTGGCGATTACGATTCTGCTGACCGCAGGCAATCTTACGGTCATGATGCGTTAAATACCTGTCTGCAGGGAAAGGGGCTGGAGAGGATGGGGTGGCTGAGCAACTGGCTGCAGGATCTGATCATGATCGTTTTACTCGCAACGTTTGTAGATATGCTGCTTCCGAATCGTTCCATGGAGCGTTACGTCAAGCTTGTGCTGAGCCTTCTCATCCTGCTGACCCTGTTATCACCCATCACCAAGTTATTGAAAAGTGATCCCGTAGGCGAACTGAAACGAGCCATGACTGCAATGGATGCTCCCGCAGATGGGCAAGCCACACTGGAGCATATTCTGGCTCAAGGGAAACGAATGCAGGCGAGCGAACAACTGCAAACTTTGAAGTGGACGGCGAAGGAACTGGCTAACGTTATGAAAGGTCAGATTGAGGAGACAACGGGCGCAAAGGTTCAGTCGGTTGAGGTGCAACTGGCGATGAAGAAAACAAATTCGGATACCCAAGCAGCCACTTCTGTTGAACTGCCTGTCATTCAGCATGTAGAGGTGCAACTTGCAACTGGAAAAGTTGATTCGAAAACGGATGCGGATGTGGCCGAACCTGTGAGTAGCAGCCCGATGACAGAAACCAAAGATGCGGTAGGACAGGATGAAAATAACCCAAGTACTCAATCTATTCAGATTGATCCAATTGAAATTAAAAATATACAGATTGAGTCAAGTGTCGAGCGATCCGAGCAATCAAAGAGAGAGCAAGTCGCTTCTAATCAAAATACCGAAACTCCTGTTACCTGGAGCGATAGTAAGGATTCCAACGTACAGCAAACAAGTGGTTCACGGTCTGAACACGCAGTACAAATTATCACATTGCTCAAAGAGAAGTGGGAAGTTGATGCGAGCCAGGTGCGAGTGACGGAGACAAAAAATGCAGAAGTGCTCTGAAAAGGAGGCGATCCGATGAAACACTGGTTCAAAAAGCTGGAAAGCTGGATGGGTGGCGGTGAAGGTGGTGCGAAGCGCAGTCAAACCTTACGGTGGCTGATCATTCTGGGACTGATCGGTGTGGGCATCATGCTGTTTAATTCCTTTGTCAACGTCAAAAAAATTGATTCCGAAAACATCGGCCGGGAACCACCAGAACAAGCTACTTCCATGTCGGCGATGCAAAATGGTCTGTTGGAAGAAAATCCTTTTCAGGCGATAGAAATGGCATTTGAAGACAAAATCAAAGGCGTGCTGGAAAATATCGTTGGTGTAGGCACTGTGGATGTGATGGTTACCGTGGATTCTACGGAAGAACTGGTGGTGCAGCGGAACGTCAAAGATTCACAGCAGCTTACAGAGGAGACGGATGCCAATGGTGGCAAACGGCATATGACGCAATATACCCGGGACGGTGAGATCATTACGTATGAATTATCAGGGGATCAGACACCCATCGTCACGAAAAAGTTGAAACCGCAAATCCGCGGAGTGCTGGTTGTGGCAAAAGGTGCAGAGAACAAGGTTGTTAAAGACCTGATTACAGATGCTGTTGAAAAAGGTTTGAACGTAGCGGCTTACCGGATCTCGGTTGTTCCGCGTAAGCAGGATTAAGCTTCGAATGATGATAAGAAGAGATGTGTTGTCAGAATCAACCCTATTTTTGAGGAGGATATTTTAAATGAATAACAAACGTCAAACAATATGGCTCGTTTCCATGCTGAGTCTGATGGTTATTTTGTCCGCATATTATCTGTTCACTGAAGATTCTGGGCCAGTAAATCCCCCTGTAGCTGACAGTCAGCAGGTGGATGCGATGAAACAAGGTGAGGCAAAGGAAACCGCCGGTATTCTTGATCCAACAGAAGGTCTGGTCATCAACGAGGTTGTGAACAGCGGAGAGGTTACTGGTGATTCCGGTACGGCGAACCCGGCTGAAAACACAACTGGCGCAGAAGGTAAGGAAGCGGGAAGTGCAGAAAAAACACCCGCCACTGAACCAGGCAGCAAAGAAGGAGAAACGGATCAAAAGTCAGAAAGTAGTGCGGAAAAAGGAGCGGCGACTACCCCGGAAACTGAAGGGAAAACAGAGGGGACTGCTGCTAAAACGGATGAAGAAGTGCTGAAAGAGATGGAACAGCAAAATACTGCTGTGTCCGCAAGCAGTCAGTTCCAGAATTACCAGTGGCAGCGTGAAGAGAGTAACAACCGTAAGTACGAGGAATTGATGACCATTGCAGGAGATCTCAGTAAAACACCGGAAGAAAATGCAAAAGCGACAGAACAACTCCGAGTACTTGAAGATAAAGAAGCCAAAATTACAGGCATTGAAGAGACACTTTCCCAACAATTTGCAAATGCAGTCGTTCAAGAAGAGGCTGACAAGTATAAAGTGGTGGTTCTGAGTGACAAACTTGACGTTAAACAGGCGGTTTCTATTGTTGATCTGGTTATGAAAGAATTGTCTGTATCACAAAACAAAATCAGCGTGCAATATGTCACAGAGCAGTAATCGGAAATGTGATAAGGAAGCCCCGGGAGCTTGTTCGACTCTCGGGCTCTTTCCATTTTTAATGATTATGATATAATACTAAAAGCCATATGACCGTCCTCGTGAGACTGGCATGATGCCGAAGGAGTGAATAATGGAAATGTTTAAATTGAGCGAAATTAAAGAACTGATCAAATTGGTAGATGAAAGTTCTGTTCAGGAATTGGAAATTGAAAATGAAGGATCACGTTTGTCGATTCGCAAACCGGGTAAAACGGAGTTCGTACAGGCTGCTGCCGTACAACCACAGATGATTGCTGCTCCGCAGGTACAGCCTGCTGCAGTAGTGAGTGAAGCTGCTCCGCAAGCCGATACAACAAGTCATTTACATAAAATCGTATCTCCGATGGTAGGTACATTTTACAGAGCTTCCTCACCGGAAGCGGGTCCTTTTGTGAGCGTGGGTGATAAAGTTGTGGAGAAAACAACGGTATGCATCATCGAAGCCATGAAACTGATGAACGAGCTTGATGCGGACATCAAGGGAGAAATCGTTGAAGTGCTGGTTGAAAATGGACAGCTTGTCGAATATGGACAGCCTCTGTTCTTGGTAAAACCGGAATAAAGGTTAACTGTTCTACAGCAGCCGCATGAGCTTCGAAGGAGGACAATGACGAAATGAAATTTCATAAAATATTGATTGCCAATCGTGGTGAGATTGCTGTGCGCATTATTCGCGCCTGCCGTGAACTTGGCATATCGACAGTGGCTGTTTACTCGGAAGCGGACAAAGATTCTTTGCATGTCCGTCTTGCAGACGAGGCTTACTGTATCGGACCAACACTGTCTAAGGACAGTTACCTTAACTTTACGAACCTGATGAGTGTGGCTACTTTGACGGAATGTGACGCCATCCACCCTGGATACGGATTTTTAGCCGAGAATGCTGATTTTGCGGAAATCTGTGATTCCTGCAACATTACATTCATTGGCCCTTCACCGGAAGCCATCACCAAGATGGGTGACAAGGCTGTAGCGAAGCAGACGATGAAGGATGCAGGCGTGCCTGTCATTCCTGGATCAGACGGCCTTGTAGAAACAACCGAAGAAGCGATTATGATCGGACGTGATATCGGGTATCCTGTCATTATCAAAGCTACCGCTGGTGGTGGGGGTAAAGGAATTCGGATCGCTGAAGACGAAGAGCAACTGGTGAAACAGATCACGGCTGCACAACAGGAAGCTCAGAAAGCATTCGGGAACGCTGGTGTCTATCTGGAGAAATTCCTTACAGGCATGAAGCACGTTGAAATTCAGATCATGGCTGACAAGCATGGCAATGCCGTGCATCTTGGCGAGCGTGACTGTTCGGTTCAGCGCCGACGTCAGAAGCTTGTTGAGGAAGCACCGTGTCCTGTGATCAACGAGGAAGTTCGTACACTCATGGGAGAAGCTGCTGTGCGTGCTGCACTTGCGGTAAATTACTCGGGAGCCGGTACTCTGGAATTCCTGCTTAGTCCAAATGGTGAGTTCTACTTTATGGAGATGAATACACGTATTCAGGTGGAGCATCCCGTTACTGAGATGGTAACAGGTGTAGATCTGATCCGTGAAATGATCTCCGTTGCCGAAGGTAATCCGCTCTCTTTCCGTCAGGAAGATGTGGTCATTAACGGATGGTCGATTGAATGCCGGATCAACGCTGAAGATCCTGACCGTAACTTTATGCCTGCACCAGGCAAGATTGGTTTTTACCTTGCACCGGGTGGACCTGGAGTTCGAGTGGACAGCGCAGCATATCCTGGTTACACCATCTCGCCGTTCTATGACTCCATGATTGCGAAATTGATCGTTTGGGGTGCAACTCGTGATGAAGCGATCGCTAAAATGAAGCGTGCTTTGGCAGAATTTGCGATTGAAGGTATCTCAACAACGATTCCTTTCCATCAGAAACTGTTGGAGCATCCAACGTTTATTCGCGGAGATTTCGATATTAAATTTCTCGAGGAAAACGAGATTTAACAGTCATATTGGGCTTGTTTGTCATAATGTAGCCCAAATGATATAGTATGTAATAATAAGAGCGCATGTCTCCTGCATCGGATAAGCCCGCCTATTAGCGGATGGTTGCAGGAGCTCCGGCAAAGCCGGACCGTAAGGGTTCTGAGTGTTGTGAAAATGAACCGGCGCCCTGACGGACGGCCGCAAACTTATCTCGCGAAAGGTGTGTTGAACATTTATGAGTACACTACCGACAGAATTTGAACGTACGGATATCGGTGAAATCCAGATCGCACCTGAAGTTATTGAAGTGATTGCTGGACTTGCAACTGTGGAAGTCAAAGGAGTAGCAGGAATGAGCGGTGGATTCGCAGGTGGATTCGCGGAATTGCTCGGCCGTAAAAACCTTTCAAAAGGGGTTAAGGTTGAAGTAGGTCAACGCGAAGCAGCTGTGGACGTTTCCGTTATTATTGAATATGGATACCGTTTGCCACAGGTTGCTACTGAAATCCAACAAAACGTGAAGCGCTCCATTGAAAACATGACAGGATTGAACGTGAATGAAGTGAATGTTCACATTCATGACGTTCAGTTCAAGAGTGCTGAAAAAGTGGAAGAGATCGACCTGAACACGCAACGTGTAAAATAAAAAGACAGATTTCCCCCGGCACTTCTGTCGGGGGTTATCCCGTCTTGGACGGGTCTTTCGTTATGCACTTGGGATGGACAAGGGGATCAACGTTAAGCTTTTCAGCAGTTAAGCAATGTGAGTGAGCAAGGGAGGCTGTGCAGTTCGTGGCTAAAATACTGGATCGGCTTCTGTTGTTTATATACAGCATAAGCGTAGGAGCAATATCGGCAGCGGTCATCTTACTGATTAGCGGTGTGCTGCCATACGAATTGAATTACCAGCAGGAACAAAATGTTATTGTTGCGTCGATTGTCGCGGCAGCAATTTTGTTTGTCCTGAGTTTGCGTTTTTTCTACATCTCGATTCGCCGCGAGCGTGGCTCGTTACCTTCAGTGGATCAACGTACCGAGTTCGGGGACGTGCAGATTTCGATGGAGACGATTGAAAATCTCTGTCTGAAGGCCACTTCCCGTTTTCGCGGAGTACGTGACGTCAAGGCGCGCATTCGCGTGGTGGAGTCCGGACTGGAGATTAAGATTCGGGCTGTTGTGGATGGGGAGACACCTATCCCGGCTCTGACTACGGATCTGCAAAAGGCGATACATGATCATGTGCAAGAGATTACAGGCATTCCTGTTTCTTTTGTAACCGTGTATATCGCTAATGTGACCCAGTCGCCTAACTACAAGAGTCGCGTGGAATGAGGTGAGTTTCACAGATGTTGTGGAAAGAGATTTGGGATAGTTACAAGGGACGGATTCTTGGCGTAGCCTTCGGTATTCTATTAGGATTTCTTTATGTATGGATCGGTTTTTGGGATATGTTGTTCTTTGCACTTTTGGTGTTCATCGGGTATACATTTGGCAGACGAAGCGATGCGAGGCTAGGCTCGTTCATCCCTTGGGGTGAGTTACGACAATGGCTTGGAGATCGCTGGCGTCCGTTCAAATAAACCTATCAGAACCCTGCAATATGTTTCTTCCGAAAATAGAACTGTAGTTTGAGTTGCCCGATTTTCGGAGGAAACGTTTTGCAGGTTTTTTTGTGAAAAGAGATCGCAATATCAGAGAGGAGCCATGGGTATCCTGTATAGGGTAATGGAATGGTTTCCTTGAATTTTAAAATAAGCATGATGACGCTCGTGATTGAGCGCTGCAGGAGGCAGGACATGAAAAGACGTTTGGCAAGGGAAATTGCAGTACAAAGTCTGTATCAGATGGAAATGAATGAAGTGAGCGCAACCGAAGCGGTGAATATGCTGATTAACGAAGCAGCTGGAGAGAATGAAACGGAAGTTGAAATCCGTGATGAAGAAAAAATGCGCAGCTACGTTACCGAAATGGTTCAAGGTGCATGGAGTCATAAGGAAGCGATTGATGGTTTGCTTGTGGACTATTTGAAAGGCTGGCAACTGAGCCGGTTGTCGCGTGTAGACCGCCAAATTTTGCGTTTGTCCACGTATGAGATGGTGTTCCGTGATGATGTTCCAGCCAAAGTTTCGGTCAACGAAGCGATTGAACTGTCGAAGTATTTTGGTACAGATGAATCAGGCAAGTTCGTTAATGGTGTTCTTGGCCGCATGATTCAGGAAGTGGATAGCATCAAGCAAAAATTTTCCTGAGGCAACATCCTGAATGGAGTAGAGTAAACAAGCCAGCTTTTCTGTAAGGATGTATCTAGATCGTTTTATCTAATATATGTTCATATAAGGGAGAGAGTACAATGACAGCATCTATTATTAACGGTAAGGAAGTATCCCAAGAGATCCGCGCGAGCATGACTGCAGAAGTAAAACAACTTAGCGAACAGGGAGTAGTACCTGGTCTGGCTGTTGTGCTCGTAGGGGAAGATCCGGCTTCTCAAGTTTATGTGCGTAATAAGGAAAAAGCATGTCATGACCTCGGCTTTTACTCTGAAGTACATCGGTTGGATGCAAGTACATCGCAAGCGGATTTGCTAGCACTCGTGGACAAGCTGAACAATCAGAAATCCATCAATGGTATCCTTGTGCAACTTCCATTGCCTAGCCACATTGAAGAGAAAGCGGTAATCGATGCGATTGCTGTAGAGAAAGACGTAGATGGATTCCACCCAGTGAATGTGGGGAATTTGGTTATCGGTGATGACAGCTTGCTCCCATGTACACCTGCAGGTGTCATTGAATTAATTAAACGCACGGGTCTGGAAATGTCCGGTAAACACGCTGTCGTTATCGGTCGCAGTAACATTGTAGGTAAACCGGTATCCTTACTGTTGCAGCGTGAAAATGCAACCGTAACGATGTGTCATTCCCGTACAGCTAATATGAAGGAAATTACACGTCAAGCGGATATTCTGGTCGTAGCGATCGGTCGTGCTAATTTTGTGGATGCCGATTATGTTAAACCAGGTGCTGTTGTCATCGATGTCGGCATGAATCGTTTAGATAACGGAAAACTCGCAGGGGATGTAGATTTTGAAAGTGTAAAAGAAGTCTCTGGCCCAATTACACCTGTTCCTGGGGGCGTTGGTCCAATGACAATCACCATGTTGATGCAGAACACTCTGATCGCGGCAAAACGCGCTCACGGATTGGCCTAGGTAACTGTCTGTGGCAGAGCAGAAAATTTACTCTATTAAAGACCTGAACCGATATATCCGGATGAAACTGGAATCGGATCAGGTTCTGTCGGACGTCTGGCTGCGCGGAGAGATATCCAATTTCACGCATCACTCCAGCGGCCACATGTATTTTACGTTAAAGGATAAGGACAGTCGAATCAAATCCATCATGTTTGCCTCACATAATCAGCGTTTACCCTTTGTACCGAAGGAGGGTGCAAGGGTTATTGCGCGTGGTAACGTTTCGGTATACGAACGTGACGGGCAGTATCAATTTTATGCGACACATATGCAACCAGATGGTATAGGCAGTCTGTATCTGGCCTATGAGCAGTTGAAAAAGAAACTGGAGGACGAAGGATTGTTCTCTCCTGCTCGCAAAAGAGCCATTCCACGTTATCCAAATACCATTGGTGTTGTAACATCTCCTACAGGAGCGGCTGTTCGTGACATTATGATCACACTGCACCGAAGATATCCATCGGCTAAAGTTGTTTTGTACCCGGTGCTTGTTCAAGGCAAGGGGGCCGCGCCATCCATCGTCAGAGCGATAAACAACTTTAACCATATGGCTGAAGCAGATGTGCTTATTGTGGGACGGGGCGGTGGATCACTCGAAGAACTGTGGGCTTTTAACGAAGAAATTGTAGCTCGTGCCATTGCAGCTTCGACCATTCCAGTGATCTCTGCGGTTGGTCATGAAACGGACTTTACGATTGCGGATTTTGCTGCGGATTTACGTGCTGCGACACCAACGGCGGCAGCGGAACTTGCTGTGCCGAATCGTGCAGAGCTGATGGAACAGATTGCACGAAGACAGCGCCAATTACAAAACAGTCTGAAACAACGTGCTGTGTACCATCGAGAACGCCTAACTCGTCTTCAGCGTTCTCCAGTGCTGGTGCATCCGCGCAGAACGTTGATGCAACATACGGAACGTCTGGATATGCTGCATCAACGCTTGCAACGAAGTGTGAATACACGCATGAAATGGACAGGAGAAAAACAAGAACGGTTGCGAACGGCTTTACAGCGTTTTAATCCTCGGGAACAAGTGAATACAGCACGTCGGGATAATGCTGCGGCTCGTAAGCAACTTGAACTTGCGATGAGATCAATTGCACGTAGCAAGCAACAACAATGGAAGTCGCTTGTACGGCATCTCGACGCACTCAGTCCGCTGAAGGTAATGTCACGTGGTTATAGTCTAGTCTACGATGAGAAGGAACAGCAACTGATTAAATCCATAAACGATGTACAGCCGGGCGACTCGGTGAAGATCAAATTAGCGGACGGACAGCTGGACTGTCAGGTCTGGGGAATGAAGGAGGACAACAACATCCATGGCGAATGAACCGGAACTGAATTTTGAAGAGGCAATGGCGGCATTAGAAGACATCGTAGGTCAGCTGGAGCATGGGGATGTTCCTCTGGAACAAGCGATTGATTTGTTTCAGCGCGGAATGAAACTTTCCCAGTTATGCGGTTTGAAGCTTGAACAAGTGGAACGCAAGATCGAGATGATCGTAGAAGAAGATGGGGAGCTTCGCAAGAAGCCTTTTGGTACGGCTGACGAGGAGAGCGGTGAGATCAATGAGTAACCGCCTTTCATTCGAAGCTTATCTTCAGGAAGTTACTGGAGATGTTACAGAAGCGCTGAAACATACCCTTCCCGGGCATTGGGATGTGCCTCGTTCGCTCACGGAATCGATGCAGTATTCATTAATGGCTGGAGGTAAACGCCTTCGTCCACTTCTGGTCGTTGCTGCGGCGGAAGCCTTCGGTGCGGAGCGTACAGCTGCGATGCCGGTAGCCTGCGCCGTGGAGATGGTTCATACATATTCGTTGATCCACGACGACTTGCCTGCGATGGATAATGATGATTACCGTAGGGGAAAATTAACGAATCACAAAGTATATGGCGAAGCAACAGCCATTCTAGCAGGAGATGCACTGCTAACCCATGCTTTCTACAGCATTGTTCAGGCTGGACGTCAAAGCGGAGTAGATGCTTATGCTTTGTTAGCTATTGTCCAGGATTTGGCTGAACTTGCAGGAGCCAGAGGCATGGTCGGGGGGCAAGTTGCTGATATGGAAGGCGAGCAAGGAATGACTGATTTGTCTCAGCTTCAGTATATTCATCTGCATAAAACAGGTGATCTGATTGTCTTTTCCCTCCTTGCAGGTGCTCGCATCGGCGGAGCTACACCAGGACAGCTCGAGGCTCTACGCGTATTTGGCCGGGATTTAGGGCTTGCGTTCCAGATTCAGGATGACATTTTGGACTTGACGGGCGACGAGCAGAAGATGGGGAAAAAAACGCAAAGTGACGTGAATCAGCAGAAGGTAACTTATCCGTACTTCATTGGAATGGAAGCTTCCGTTGCCGAAGTGAATTCCCTCACGCAATCGGCTAAAGATGCACTTGAACGAGCGCAATTGCCGGATGCTTCGCGGTTAATGGAGATTGCCGATTATCTGATGAGTCGTGACCATTAACATTTAACGAAGCAGGCTGATTCAATGTGAAATGAACGGTGTAATGATAGTAATGGCCTATTCATGCCAATAAACGAAAAAGTCCTTTCATCATTGGGGAGTACATAATTATAGAGCTTCGGATATGAATCGTAAGCGAACGATTCGTGATCGGCTGAAGTGGCTGTAAATTATGATTCTTGTTCGTTTATGGTATAATGATTCAATGTTATTCAATCCATTACACTCAATAAATGATATACATCTAATAAACAAACAACATTCTAGGAAAGCGGGGAGATTCTCGTGCTGCTTCCACAAATTAAACAACCCAGTGATCTAAAGGTGATGTCCCAGGATGATCTTGTCCTGTTGTCGGCAGAGATCCGCCAGTTTCTGATTGAGAAGCTGTCTGCTACAGGTGGGCATCTTGCACCGAACTTAGGAGTGGTTGAGCTCACCGTGGCCCTGCACTACTGCTACAACAGTCCGACGGATAAAATGATTTTTGACGTAGGACACCAGGCTTATGTGCATAAAGTTTTGACGGGCCGGATGGATCGCTTTGATACGCTGCGCCAACAGAACGGATTATGCGGATTTGTCAAACGGAACGAAAGTGAACATGACGTATGGGAAGCTGGCCACAGTAGTACTTCATTGTCTGCTGCTATGGGTATGGCTATGGCTCGTGATCTGAAAGGTGAGGATAACCAGGTCATTGCCATCATTGGAGACGGAGCGCTTACAGGCGGTATGGCGTTTGAAGCTCTGAACCATATCGGACATGAACAACGTAAGCTGATGGTTATTCTAAATGATAATGAAATGTCTATCGCACCCAATGTGGGAGCCATGCATAAATACTTAAGTAAAATTCGTTCAGATCGTCATTACTTGAAAGCTAAAGATGATGTGGAAGGTATTCTCAAAAAAATTCCGGCCATTGGTGATCGTCTGGCAAAATCGGCGAGCTGGATTAAGGATAGTGTCAAATATATGATGGTTCCTGGTGTTCTTTTTGAAGAACTGGGTTTCACGTATTTAGGCCCGATTGACGGGCATGACATTCCGCAACTGATAGAGGCTTTCAAACAGGCTGACAATGTGGATGGTCCTGTAATGGTTCATGTGCTTACAACCAAAGGTAAGGGTTATCAGCCTGCTGAGGCGGATTCGCATAAGTGGCACGGAATATCGCCATATAAAATTGAATCAGGTCAAGTGCTCAAAGCAGTTGGAAAACCGATGTATACCGAAGTATTCGGTCAAACGCTGGTTGAACTTGCAAAAGAGGATAAACGGATCGTTGCGGTTACGCCTGCGATGCCAACAGGTTCAGGTCTAATTCCTTTCAGCAAAGAGTTTCCGGATCGCATGATTGATGTGGGGATCGCGGAACAGCATGCAGCTACGATGTGTGCGGCACTGGCGATGGAAGGGCTAAAACCTGTCTATGCGGTGTACTCTACGTTCATGCAACGTGCATATGATCAGATTGTTCACGATATCTGTCGTCATAATGCAAATGTTATATTTGCAATTGACCGCGCTGGATTTGTTGGACCTGACGGTGAGACCCATCAGGGAGTATACGATGTTGCGTTTATGCGTCACATTCCCAATATCGTACTTATGATGCCAAAAGATGAGAATGAACTGCGCCATATGATGAAAACGGCGCTGGATTATAACGAAGGTCCGATTGCGTATCGTTACCCGCGTAACAATGTGGTCGGCGTACCATTGGATGACGTGTTAGTTCCGATTCCAATCGGATCCTGGGAACAGCTGCGTCCAGCTGAAGGGTACGCGATAATCGCCTCGGGTTCCATGGTTCAGCTGGCTGAGGAAGTTGCAGATACGGTGAAAAGGGAAGGGATAAATACTGGAGTTATCAATGCTCGTTTCCTCAAACCATTGGACGAACAGATGCTGCGTGATTTGGCTGTCCGGGGGACAAAGCTAATAGTGCTTGAAGAAACCTCTCAGGCAGGTAGCATGGGAAGTGCGGTATTGGAATTTTATGCTGAGCAAGGTATACATGATGTTCATGTACATCTGATGGGCATCCCTGATCGATTTATCGAACATGGCAGCATCAAGGAACAACGTGAAGAAGTTGGTCTGACGGTGGAGAATGTAAGTGCCGAATTACGCAAAATGGCCGTGCAATCTTCATACGGAATGTCCAAAACACGTTTCCCTTCCTAACATTAGAATGATTAGCGGATAGGAGAAAGACATGTCACTCCCGAAAGAACGAATCGATGTGCTGCTGGTGGAACAGGGCTACTACGAAAGCCGTGAGAAGGCAAAGGCTGCGATTATGGCTGGACTTGTGTATGCTAATAATGAACCGATTGAAAAAGCAGGCATGAAAATTCCAAGGGATGCTCAGCTGAAGGTAAAAGGTTCAGTGCATCCTTATGTAGGCAGAGGTGGACTAAAGCTTGAAAAAGCGATTCGTCATTTCAACCTGAATATGAATGATCTTGTTATGTTGGATATTGGTTCATCCACGGGTGGTTTTACGGATTGTGCTCTTCAACATGGTGCATCCCACGTATACGCCATTGATGTGGGGTATAATCAACTGGACTGGTCACTGCGTAATGATGAACGGGTCACTGTAATGGAACGTACCAATTTCCGTTATGTCACACCTGAGGATCTGAGTGGTCCTGTGCCAAACTTTGCAAGCATTGACGTATCCTTTATTTCTTTGCGAATTATACTTCCACCACTGCTGGCTCTGTTGCAGCGGCCTGCGGATATTGTGGCTCTAATTAAACCACAGTTTGAGGCCGGGCGAGATAAAGTGGGTAAATCTGGTGTTGTCCGGGACACGAAGGTACACAGGGATGTATTGCAGACCATGCTTCAATTTGCGAGTCAACTTGGATTAAACCTGAGAGGTCTGACCTTCTCGCCAATTACGGGCGGGGAGGGAAATATCGAATTTCTCGCACACTGGCGTCTGGAAGCACCAGAGGCCGCACAACCAGAGAACGACGAGGCTTCACTTGATGCACTTGCAGAGCAGGTGGCCAAAGAAGCCGCTCATACTTTTACGGGAAACTCATCATAGGATGAGTTTCTTTTCGCTGGAAAGATATTCGGAGACAAAGGAAAACGGGTGTTCGATCTCGAATATATCACTTGAGGTGAGCGGTAATGGATGGTCAATATGACACAATCGTTATTGGTGTGTTTGCTGTCTGTTTAATCGTATGGTTGTTTCTCGGACTGCGTAGCTGGCTGAATCGACCGATTCCGGTAAGCTTGGCCGAATTGAGACTTAATGAAAACATACAAGATTCTCCTGCTCTGACTTTACTTGAGGCACATGGATATGACGTGATCGGTGGAAAAATGAAAGTACCTTTAGCCTTTGAAGCCGATAATTCCGTATTATACAGCAGGTTGTTTATTGATTATGTTGCTGAACGGGAGGATGCAAGGTATTTGGTCAAAACTTCGCGTCGCAGACAGCCGCTTGAACGAAGCGGACCTGCCATAAGAGATCGCTTTCTTCCCTATTTATTATTGTACCCTGGATGTGAAGGATTGCTTTATGTAGATCTGGAGGATTCCGATATAATGGTAATCAGGCTTATGGATTATCAAGAAGACGTGTATGATGGAGAGGATATGGATTAATATATAATAAGCATTAAATATGGCATGATACAGCATTGCGGTAAAGGTCAAGTCAAGGCCGCATCTTTGCAATATATTTTTAATTGGAGGCATATATGAAAGGACAACGACATATCAAGATTCGTGAAATTATTAGTCAAAATGAAATAGAGACCCAGGATGATCTGGTTGAAGCATTGCGTCAAGCGGGTTTTCAAGTGACACAAGCAACGGTATCGCGGGATATTAAAGAGCTTCTTTTAATCAAAATTCCAATGGATGATGGACGATATAAATATTCCCTCCCAACCGATCAGCGCTATAATCCGATTCAAAAGCTCAAGCGTGCTCTCGTTGATAATTTCCTGCACATTGATCACACCAACAATCTTGTGGTGATGAAATGTTTGCCGGGAACAGCGAACTCCATTGCAGCATTGCTTGACAACATTGAGTGGACTGAAGTGATGGGCACGATCTGTGGAGATGATACGATCCTTATTATTTGCCGTACAGAAGACAATAGCGTCACTGTCATTGAGCGCATCATGGGATATATTGCTTAAATCAGCCGGAGGTGTTTTTGCAGATGTTAGTTACATTATCAATTCGCAATCTCGCCGTGGTGGAAGAAGTCGATGTGGTCTTTCATCCGGGATTTCATGTGTTGTCTGGGGAAACCGGTGCAGGTAAATCCATTATCATCGATGCTCTGGGCTTGATCGCGGGGGGGCGAAGTTCAGCAGATCTGATCCGGTACGGATGTGACAAAGCAGAGATGGAAGCGCTGTTTGAGATGGAGCCAAGCCACCCGGTGTGGAGTACGCTGGAGCAGCTGGGCATTCATTGTGAGCCGGAGGAACATCTGGTGATTCGGCGTGAATTGAACACGCAGGGTAAAAGTACATCACGGATTAACGGACAGCTTGTGAATTTGACAATGCTGCGCGAAGTGGGCGAGAAGCTGATCAATATTCACGGTCAACATGAGCATCAGAGTCTGCTTCGTGCAGAAAGTCATCTCGGACTGCTTGATACGTATGGCTCCGGTATTATCGGCCCCGTCAAAGCTAAATATCAGGAGCGATACAGCAAATTTATTGCAGCGGAGAAGGAATTACGAGCGCTACAAGAGTCAAGCCAGCGGGCTTACCAACTGCTTGATATGTACCGTTTTCAACTGGAAGAGATCGCTGCAGCCAGTCTTACCCGAGGAGAAGATGAATTACTTGGCGAAGAACGGGTCAAACTATCCCATAGCGAGAAAATGATGGACAGTGTTTCTGGTGCATACGAATTACTAAGTGGACAACGCGGATTAGAAGCAATAAGCATCGCGTTATCCCAAATTGAAGATATCTCTGGATATGACAGTAAAAGATTACAGCCGATTGTAGAGCAACTGCAGTCTGCTTTTTATCAATTGGAAGACGTCACCTTTCAACTGCGTGATTATCGGGAACGAATCGAATTTAACCCTGGCAGACTGGAAGAGGTAGAACAACGATTAAATCTGATTTCTGGACTAAGACGTAAATATGGAGACAGTGTAGAACTCATTTTGAATTATTATGAACAGATCAGTCATGAGACCGACCAGCTTGAGAACAAAGATGAGCGCTTGGAAAAGCTTCGCACGGAGCGTGACAAATTGCTTGTGCTTGTGATGGAATCGGCTGAAGAGTTAAGCAAAGTGCGCAAACAATGTGCGGAGGAACTGGCTGCTCAGGTAGAAAGTGAGCTCAAGGATCTGCAGATGGAACGAACATCACTGCGTGTTCAGATCGTGCCTGCGGAAGATCCAAAGGGAATTGAATGGAATGGACGTCGTATCAGGTTCAGTCGCCAAGGTGCGGACAATGCGGAATTTCTGATCTCTCCTAATCCAGGTGAGCCTCTTCGGCCGCTAGGCAAAATTGCTTCGGGCGGAGAATTATCCAGAATCATGCTGGCGATGAAGAGCATATTTGCTCGTCATGACCGCATTCCGGTATTGATTTTTGACGAGGTGGATACAGGGGTTAGCGGCCGGGCAGCACAATCCATTGCAGAGAAGCTTCATCGTCTGTCTTCGACGTGTCAGGTATTCTCCATTACACACTTGCCGCAAGTAGCTTGTATGGCGGATCATCAGTATTTGATTGAGAAACATGTCTACGACGGGCGTACGATGACTCAAGTCGAATCGCTGTCTGAGGAAGGCCGAGTGAAGGAATTGGCGCGTATGCTCGGTGGTGTGGAAATTACAGAAAAAACATTGCATCATGCGCAAGAAATGCTGAATCTGGCGGAAGCCAAAAAAGGGTGAAACGGACGGCTGGCGTAATGATTGACAGTAATAAAAGCCTGGGGGCAGGGTTATCTTATAGGTACGCAATTGGCGACCACCTTTCGTCAAGCGAAAGAAGCAAAGGGAGTGTGACAGCCATTGAATTCCCCCCTCAGGAAAAAATTGCTAGGTCTTTTATTTGCCTTCTTTCTATGTGTACTTAGCCAGGTTGTACAGCCGATGCAGAGTTATGCTTCTCTGCCTGATGAAGTGCAGGTCTTCGCAGGCAGGCAGGCAGACGTCAGGCTGGCAGTACCAGCCGCTTCAAGCGCTGTCGTAGATCGACCTGATATCGTGGGATTGGATCATCAGTCTGCGCTCAAGGTTACTCGTCAGGAACCTTTACATCTTCATCCTCAGCAGACGGGACGTGCTAAACTAACCTTGAAGTTATGGGGAAAAATTCCCGTTAAAACGGTTAATGTAAACGTAATTCCTGATCTGCGTGTTGTTCCAGGGGGTCAAACGATTGGCGTCAAAGTTAAATCTGCAGGTATCCTGGTTGTAGGGCATCATCTCGTTCGTTCTATTCCGGATGAACAAAAATCACCAGGTGAAGCGGCAGGGATCAAATTAGGTGACCTGATTACACATATGGATGGCAAACGTCTGGATGGTGTAGCGGGTGTGTCCGAGGCCGTAGAACTTGCTGGTAAACGTAATCAAGGTATTGATGTTGTGCTAAAACGGGGCAATGAAACCATTAAAACCAAGTTAACCCCGGCGTATGATGCAGAAGATAAAGCCTGGAGACTTGGATTGTACATTCGAGACTCGGCAGCTGGTGTAGGTACGCTTACCTTCTACGCACCTGATCAAGGCGTTTATGGGGCATTGGGTCATGTCATTACGGACATGAATACTCAAACCTCTATCGTTGTAGGCAGTGGACAAATTGTACAGTCTAATGTAACGTCCATCTCCAAAAGTGAAACTGGTGATCCTGGTGAGAAAAGAGCCCATTTTCTTAAAGAAAGCAAAATTTTAGGAAACATCGAGCGTAATACGGCTTTTGGTATCTTCGGTAAAATGTCTCAGAATCCGGAACATAGCTTGTATTCGCAAGGAATACCTGTCGCTTTTTCACATGAAGTGAAGGAGGGGCCGGCCGAGATTTTGACTGTGGTCGATGGGCAACAGGTTGAGCGATTCACCATCGATATTGTGCATGTTGCAGATCAATCGGAGCCAGCGACAAAAGGGTTGGTATTGCGTATTACAGACCCTAAACTGATCGATAAGACGGGTGGCATCGTTCAAGGAATGAGTGGTAGCCCGATCGTTCAAGACGGCAAGCTTATTGGTGCAGTGACTCATGTCTTTGTGAATGATCCGAAATCGGGTTATGGATGCTTCATTGAATGGATGCTTCAAGATGCTGGTGTAATGATGAAAAAAGGTCAAGCGAAAAACCTTAAGGCTGGTTAAACAGCTCTAAGGTTTTTTTGTCGAAAGTAAACATATTATATCGTATGCTGAAATAAAATATTTATTATAAAGGATCAAGAAAAAAAAATAAAGAAAAATAATTTTCGACAGAAGGAATTTCACTTGGCGTGTCGAAAATTTAACGTGTAAGGAAATGTACGAAATTGTAAAATACGAGGTTTTAAATAAAAGGAGGATACCGTTTTGCAAAAAATTGAGGTATTGCTGGCCGATGATAACCGTGAATTTACGAATTTGCTCGCCGAATATATATCCGAACAGGAAGATATGGAAGTGACCGGTATTGCATACAACGGTGAAGAAGTACTGCAATTGCTGGAACAAACTCGGGATGTACCGGATGTATTAATTCTGGATATTATCATGCCTCATCTGGATGGACTCGGAGTGTTGGAGCGTCTGCGCGGCTTGAACCTGTCTCCGCAGCCTAAAGTAATTATGCTCACTGCATTCGGCCAGGAAAACATCACACAGCGTGCTGTGCAACTCGGAGCTTCCTATTACATTCTCAAGCCATTTGACATGGAGGTACTGGCGAATCGTGTACGTCAGCTTGTCGGGACGCAAACGACAATGTCTACAAGCAGCGGTTCTTCTTCTTCCTCCATGTATATCAATAAATCTAATGTTGTACCGATGGGCAAACACAAAAATCTAGATGCCAGTATTACGTCAATCATACATGAAATCGGAGTTCCTGCGCATATTAAAGGATATCAGTATTTGCGTGAAGCCATCACGATGGTATACAACAATATCGAAATCTTGGGTGCCATCACCAAAACATTGTACCCAGCGATTGCCGAAAAATTCAAAACGACGCCGTCCCGCGTCGAACGTGCCATCCGTCACGCGATTGAAGTGGCATGGACACGCGGCAACATCGACAGCATCAGCCACCTGTTTGGTTACACCATCAACATCAGCAAGTCGAAACCGACGAACTCGGAATTCATCGCGATGGTCGCTGACAAGCTGAGAATTGAGCATAAGGTTAGCTGAAAGGATAAGCTGTAAGATTTTTAGGATATTAAGGACTATTACGTTTAGTTGCGGCTATAAAAAATAAGCCGATAATATCGGATAAATAATACAACAAAAACCACTTGTTTATGGGATTTCTACATTCACATAAACAAGTGGTATTTCTTATCGACAAATTTATGCTTTGTATCAGTTCGAAAAATCTTTTCCGCAAGACATCGGCTTCCTTTGTTTGGCGTATGATTTACAAAATCTGGCGAAGGTCAAGCCAAATCAAGTTTATATTTATTTCAAAAAAAGAGAAAATTCTCAACGTAAATTAAATAAAACTGACACCGTAAGATTAACGACGTCAGTTCGAGACATAAATGTTTTACAATGTTTTGAATTGAGATATTAAAATCAGAATTCAATGAGATGTTCTTTTCTTTTTATCCTTGTATCCATGATGTAACAGCAATGGATGATGGCTTTGGTTCAAGATATGTTGCTCCACCCAAAAGCGTATCACCGAAGAGCCCTTTTTGATAAACTTGACCATACGTTGATTTATAAATTGGATAGCCAACTCCTATACCTGTTTTACCTCCGGGGACATTCATAGGAACCATTACGGATGTGGATACGCCAATTTGTTCATTAAGGCTACGACCAAACTCAGCCGCAACAAACTCTTTAACTCCGAGGCTGAGAGAAGTTTGTACCTCTACTGATACACTTTCGTTTGCAGCTATCGAAATTTCTACACCATTGCATGACTGAGTTTTCGGTTTATTGCAAAAGTGTTTACCTCTTGCAATTTCAGTCCAACCATCAACACTTTGGGTTGGACTTTTTACAAGTTTGAAACCCCAAATGTTCTGTGGACTAATAGAGTCATCTTGCTCTTTTACAAGATCTCGAGGGTTATCAGATTCATTGTTTACTATTTGAATCGAAACCAACTTTGCGCTTTCGGAAGGCTTTTCAAGTCCGTATTTCTCAATAAGTTCTTCCTGATTATTTTCTGTAGCGTAAACAGTGGTGTTTTCTTTAATTGGTTCCCCATTTAGGTAAACATAGCCATAGATTTCACCAGAATTTACGGGGATCAACTCTTTTTCGGAAGCACTGGCTAGACTGTAAAAAGTAGCAGATATAGCCAAGACTGAAGAAGCGAGGACCAGAGATAATTTCTTCTTCAATTTTTTAGTCCCCCTTTTAATATTATGTACTAATAATATCCAATTGGAATGGTATATTCAACATATATTTGTAAATATAATTAATCTTTTGGAAGTAAAAAGAGTCAACCTATTAAGTTTCATTAAAATGATTTTTCCACATAATATATTGACTAACGTTAAATTATATAGAAGTGTATAAACTGCTACCCAGCTATTGCCGAAAAAATTCAAAATGATGCAGTTCACATCGAACTTGCGATCCGTCACGCCATTGAACTGGCATGGACTCGAGGGCATCAGTGACAGCATTAGCCACCTGGATGTTTTGCTAAAGCCCAATAAATATCCGAATTTTTAGTGTATTTCTATATTTGATTTAATAGACATTACAAACTAACATTTTGAACAACACGAAAAAGTGTAAATGTGACTTATTACCTAAAAAGTTTACAGATTTAAGCAAAGCATTGGTGTTTTTCGAAAAAATTTACCTGAAGTTAACGCTTTTTTAGGTAAAAAGTGGTACGATGTGACCACGGATAGATCAAAAGTGACATGGTTGATGATATGGCGAGGGGTTGATTTATGTGTTTACTCAAATAGGTGAAATTGCTGAACCGATTCCAGTCGTACTGCCAGAAACCAAGTGTGATGCCTTATATCAACTGTTTAAATCGAATCCAAATCTGGAGGGTGTAGCGGTTGAAGGGAAAAAAGGAATTTCATTGATGATGCGAACACGTTTTTTTCAACAGATCGGCTCACAATATGGTTACAATCTCTACATGGGGCGTCCTGTGAAGCTGCTTATGAACGTAAACGCACTGGTCGTAGATTATTCGGAACAGATTACAGATGTCAGCGTGGCGGCGATGAAGCGTGAAGAAGCGGATCTGTATGATCTAGTTTTGGTAACATCTGGAGATCGATTCCATGGGGCAGTGAGTATTCGGCGATTATTGCTGGCGGTTGCGGATGTTCGAGCGGAAATGGCTATATTTATGAATCCGTTAACAGGGCTTCCCGGCAATCGAATCATAGATGATCGATTAGTTCAGGTGCTTAAACAGGATCAGTTCAGTGTTCTATACATTGATCTGGATCAGTTCAAATCGTATAACGATAGTTATGGTTTCAAATTGGGGGACGAGCTTATCCAAGCAACGGCTACTTTACTCCGTGAGCATTTTGGGGTAGCAGAGGCTTTTCTTGGACATATCGGCGGGGATGATTTTATCGCAATCCTGAACCACCATCAGTATAAGCGGATCTGTGAAGAAGTCATTTCCCAGTTTGAAGAGTTGAAGAAAAATTTCTACAACGAACAGGACTGGAACAATCAGTATGTGATGGGTGAAGGCCGCTCGGGCTTGAATCGACCTATTCCATTAGTGTCCGTATCCATTGCTGTTGTAACCAATCTATATCAACGATATGAAAATATTAATCAAATTATTGATGAAGCTACACGTGTGAAAAAAAGCTGCAAATCCATCAATGGCAGCATCATTTGTTCGAATGACATGGAGGGGGAGGCTGTGCGGGCCTAGTTGTGCCTAAACTTAGATACTACATAAGTTAATGTTAACGGTTTAGAGGAGAATTAATCATATTGAAATTGAAGCTTAAATCCATGCAAATCAAATGAGCCTGAATCACTGTCAATGGTGAATGACAAAAAAACGCCGAGATTTGGAGAATACGTCCCAAAAAACAGCGGTTGTCTAATTAGATGGATCGATCAAAAGAATCACAAGATGTGAAGCAATGAAGGATTGTTAGGTGATATAAAAGGTAATATTAAAACCGTCTCACAATATGTATATTTTCTTTACAGGTCTACATCCGTTTAGGTCTAACCATAATTCACCTTCCTTAGATACGAATGTCCACAGAAGAATAAGCCGAAGCAGCAGATTCACTTGCTTTGTTTGGTACAGAGCTGCTTACGCGTCCCTGTTCTAATATTTCCTCATCGGTTGTACTGCCTTTCGGCTTAGAAACAGCCGATTTTCCTCGGTCAATCTCTTGAGATTCTTCTTTGGTCGAACCTACAGATCGGGGAAGCTGTCCCGAATCGTAACGTCCAGGTTTATGAATTTCGTCTGCCAACTCACCGAGCTTATGATTCGCTTTACCTATGTGGGACTCTAGATCCTGCACCACTTCTCTTTTTTTCTGAAAAACGGTGTGTTCTGCGTTTTCCAGCATCTGCGTTTTGCCAAGATCGCTGTGCGTGTCGTTCTCCAGCACAATCCGGTCAAACCGGGTTTCCCCCTCAATAGTATGAATAGAACTTTGCATTTTGTCCCGCAAACCAATCAGCTTTCCCATCTGATCATACGTCTGACTATGCTTGATAAGATGACTCATTGACGGCGTCTGTTGTTGCTCTTCCGGCTTGGATTGTTGTTGCTTCGTCTGATCCATCTGTTGTAACTTGTTTTTCTCTTCCATCTCTTCTGCTTTGATCTGGGCAATGCGGCTATCAATCTGTGCAATGGAACTCGTTAAGGATTTTATGCGTTCTGCCTTTGTTTTGGTATCGAGCTCATCATTGGATTTAACAACCTGGATTTGTTCATTGAATTTTACTTTCTGCTGCATCAACCCTTGAATTTCTTTATCTCGATTTGAGGTGGGGCTGGCTGGTGGTGTGAAGCTATTTTTGGTTGCAGGTGAAATTGAATTCATTTTACCTTCTCCCTCTTTAGTATGGTCATGGTCTTTTATACATATATCGGTTGATAAGGGAGAGAAATAAAGGTTCTTTCTGCTCAATAAAAATATACTTTACGTAAAGTATTGCGAACTTCATCCGTATAATTGATAATGGTTATCAATGAGTGTGAGAGAGAGAATTTTTACAGTTATTGTTTCAGGAGAAACGGGGATTGGAGAGAAATGATGAAATTAAACGAACAGATGCAATATTGGAATTATGCGGCCGTGAAGGTGCTGGATATACGCCGTATCGTCTTAAAGAAGGAAATACAACAGGGATCATATACATTGCCTGCTGCTTGTTTTGTATATTCGATTCGAGGGTCGGCCGAACTTCAATTGAACGGACATAAGTATAGATCAGAACCATTTTTTATACTTCATGGAGCCAAAGGATCATTATTGAATATACAGAACCATGAAGATTTCGAATATATTATGTTGTATTACAGAGCATTTCGAGCATTTCCAAATTATCGTAAAAGGTGGTCGCAGGGACAGGCTCTAGGTGCTCCGTTATCCTTACAATATGGATTTACACCGAGTAGTCCACTGAAATTGTTACGATATCTTGATGAGATGGAGAAAGTATGGGCGCAACAATCAAATTTGAACCTGCTTCATACGAAGAGTCTGTTTTATCAATTCATTCATGAACTGATGGTTCAGCTGGCTGCACAAGAGGGCCAAACCGAACTTGTTGATCCGGTGAAACAAACGCTTGAATACATTCATCAGCATTATAGAGAACAGGTTACACTTGATTTTTTAGCTGAACAATTCAATTTTAGCTCCCGTCATCTATCGATGCGATTTAAACGAAAGACGGGGTACAGTCCCATCGATTACTTAATTCAGACGCGAATTGGCAAGGCTCAGGATTTACTTGCTCACTCTGATGCAAAGCTCGGTGATATTGCGGCAGAGGTTGGTTATTCAGATGTGTATTATTTTAGCCGAATTTTCAAGAAACATGTGGGCATGTCTCCAAGATTGTATCAAAAGAAGAAGAAAGGATTGGGCCAAACAGAAGATCGTCCATTGCAAGTATCCGAATCGTCCATTGGCTGGGCATTGAAGTCAAGATATATTGATTATGATAATCATTATCGATATATAAACGGAGGGTCCACAATGAAAAGAAAAAATTCAAGTTCCAGTATGATCATGATTGCAATATTAAGTTTAACGATGCTGCTTACGGCCTGTTCTTCAGGTACCGCCAATACACTTTCAGCAGGAGAAGGAACGGGTGCTAATTCGACTAACAGTAGTTCATCAGTAACATCAGAGACGGGGAGTCAAGTTAACAAAGATAATGAAACACGCACGGTCTCAACCATAAAAGGTGATGTTATTGTTCCAGCTAATCCGAAAAGAGTTGTTGTGCTGTATCTCCAAGGTGATGTGGTTGCACTTGGAGTCAAGCCAATCGCTACATCAGATGTATACGACGGAGCTGCTTACAAGAGTGAGCTTGAAGGTGTTAATTCATTGGGTACCTGGTTCGAACCGAACCCTGAAGCGGTCATTGACCTTGATCCAGATCTGATTATTGTTCCGTCGGAAGAAACATATAACACATTGAAAAATATCGCACCTACGGTGTATATTCCCTACGAGAAAATGACAACTGAAGAACGACTTCACAGCATAGCGAGCATTTTTGGCAAAGAGAAGGAAGCTGAAGTCTTGATTGATAACCTTAACAGCAAAGTGGAAGAGAGTAAAAAAACTCTTGCAGACGCAGGTATATTGGATAAAACCATTTCCATAATTGAAGGCGGACTGAAAGGTATGGTCGTTGTGGAGAGCAAGCAATTTGGTCGGGGTTCTCAGGCAGTTTATGAGTATTTGGACATGAAAGCTCCTAAAGTAGTGCAAGACAAAATCGATGTCGTATCAGACGCCGCTGGCTCTACAATCTCGATGGAAGTTCTTCCAGAGTACATAGGTGACTATGTGTTTCGATCTGTGTACGAAGGGGCAGATAATCTAACGGATAATCCGATATGGCGTAACATTAAGGCGGTCAAAGAAGGTCGGTTGATCGAAATTGATTTTGATTTCTTTTATTATTCAGACATCTATTCCATCAATAAACAGCTCGATTTTGTTGTAGATAAACTTTTGTCTGCTCCAAGAGCACACTAAATGAAGAAGAAATCGTGCACATAAAGTTACGCAGGAGGCGAAAATGATATAGGCATTGTAATTTGAACCAATTTCCATTAGACTTAAACGATAATGAGAATCAATATCATATGAACAATTACCATAGTCGAGTGGATGGAGGTCCTGTAGAGATGAATCAAGAGTTGGAGCTTTATGATGTAACAATTATCGGAGGAGGCCCAGCGGGCATGTACTCTGCTTTTTATAGCGGTATGCGTGATATGAAAACGAAATTAATTGAGGCACGCGACAGATTGGGAGGACGAATGCTGTTTTATCCGGAAAAGATGATCTGGGATGTTGGAGGGGTAACACCGATCCTGTGCGAAGATCTGATTAAACAGCTGGAGCAGCAGGCGCGTACATTTGAACCGACACTTGTGTTTGAACAACAGATTGAAGGATTTGAACGTAAACCGGATGGTACCATTCTGCTAACTTCCGCTACAGGTGAGCAACACTGGACCCGTACTGTCATTCTGGCTATAGGATATGGGATATACAAAATGGCGAAACTGGAGCTTGAAGGGGCAGACCGCTATGAAGTATCCAATCTACATTATACGGTGCAAGAGCTCGAGCCTTTCCGCGGTAAACGAGTGTTAATCTCGGGTGGGGGAGACTCCGCTGTGGATTGGGCGAATGAACTAGAGAGCTTGGCTAAGCAGGTAACGGTGGTGCATCGACGTGATCACTTCGGAGGACTGGAACGGAACGTGTCGCGTATGAAAGAATCTTCAGTTGACGTGCGTACACCCTACTCAATTGAGAAGTTACACAGCATAAGTGGTGATATGATCGAACAGGTAACTGTTACACATATGGAAAGCGGAGAGACGGAGATGCTCGAAGTGGATGCGGTGATTGTCAATCATGGCATGAAGAGTGATTTTGGCCCCATTCGTGATTGGGGATTAGACTTGGGTGAATGGCATGTTAGTACAACCGAGAGATTGCAAACGAACATACCTGGCGTTTTTGCCGCGGGTGATTTCGTCGATTATGGAAGCAAGTTGTATCTGATCGCGGGTACATTTACAGATGCAGCTCTGGCCGTTAACAGTGCGAAGCTGTATATGGATCCGGAAGCCGAGAAAGTAGCGTATGTCTCTTCTCATAACAGTCGCTTCAAAGAAAAAAACAAAGCACTTGGTGTTGTGGAGTAGTTAATATTACGTTTAAACAAGATCGGAACTCAAAATAACTTCGGGTATTTCCCGGGGTTATTTTTTTTTGCTTCATATGTGGTATGAAGTAGAGAGAATTGCACAAGATAGAACAGAATTTGAACAGGTTTCGAATTGAAGATCAGCACTAAACCGTCTATAATCAAAATCTACAACAGCTTTGCGCGAATCATAACATATTCCCACATCACGCATGCTAGCCTAGAAACTCAAAACCGGATTACAATTCGACAAGGGTGGAGTGCAACATATGAAAAAAAGTTCATCATCCGGACAACAAAATACTACTTTCATTCAGCGATTGCTTCATCGGGTGAATATGAAACGAGTGAAATGGTCCGAGGTTTATCTTGCTACAGCCGGAGCCCTGCATCGTTTATTGGTCGAGGGCCGCCGTAAACGTGCTGCTGTAAAAAGGCAACAGCAGGACATGCCTCTTAGTGAATTAAAATCGTTGAAGCTTGAGCCAGGGGACATCGTCTATACGCCAAGCTCGGAATCAACCTATTATGCCGGGCATATGGGCATTATTGGTCTGGACGGAAAGGTGTATCATGTGCACCCTTACGGGCCGGTTTTTGCCGATACACTGGACTGGTATCTCACTCGCTTTTATGAAGGAGATCGCTTCATTGTGTTCCGTTCCAAGCTCCGTCAGGTGGGTACTCGGGCAGCAGAATGGGTTCAAGAGCATTATGAGCAGGTGAAGTTCTACCGCTTGCAAACGAACCTTCTAAGTATCGAGCGAAATTATTGTTCCAAATTCATATATCAGGCATATAAGTTTACATCCGGACTGGATCTGTGGGGACGAAAGTTCGCTAAACTGAAACAGGGATTCATCTATCCTTTTCGGATTGAACGTTCATCCGATCTGGACGTACTGGGCACATATTATAAATGAAATGATGAATGAAAAAACCGATTAGTCAGCTGTTTCTCGAGTGCAGAGAAGACAGGTGTCTGCGGTTTTTTTTAATATGTACTGAGATTAAAACAGGAAAAACACTCGAAACGTCGAATAAAATATGAGATCGGCACGCACAACTTGGAATCGTATACATAACAGGTGGCGCGATTTTGCAGGCCAAGGAAAAACGACGATAGGGCAAGCGCATAAGAAAGAGTGAGCGAATATGAATTGGCTGGGCTTTTTACGAAGATTTCGGCGGCAGCAAAACGTAGTGAAGCTATCGGACTACACTCCAAAAAAGGAAAGGAGGAACTACTGTTCCATTTGCAGGAAACCTGTGAAAAGGGTTGTGTATTACGCCGCTCCACAGGGAAATGTTACAGGTGTATGCAGTTCTTGTAAGACATTAGCAGATGAGAGAGGTATGTATCCCATTTAATAAGAAGAAATGCGCTCAGGAAACAATATTTTTTTGATTTATGCGCGTTTTTGTAGTACATTAGCAAATGTATTCGAAGGAGGATTCTAATGTACTCAGGAAGACAAGACGATACTTTATACATCATGACCTACACCTTAAATAGCGGTATCAAGGGTACGGTTCCACTGTCTAATAAGCAGATTGTTGAATGGCTCGATTGTTATAGAAATGAGAGACGCTTCGTGACGGAGATCGGCAAAGAGTTTTTTGGATTAAATGCAGGTTTGGTCGCAGACTTTAAGGTTCAAAATCATCTATCCGATTATCAGCAGACGATCATGCCAACGCAACAGCAGGATAACCTGGAACGTCTGTCCAGTGCTTATAAATCCACCGAGCTATTAATGAAGATTGATTGTAAATGCGGTACGGCCTATGTCACGGAATCTCCTTATAAGCGGACCAAATGGTATTGCACAAAATGTAAAGAGATTGTATTCCTGGATGCCAAAAAAGGAATGGTAGAAACGTCACGTGGCGACGCATATTACATGACCAACAAATATTTTGTTTCCCGTGATTAGCGGGAAGTGATTTGGAGAGCATCGCATACAGCGGTGCTTTTTTGTGCCTGTCCCTTTGCTGGTAATAAAAAAAAGCCCAATTGGGCTTCGGTGTTTATTGTGTCTTAGGACGGGCATTCCACTTTGTGAGGAGGAATAAAGCAGCAGCGACAGCGGGGCTCATAAGCCTCCGAATCGCCAATCATGACAACTGGACCCAAAGTGACGGGTTCTCCGTTGACAATGCGCTGTGTAAAGGCAGCATCCGGGCTGCCACATACTGCGCAGAATGCAGAAAGTTTCTCAATATCATCAGCCATGGCAAGCAGGCCGCCGATATATCCGAATTCTTTTCCGCGATAATCCATGTTCAGTCCGTCCACAATCACATGTTTGCCACAGTAGGCCAGTTCGGAAACGAGTTCCATGATCGCACTGCTGAAAAACTGAACTTCATCAAAGGCAACAACATCAGCATCTATGGTTTGATTCAGAATAGTCTCTACAGATTCCGGCGTTAATTGCCGGGGAATGGAATGGGCGGGAAGTCTGTAGCCGATCCGGCTTACAATCTCGTCCTGAGCAAAACGATCATCTTCGGCTGGTTTGTAGGCAACGACCTTTTTACGGCCAAATTGAATAAGTTTCTGACAACGGCGAATAAGTTCACCAGATTTTTCACTAAACATGGGTCCAGTAATTACGGTAATACGTCCAGTTTGCACGGTGCTGCTACCCCTCTCGCATACGGAATTCAAAAAAAGCGACCATTACAGATTACCACATCTTCTTTGGAAAGAGCCAGAACTAATATGAATCGGTTTGTGTTACTATATGGATGGTTACGATGTTGGTTCCGAAAGCCGGAGCCACTGGATTCATCTGAAAAGAGGTGTTACCCATGAACGAAGCATTAACTTTACTGAAGCAGCGTTATGAGGAGCTGAATAAACAAGGCAAGCTGGATGAAGCTGCGCAGGCATTATTTACAGAACTACTGACAGAAGCAGAACGGTTGCAGGCCAGTAATCTGGCGCTACGCAGAACGATTCTGAAGTCCTCTTCGAAAGAGTCACGCATGTCGACTAAACTTCGAGATGCCTTGTATGAATGAAACTAACAATTGAAAGTGATAACTACTCGACATCTTCTTCTGTCTTCATTCTGCGGGGGAATAGAATGCCAGCTGTTATTCTGGCAATCATGGCAAAGGTAAGGCCAATACCTGCAAACATGTAAATTACGGTAAACGCCTTGCCAAATCCGGTCGAAGGCTCGAAATGGGGATGTCCTACCGTCGTTAGAGTAACTGCACAGAAATACAGGGCGTCAATCCAGTGGAGACCTTCCACACGTGTATAAAACAGCGTACCCGAGAGTAAGGTAGCAGCTGTCAAAACGAATAAAGCCAAAAATTTCGGGTCCTTGAATGCATGGAAAATGCCTTTAAGCAGACGCTTTAATGTCAGTAAAAAGGATACCATATGAATCCATCCTGTCTGTATGAAGTGTGTGGAAAAAACAAAAAAGCCCGGAATTATGAACTGCTTCCGGGTGTTTCAACCTGTTCGGACTGTTTTTTGGAGCGAAAACGTGGTCCTACATAATTACGCTTGCGGTCACGGAACAGAATCCAGCCCCCCAGAAAACTCATACCTGCGGCAAAAAGTACAAGTCCGCCCAGGAAGGAGAGCCACTGAAAGCCGGGGGCGATCATGTCGTTTCCATGTTCGGCGTAATATAGAAACAGGGCATCTTTCATCATAAGAAAACCCTTCATGGCCATTAAGCCGGGGATAACGAGTACAATTATCGCGAGGAATCTCGCAAAGACTATTTTTGTATTCATGAGCATTATACCCTTTCTGCCAAAGTAGACATAAAATAAAGGTTACGCTTACAGGGAATCCCTGCTTATATCATAGCTTGGAATGTACAGACTGTCCATGCGAGAATGGTCAAACTTTGAGTTGACCGCTCAAGGAGAGTACAATGGCATATAGAGGGTAGGAAGTAAATTAGGTACCATCGGTCATTTTATTATTATTTATATTCAAAAAATGAGTATATAGAGGAGAACATAGAGATGCCAATACCATGTGATGTTGCTGTACTAGGTGGAGGAACGGGTGGATATGTTGCGGCGATCCGTGCTGCCCAGCTAGGCAAAAAGGTCGTTATTATTGAAAAGGACAAGCTCGGTGGAACTTGCCTGCATCGTGGCTGTATTCCAAGCAAGGCGCTATTGAAAAGTGCCGAGATGTATGCTGAAATTCAGGATAGCGAGAGCTACGGCATCGAGACAACAGGAGCAACGCTTGTGTTCCCGAAGGTTCAGGCGCGTAAAGATGCGATTGTGGAGCAACTTCATCAGGGCGTTCAATATTTGATGAAAAAAAATAAAATTGAAGTTGTGCACGCCAAAGGACGTGTGATTGGGCCATCGATCTTCTCACCACAGAGCGGAGCTGTAGCGGTGGAGTTTGAGGACGGCGAGATGGACACAGTCGTTCCAACGAACCTCATTATTGCTACGGGCTCGCGTCCGCGTGTACTGCCGGGTCTTGAACCGGATGGAAGATATATCATGAGCAGTGATGAAGCGCTTCGCATGGACGAGCTGCCAGCTTCAATCCTTATTGTAGGCGGTGGTGTCATCGGTCTGGAATGGGCCTCTATGCTGAATGATTTTGGCGTGAGTGTGACGGTGATTGAGACAGCGGCTCATGTGCTTCCTGCGGAAGATGAAGATATAGCGAAAGAAATGCAGCGTTTACTAGGCAAACGGGGCGTACGTTTCTTGACTGGTGCTAAACTGATGACGGATAGCTACCGCACCGAAGATCAGAACGTGAACATTGATGTGCAGCTTGCGGGAGATAAGGTAGAAACGCTGACGGCTGAGAAAATGCTCGTGTCTGTTGGGCGTCAAGCTAACGTTGAAAATATCGGACTTGAGAACACGGATATCAAAGTAGAACGCGGTTTTATTGCCGTTAACCCATATTTGCAGACTGGAGAAGGCCATATCTATGCGATTGGTGACTGCATCGGCGGGTTACAGCTGGCCCATGCCGCAAGTCACGAAGGCATACTTGCAGTCAATCATCTTGCTGGTGAGAGCGTGCATCCGGTTGAAGCACATCGCATTCCGCGCTGCGTGTATACACGCCCAGAAGCTGCCAGCATTGGCTTCACTGAGAAGGAAGCTAAAGAACGCGGACACGAGATCAAAACCGGCAAGTTCCCATTCCAGGCGATCGGCAAGTCCTTGATTCACGGAAGTCGCGATGGATTCGTGAAGGTCATTGCAGATGCCCAAACGAATGATATTCTGGGGGTACATATGATAGGCACCCATGTTACGGAACTGATTGCAGAAGCTTCATTGGCACAGATGCTGGATGCAACGCCATGGGAAGTCGGACAGACCATACATCCGCATCCTTCATTGTCAGAAATCATGGGCGAAGCGATGTTAGCCGTGGACGGGAAAGCGATTGGAATGTAAGTCAGACACCCCCCTAGTGAGAAAGGTACTTTCCTTTTTTGGGCAAAAGGGATTATAATAAGGTTAAGCCAAGTCTTAGTACCAGGTTATAAGAGCGGGTAGTAGGACTTGCAAAAGGCTTTGATTAAAAGGAGGTACCTCATATGAGTTCACAAGGTACTGCAGATGCGGTTCATCGACATCAACAACTGGGACTTACCGATGGAGAAGTTTTAGATATGTACAAATACATGCTGCTTGCACGCAAGTTTGATGAACGTTGCTTGCTCTTGCAGCGGGCTGGCAAAATTAACTTTCACGTATCCGGTGTAGGCCAAGAGGCAGCGCAAGTCGGAGCGGCTTTTGGTTTGGATCGTAATCACGATTACTATTTGCCTTACTATCGCGATTATGGTTTTGTTCTTGCCGTAGGCATGACGCCGCGTGAGTTGATGTTGTCTGCCTTTGCGAAGGCGGAAGATCCAAACAGTGGCGGCCGGCAAATGCCAGGTCACTTTGGTCACAAGAAACTGCGTATCGTTACTGGGTCCAGTCCAGTGACTACGCAGGTTCCTCATGCGGTTGGCTTTGCTCTTGCTGCCAAAATGCAGAAGAAAGAGTTTGTTTCTTTTGTTACATTTGGGGAAGGTTCAAGCAATCAGGGGGATTTCCACGAAGGCGCAAACTTTGCGGGGGTGCATAAGCTTCCTGTGATCATTATGTGTGAGAACAATCAATATGCAATCTCGGTTCCGATTCACAAACAGCTTAGCGGCAAAATCTCTGATCGTGCACTGGGGTATGGTTTCCCGGGACTTCGTGTAGATGGCAATGATGCACTCGAAGTATACGCGGCTGTGAAGGAAGCGCGCCAGCGTGCTATCGCCGGTGAAGGTCCGACACTGATTGAAGCGATGATGTATCGTTTGTCTCCACACTCGACTTCGGATAATGATTTGGCCTACCGAACCAAGGAAGAAGTTGAGGAGAACTGGAAGAAAGACGGCGTACTTCGGATGAAAAATTATTTGATTGAATGCGGCATCTGGGATGAAGCCCGGGATGCGGATCTGGCTTCCCAGCTTGCGCTCGAAATGAAAGAAGCAACTGAATATGCAGACAATGCGCCATATCCTAAACCTGAGGACACGCTGACGCATGTCTATGCAGACAGCGAAGAAGGGGGACGGTAATCATGGCTATGATGGAATATATTGATGCAATCCGTCTCGCAATGAAAGAAGAGATGGAACGGGACGAGAATGTTTTTGTTCTTGGCGAGGATGTCGGTGTAAAAGGTGGCGTGTTCACCACAACCAAAGGGTTGCAGGATCAATTCGGCGAGATGCGTGTCATGGATACGCCATTGTCTGAATCTGCGATTGCCGGTGTGGCGATCGGTGCGGCAATGTACGGCATGAAGCCGATTGCGGAAATGCAATATTCGGACTTTATGCTGCCAGCAACAAATCAGATTATTAGTGAGGCGGCCAAAATCCGTTATCGGTCTAACAATGATTGGAGCTGTCCAATCGTAATTCGAGCGCCAATCGGCGGCGGGATCTTCGGCGGCTTGTACCACTCTCAATGTCCGGAATCCATTTTCTTTGGAACGCCGGGACTCAAAATCATCGCTCCTTACTCGGCGTATGACGCCAAAGGATTGCTTAAAGCGGCAGTCCGTGACCCTGACCCGGTACTCTTTTTCGAAAATAAAAAATGTTACAAGTTGATCAAGGAAGATGTGCCTGAGGATGATTACATCGTTCCAATCGGTAAGGCCAATGTCCTTCGTGAAGGTGCTGATATTACGGTCATCGGATACAGTCAGCCACTGCATTTTGTCATGCAGGCCGCAGAGGAATTGGAACGGGAAGAGGGCATTACGGCACACGTACTGGACCTGCGTACACTGCAACCGCTCGACCGTGAAGCCATTATCGCTTCCGCCCGGTTGACAGGCAAGGTGCTGATCGTACACGAAGATAACAAAACAGGTGGTGTAGGCGCAGAAGTTGCGGCAATCATCAGTGAGGAATGTTTGTTTGATCTGGATGCGCCTATTCAGCGTTTGTGTGGTCCAGATGTACCAGCTATGCCAATCAGTCCTACGTTGGAGAAATTTTATATGCTGAGCAAGGATAAAGCCAAAACAGCCATGCGCGAACTTGCAGCGTATTGATCAATAAAGATAGAACAAAGTTTGGAGTGATAAATCAATGGCTGAACGTATGAAATGGATCGAGGTCATTATGCCGCAGCTCGCAGAATCCCTGGTCTCGGCTACCATAGGCAAATGGTTGAAAAAACCGGGTGACCGTGTGGAACAGTACGAGCCGATCTGTGAAGTCATTACGGATAAAGTGAATGCCGAGATACCGTCTACGGTGGATGGCATTATGGGTGATCTATTGGTGGAAGAAGGAACGACCATTGCGGTAGGTGAGGCCATCTGCCGTATGCAAGTCGTTGCTACTGATGAAGATACGGCGGAACAAGTTACACCTGTTGCGGGCGAGCAACAACCATCGCAGCAAGCTCAGGTTCAGCGTAATGCAGGTCAATCTCCTGCTACGGGCACAAACGCAGCTGCGTTTGATCCGAATCAGCCGATGCGCCATCGTTATTCTCCTGCGGTGCAATCCCTGGCAGCAGAGCATGGGTTGAATCTGCAACATGTTCAGGGAACAGGCGCCGGCGGCCGGATTACACGTAAAGACGTGCTTTCTTATGTTGCACAGGGCGGACAGGCAAACACAGTACAAGCACCCGTTCAAACATCTAACATTGCTGCACAGGCTTCATCGTCTTCCCCGTTTAGCGGAATCAGAGATGCTGGTGCAACTACGTCATCAATAGCTGCGAACGGCGTAGCAGGACAGACACTTCCTGCATCCGATGCGGGCGTTCCTGTGCGTCATTCGGGAATCCATCTGACCGAAAGTCCGAAAATTCCACAGATTGAAGTGGAAGGCGGCGGACAAGGAAGATCAGAATATTTTATCGATGTTACCCCAGTGCGTAATGCCATAGCGCGTAATATGCGTCAAAGTGTATCTGAAATTCCTCATGCGTGGACAATGATTGAGGTGGATGTAACCAACCTCGTCATGTTGCGCAACAAATTGAAGGATGAGTTCAAACGGAAAGAGGGCATTAACCTGACCTATCTTTCATTCATGATGAAGGGAGTCGTCAATGCGATTAAAGATTACCCGATCATGAACTCGGTATGGGCAGTTGATAAAATTATTGTCAAGCGGGATATTAACCTGTCCATGGCTGTAGGTACAGAGGATTCGGTGCTTACACCTGTCATCAAACAGGCAGATCAGCGCAATATCGCAGGTCTTGCTCGTGAGATTGATGACCTGGCTCGTAAAACCCGTGAAGGCACGCTGAAGCTGGATCACATGCAGGGTGGTACATTTACGGTGAACAATACAGGTTCATTCGGTTCGATCCTGTCCCAGCCGATTATCAATTACCCACAGGCGGCTATCCTTACGTTTGAGTCCATAGTGAAAAAACCGGTTGTCATTAACGATATGATCGCGGTGCGGTCCATGGCTAACCTGTGTCTTTCCCTGGATCATCGGATTCTGGATGGCGTCATCTGTGGCCGCTTCTTGCAACGTGTCAAGGAAAATCTGGAAGGGTACAATATGGAAACGAAAGTGTATTAAGTTTATGATATAAAATGACGGGAAAGTGTATGTGCCTCGGGCCGTGCACTTTTCTGGCTGTCTAGAGACAGACATATTTTCATATATTAAACCATGGGCAGAAGGATGTGGGAAAGTATGGGCAAACCGCTGAATGTGGCATACATACCTATGCTTGATTATGAAGCGGCATGGAATCTTCAGAAATCAATTGTGCAACAATTGGACGAAGGTGAAGGTCCTGAACAGATGTTGCTTTTACAGCATCCACCAACCTATACGATTGGATCACAGAATCATCCGGAGCATCTGCTTTGGAGTGAGGAAGAGTTGAAAGCTCAAGGGATATCCTTGTTTCAAATTGATCGCGGCGGTGATATTACTTATCATGGGCCGGGTCAATTGGTAGGTTACCCTTTGTTAGTGCTTGGTCGGGATGAGGAATTGGATTTGCATGGTTACTTGCGTAAGCTGGAGCAGGTGATGATCGATTATCTCGCTGACCAGGACGTTGTATCCGGCCGTAAAGAGGGATATACAGGCGTATGGATCGGTGACCTGAAGATTGCTGCCATCGGCATCAAGTTTAACCGGTGCAAGCATCGACGTGGATTTGTGACGAGTCACGGGTTTGCTTTTAACATTACCTCAGGTATTCAACATGCCGGGTTTCAGGGCATTATTCCATGCGGAATTGAACAGTATGGTGTGACTTCTTTGGAGGATATCACGGGGAAGTCATACACGATTGAGCAGGTAGCCCGGGATATTGTGCCTTATTTTCAGCGTATATTCCCATATGACCTGATATGGAGTACAGAAGAAGAAGCCCTCCAGCGTCTGTAGACAGCGCGTTAGAAGAGCTTCAGATCGTAGTGACTATCCAAACAGCAACGGTTCCAGCGCAATGAAAAGAGTGGAGCCAACCATGGCTGCCAGCATGAGATAGATCACAATTTTGAACCATTTCTTATTTTGCATGAAGAGAGAACTCCTTTCAGAACTTTTGAACAAGCCATAGTACCTGTATTGTACCGTATCTACGATAGGGAGGAAAGTCTAATGATTAATGAACAGCGTGTGATTCAGCAATTTATGGATCTAGTGCAGATTGATAGCGAAACAAAAAATGAACAGAACATATCCAAGGTGTTAAAAGAACAATTCGCAAATCTTGGCCTTAACGTCTATGAGGACAATACGATGAACCAGACAGGGCATGGTGCGGGAAATCTGGTTGTTACACTGGAAGCTGCAGGTGTGGAAGGTGTAGAGCCGATGCTCTTCACATGTCACATGGACACCGTAACCCCCGGACAGGGAATCAAACCGGAGCTTGGCGAGGACGGATGGATTCGCAGTGATGGCACAACAATTCTGGGAGCGGATGACAAGGCGGGCATTGCGGCTCTGTTTGAAGCTATTCGTGTCATTCAGGAGAACAACATTCCGCATGGCAAAATTCAGTTTGTGATTACGGTCGGGGAAGAGTCCGGTCTTGTCGGTGCACGAGCAATGAATCCGAAAGATATCGATGCTGCCTTTGGTTATGCGCTGGATTCTAACGGAGCGGTGGGTACGATCTGCGTGGCTGCTCCAGCAAGAGCGGAGATTGAGATGAAAATCTATGGCAAGTCGGCACATGCCGGTGTGAATCCGGAAGATGGAATCAGTGCCATTCAGGTTGCAGCCAAAGCGATTGCAGCGATGAAGCTTGGACGCATTGACGACGAAACGACAGCGAATATTGGCAAATTCCAAGGCGGCTCTGCATTGAACGTCGTATGTGATTTTGTTCAGATCGATGCGGAGGCCCGCAGTATTGTGCAGGAGAAAATTGAACAGCAAATTGCCCAAATGCGTGAAGCTTTGGAGACGACATGTCGCAAATATGGTGCAACCGCAGAGTTCCGCAGTGAGATTAAATATCCAGCATTCGGATTCCATGACGACCATGAGGTAGTGCAACTTGCCCAGCGGGCGATTCAAAGCCTGGGTTTGGAAACAAGCACGTTTGCTTCTGGTGGCGGCAGTGATGCGAACATTTTTAACGGCTTCGGCATTCCAACGGTGAATCTGGCTGTGGGGTATGAAGATATTCACACAACCAAAGAACGCATTCGCGCTGCAGACATTGTGAAACTTTCCCAAGTCGTTATCGCGATTGTGCAGGAAACGGCAAAAGGAAAGTAAGCGATCGAAATAAAAGATACTCTATGGGATGATAGAAGCGTAGCGTTCTCTGAAAAAAAATGAAAGTCCGAATTCGGTGCAGACCGGGTTCGGACTTTTTGAACAATGTTAAACCTTCTAGCCTTTGCGTCCGGCTAGCATGTCGACTAGTTTGGTTTCGGAGCCCCATTCACGCATCCACTGTCTAAGGATAAGCTGTACTTGTCTGGCTTGTCCGACCACATGTGCTGATTGCGGTGTGAGATAACTTTTCATTTGGTGAGTCCCCCTTGGTTCTCGATGTACGTATTAGACTTGTACACACGATAAAATTCGTATAGGCTCACCATATGCCTGAAATCGCCATTTTATACATCTCAGTTCAATTGAACGAATTTTTTACACATCAACGGAGAGGACAGAAAAAAACTGGAAAAGCGAAGCGGTCGCCTTTATCACCGGATTTTCTACCTTTGCAACAAGAGAATCAAAAAATCTGGGGATAACAGCGATTGGAAGTTTCTTCTGTCATCGGAGTGTCCGTGTAAATTAGCTCAGTTCAATTGAACTCAACACAAATGAAACGGAGCTGAAGTCCACATGAAATCAAAAACAACAGCTGCATCCATCTATGCACCGCAGCCTGCGAATCCTAAGCTTGATGAAGTGACGGTATCCACCAAGCCCATTTTTGAGGGCAAAGTGATCTCACTTCAGGTAGACACAGTGAAGCTGCCAAACGGGCAGACGGCGACCCGAGAGATTATCAAACACCCAGGAGCGGTAGCGGTACTGGCATTAAGGGGAGATCGCATGCTGGTCGTGGATCAATACCGTCAGGCGATGGGGCGTACCGAAGTGGAAATTCCTGCGGGCAAGCTTGATCCGGGTGAAGAGCCAGAGGTGGCAGCGGCGCGTGAATTGAAGGAAGAAACGGGATATGAAGCCAAGTCGCTCCGTCATCTGCGGTCTTTCTACACCTCACCAGGCTTCGCGGACGAGATCATTCACCTGTATATCGCCGAAGAGCTGGAAGCTGGAGAGATGGCCCTGGACGAAGACGAGTTTCTTGAAGTATCGGAGATTACGCTGGAGGAAGCGTACAAGCTGATGGACGAAAATCGGATCAGTGATGCCAAAACGATGATGGCTGTGTATGCGTGGGATATTTACAAAACGACAGGACGGTTTTAATCATGCAAAATCAAAAGGGAACGCTACCGCTGTGGGAGCCGTGTTATGCGGATCTGCATATCCACATCGGACGCACGTCACGTGGTGAGGCGGTTAAAATCAGCGGCAGCCGTGACTTAACTTTTGAGAATATAGCCCGGGAGGCTTCCACTCGTAAAGGAGTTCATTTGCTTGGGGTCATTGATTGCCATTCTCCGGTTGTGCAGAGGGATATTGAGGAGCTGCTGGAGAACGGTACGATGTCTGAGGTTGAGGGCGGCGGTATTGCGTATCAGG
Organism: Paenibacillus sp. 4624; assembly: GCF_050435065.1. NCBI lineage: Bacteria > Bacillati > Bacillota > Bacilli > Caryophanales > Paenibacillaceae > Paenibacillus > Paenibacillus sp. 4624. The sequence continues at coordinate 998,939 of NZ_JBNDJR010000001.1, forward strand.
ATACAACCATTCTGCTCGGAACCGAAATCGAGCTTCGCGAGCCTGAGATGCGTGAGTTCCACATGCTCGCCTACTTCCGGGATCTGGGTACAATAAAGTCTTTTACAACCTGGATGACACGTTATATGAAAAATGTAAATCTCAGCTCCCAGCGGGTATATGTACCTGCTCTTGAGATGCAAGCGGAGATCAAGGCACGCGGCGGGCTTATTGTACCCGCTCACGTGTTTACACCGCATAAGGGCATCTATGGTAGCACAGCGCCACGTATGGCGGATGTGCTGGACACGAGCCTAGTGGATGCGGTTGAACTGGGTCTAAGCTCGGATTCCTCTATGGCGAGTTACATTCGGGAACTGGATCAGGTTCCGTTTCTAACGAATTCGGATGCGCATTCGCTAGGTAAAATCGGGCGGGAATACAATGAGTTACAGATTGCATCGCCTTCTTTTGACGAATTCCGTATGGCATTGCTAGGGGAAGAGGGGAGAAGGATTGCGGCCAATTATGGTTTGAATCCAAGACTCGGTAAGTATCACCGGACCTATTGTGCAGCATGTGGTAGCGTTATGGATGAGAAGGATCTATCCGCTGAACGTTGTGCTCTTTGTGGTAGCCCAAAGCTTGTTCAAGGGGTGCTGGATCGTATTCTGGCTATTGCTGACCGTGAGCAACCGAAGCTTCCAGCAGACAGGCCACCATACTATTATCAGGTTCCGCTTGAGTTCATTCCAGGCCTTGGCAAAGCCAAGTTGCGTCAACTGCTGGATCGTTTTGGAACAGAGATGGCTGTCTTGCATCGTACAGACGAAGCTCAACTAGCCGAGGTCGTTGGTTCGGTGCTCGCTGAATTGATCGTAGCGGCTCGTAATGGCCAACTGACATTGTCCTCTGGCGGTGGGGGCACATACGGTAAGGTCGCAACCAAAGAGCGGACATCTCAGAAAATGTAGAACGAGTATGATGAGTAGAGCAGGTTGTTATAATTCGGACAAGAAGTCATACAGGTGAGCCCAGGTTCATAAGCTGAATCATAAGGATGATTAAGTCTTACGTTTGATATGTCTTATATCTCCTTGCAGCAGGATAACCGGAAAGGGGACTCGTACCTGTATGCGTTCTTCTTATTTTACGTTCAAAGGGCAAACCTCGTTATATGTATTCGTCGCTGTCTTGTTTCTGGTCGGTGTCATCTTTGGCGCATTGATGGTCAACGCTCTTTCCTTGGAACAGCGCCAGGATCTCGAAGCCTATTTGGGCAATTTTTTCATGACGGTGCAACATAGTTCGCAAGGGACAGAGCACACCGCTTATTGGGATATTGCCATGCTTCATCTAAAATGGGTCGGGTTAATCTTTATTCTCGGCTTGTCTGTTGTAGGTTTGCCAGGCATACTGGTTCTGGATTTTTTAAAAGGGGTACTGATCGGTTTTACCGTAGGTTATCTCGTCGGACAGTACTCGTGGAAAGGGCTGCTGTTTGCACTTGTATCCGTAGCGCCGCATAATCTGTTCGTCATTCCAATCCTGCTGATCTGCAGTGTGGCTGCAATGACGTTCTCGTTATATATCATACGCAATCGCGTTTTGATGCACCGTGCACCAGGCCGTCAAAGACCGTTTGCATCCTATGTTATTTTGACCGTAGTTATGGCGGTACTGCTGCTGGGGGTGGCCTCTTTTGAAACGTGGATTACCCCCGCAATGATGCGCTGGGTCACGCCGATGCTATTGAATAATATCTGAGAGCATAAATTAATCCCCCACCTTAACCTTAATCGGTCGGCGGGGGATTAATTTATCCTTCCGTATACTCACTAATTTCAAAGATAAGAATTTTATCAAAAACAACGTAGTCCTTACGTTTGCTAAAGGGGCCTTTGTTATTTATGTACTTATCTATTGCATATGATCCGGGACCCCTACCCTCATCACGAGAAGCATACCAATTCAAGAAGGCATCGACATCTTTCATTGGTAAATCGTATTCTTTTTCGAATCCATTTATTAAAGTAACAGTTAGCATTGCTTTAGCACCTCCTTGCTCTGGAACTGGTAAGGGAGTTGGTGTAGGAATAGGAGTTGTAGTTGATTTTGGATCTAAAGTTCTTAATGTTAGACCGTATATCTTCATATCTTGGGATCCTGATGTTTCTATTGTGATTTTGTGAGCGTTATTCAATGGAAAACCATTTCGCATTAAAGTGGTTCCGTTAATGACTTGGGAAAATAGTATTTTCCCATCAATATCATAGAGCTTAACAGTTGTATCAAAGCCACTATTGCTTGCTGATAACCCAATACCAGTAAGTGCTACATTTTCATCAATAGTTGCAGTCATTTTCCCAATCAGCGAAAAGGCCTTGCTTGCACTATAGTTTCCGTCAGTGGGACTAGAAATAACTCGACCGTCATCGTGATAAAAAGGAATACCTAACAGAACATTACGTTCTATTTCTGCAGCATTTACAATATAATTTGGGAATGTAGCTAAAATAATAATTAATGCTAAAAGTAATTTCAATTTCTTCATTGTTTAATCTCCTTTATTATGTATTATCTCTATAATGACTTTATGAGATTTAAAATGGTTTGTCTAAACATTTTTATCTATATTTGTAAAATGTTAAAATGAAAAAATAAGTTTCTCTTTTTACTTTTTAGAAGGTATTTGTGGATTTTTTTTAATCTAAAACAGATTTATGAATCTTCGATAATCCGACCGCAAATTCATAAGAAAGAATAGCAATGGACACGACTACAGTAGCTCTATGTAAAATATATAAGACAATAAATCATATTAAGAACCTAATTGCAGTTTAAATTCAAATACATTTGGTTTAATTGAAATTAAGGGATTTAATCTTATTTTTTTGGATAATTAACGTTTCATAATATGCCTTTTATCTCCTAGTCTCTACATAAAATATTTTGCTTAATGATGCGCTGGGTCACGCCGATGTTGCTTCCTGTCTAGCTTGTACTGCATGTCCTAAAATGTTGACTTTGATATTGAACTCCCCCTATAATGAAAAGAGTGGGTTAAGTTGCAGTGTGCAGTGATTTCCTAGGGGGAGGGAGAAAATGGAAGCACGGATTGATAAAATTAAGCAGCAACTACAGTCCCAAGGTTATAAATTAACGCCCCAGCGGGAAGCCACCGTAAGAGTACTTTTAGAGAATGAAGAAGATCATCTGAGTGCAGAGGATGTATTCATGCTCGTTAAAGAAAAGGCTCCCGAAATCGGTCTGGCAACCGTGTACCGTACCCTCGAACTATTGAGTGAGCTGCATGTTGTAGAGAAAATCAACTTCGGCGACGGTGTAGCGCGTTATGATCTGCGCGGAGATACATCCAAGCATCACCATCATCACTTAATCTGCGTGCAATGCGGAAGTATGGATGAAATACGTGAGGACTGGCTTGGACCGCTTGAAGAACGACTGGAGCGGGAATTTAACTTTTCGGTCGTAGATCACCGACTGGACTTTCATGGAATTTGTTATCGTTGCAAAGCTAAAAATGAACAAAAGCCCAAAGATGAAGAATAACATAGCCTATCTTCAAGCTCTCACCGGCGGTTTTGACGGGGGAGCTTTTTTGGTCACGAACCTGGCTTATGGTTCACTCGTCAAGGCATATTCCCGGACATTGGGACATACCCTGTTTCAAGAACGATACTGGACTTGAAATATGGGAGGGGACAGTTCCAATGATTATATCTGTGCGGAGAGGGCTCCGTTTTATACGATTTATTGTGTTTTTTGCTGCGCTGGTGTATCTGTTTTACCATGTACTCGATCTGTTTAACGGCTGGATTTCACCTGTGGATCAGTATCAGATGCCAACGGGCAATGCGGTTAAGGTATTTCAGGAAACGGATTGGCCAGGCACGGGAGAAGCGCGTCCTACGATGGCGGAGCGGCTTCGTCTCTTCTATTGGTACGGTGAGTAGCTGCAGGCGTGAGTGGTTCGGTCCATCAGGGATGCAAATACGGAAAGCAGCCTGCCGTTTGGCATTGCTGTCAGATGAGGAGTGTTGTACATGAATCAGACCATACACGCCTATGCTTTATACCTGGAAGAAGATAAAGGAATGTCTAGTAGCACACTGGAATCCTATCTTCGAGATGTGGACAAGTTCGTTGAATTTGTAAGAAAGGAATATGGAATTCGTGAAGCGAGTGAGGTTAGACGAACACATGTTGTGTTATTTGCAGGCCAGCTCAAACAGGACGGCCGTGCGAATGCAACGATTGCTCGCAGTATCGTATCCTTGCGATCCTATTTCCATTTTCTGATGCGGCGCGGCGAGATTGTACAGGACCCTACGTTTGATGTGGAAGCACCCAAAGCCGACAAGACACCTCCACAAGTTCTTACGATTCCGGAGATCGAACTGCTTCTTGCCTCTCCTGACGTCAGTTCCCCGCAAGGCGTTCGAGATCGAGCCATGCTGGAGTTGTTATATGCTACGGGCATCCGGGTGTCGGAACTGATTGCGCTGGATGTACGGGATGTGCAGCCTGCTATGCGATTCATTCGTTGCGGCGGAGCGGGGAAAGAGCGCATTCTTCCGATTGGTGCACCGGCTGCTCACTGGACGAGCGTATATATAGACGAGTTCCGTGAACAATTGCTTAAAGCAGGAACGGACGAGCAGGCATTATTTGTGAATGTATCCGGCAGACGTTTGACCCGGCAGGGATTCTGGAAGTTGCTGAAAAAATCTGCTGTGGACGCGGGTATCTCGGGTGAAATTACACCGCATACGCTGCGCCATTCATTTGCGGCTCACCTCATTGCGAGCGGAGCTGACACTCGTGCGGTGCAGGACATGCTTGGTCATGTCGAACAGCCTGGACAGCAATACAGTCAGCATGGGCGCAAGACGATGAAAGAAATTTATGAGACCCATCATCCGCGTGCAAAATAAGGCTTAGCGCATGGTTTGAAGCATGAAAAAGAATGCTTTAGCGTTTTAAGTTAACTTATATTTCAAATCAACCAACGCCGTTCTTTCTACATATGCGGGTTGCATGTTAAATTTCTGATTTTTTACGCCAACACAGGTGTAGGCATGACAACCCTGCTACATCATAAACGGTTCGTTACTACTCAAGGAGGAACAACATCTCATGACAACACTAAACCAACAGATGATTGCAGAGGCAGCATCTTATATTCAAAGCAAAAGCTCCATCAAGCCGGAGGTCGGTTTGATTCTCGGGTCAGGTCTCGGCGTTCTGGCTGAACTAATTGAAGATGGCGTCAACATTGCGTATCAGGATATTCCACATTTCCCGGTGTCCACTGTAGAAGGACATGAAGGCGAACTGTTGCTTGGCACGATCCAAGGTCGTCCGGTTGTAATGATGAAAGGCCGCTTTCATATGTACGAAGGATACGGCCCAGAATTGACGGCATTCCCGGTACGTGTCATGAAAGCGCTGGGCGTAAGCAGTCTGCTAGTAACGAATGCAGCGGGCGGCGTAAATACTTCTTATCAAGCGGGCGACTTGATGCTTATCTCTGATCATTTGAATATGACAGGCAAAAACCCGTTAATTGGTCCGAATGATGCCGCGCTTGGCGTACGCTTCCCCGATTTATCCGAAGCCTACAGCCGTCGTCTTCGTGCACTTGCCAAGGATACGGCAGCAACTCAAGGTTTTAATGTGCAAGAAGGTGTGTATGCAGGTCTGCTTGGCCCTAACTACGAAACTCCAGCAGAGATCAGAATGCTTCGTACTCTCGGTGCCGATGCAGTAGGGATGTCCACCGTTTCTGAAGTGATCGTAGCTCGCCATGCGGGCATTGAAGTGCTCGGCATTTCTTGCATCAGTAACATGGCAGCGGGTATCTTGGATCAGCCTTTGTCTCATGACGAGGTAATGGAAACGACGGAGCGTGTACGAGAAGCTTTCTTGGCGCTCGTACTGGCGGTCATTCCTAAGATGTAATGAGGAACTGAAGATTGAACAGTTCCAAATCTTTAGTTTGACGGATTGAATAAGGAACAATTCATTGAATGATGTTTGCTCAATGGGTTGTTTCTTTTTTTATAAAATGAAATATGAGAATGATTATATGCATTTACATGGAAAGCAATGATCTAATGCTTGGCTCAATGTCAAATGGTTCTGTCGTTGTCTCAAATCTTCCTCGCACCTGACCGTTCTGATCGATCAAAAATTTAGTGAAGTTCCACTTGATCCCATCACCCTTGTAGATATAAGGGAATTTTTCTTTTAGAAAATGGTCCATCCATTCCCCGCTAGCCGTTTCAGTGTCAAAGCCTAGAAACGGTGCTTGATTGGTTAAAAACCGAAAGATAGGATGAGCGTGTAGCCCCCTGACTTCAATTTTTTCAAATAACGGGAACGTTAGCTTCATTTGATTTTCACAATGAGTTTTCACTTCCGAATTGTCCCCTGGTTCCTTCTCGTTAAACTGGTTACACGGAAATGCAAGAATTTCGAAACCATAACGATGGTACTTTTCGTACAGCTGTTGAAGTGTGTCAAATTGACGAGAATAGCTGCACTTACTGGCTGTGTTTACAACAAGGAGTACATTTCCTCGGTATGTGGTTAGATCAGCTAACCTGCCATCTATGAAATGGACTTTATTATCATAAAAAGACATCTGAATCATCCTCCTACGTTATTTCAATTGTGACATATACATCATAAGCCGACATCGCCCATAGGAGAAATATATATAAATGATAACTTACATAGGAAAATCCTATAATTAATCTTTCATGGACTTGTGTTCGCTGCACTTTAGTGTATCTTCAGATAAAAAGTTAGGGAAAACCTGCTGAGATTGGAATAATTTACTTCAAACCCGCCGACAATGGATAGCAGTACATGCGAGGACTTACCACCGCGCTATTCATTTGAGGAGGGAACCTAGTGAAAAAAAGAATAATGGCATCGTTCATGACCCTTTGTATGCTGCTGCCCGTAATGGCATCTTCTGCTTTGGCTGAGGAAACACCCAAGGCTGCTGGCGGGGCGGATTTGGCTCCATCAGCACGTTCAGCCATTCTGATGGATGCAGATACGGGAACTGTTATTTATGAGAAAAACAGTCATGATCAGCTGCCTCCGGCGAGCATAACGAAAATTATGACCATGTTACTTACCATGGAAGCGATTAGTTCAGGCAAACTGAAGTTAACGGATAAGGTAAGAACGAGTGAATATGCGGCGTCTATGGGGGGCTCACAGATTTTTCTGGAGCCTGGGGAAGAGATGAGCGTGGATGACATGTTAAAAGGCATTGCCATGGCCTCCGGCAATGATGCATCTGTCGCGATGGCCGAGAAGCTTGCTGGCTCGGAAGAGGCTTTTGTACAGATGATGAACGAGCGTGCGCAGGAGCTGGGCATGAAGGATACACGTTTTGCCAACGCGAACGGTCTGCCGGTGGATAATCATTATTCCTCTGCGCACGATATCGCGGTGATGAGCCGCGAACTGCTAAAACATCAGGGGATTACGAAGTACACGGGTGCATATCAGGACTACTTGCGTAAAGATTCCGAGAAGCCGTTCTGGCTCGTAAATACAAACAAACTGGTACGTTTCTATCAAGGCGCAGACGGCTTGAAAACGGGGTACACATCCGAAGCGAAATTCTGTCTGTCGGCTACAGCTTCTAAAGATGGGCTGCGTGTCGTTGCGGTAGTCCTTGGCGAGCCGAATACAAAAACCCGGAACAGTGAAGTATCCTCCATGTTTGATTATGCATTTGCACAATACACGATGAAGGCACTGTACAAAGCAGGTGATCTGCTGGGCAGTCTGAAGATTGAAAAAGGTGATGTCGCGGAGATGCCGCTGAATGCTGCGCAAAACTACAGTGTTCTGATGCGTAAAGGAGCGAAGTCGACAGATATCCGGCATGAGCTGATTGTAGCCAAAGAAGTGAAGGCTCCAATTAAGGCTGGTCAGAGTGTAGGTAAACTCGTCGTATATCAAGGCAACGAGGTAATTAAAGAGTTTGATATTCAGGCTCCGCAAGACGTGGGTAAGGCAGGCTGGTGGAAGCTGTTCAAGCGTACAACCTCGAACTTGTTTGATTAAGCGGCAGGAAGCGCCATTCTCCCTGGGACTGGAACGGTTTTTGTAGTTAAATAGGGGTTTTCTTCTAGTTTTGTCGGGGGGCAGGAAAAGCCTTTGGCAACGTAGAAAACCTTGTTCTAAGACAGGGAGGAGAGTGGGCAAACGTGAATTTGAATGTGGACATGGAGCATCACCGCGGGATTTTGATTGTGCGATTATCCGGGGAGCTGGATCACCATACAGCTGACATGGTACGTATGCAGATGGATGAAGCGATACAGCGCAGACAATGTGAACATCTGGTGCTGAGTTTGAAAGACCTCGAATTTATGGACAGTTCAGGCCTAGGTGTTATTTTGGGAAGATACAAGTTGATCAAAAATAAAGGCGGCAAAATGGTCGTCTGTGATGTGAATCCGCCGGTATACCGTTTGCTGGAAATGTCGGGATTGTTCAAGATCATGCCGATATACGAAAATGAGGGCACTGCCCTCTCAGGTCTGGAGGTCGTCTCATGAATGAAGGAACAGGGACAAATTTCATGAATCTGCAATTTGCGGCCAAGTCGGAGAATGAATCGTTTGCACGGGTTACCGTTGCAGCTTTTATCTCTCAGCTTGATCCAACGATGGACGAGCTTAGTGATCTGAAAACGGTTGTCTCCGAAGCGGTGACCAACAGCATCATCCACGGATACAATAACAATCCGGAAGGTGTTGTGACCATTCAAGCCGAGATTCGTGACGATATGATTACGATTATTGTAGAGGATCGCGGTGAAGGCATCGAAGATCTTGATCTAGCCAAACAGCCGCTGTATACATCCAAACCCGAACTTGAGCGGTCGGGCATGGGCTTTACGATCATGGAAAATTTTATGGATGAATTCGAAGTCAGCAGTGAGCCCGGCAGAGGCACCTCCATCAAGATGAAAAAAAGGATTGAATCCAAGAAAGCATTGTATAATTAGGGGTTGGTGTTCTTATGGATGCTGAAGTGAAACCATCTTCACAGACCTACTTGGACGATGCCGAGGTCAAACGGCTGATTGCGCTCAGTCAGTCGGGTGACCATGAATCACGGGATACGCTGGTGAACTGCAACATCAGACTCGTCTGGTCCGTCGTGCAGCGTTTTATGAACAGGGGATATGAACCGGAGGATCTGTTCCAGATTGGTTGTATCGGCCTGCTCAAGTCAGTGGACAAGTTCGATCTCAGTTACGACGTGAAATTCTCGACGTATGCGGTGCCGATGATTATTGGTGAGATTCAGCGTTTCCTACGGGATGATGGAACCTTGAAGGTCAGTCGTTCGCTGAAAGAGATGGCCAATAAAGTTCGCAAGAAGAGGGATGAATTGTCCAAACATCTGGATCGACTGCCCACAATTAAGGAAGTGGCCGCTGAACTGGGGGTTACCCCGGAGGAAGTGGTATTCGCCCAGGAGGCTAACAAACCGCCGACCTCCATTCATGAGACAGTATTCGAGAATGACGGTGATCCGATTACACTGATGGATCAGATCGCGGACGAATCTCAGGAGAAGTGGTTTGACAAGCTGGCGCTAAATGAAGCAATTGGCGGTCTCAGTGAGCGGGAAAGACTCATCGTCTATCTGCGATATTATCGGGACCAAACCCAATCGGAAGTGGCAAGCAGGCTGGGAATATCCCAGGTGCAGGTCTCACGGCTGGAGAAAAAAATACTGCAATCTATTCGCGATCAAATCGCGCAGTGATTCAGGATTGATTCAGGGCTGATTACATCCATCGGTTTGGGTGAGGAATCATCATAATACGACAACTAACAACCTCAATTCGCGTTAATTAGCGATGAGGTTATTTGTCGTTTTAATATTTGTTTGGAGAAAGCTACTTCAGTTTTTTGGTGAGTAAGATTTCTAAAGGTTCGTCCTCAAGCATCAAACACCCTGAATCTCGATAGCCTAATTTCCTATAAAAATGCTGCGCCCCTTCATTTGCTAATGTAGACGTCATGACCAAAGGAAAACCTTGCTTCTTCATTTCATTTTCCCAAAAAAGAACCGCCTTCGTACCTATTCCTTCATTTCGATGTACATCTTCAATCCAGAGCATATTCATAAAAGGTGTGTTGTCCCAAAAAAAGCTGTACCGAATCCATCCAATATTGTTCTGCTCTTCATCCTGTATGATAAAGATCTCATCAGCCATAATTTTCGGTAGGATCAGCTTCTCTAAAATATGGTGGTCCTGCTCTTTAATATATTCGTAGTGTGATTGATCTGCTGTAATGATCTTCAATATAATGACTCCTTCGTTCTCCTCTTCTTCATAAAAATCTATATCGAATGATGTGTACACATTTTTCCAAAATTGAATTGCAGGAATGTTGGTTATAATTTGACCAACAGCATATCTCCCAAGAAAATGTTTGAACAACGCTTTGCATGCAGCCCTGCCTAGACCCTGCCGGCGATAGTTTCTCATGATGAAAAATGAATTCAAAACATAATCAGCAAATTCCCCTGATTAGAGAATGGGCCGCTTTGAACCAAATTGAAACCTTTCATTTTTTGATCGTGCAAGCGTATAAAGTACGGTGTTTAATCCTTCCTTTTCAAAGAACCAATCCAGTACATTAAATTCGAATAGACCATTTCGGGGGATTCATCTCTATGTATTGATTAAATTCGGACAAATCATGAAGGAATTAAGTCATTACATTTTTGAGAATATGTTTATCTTGTCGTTCAGCTTTTGTAATTAGAATCACAAGCCGCTCCTCCTATAAAGTTATTTCTTCAAGCTTAGCAAAGGCGCATCTTAAAAAATATATAAAAGATAATTAGAAAAGTTTATTGCACAAAAAAAATCACACCATACAAATATGATGTGATATTTATAGGCCTTACTTTTTTGAATATATAATTTTTTTGATACTATCGCTGGAAAGACAATACTCTTCAGAGAGTGCAGCAATCGTTAATCCATCGAAATATTGTTGACGTATTGTCTCGTTTCTTTGGCTTAAATATGTGCGACTTCCCGAATTTTCTCCCCACTTTTTTCTGTGGCCTTCAGGTATTGGAATGTAAACCATGCTGCCTTGAATATATTTCTGTATTTCTATTAATAGTTCTTCTGGTAAAATGACATCGGCGTTTACATATTTCATGGTCACTCTGCTCCTTAAAAATAAAATTCAAGGTTGCAAAGCCTATCCTATAAACAATTACCGAATTGGATATTAAGACGGTTACTACTCCAGCTCCATACAAACAACCGTCGTTGTTTATAGATCAAGACTTTGCATGGAGCATGCGGGACGTTTACTCAACATTTCAGACCTCACTTTCAAAAAACCTTTTACATAACTTTCTAGAATAATCGGCTCTTTCCTGCCCGCCGCCCGCAAGTTTCTTCCATTTCGTTTGGAATAAGAGGGAGGCAAGCCAGCGGAGGGATGGAATCGGTAAAAGGAGCGAAGCGAGCGCGTTTATAACCGGATTTCCTCCTTGGAAAGGAGAGAATCAGAAATCCGGGGATAACCAGCGCCCGACACCGATCCATCCCGCAGCGTCCAGCGCCCCCTCCACACTCTTTTCCCTGCCCGCCGCCCGCAAGTTTCTTCCATTTCGTTTGGAATAAGAGGGAGGCAAGCCAGCGGAGGGATGGAATCGGTAAAAGGAGCGAAGCGAGC